>NZ_JBVJFF010000010.1:163338-456431 GCF_055587985.1 Streptomyces sp. NPDC046335 | reverse complement strand
GGATGCAGTACCGACCCGGCCTCATCGACGGCCTCATCGCCAAAACCGGCCTCGACCTCCAGCCGCCGTAACCCCAGCCATTGAAGATCTCTAGATGGCAACCCGTTCCTCAGTGACCATGACGGCCACCGAATTCATGTCAATGAACGTGCTCTCGTCCGGGTTCACCAATTCCTTGTAATTCTTGGACGCGAAGAAGGCGTCGTGATCTGCCCAGCTTTCAAACCAGATTTCGGTGAGTCCGTCGTAGGCCGGACTCGGGTACCCTTCGGCGGCTATCGGGTGGGAGACGGTGTACTTCTTCACGTACTGCCGCGCTTCCGGAATGGAGCTGAACAAGGGAACGTGGCGGTCCCGGTGATGCTCGACGAATTCCCCGAAGGTCATTCCATCGACACGGTTGACCATGAAAGCGAACTTGATCACGGACTTCTCCCTTTCGTGTTCCCGCGGATGCGCGAGCCATGGGGTTAACCTAAACGCTCACATCGGTGTCATGGGCAAGGCGCTGTGACTCAGCGCACGGGGGGTTGGGGTGGGGATGCGGATCGGTGAACTGTCCGCCCGGACGGGAGCGAGCCGTCGATCACTGCGCTACTACGAGCAGCAGGGTTTGCTGGTCAGTACGAGGTCTCCCAGTGGCCAGCGGTGCTACGACGATGAGCACGTCCAGCGGGTAGCGCTGATCCAGGTATTCCTGGCCGCCGGAATGTCCAGCAGAACCATCGCTCAGTTGGTCCCCTGCATGACTCAGCCCAACACGGACAGAGCCCGGCAAGCCCTGGCGGCGATGGACCAGGAGCGAACCCGCATTTCGTCCGCGATTGACAGCCTGGCCGCCGCAAGGGAAGCGCTTGATCACCTGATGGACGTCAACCAGAGATTCCTGGCGGACGTGGCGGACGTGGCGGACGTGGCGGATGACGCGGCTCGCGCTCAAAAGCTTTCCCTGGCCGACATCCTCCGGGAGCGGACGAGCCGGTAACGAGGCGGGATGGCGATCTGTTGCGTGATGGGCCCCTACCGCGGGTATCGCCCGGCGGTACCGCGCTCAGACGATCACGTAGGGCGGGGCGGTGGCGAAGGCACCCGCGAGCATCGTGTTGCCCGCTTGCCGGGCGAGCTGACGCATCGCCGAGGTGGCCCCGACCGCGTTGAGGTAGAAATCCCAGAGGTAGGCGGTCTCGTAGCGCCACGCGCCGTTGTAGGCCCAGTCCGAATCCGCGCCCGTCAGGCCGCCCCCGTAGGCTGAGCCGGCCGGGAAGATGGCGTTGTGTCTCGATCCGCCCAGGTGACGGGCCTCGTGGACGAGCGTCGAGGCGCGAATGGGGACTCCCTGTTCGTACCACATGGGCTTATACAGTTCGAGGTGGGCCCCGCCGAGCACGGGGACGCCGTAGAACGACTTCGCGATGAGCGCGCCCGTGCCACAGAAGGATCGCAGGTCCGTGACGTTCTCCCGGACGTATCGGCGTGCCCAGTTCAAGATGGGCTGGCTGTAGTCGTCCAGCGCCCAGTTCTGGGCCGAATAGCCGAGCAGGGCGAGTGCGTTGTACGTCCGGGCCAACGGCAGGTCGGTGTCGATCGGGGCCTCGTAGCCGAAGCCATTGGACCAGTAGCTCTTGTTGCTCTTGAACCCGTACGTGAGCCAGAAGTAGTCGGATATCGCCGGCTGGCCGATCCACAGCAGCCCGTATCCGTTGTCTCCGGAGACGTTCTTGTCCGGCACCGTCGCGGAACAGGGTGCGGGCATGGCCGCTCCTCCTTCCACATCATCGAGACGTGGGCGACTGCGGTTCGGGCTGTGAGCCCTCTGCTTTCCCGGGGTTCAGGACATGGTCGACGCGGTCGATCCGCCGGACTTCCTCAAGGTCCGTCACCCGGAAGCCGAGCACCTCACGGTCCGGCTCGCGAACCAGCGCCCCCACGTCGACACCGGCCCGGTCACCGAGCTCCCTCAGCGCGACGATGCAGGCCACGCGTACGGCACGCTGACCGTCGCCCACGTGCCGTGCCAACAGTTCGACGGCCTCGCGGTCCCCCTGCCCGGCCAGCCGGACAAGGCCTTCGACGGCCGTCGTACGGAGGATCACTTCACGGACGGCCGGGGGGAAACGGTGTTCGTGCTCGGGGGCGCGCTCCTGTGGGATCGGGGTAGCCACCATGTCCCCGAGGAGTTCACAGGCCGACGAGAGGCGCAGATCGGTGAGTAGCTGCACGAGCCCCCACCGCTCGACGTACGCCGCCTGGGGCAGGGACTCCCACCCGCGCCGCACAAGGGCGACAAGGTCGCCTTGTGGCCTCCTCCTCAACTCATCGAGCGCCGCCTGGTATCGCTCCTCGGCGTGTTCCCCCACACCGCCCATGGCCCGGGTCGCGGCAATGAACGCGGGAGCCAGGTCGGTGAACTCTCTGAGAAAGGCCCACGGTCCCGGTCCGTGCTCCTCCATCTCCATGGTCTGTCCTGCCTCCCGCTTCGATTCCCGGTCGGCATGGTCACGACGCGAGCTGGTGAGGCGCCTCCAACTCCAGTGTGCGCGGGAGATCCCGTCGCGGCGACTCGATCTTGCCACCGGATCCGGCGTGTGCCGCCGCCCCCACCCCGACCAGCCATACGGGCCCCATCAGCGCAGTTGGGGACGCGTGCGCGGGGATGAGCGCCGAGAGGAGAGGCGCCCGGCCGGGCAGCCTGCCTTTGGGAGTGCCCCAAGGTTGCGTACATGGTCAGCACCGGCCCGGACGGTGTCCGGCTTGCTGCCCTGCGCCGCCCTTGCGCATCCCGGGTCTCCCTGGCCGCACGAGTGGGTCAGGCGGGTCAGGGCCGGTTGTACCACTCGCACATGGCTGCCGTGTTCGCCTCAAGGCAGATGCTGACGGACGCCGCCCCGCCAGGCACATCCGCAGGGAGCCCGGCGTTGAATTGGTACGTCACGTTGCACCGAGTGCCGCTGCTCCACGTGCCGAGCTCGTTGCCAGAGGCACCGTACGTGCTGAACCGCACCCTGCTGCAGCCGACGGCCCGGTGTGTTCCAGCGGCTCCGACCGACCGGTCGCGCCAAGTCAGGGTGCCGCGGACGGAGCTGGCACCGACCGTGATGTCGAAAGAGGTGCTCGGGTAGGGGGGAGCTGTCTGCGCGCCGGCGGAGGGAGCGCCCAGCAAGGTGCCCGCGGTCACCACGATGGAACCGAGGGCGGCGGTGAGATGAGTCTTCTTCATGCGATCTCCAGGATGGGGACTACGGGCGCGCCCGACGCGCGGTTGCGTGCGGCACCGACCGGTTGAAGCGAAACAGGGCGGTGGCGAACCGGTTCGGCGAAGTCGCGGTCCGTTTCGCGGCGATGACTCTCATCGCCGCGAACAACGCATGGCTGCGGCCTGCCGGATGTGTCAGCCCCGCCCTCCCCCGTACTAGTACAGGCCGTCGACGCAGTAGCCGGCGCGGTAACAGGTCTGGCCCTTGAGGTACTTCTGGTTTTCGTCGGTCATGTAGACCCAGATCTTGTCGGACCCACCGACGACGTTCGCGGCAAGGGTGAAGTCCGCCGGCCCGGAACGATTGCACCAAGTACTGCTGCTCTTGAAGTCCAGTGAGGTGCTGCCGGCGAACGCCCGCGCGTAGACCCGCCGACAATTGCTGGCCTTGAACGTCGCGTCGATGCCGACCGACCGGTTGGACCAACTGGCCGTGCCTTTGTAGTAGCTCGCCCCATACTCGATCGAGACGGTGGCGGCAGCGGCGCCGACGGCGGTCGCGGGTGTCGCCGCGAAGGCCATCCCGGCAACCGACGCGGCTGCGGTCACGGCCACGCCGGCCTTCCTCGTGCGGCTCTTCACCTTCGACGCGTCTTTCAACCTCACCATGGCAACCACTCCCAGGTTCCTCGAGTGCCGGATGCGCAACCTCACCGTCGTGCGGAGGCGACCGCCTCAGATCGGGCAGTGAACGTTGCTGCCGTTGTTCGGCAACACGACTCCACCACGTGGGGACCTCGCACCGGAAAGCATTCGAGCCAGTTCAAATCCATCGCGACGACTGCTGGGGCCCGGGGCGGTGCTCACCCCGCGAGACCCGGGTGCAGCGGCGCAAGTGACCGTTCACGCAGGGGAGTCGATGCAGCGGAGATCGAGTGTGTTACCCATACGCAATCCCGGGGGCAGGACAAGAGCCCTGGCCGGTGGCAGGATGCACCGCAGCGTGCGCAGCACACGGCGCTGTTGATCTTGCTCGCGCCCTGGTTCGAGCCTGCCCTGGAGGTCCTGTGTCCGCTCGTCCCCCGAAGTCCGTTCGTTTCCCGGTGGCTGCCATAGCCCTGACCGCAGTCGCCGGCCTGCTGATGACGGGCTGCACCAGCACCAAGTCCGACAGCGACGGCGACAAGGGCGCCTCCGGGATCAAGCTCGTCTCGTCCGGCAAGATCAAGACCTGCACGCATCTGCCCTATCCGCCGTTCCAGTCGAAGAAGGACGGCGAGATCGTCGGCTTCGACGTGGAACTGGTCGACCTGGTCGCCAAGGAACTGGGGGTCGAGCAGGAGATCGTCAACACACCCTTCGAGGGCATCGAAACCGGCCAGGACTTCAACATCCGCAAGTGCGACCTGGCCGCCGCGGGCATGACGATCACCGACGAGCGCGACAAGGTGATGGACTTCTCGGACCCCTACTTCAACGCCACCCAGGCGCTGATCACCAAGAAGGGGGAGCCCTACAAGACCTTCGAGGATCTCAAGGGCAAGAAACTCGGCTACCAGAAGGCCACCACCGGCGGCATCTACGCCAAGAAGGAGAGCAAGGGCCTCGACATGGAGCTCGTGGAGTACGAGGACGTCGGCTTGCTGCTCACGGCGGTCAAGGCCGGCAAAGTCGACGCGGGCATCAACGACAACGGCGTGCTCTTCGAATACATCAAGGACAACCCGGACACCGAGGTGACCGCGGAGTTCGACACCGGTGAGAAGTACGGAATCGGCTTCCGCACGGGCAACGACTCACTGCGCACGAAGGTCAACGAGGTCCTCAAGAAGGCCCGGGCCGACGGCAGTTACGACAAGATCTACAAGAAGTGGTTCGGCACCACTCCGCAGAGCTGACCTCGAGCATTCAAACGCCTGACCAGAGGAGTTCTGCACGTATGTCCATGTCCCGACGGCGGCGGGCACGGCTGTTCCGCGGCGTCCAGTACGCCGTGCTGTTCATCGCCATAGCCGTGCTCGCGCTGGTGGCCGACTGGGGGACACTGCGCCAGGCGTTCTTCGACGTGGAGATCGCCAAGGCGCTGTTCCCCGAGGTGATCACCACCGCGCTGGTCAACACTGCCTACTACACGCTGCTCGGCTTCGGCTTCGGCCTGGGGCTCGGCATCGTGCTCGCGCTGATGCGGCTGTCCACGGTGCCTCCGTACCGCTGGATCGCGATCGCCTACATCGAGTTCTTCCGCGGCGTTCCCTCCCTCCTTGTGTTCATCGCGCTCGGCTTCGGTGTGCCGCTGGCCTTCGAGGTCGCGCTCGACATGGACATCACGGTGATGCTGTCTCTGGGCCTGGTGGGCGCCGCCTATATGGCCGAGACGATCCGGGCGGGCATTCTGGCGGTGCCCAAGGGGCAGTCGGAGGCGGCCCGTTCGCTGGGCATGTCACCGGGGCGTGCGATGGTGTCGATCGTGATGCCGCAGGCGTTCCGGATCGTGCTGCCGCCGCTGACCAACGAGCTGATCCTGCTCACCAAGGACTCCTCACTGGTGTATCTGCTCGGCCTCTCGCTCGGCCAGTTCGAGCTGGCCAACTTCGGCCGGGACGCGCTGAACGAGCACAAGAGCCTGACCCCGATCCTGATCGCCGGACTGCTGTATCTCGTCATCACCCTCCCGCTCGGCCAGCTGGTGCGGCGGCTCGAGGCCCGTACGGCGAAAGCCAGGTGAGCACCATGAAGTTGGACAAGGCACCCGACGCGCCCGCACCGTCGGGCCAGGCGATCGAGGTGCGCGAGCTGCGCAAGTCGTTCGGCGATCTGGAGGTGCTCAAGGGCATCGACCTCACGGTCGGGCGCGGTGACGTGGTCTGCGTCATCGGCCCTTCGGGCTCCGGCAAGTCGACTCTGCTGCGCTGCGTCAATCTCCTGGAAGAGCCCACGTCGGGCACGGTGACGGTGGCCGGCACGGAGGTCACCGACCCCGATGTGGACATCGATCGCGTACGCCGTCGGATCGGCATGGTCTTCCAGTCCTTCAACCTCTTCCCGCACCTGACGGCGCTGGAGAACCTGACCATCGCGCAGCGCCGTGTGCTGCGGCGCGGCAAGGAGGAGGCGGAGCGCATCGCGCGGTCCAACCTCGCGCGGGTGGGCCTCGTCGACAAGGAGCGGTCCTATCCGGCGCAGCTCTCCGGCGGCCAGCAGCAGCGGGTCGCGATCGCTCGGGCGCTGTCCATGGACCCCGAGTTGATGCTCTTCGACGAGCCGACCTCCGCGCTCGACCCGGAACTGGTCGGGGACGTACTCGCGGTGATGCGCTCGCTCGCCCGGGAGGGGATGACGATGCTGGTCGTCACCCATGAGATGAGCTTCGCGCGCGAGGTCGCCGACCGGGTGGTCTTCATGGACGACGGAGTGATCGTCGAGGAGGGCACGCCCGAACGTGTGGTGGGCGACCCGCAGCACGAGCGGACCCGGACGTTCCTTGCGCGCGTACTCGATCCTGCGGCGGCGGAGGTGGGCGAGGTCCCGGACACAGGACCGCACGAGAAGCGCGTGGACCGCTGAGTGCGCCTAGTAGTGCTTTGTCAGGTGGTGTCGTAGGGCTGCCAGGTGGGTTGTCGGCGGGTGGGGCAGGTGCCGGTCCAGGTGCGGTCCAGGTGGCGATGAGGTGTTGGAGGAGGTCCAGGGCCTGGTAGAGCTGCCGAGCCATCCCCGGGTGAACAGCGGCCGTCCTTGGGGAAGCCGGTGTCGTCCACCACCCACGCCTGCGGCCGCACCACCGCCACCGCCTGCCATGCCAGCCGGGACCGCACGTGTGTTCTTTTGGCCTGGCGGCCGTCCGGGGCCTGGACGAGATGGTTTCGGTGCTTGGGCCGGGCAGGCCGATTGTGGGCGGATGTGCCGAAGATCGTCGGGCGGGGGAGTCGCAGTTGGGTACAGGCGGCGAGGATCAGCCAGGTCCGTCGGTCGGCTGCCTCGGGGCTGCGGGCCTTCGGGGAGGCCCACGCAGGACCGGTGGGTCGGCTTGGGGTGCAGCCGGTCCCAGGACCGGGCCCCGGCGGTGCCGTAGAGGCGGGTGTCGGTGTTGGTTTCGGTGTCCGGGGTGTTCCAGGTGTCGGGTTGCCCGAAGACGAACTCACCCCCGCACTCGGCCGCTCACTTGGCGCCGCCGCTGTCCAGGCGGACGAGCATCTTGCCAATGCTCGCGCCGCTGAGGACGCCCAGGAACGCGGCCGGGGCGTGGTCGAGGCCGTGCACCACGGTCTGCTCGGTGTGCAGGGTGCCATCGGCCAGCCAGGCGGCGCCCTGCTTGATCCAGTCGGGGAAGAGGCGGAAGTACGAGTTCACCAGCAGGCCGCGCAGGCTGAGCTCCTTGGTGTACGCCTGGAAAAGGTTGGTCGGGCCCGGCACCGGGGCGGTGGCGTTGTACGCGCTGATCGCGCCGATCAAGGCGAAGCGGGCGCCGGGGCGAGCGGCGTTGATGGCCGCCTCCAGGTGGTCGCCGCCGACGTGGTCGAGGTAGATGTCGATGCCCCCGGGAGCCGCCTTCGCCAGCTGCTCGGCGATGGGGGCGGCCTTGTAGTCCAGGGCCGCGTCGAAGCCGAAGTCGTCGAGCAGCTTGGCCGTCTTGGCCGGGCCGCCCGCCGAACCGATCACCCGCGCGGCGCCGAGGCGGCGGGCCAGCTGCCCGGCCACGCTGCCGACGGCGCCGGCCGCGGCGGAGACGAACACCACGTCGCCCTCCCGCACCGGCGCGACCTCGGTGACGGCGGCGTACGCCGTCAGACCGGTGGTTCCCAGCACGCCCAGGTACGCCTCGGCAGGGGCGAGCGCCGTGTCGACCACGGAGACCGCGGCGGCGTCCAGCGCCGCGTACTCCCGCCACCCGGCGAAGTGCGACACCGTGGCACCGGCCGGGACCGCCGGCGCCCGGGAGGCGACGACCTCGCCCACCGCGCTGCCCTCAAGTGCGACGCCGAGCTGGAACGGCGGGATGTAGGAGGGGACGTCGGTCATCCGGCCGCGCATGTACGGGTCGACCGACATCCAGTCGTTGCGGACCAGGATCTCGCCGTCGGCCAGGTCCGGTATGTCGGCGTGGACCAGGTCGAAGTTCTCGGCGCCGGGGGCGCCGGTGGGGCGCGAGGCCAGGCGGATCTCGCGGCTGGTGCGGGGGATGGAGGCGGGGGTGCGCGTAGGGGTGGTCATGAGTGGCTCCTTGAGGTAGTTCCGGGAGTTCCCCGCAGCAGCACGAAGGCGAGGACAAGCGCCGCCGCCACGAAACCGGCGGCGGTCAGGAAGGCCGCGTGATAGCCCTCGAGCAGCGCGGACCTGGCGGCCTCGCCGCCGGATCCGACGCTGTCCGCGCTGCCCGCTTCGAGGCCGCTCGTACGGGCGGTGACAACCGCGCTCATCACGGCGAGGCCGATGGCGCCGCCGATCTGCTGCGTGGTGTTGAACAGGCCGGAGGCGATGCCGGACTCCTCAGGGGCGACGGCGGCCATGCCGAGCCCCATCATGGCGGGCGCGGCCAGGCCGAAACCGATGCCCATCAGCAGGGACGCGGGCAGGAAGTCCACCGCGTACGTGCCGTCCGCTCGGCTGAACGACAGCAGCACGAAGGCCGCCGTGATCAGGACGAGCCCCAGGTACAGTAGCGGCCGCTGCCCGAACTTCATGATCAGGCGGGCCGAGAGGCCGAGCGAGATCACCGCGATGACAGCGGCGACCGGCATGAAGCCGAGCCCCGCCGCGAGCGCGCTGTAGCCAAGCACCTGCTGCAGATACAGCGTCCCGAAGAACAGCAGCCCGAACATGCCTGCGATCACCATGAACTGCACGGCGTTCGCCGCGGTCAGCCGCCGCGAGCGGAACAGCCGTAGCGGCAGCAGCGGCCGCTCGGCGCGGGCCTGCCGTACGACGAATCCGGCGAGCAGCGCGAGGGCGAGCACGCCGAGCAGCAGGGTCCGGGCGGAGACCCAGCCGGCCTGCTCGGCGTCGACGATGGTGTAGACGAGCAGCATCATGCCGGCCGTGGCCAGGGCGGCACCGAGGAAGTCGGTGCCCTTGCCCAGGCCCTGCGACTCGTCCTTACGGATCGCACGAAGGCCGAGGGCGATGACCGCCGCGCCGATCGGTACGTTGATGAAGAAGATCCAGTGCCAGCTGAGCAGGTCGGTCAGGACGCCGCCGAGCAGTGGCCCGACCGTGCCGCCGCCCGCGGAGGCGAAGCTGTAGGCGCCGATGGCCTGGGCTTGCCGGCGCGCGTCGGTGAACTGGGTCGCCACCATGCCGAGAATGCAGGCCGAGGCGATCGCGCCGCCGACGCCTTGCAGGAACCGGAAGCCGATCAGCGTGGCCTCACTGGTCGCGAATCCGCACAGCAGCGAGGCCGCGCTGAAGAGTGCGACGCCGACGAGGAAGACCCGCTTGCGCCCGATCAGGTCACCGAGTCGGCCGGCGAGCAACAGCAGCCCGCCGAACGGGACGACGTAGGCGTTGACCACCCAGACCAGGTTCTCCGCGGAGAAGCCGAGGCCGCGCTGCACGGTCGGGAGGGCGACATTGACGATGTTCTGGTCGATGACGATCATCACTTGCCCGATGCAGAGCACGGTGATCGTCAGCCAGGGCGATGTGGCTCGCGGCCGCTCGGCCACGGCCTTCGCGGTGACCGCCCGCCCGGTCACGGTCTGCCCGTGAAGGTACGGACGTAGTGCTCGGCGATCTCGTCGCTGGTTGCCGTCCACACGCCCGGGTGGTTCACGACGTATTCCAGCGCCTGGTCGAGGTACTTGGTCCGGAACGCCTGACCGATGACGAACGGATGCAGCGCCAGCGCCATCACCCGGCCGCCGGCGGCCGAATCGTCGTACAGCTGGTCGACCTGGTCCTTGACCAGCTGCACGAAATCGGGCCCGGTCATGCCGTGCGTGGTGAAGAGTCCGAGGTCGTTGAGCTCGACCGAGTACGGCACGCTCAGCATGCCAGGGACGTTCAGCGGGTACGGTTGATCGTCATTGGTCCAGTCGAGCACGTAACCGAGGCCGAGCTCGGCAAGCAGCGCCGGCGTCCGGAAGGTCTCGGTGAGCGCCGGGCCGAGCCAGCCGCGCGGCCGCTGCCCGGTGGCCTTCTCGATCGTCTCGACGACGCCGATGAGATAGCCGCGCTCGTCCTCCTCCGTCATCCCGGCCTGCAGGGTGGAGTTGTCGCGGCCGTGCGCGAGCCACGCCCAGTTACGGGCCAGGCCGGCCTCGACGATCTGCGGATAGTGCTCGCAGACGGCGGAGTTGAGCAGCGCGCTGGCGCGTACGCCGTGCCGGTCGAGGGCCTGCATGACGCGCCAGATACCCACCCGGACGCCGTATTCGCGCCAGCCGTGGTTCAGCGGGTCCGGGACGAGCGCGGCGGTCGCCTCGTTCAGACTGGTCGAGGGGGTGCCGAGCTGGAAGTGTTCGATGTTCAGCCCGACGTAGAACGCCACCCGGGCGCCGCCGGGCCAGCTGAAGCGCTCCCGCTCGGTGATCGGACTGTAGTCGTAGAGCTCGTTGTCCATCGCCATGGCCTACATGCTGTCCGCTGACACCTGCCGGAACGAGAGCGACCTGACCTACGATCGGTGCGCGAAGCTCACCAGTTGGCTTCACGGGGCGGGGGCGGGGCGGTGGTCAGCGATGCTGGAGCGGCATGAGATCGAGGCATTTCTGGCCGTAGCCGAGGAGCTGCACTTCCGCCGCGCCACCGAGCGGCTCGGGCTCGCCCAGGGCCGGGTGAGCCAGATCGTCGGCCGGCTCGAACGCCGCCTGGGCGTCGCGCTCTTCGCCCGTACGAGCCGCAAGGTAACCCTGACCCCGGCGGGGCAGCGCCTGTACGACGGCCTGGCCCCGGCCCACCAGGAGATCCAGGAGGCGGTCGCGCAGGCACTGGCGACCGGCAAGGGCATCACCGGCACGCTGCGCGTGGGCTTCTCCTCGGCGTGGGCGGGCGACATGGTGCTGCGGACCGCCGAGGCCTTTCGCCGCACCCACCTCGGCTGCCTGGTCGAGATCCAGGAGATCCCGCTCTACGACACCTTCGGCCCGCTGCGCGCCGGCGGGGTGGATCTGCAGCTCACCGAGTTCCCGGTGGAGGAGCCCGACCTGGTGGCCGGCTCGGTGATCTTCTCGGAGACCCGGGCGATGATGGTGCCCGCGGACCACCCGTTCGCCCGGCAGGAGTCGGTCTCCGTGGAGGACCTGGCCCGCGCCCCGCTGATCGGCGTCACGGGCGACAGCCCGCCGTACTGGCGCGAGTACATCTGGCCCAGCAAGACGCCGCAGGGCAAGCCGATCCCCCAGGGCCCCACCTTCGTGTACTGGCTGGAAGTCCCCCCGCTCGTCGTCTCCGGCCGCGGCATCTCCGTCGCGTCGCTGCTCGCCGCCCGCTACCACGGCCGCCCCGGCCTCACCTACGTCCCGTTCTGCGACGCTCCGTCCATCGACTACGGCCTGATCTGGCGCCGCGACGGCTTCACGTCCCGGGTACAGGCGTTCACGGACACGCTGTGCCGCATACGCGCGGGGCGGCCGTAGGGCCTCCTTTCAGATCCTGTCGGCCGGCACGGGGAGGTGCCATCCGGCCCGCCGGTCACCGAAATGCGCAAGCGGGAAGCCTGATCGCAGCAACGCACAATTTTCCTGGGACCTTCGAGCCGAAGGCGTGCCGATGTACAGTAAGGGAAGCCCCTGACCTGCATAAAGCTAGCGGGGAGCCGTCCTCAAGGAGTCCAAAGTGCTGCGCACTCTGTTCAAGTCCAAGATCTAGCGTTTGGGTGTTTTCGCAGGTCAGAGCCCTGGCTGCGGCCTCTGGGTCAGCAAACGGTCAGCATCGGGCGCGGGAGCGTCCCAGCTTGCTGTCCAGGTGGCCGCCATGACGGGGGACCTGGACGCAGGTGCCTGGCTCCCGCTTGGGACGTTCGCTGCGTTACTCGGCAGCTCGTCCGCGGCATGCGCTGGAGTCATGGGCCCGGCTTCGGCACCGTCGTCATTTCCGATACCGAGACCGAAGCCGCAGCCGACTCCACTGAGGCGGCCCTCCGCGTGACCTACTGCGTCATGATCACCCGCGCCCGCATGCGGGGCTGGTCCGGGTCTGCAGGGCAGCCGGTTGCCGCGCCACCTGGGGGCCTGCGCGGGTAGGCGATGATGTGCCAAGCGCCCACTGGGTGAGATGCCCGAGGGAAGGGCGGTCGGCCGCCCGACCCGTACGTACGAAAGGGGAGCCCCGTATCCGTCACGCCGCCGCCTCCCAGCAGCGATACTGGATGCATGGACACGACGACCACCGCGCCCCGCGCCGAGGTGCTGCGGGACCGCTATCGCAGCCGACTGCCCGAGCGCTTGCAGGAGCTGGCCGGCCCCATCGAGGGCAACGTGGACCTGCCGCTCCACATCGTCTGGTCCGGGCGGACGAGCTACAGCCTGGACCGTCCGAAGTCCCGCATGACGCTCTACAGGACCGTCCTCGCCGAAGGACTGAGTGAGGACCTGGCGGCCCTCCTGCACCACCGGCTGCTCACCGAGCAGTGGCCCGTGCTGCGGCGCTTGATCAGTCCCTACATCCGCGAGGTCTGGGAGGATGCCTTCCCCGAGCTGCTCCGCACCGCTCCGGCCGACACGACCGCCGCGTGAAGCTCACTCCGCTCCACGAGCGTCTCCTCGCCGACATCCTCGACCTCGGATCCCCCTACCCTCTGGTCCTCACCGGCGGATACGCCGTGCAGGCCCACGGCCTGGTCGAACGCTTCAGCCGTGACCTCGACGTCGCCACCGAGAACCCCGCTCCGATGCAGGAGATCGTCGCCTCACTCACAGTCGGCCTCAGCGGGCGCGGATGGCGGACCACGCACGTTCAGACCGATCCGCTCAGCGGCCGGTTTCTCGTCACCGATCCGGACACCGGCGAGGAGTGTGAGGTCGACGTCCTCAAAGAGGCGTTCTGGGCGCCGCCTGCCCAGACCCCCTACGGCCCCGTTCTTTCCCTCGACGACGTGATCGGCACCAAGGTCCGTGCCCTCGCCGACCGCGGCACCGTCCGTGACCTCATCGACGTCCAGGCCGCCTCCCGCCACCGCTCCACCGCCGACCTCGAATCCCTGGGCCGCCGTCGCGCCCACGACGAGTTCAGCCTCGAAGACCTCCGGGACCGGCTGATCGGCGCGGACTGGTACGAGGATGAGGACTACACCGCATACGGGCTCACCTCCCGGCAGATCGAAGAACTCAAGGCGTGGGCGCTGGCGTGGGCGGAGGATCTGGGTGCGCGGATCCATGACGAGAACGCCTGAGAGGCGGTAGCGCGCCCATTCCCTCTACGGCTGTTGCAAGGAGAGGTTGCGGTGCAGCAGGTTCCAACCCGGAGCCGTCCACAGTGGTGGCTGCCCTACACGGCGGATGCGCAGGTCGGCCGAGCGATACCCCGCAGTGGCCTCACGGCGAAACCGGGCTGCGGTAACGGTCAAACACTGCATCCCGCTCCCACTCTCAGGTCCAGTCAGGGTCCCGACGGTGGAACTCGGTAACGGCCAGCTCGAAGAATTGGTCGGAAGGCTTCCGGCTGGATCCATTTACTACCAGTGCTGACAGCATCAGGGAGGTCATGGCGGACGACCCGGTGAAGGGAGGCCGGCCGACGACGAGTCTTCGTAATGTGGTACTTGCACGGCGCCGTGCACCGTCGTCGAGCCTGGGGGAAGCAGAGGGTGACGCGGGGGCCTTGGCGAGGTGGAGGCCGCCCACCTCCTCGAAGCCTCCTGTCCGGCCTGCCGTCGTTTTCACACCTCCTGAACCGCCCTCGGACGCGACCCCGCTCGAGGCTCGGTCCCCGCGCCACCCAGCAAGGGGGCTGGGCCTCTCCCGTCCCGTCCAATGCCAGGCATCCTTCGACCTCGGACATTGAAGATCAAGCTAGAGGCGCAGGCCCGGCACGCGTTCCTCCAGCGTGACCAGCCGTCCAGCGAATCGCCGGGCCGCGGCCTCAACGTCGTTCCGCCCTTGGTAGAGCTCCCGGTGGGAGACGTCGTCGCGGATGAGGTCCAAGAAGTCGGTGTACCGCTGATAGCCCAGCGATTTGCTGCATCTCAGGAGCCACCGCGCTCCGTCGTTGGCCAGGGCCACGAAGGCGTGGGGAGTGTCCTTGCCCTGCGGGCCTCGCACCAGCTTGTGCAGGACCTCCACAGCGTTGCAGGCTTCCTCCAGCAGGGACCTGTCCGTGGGGTTGGCGGCGGACCACTTGAGCCGAAGCCGCGCGCTGCAGGTGCGGAGATAGCGGTCGTTCTCGCCGCCTTCGCATCCCTGTCCCGCCTGGACGTAGCTGAGGGCGGTCGGGAAGTCGCTGTTGTCGATCTCGAACTCGGCTCGCTGCAGCCAGTAGTGACGATCGTCGTGGAGTAAGTCGTGAGCAGCCTGGTAGGTCCTGCGGGCGGCAGCAGGATCTCCGAAGAGCCCGCCCAGGACGCTGTGGTTCAGTAGGCGGATCATGGTGCGGCGATCAGGGTGCTTGTCGTCCTTGATGAAGCGTGCTTTCTCCGCGTAGGCGGACAGCAGCTTGAGCATCACGATTTCCAGGTCGGCGGGTCGGTTCGCCAGCGCACTCATCACCACCTCGTCCGCGAGCGTGCGCTGTCTGGACCGCAGCATCTGACCGATCGTGGTGATGAGCAGGCCCATTTCCTTGAGGCCCTCCACCGCGAGCCGGTCCCTATGGGTGGGGGCATCCGGATAGGAGAGGATCTCCAGCAGGCTGGTGCTGCTGATGTCCTTACTGCGGAAAACCGTCTCGGAGTTGAAGATGCAGACGACGGCATAAGCCCACTGAAATTCACAACCGTATTTCGCGAGTTCATCGTATTCGCTGATGACCTTCTCGCGGAGGGTGCTGCCGGTCACGGCCTTAATCATCGCGGCCAGAAGTCCTTTTTCGGACATTCTCTTGAGTTCGTCAAGTCGCGCTGATCTGTTCAGGCCCTTGAGGTCGGAGATGAGCGTGTTCTTGTCCAGCGCCTTGATCAGCTTTTTCAGGTCGCCGTCCGTGATTTCGCGATTGAGGTTGACGACCTCGGCAGGAAATCCCGCGGGGATTTCGTTGTACCGGCTGCTTCTGATGGAAGCAATCACCAGCCGCCGGCCGTTGTCGTTCAACCTGCGCATGAAGTCGGAGGCGCTGCTCTTGAACAGGTCGATGTCGTCGACGAACACGGCTCCCAGGTTTTGCTGTTGCACTTGGCTCGCCACGGCGAACGAGGAAATCTGGGTGCCGCGATCGACCCATCCCACGTGCCAGGCATGCTTCTGGTGCAGGTGGTGGGCGACCTGCATCAGCGTGGTGGTCTTCCCGGTGCCGGCGCTGCCCTTGACGAGGACGATGGGCAGTCGCCCCTCGGCGGAGGGGGCGGTGCGTTCCAGTACCTCGTCGAAGAGGGACAGGCGGGGAGCGAGTTGTTTCGCCTTGATGTCGCCCCAGTGGGGGTCCCGTCCCCGCAGGAAGGTGGAGTCACCCTCCCGGGCGCCGGCCAATAGCTGGTCGACCCGTTCCACCCCCACCCCGTGCACGGTGCTCTCGTGAGCTCGAGAGAGGAGCTGCCTGCCCTGCTGATAGGAGATGCCGCCCGGGGCGAGTTGAGTGGCGACGAAGTTCGACGCCTCCATCCGGATGTGCTGGAGGCCGGTGGCGCGCAGGCGGGCCCTGGCGGTCGGGGTCCCTTCCGGACCCACGAGAAACGTCGGGTATCCGGCCCGATCAACGTGCCGGTCCGCCGCCCTCAGCGCATCCCAGAGGGCAGGGCTGTCGGCCGTCAGGGAGATGAAGAGGGCCGGCCGTTCGAGCAGCTCGGCCCGGAAGCGATTCGCCCAGCTTCGACGAGGATGGCCCCGGGGCAGTTCGTCGGTGTCCCCGAAGTCCGGAGGGGCACTGCCCTCCAGCGGAAGTCCGTGCATCATGACGACCTCCAGTGCCTCGCGCTTGTCTCCTGGATTCTCTTCGCAGGCGTTGACCAGAGAGACGCCGGCCGGGCTCTTGCTCCTCGCCCTGGAGAACAGGTCCGTGCCCGTGAAGTCGTAGACCCGGTGCCACGGAGCGCGCAGCAGACGGTGCACCGTGGCCGGGACGTCCCCGGCAGGCGCCCGGAGCTCGTCGAGAATGCGCGCCCGCACCTGTTCGGACAAGGACCGGGCAGCCGCCCAGGTTTCCCGGAGGGGATAGGAGAGAACGGTGGGCACCTCGGGGTAGAGGGCTCCCGCCAGGCGGAGGTGCAGCTCGTCGAGAGTGATCGGAGGTGACGGCTCGGGACCCGAGACGAGAACGAGTGCCATCCGTCCCGTGGACAAATTCTGCTGAAAAGCATTGAGGACGGCTGTCCCGTCGTACGGCTCTTCCGGCTCGGCCGCGGGGTGCATGGGCTGAACCGCTGATGCAGCCTGGGGGAGGGAGGCTCCGATCCTACGCCGCTCCGACACATCGGTGACCTCGGCCCGGCCGGCACCAATCTTTGCCACCAGCAGTTGATGGTGGGAGCCGTCACCCGAGGCGACTTCCCAGCGATCCGCGCGCGATCCGCCTCCCGCCACCCTGACCAGAGGCGCCGACTCGGGCGGGAGGTCCGGCAGGGCCCCCGATCGGCCGGTGGCCAGCAGGGTGAGGTCGTTGTCCCGGGTCCAGTCGGCGAAGACACCCCCGACCGCCTGGTCAAGCTGCTCCGAGAAGCACTGCGCGGTGTCGGGCTCGATCTCCTCGGTGACCATGCGGAACACCGTATTGAGGGAGACCAGACCGACCGTGCGACCTCCAGCGTCAAGACGCACGGAGCCGTCACCGGGCAGGAGCCCCCGACGCCAGCCGGTGATGGAGCCCGTTGCTTGGTGGTGCCACCGCATGAAGTCCGCGAAGACCTTTGTCTCCAGCGGTGTGACGACATCCTCCGTGAGATTACCGGCCCAGAGGTCGGGCCCGTCACGTCCCCAGTCCTCGGTTAGGCTGCGAGCAAGGAGCCGGGAGGCGGGCAGAGTTCGGTCACCCAAGCCGGGCACGGGTACGACGTGGGGCTGGTAGTCCCACGCGTCGCAGGCGTCCTGCAACTGGAAGACGAGCTCTTCGGAAGCAAGGTCACCACCGGAACCGCCGAGGACTAAGATGGCGTCCACTCGGTGCCCCGACTCGTGCAAGCGGCCGACATCGGCCAGCGCGAGTCTCCGGGCGGTGTCCCGACCGACTCCGTCCGTAGGCAGCTCACGGATGAGCAGGAAGTATAAGGTCGCGTTTCCTTCAGCCATCCTTCTGCCACCTCAACCCGTTGACCTTGCTGCGCGGGATCTGCAGGGTGTCCTGGGATCCGGTGCAGGTGCCCCTGGCCAATCGGATCTCCACGAACTGGCCCTTGAGGGAGTCCTCGGTGATGTCTCCGCCGACTAGCCTCGACCAGTCCGCCGCCGGACCGCACAGCTCTTTGAGAACGGACCGGTACGAAGGGTCGACGACCACCGCGCCCGGGGCCGTCTTTCGCACCGGGTCGGTGACGATGGTCATTGCGAAGGTGGCCAGGCTCAGGGTCACGGCCACGGCAGCCGCCCGGTTCCCCCAGGCTTGCCGCAGGTCGACCTTCTCCGCTTCTTTCTCGACCTTGTCCAGGACCCGGTTGACCAGCACCTGCCGATCCTCGGTCCGGCTCTGTGTGCTGGGGTCCTTGATGGGGGACGCGACGGCCCACAAGTAGCACCAGGCGGCTACCAGCCAGGTGGCGACCGCGAGGATGGCCGTCGCCTGCGTCCACCACGCATGATCCGTCAGTGTGGCGACGCTCAGCGCTGCCATGAGCCCGCCGGCGAACAGGGTGACCGTTGACTGTGCTGCCTGAGCACGTCCTCTGGCAGAACTGACGGCCTGTACCTGTTGGGCGTAGTAGGTCTCGGCGACGATCGTGCTCACCACTTCGAGGGTCGCCTCGTAGTCGCTCTGATCTGACGCGCCGGTGGCAATCTGCTGATTCGTCACCCTGCTCCCTGCTCATCGGAGGCATGGAAGCTACCAGATTTTTCTGGGGTGGAGAGTGCTCTGCCCATCACCGATGAGTGGATGGCCGAGCGGGAGATGTGCAGCCTCCATTCCGCCTCCTAGTACCAGAAGTTGGGCACCGACCGCCAGCGGCGCGGCTTGCGATCCGACGCCAACAGCGTTGCGGGAAGACGGCTTCGGACTCCTTCGTTGGCACGTACGGAAGCGCCTCAAGTTGAGGGCGTCCCAACGAGCAGACACGTAGCCGGGGTCCAGCGGTTCGTTGTCCCTGACCACGCAGATCCCGATGGCGTCCCGGTGTGTGGTGTAGGGGATCTCTATGGCTGAGTGCGCGGGTTCTGCTCCCTCGGGTGCACCGTCTGCCCGGTGTCTGCTCCCTGCTCAACCGGCAGGCCACCGTGCAACTGTCCGGAGTGAAGGAACAGTTCGACCCCAGGGGGTGCACGGTGGCCTTGTCCCAGCATGATCTACTTCGCCTGTTTGAGTCACTACGTTCGGCCGATGGTCTTGAACTCGTCCGCGAGGTCGCCGAAAGGCTGCTGCAGGACCTGATCGAGGCCGAGGCCACCACCAAGATCGGCGCCGAGTGGGGTGAACACACCGACGCCCGCACGACCTGGCGCAACGGGCACCGGGAGAAGACGGTGACCACGCAGGCCATGGCCTGCCAGTTGAGCAGGGCGCAGCGGGACGCCATCCGGCAGCGTGCGCAGAGTGTTCTCCCGCTTGCTTGACGGCTCATCAGGCAAGTCAGTATCCGGTCAGCATGAGTCCCCGCGCGTTCCGGGGCGGTCGTCTCAATAGACGCCGGTGCGAAGGGAAGCCCTGACGGGAAGCCGTCTCAGCCCGGCCGGAGCGATGTTCCTCACATCGAACGGGGCGTCGGTGTAAGGTCGAGGACGCCTTTGACCTGCACAAAGCAGGCAGGGAGCCATCTTCCAGGAGTCCAAAGTGCTGCGTACTTTGTTCAAGTCCAAGATCCACCGAGCCACCGTGACCCACGCCGACCTGCACTACGTCGGATCCGTCACCATCGACGCCGATCTTCTCGACGCCGCCGATCTGCTGGCCGGCGAGCTGGTGCACATCGTTGACATCACCAATGGCGCGCGCCTGGAGACCTACACCATCGAGGGGGAGCGCGGCAGTGGTGTCATCGGGATCAACGGTGCCGCCGCGCATCTCGTGCACCCCGGTGACCGGGTGATCATCATCAGCTATGCCCAGGTCGAGGACGCCGAGGCGCGGGCGTTCGTGCCGCGGGTCGTCCATGTCGACGAGGCCAATCGTGTGGTGGCTCTCGGTGACGACCCCGCCGAGCCCGTGCCGGGTGACGACGGCATGGCGCGGAGTCCGCTGAGCGTCTGAGCCGCCGCCGGGGGAACGCGGGAAGCGGTGCGCGCCGAACAGTGGAAGGCTTGGGGCCGAAGGCGTCGGGTACGCGGGGGAGAAGCCGACGAACCACTGGCTGGAGGATCACGATGACGCAACCGTTCCCGGAGCCCGGACCGCCCACCCCCGGACCGCCGCCCACCCCCGGGCCGCCCAAGCCGCTGCCCGAACCGGAGCGGCCCTTTCCGGACCCCGTGCCGCAGCCCGAACCGCGGCCCGCTCCTGGGCCCTCCCCCTCTCCGGTCCCCGAGCCGCCGAGCCCGGAACCCCAGCCTCAGCCGGGGCCGATCTCCTGACGCCCATGGGCGGGGCCCCGAGCCCCGCCCATAGGCGCCTCCCTTCAGCCAGGCCCTCTGACGAGACGCCCTGCCCAAGAGCGGGGCGTACCGCATAGCGTGGCCCTCCTGCATCCACGTAAATCCGTGTACGGAGGAGGAGCCGCCCGTGCCCCAGTTCGATCTGCCTCTCGATGAGCTGCGCCGCTACCGGTCCGCATCGGCCGAGCCCGACGACTTCGACGCGTTCTGGGAGAAGACGCTGCTCGAGGCGCGGCAGCATGAGCTGGACGCGCGCTTCGACGCGGTGCCGCTGCCGCTGACCGGGGTGCGCGTCTTCGACGTCACCTACTCGGGGTTCGGCGGGCACGCCGTCAAGGGGTGGCTGGTCGTTCCCGCGGGCGCCGAGGAAGGCGCGCCGCTGCCCGCCGTCGTCGAGTACATCGGGTACGGCGGAGGACGCGGGCTGCCGCACATGCATCTGCTGTGGGCCGCCGCAGGCTACGCGCACTTCGTGATGGACACCCGCGGGCAGGGCAGCGCCGGATGGGCCCAGGGGGACACCCCGGACCCGGTGGGCAGCGGGCCCGCGCACCCCGGCTTCATGACGCGCGGCATCGAGGACCCGCACGAGTACTACTACCGCCGCCTGTACGTCGACGCCGTCCGCGCCGTCGAGGCCGTGCGCTCCCATCCGCTCGTGGACGCCTCCCGCGTCGCCGCGCTCGGCGTCAGCCAGGGCGGTGGGCTCGCCCTCGCGGTCGGCGGGCTCGTGCCCGACCTGGCCGCCGTCGCGTCCGACGTGCCGTTCCTCTGCGACTTCCCGCGCGCCATCACGCTCACCGACCGGCAGCCCTACAAGGAGATCGCGCTGTACCTGAAGGCGCGCCGGGGCGGACAGGAGCGCGTTTTTCAGACACTCTCCTACTTCGACGGCGTGCACTTCGCCGCCCGCGGCCGGGCGCCCGCCCTCTTCTCCGCCGCCCTGGAGGACCAGACCTGTCCGCCGTCCACCGTGTTCGCGGCGCACAACGCGTACGCGGGCAGCGAGCGTTCGATGGAGGTGTACTCCTTCAACGATCACGAGGGCGGCGGCCCCTACCAGCAGGAAGTTCAACTGCGGTGGCTCCAGGGGTGCTTGAAGGGCTGAGGGGTCAGTAGCGGTCGGCAGCCCCGTTGGCAGCCCCCTTCGCGCAACGCCCTTGTCACGGATCGGCGAGACCGGCTAGCTTGCGGGCTTGTCGTGTGTCTGTTGTGCGCAATCCGTGATGACGTGTGTCTAGGGGGCTCCCAATGGCCTTACGGGGTCGGCACCGCCGGTACCAGCCGAACCGCATCAACCGTGCCTCGCTGACCGTGACCGCGGGCGGCGCGGGCATGGCGCTGCCCCTGACCGTCGTGGGCACCGGCCATGCCGCCGACCTCGACACCTGGAACAAGGTGGCGGCCTGCGAGTCCACCAACAACTGGAGCATCAACAGCGGCAACGGCTTCTACGGCGGGCTCCAGTTCAAGCAGTCCACCTGGGAGGCGTACGGCGGTACGGCATACGCCCCGCGTGCCGACCGCGCCACCAAGGCCCAGCAGATCGCCGTGGCCGAGAAGGTCCTCGACGCGCAGGGCCCCGGCGCCTGGCCCGTGTGCTCCGCGAAGGCCGGCCTCACCAAGGGCGGCCCCTCGCCCGACGTCACCCCGTCCCGCGCCCAGAGCAAGCCGGAGCAGACCAAGCGGGACGTCCGGACCAAGCGGGACGTCAAGGACGTCAAGCCGGAGGTGACCCCGCAGTCCACGGCCGGTACCGCCGAGATGTACACCGTGGTGCGCGGCGACACCCTCTCCGGGATCGCCGACGAGCGCACCGTGCGGGGCGGTTGGCAACAGCTCTACGACACCAACCGGCGCGTCATCGGCAGCGACCCGGATCTGATCACCCCCGGGCAGCGGCTCTCTGTACGCGGCGAGGGCAAGCGCGTCCCCCAGCAGTCCGACAAGTCCCGAAGCAGGGGCAGCGCGGGGCAGGACAAGGCCGAGCAGCGGGACAAAGCCGGACAGGACAAGGCCGAGCAGCGGGCCAAGGACCGTACGAAGGAACGCGCCGAGGCCCAGGCCCGCCAGAAGGCCGCCGAGAAGAAGGCCGCGGAGAAGAAGGCCGCCGAGCGGAAAGCGGACGAGAAGAAGGCCGCCGAGAAGAAGCGTGAGCAGGCGCGGTCCTCCAAGGCCTCCGGCCCCCGCACCCAGCAGACCGCCGTCTCCGCCCCCGTCGCCGCCTCGCCGAGCACGCCCTACCGCGCGGCGGGCGGCTCATGGTCGAAGGGCTACCACACGGGCGTGGACTTCGCCGTGCCCACCGGCACCTCCGTGAAGTCCGTCGCCGCGGGCACGGTCGTCTCCGCGGGCTGGGGCGGCAGCTACGGCTACCAGGTCGTCATACGGCACGCCGACGGCAAGTACAGCCAGTACGGGCACCTCTCGGCGCTCTCCGTGAAGGCCGGGCAGAAGGTCGGCGCGGGACAGCGCATCGCCCGGTCCGGCTCCACCGGCAACAGCACGGGGCCCCACCTGCACTTCGAGATACGGACGGGGCCCGGCTTCGGGTCCGACATCGACCCGCTCGCCTATCTGCGGGCCCGCGGCGTACGCGTCTGACCGCCGACGCCCGGCCCCGGCTCCCGGTCGTGGAGAAGGCCTCAGGAGCCGATCCGCTCCCGGGGCCGCAGCGGATGCCGGTGCCGCACCCCGCGGTGCGCCTGCGAGGCGGCCACCGTGAGCTGGGACGGCAGCGTGGGCAGGGGCGGTCCCGGCAGCGCCGCGTCCACCGGGGGCACGGGCTCGGGCCGCCGCACGACAGCCTCCTCCGCGGACACCGGGGGCCGCCCGGCTCCGGGTACCGCCAAGGCCTCCTCCGCGGACACTGCGACCTCCCCGGCTTCGGGCAGCGCCACGGTCTCCGGCACCGACGACGTCTCCCGGGCGATGCGCTCCGTGGTCAGCAGGATCAGGCCGCCCGCGGCCACAACGCCGCAGCCGAGCGCCAGAGCGGTGCCCATGGTTCCGTAGCGGAAGGTTTCTTCGAAGAGGGTCAGGCCGACCGCCGCCGCGACCACCGGGTTCACCACGGTCACCGTCGACAGGGGCGCCGCGAGGCCCGCGCCACGGTAGGACGCCTGCGAGATCAGCACACCGGCCGCCGCGAGGACCGCGATCACGCCGAGGCTCGGAAGCTGCTGGACGAGCGCGATGCCCCGGTCCAGATCCACCGCCACGGTCTTGGTGAACACCGAGGCGATGCCGAACGCCGCGCCCGCCGCGCAGGCCAGGAGCACGCTGCGCACCACCGGGTGCCGGTGGGCCGCGTGCGCGGTGACCGTCAGGGCGAGGACGCCGCCGCCCGTCGCGAGGGCCAGCATCACGCGCTCCGCGCCGGCCAGGGAGGTCGAGCCGGACGCCGAGGTGAGCGAGAGCAGCCCGGCGAGCCCCACCGTCGCCATGATCGCGCCGCGCCAGGCGGTGGCACCGGCCCGGCGGCGCACGAACAGGGCCGCCATCGGCAGGGCGAAGACAATGGTGAGGGCGCCGAGCGGCTGGACCAGGCTGAGCGGGCCGTACGCGAGCGCGATGACGTGCAGGAGCGCGCCCAGGCCGTTCAGCGCGATCGCCGCCCACCAGGACGGGCGGCGCGCGTACCGCTGGCCAGGCGTGGTGGCGGCCACGCGCTCCTGGAGGATCGCCCCGCCGGCGTAGGCCACGGCGGAGACGAGGGAGAGCAGCACGGACAGCGCGAGGGCACTCATGAGGTGCTCCGCTGCGTGCGGTGTGCCCGGTGATCCCTGAGGTCCCGGCGAGGCGAACGGTCGGCTTCCATAGTGACAATGCTCCCTCTGAAATCGCTCCGCGTCGTCGTACCTGAGCAGGCAATCGGTCCTACTACCGATGGAGTACGCCCTCCCCGATGTCCTCCCCAGGGCGGGCTGTCCCCTAGGGGCTGAGGTGGACCCCCCGCTCCGCCCGGCCGCCGTCGGCCTTGCTGTACTGCTGTCGTGACTCCCCTCATCGACCTGGCAGAGCTCGGATCCGTCGGCGGCTTCTTCGCGCTGCGCACGGGCTCCGGGCCCGGCTCCGTACCGTTCGCGGACGTATACGCTCCGCCTCCGGCGGCCGGTGATCCGCTCGGCTTCCGCGTCGGCGAGGTGGCGCGGCGGCTCGGCACCCCCGAGGAGCGCGTCGCGGCGTCCGTGGCCCAGCTCGGACTCGCCGCCAGGCTCTGGTCGGTCGCGCTCGGCTCGGCGGCGCTGTTCGGAGCCGTGCCCGACCTCGATCCCGCCCTGCTGCGCTGGAACCCCGGCTCCACCTCGCCCGACGACCTCTGGCTGACCGACGTACGGCCCTTGACCGACGCACGCCCGCTGAGCGAGCCGCACCCGCTGACCGACGTACGGCCCTTGACCGCCGGCGCGGAGACCGTGCGGCGTGTCGTGCAGCACGGGCATCTGGAGCCGCTCTCCGCCGCGCTGCGCGCCCGCCACCGGGTCTCCGCGAAGCTGCTGTGGGGCAACGCGGGCTCCGCGCTCGCGGGCGCGGCGCGCGAACTGCACGCCTGGGCGGTGCGGGAGGGGCGCGAGGACGTGGGGGAGCGGGGCCTCGCCATGGCCGCCGAGCTCCTCGGCCACCCCGATCTGCGCTCCACGGGCACCCTGGACGGCACCGCCTTCCGGCGCCGGAGCTGCTGCCTGTACTACCGGTGCCCGAGCGGCGGAGTCTGCGGTGACTGCTGCTTCGAACACCCGCCGTCGCGCTCTTCCCACCGGGCGTCGTCTGGGTGACCATGAGGAGGCGCGCGGCCGGCCTCAGGCGGACGACGGAGGGTTTCACGTGAGAGTGGGACTGCTCACCCGGGAGTACCCGCCCGATGTGTACGGCGGCGCGGGCGTCCATGTGGAGTTCCTGGCCCGGGAGTTACGTTCCCTCGTCGACCTGGACGTGCACAGCTGGGGAGAGGGCGGCGCCGCCGGTCTGGTGCGCCATCGGGCCTGGCCCGCGCTCGACGACGCCAACGACGCCCTGCGGACCCTCTCCGTGGACCTGTCGATGGCCGCCGCGCTCGCCGGGCGGGAACTGCTCCACTCCCACACCTGGTACGCCGCCCTCGGGGGCCACGTCGGCGGACTCCTGCACGGCGTGCCGCACGTGATGACCTCGCACTCCCTTGAGCCCCTGCGCCCCTGGAAGGCCGAGCAGCTCGGCGGCGGGTACGCCGTGTCGAGCTGGGCCGAGCGCACCGCGGCCGAGGCCGCCGACGCGGTGATCGCGGTGTCCGGCGCCATGCGCGACGACATCCTGGCCTGCTATCCGGCCGTCGACCCGGCGAAGGTCCACGTCGTGCACAACGGCATCGACACCACGCTGTACCGCCCCGACCCGGGCACGGACGTCCTGGAACGGCTCGGCATCGACCTCGGGCGCCCCTACGTCCTCTTCGTCGGACGCGTCACCCGGCAGAAGGGCGTCCCCCATCTGCTGCGGGCGGCGCGCGAGCTGGACCCGGGCATCCAGCTCGTCCTGTGCGCGGGAGCACCCGACACCCCGGAGATCGACGCCGAGTTCCGTGTGCTCTTCGAGGAGCTGGACCGCGCCCGCGGGGGCGTGCGGTGGATACCCGAGATGCTGCCGCGCCCCGAGGTCGTCCAACTCCTCACGCACGCGGCGCTGTTCGTCTGCCCCTCGGTGTACGAGCCGCTCGGCATCGTCAACCTGGAGGCCATGGCCTGCGGCACCGCCGTGGTCGCCTCGCGGGTCGGCGGCATCCCCGAGGTCGTGGCCGACGGGGAGACGGGCCTGCTCGTCCCGTACGAGGAGAAGGACCCGCGAGGCTTCGAGCGCGACCTCGGGCTGCTCATGAACGCCCTCGCCACCGACCCGGGACGGGCCCGCGCGATGGGCGAGGCCGGACGTGACCGCGCCCTGCGCGATTTCGGCTGGGACGCCATCGCCCGGCGCACGGTCGAGGTGTACGAGGAGATCCTGCACGCCGGTGGTTAGCCGGCGGATGGCCGACAAGTAGGAGGCTGGGATGCGCGGTGGACCTTCGGTGCTCGGGATCGTGCTCGCCGGCGGCGAGGGCAAGCGGCTGATGCCGCTCACCGCCGACCGGGCCAAGCCCGCGGTCGTCTTCGGCGGGACGTACCGCCTCGTCGACTTCGTCCTCTCCAGCCTCGTCAACGGCGACATCCTGCGCGTCTGCGTCCTGACGCAGTACAAGTCGCACTCCCTGGACCGGCACGTGACGACGACCTGGCGCATGTCGAGCCTGCTCGGCAACTACGTCACGCCCGTGCCCGCGCAGCAGCGTCTCGGCCCGCGCTGGTACGCGGGGAGCGCCGACGCCATCCTCCAGTCGCTCAACCTCGTCCACGACGAACAGCCCGACTACATCGCGGTGTTCGGCGCGGACCACGTCTACCGCATGGACCCCCGGCAGATGCTCCAGCAGCACATCGACAACGGCGCCGCGGTGACCGTCGCCGGGATCAGGGTGCCGCGCGCGGATGCACCGTCGTTCGGGATCATCACGCCCGCCCGCGACGGCACGCGCGTCGAGAGCTTCCTGGAGAAGCCCGCGGACCCGCCGGGTCTCCCGGGCGCCCCCCACCAGGTGTACGCCTCGATGGGCAACTACCTCTTCACCACGAAGGTGCTCGTCGACACCCTCCAGCAGGACGCGGAGAACGGGGACTCGGCGCACGACATGGGCGGCTCCATCCTGCCGATGCTCACCGAACGGGGCCTGGCCCAGGTCTACGACTTCGACGGCAACCACGTCCCCGGCGAGACCCCGCGCGACCACGGCTACTGGCGTGACGTCGGCACCCTGGACTCGTACTACGAGGCCCACATGGACCTGATCTCCGACCAGCCCGTGTTCAACCTGGACAACCGGAGCTGGCCGATCTACACCCACCCCGGCGGTCTGCCGCCCGCGAAGTTCTGCGCGGGCGGCATCGCGGGCGAGTCGATCGTCAGCCCCGGCTGTGTGATCCGCGGCCAGGTCACCCGCTCGGTCCTCTCGCCGGGCGTGACCGTCGAGCAGGGCGCTGTCGTGCAGGGGTCGGTGCTGCACGACAACGTACGGGTGGGGCGGGGCGCGGTGGTGCGCGGCGCCGTCCTGGACAAGAACGTCGACGTCCCGCCGGGCGCGACGATCGGCGTCAACCCCGAGCGGGACGAGGAGCTCTACACGGTGTCCAAGGGCGGAGTGATCGCCCTGGGCAAGGGGCAGACGGTGCCGGTGTGAGACCGCGCGGTCACAGCACCCTGCGCCGGCGCCCCAGCCACGTCTGCGCGATCACCACCACGGCGAGGAAGGCGCCGCTGACCACCTGCTGGTAGGCGGAGTCGAGCGAGCCGATCTGGTTGATGACGTTCTGGATGACCTTCAGGAGCAGCACGCCCACCAGTGACCCGCTGATGAAGCCGAAGCCGCCGGTCAGCAGGGTGCCGCCGATGACGACCGCGGAGATCGCCTCCAGCTCCATGCCGGAGCCGAGGATGGTCACCCCGGAGACGAGCCAGGCCGCGTTGAGCGCCCCCGCGAGGCCCGCGCAGAGCCCGGAGAGGGTGTAGACCGCGATCTTCGTACGGGCCACGGGGGCGCCCATCAGGGCCGCCGCGTCCTCGTTGCCGCCGACGGCGTACACGTACTGCCCGAAGCGGGTGCGCCGCAGCACGACCGCGCCCGCGACGAAGAGGGCGACGGTGATCCACACGGGGGCGCCGACGCCGAGCAGCTTGCCCTGGCCGAGCGTGGCGAAGAAGGTGTCCTTGTCGACGAGGTACGTCTTCGAGCCCTCGTCGGTGACCGCGAGCATGATGCCGCGCGCCCCCAGCATCGCCGCGAGCGTGACGATGAAAGGCGCGAGCCGCGAGCGGGCGATCAGCAGCCCGTTGACCAGGCCGATCAGTCCGCAGACCGCGAGGGGCAGCAGCAGCGCCACGACTGTTCCGTACCGCGAGCCCCAGGCCGCGAGCACCCCGCCGAGGGCGAACAGCGAACCCACCGACAGGTCGATGCCGCCGGTGATGATCACGAAGGTCATGCCGAGCGCGACGACCGCGAGGAAGGCGGAGGAGACCGCCATGTTCTCCAGGTTGTCGCTCGTCATGAACGTGTCGAAGGACAGGGACGCGACGATCACCGCCACGACCAGCGTCACAAGGGCGCCGTGCTGCTGGGCCAGCGCGCTGAGCCGCTCGGAGCGGGCGGCGCCGTGCGGTGCCGCGGCGTCGGGGGCGGGGTGGGCGGCGGTCTTCACGGGGTCCGCCGTGCTCCTGGTGTCGGTGGTCATCGCTTGCCCCTCTCGCGGGCCGCGTAGACGGCGAGGACGATCACGGCGGCCTGGGCGATCTGCGTCCAGGACGGTGGCAGGTCGTGCTTGATGAGCGTGGCCGTCAGGAGCTGGATCAGGACGGCGCCCGCGACGGTGCCGCCGATCCGGACGCGGCCGCCGCTCAGCGGGGTGCCGCCGACCACGACCGCGGTGATCGCGGAGAGCTCCATCAGGTTGCCGAGCGACGTCGGGTCGCTCGCCGAGAGCCGCGCGGTCGCCAGCAGCCCCGCGATCGCGGCGAGCGCGCCGGAGGCCACGTACACGAGGATCAGCACCCGGCGCACCGGAAGACCGGCGAGCTGCGCGGCCGGGCGGCTGTCGCCGATGGCCAGGAGCTGCCGGCCGAAGGTGGTGCGCCGCACGACGAACGCGACGAGCAGCGCGAGCGCGGCGGCGATGATCACCAGGTACGGGATGCCGAGCAGCGCCCCGGAGCCGAGCGAGGCCATGGTGGGGTCGCGTACGTCCTTGAGCTGGGGCAGCAGTACGAGGGCCAGGCCGCGCCCGGCGACCATCAGGGCCAGCGTGGCCACGATGGGCTGGACGCCGATGAACGCCACGAGCGAGCCGTTCGCCGCGCCGATCACCATGCCGCCGAGCACGGCCACGATGAGCGCGATCCACATGCCGTAGCCGAGGTACAGGGAGATCAGGGAGGTGGAGAGGGCCATCACCGAGCCGACGGAGAGGTCCACGCCCTCACTGCCGATGGCCAGGGCCATGCCCAGCGCCACGATGAGGACGGGGGCGACCTGCACGGCCTGGGTGCGGAAGTTCTCCCCGGAGAGGAAGTGCGGGGTGAAGAGGATGTTGACGAGGAGGAGTACGGCCACGCCCAGGTAGACGCCGTAGGTCTGGAGGAGGCGGAGTACACGGTCGCGGTCGGCCGCCTGGCGGCCCAGGGCGAGATCGGTCATGACGTCTCCCAGAAGTGCTGCGGTGCGGTGGGGTCGCCGGCCGCGCCGGGGTGGTCCGAGAAGCGGTGGTCAAAGGAGCGGGGCAGGTCACCCACCGGTGGCCTCCGTGGTCGCGGCGGTTCCCCTGTCGGCCGTGTCTCCCGTGCCCGCCGTCTCGCCCGTGGTCGCGATGGCGCGCAGGAGGGCGTCGGGGGTGACGGCGGAGCCGGTGAGCTCCTCGATGACCGCGCCGTCCTTGAGGACGATCACCCGGTCCGAGCCCTCCACGAGTTCCTCCATGTCGGAGGAGATCAGCAGGACGCCGAGGCCGTCCGCCGCCAGTTCGTCGATGAGCTTCTGCACCTCGGCCTTGGCGCCGACGTCGATGCCGCGCGTCGGCTCGTCGAGCAGGAGGACCTTGGGGTTCATCGCCAGCCAGCGCGCGAGCAGGACCTTCTGCTGGTTGCCGCCGGAGAGCTCGCCCACCTTCTGGTGCGGCCCCGAGGCCTTGATGCGCAGCCGCTTCATGAACGTGTCCACGATCGCGTCGATACGGGACTCGTCGACCAGGCCGAGCCGGGAGAGCCGGGGCAGCGCCGCGAGGGCGATGTTCTCGCGCACCGACAGACCGGGCACGATGCCCTCCGCCTTGCGGTCCTCGGGGAGGAGGCTGATGCCCGCCCTGATGGCCGCCGGGGTGGAACCGGTGCGCACGCGCGTGCCGGCCACGGTGACGCGGCCCGAGTCCGGCGGCAGGGCGCCCGCGATGGCCTTGGCCGTCTCGCTGCGGCCCGAGCCGAGCAGCCCGCCGAGGCCCACCACCTCACCGGGGCGGATGGCGACCGAGACGCCGCTGAGCCGGTGGCGTACCGACAACTCCTCGGCGCGCAGCACCGGTTCGCCCTCGGTGTGGTGTTCGCCGGTGAACTTGGTGACGCCCTCGTCGGCCACCTCCCCGACCTCCCGGCCGAGCATCAGCGCCACCAGGCGCAGCCGGTCGAGGTCGGCCAGGGGTCCGGTGTGCACCACCTTGCCGTCGCGGAGCACCGTGACGGCGTCGCACACCGCGTACAGCTCGTCCAGGCGGTGACTGACGTAGATCACCGCGATGCCGCGCTCGCGGAGCACGCGGATCACGCCGAACAGGGTCTGGACCTCGCGGGGTTCGAGCGACGACGTCGGCTCGTCCATGATGACGACGCGCGCGTCGACCGAGACGGCGCGCGCGAGGGCCACCATCTGCTGGGCGCCGACGCCGAGTTCGCGCAGCGGGCGGCGCGCGTCGACCCGGACGCCGAGGTCCCGCAGCGCCTCGTCGGCCTCCCGGTGCATGCGGCGGAAGTCGATCAGGCCAAGCCGGTTGCGCGGCTCGCGGCCCAGGAAGAGATTGCGGGCCACGCTCATCAGGGGGACGAGGTTGACCTCCTGGTAGATCGTGGAGATGCCCGCGTTCTGGGCCTCCAGGGGAGTGGCGAAGCGTGCGGGCCGGTCCGCGTACGTCACCTCGCCCGCGTCCGGCCGGTACACCCCCGTCAGGACCTTGATCAGCGTGGACTTGCCCGCGCCGTTCTCGCCGATCAGGGCGTGCACCTCGCCCGCGCGGGCGGTGAAGTCGACGGCGTCCAGGGCGCGCACACCGGGGAAGGACTTGGTCAGGCCGGTGACGGAGAGCACCTCAGTAGGCCTTCGAGAGGTCGGCCTTGGCGTTCTTCTTGGTGTAGGCGCTGTCCTTGATGACGATGTCCTGCTTCACCTTCTCGCCCTTGGTGAAGGAGTCCAGGGTCGTGAAGGCCAGCGGGCCGAAGCGCGGGTTGGACTCGATGACGCCGTCGATCCAGCCGCTCACGATGGACCGCACGGCGCCCTTGGTGCCGTCGATCGTCACGATCTTGATGTCGCCCGGCTTCTTGCCCGCGCCCTTGAGCGCGTTGACGGCGCCGAGGCCCATCTCGTCGTTCTCGGCGTAGATCCCGGTGATGCCGGGCTTGGACTGGATGAGCTGCTCGGTGACCTGCTGGCCCTTCTCGCGGGCGAATTCACCGGTCTGCTTGAAGACGACCTTCAGGTCCGGGGCCTTCTCCTTGAGGCGGTCCTGGAAGCCCTTGGTGCGCTCGGTGGTGACGTTGTTGCCCGCCGCGCCGAGCAGGATCGCGATCTCGCCCTTGCCGCCGGTCGTCTCGATCATCCGGTCTGCGGCGCGCCTGCCCTGCTCGACGAAGTCGGAGCCGATGAAGCTCACGTAGTCCTCGCAGGCCTTGGCGTTGATCTTGCGGTCGACGGTGACGATGGGGATGTGCTTGGCGCTCGCCGCGCGCAGGACCGGCTCCCAGCCGTCGGAGTTGAGGGGCGCGATGACCAGCGCGTCCGCGCCCTTGGCGATCAGGTCCTGCACATCGCTGATCTGCTTGGAGAACTGCGACTGGGCGTTGGCGGTGAGGAGTTTGACGCCGCGCTTCTCGGCTTCCGCCTTGATGGAGGCCGTCTCCGCGATACGGAAGGGGTTGGCCTCCTTCTCGGACTGCGAGAAGCCGACCGTCGCCGTGCTCAGGTCGATCTTCTTGCCTCCGTACGCGTCGATCGCGCACGTCGCGCCGCCGCCTCCACCGGAGACGACCTGGCCCGAGTCACCCTTGCCGGAGGCGGAGTCGGAGCCGCCGGACGCGTCGTCCTCGGACTTGGCGCAGCCTGTGGCGAAGGCGAGGCTCGCCGCGAGGCCGGCGGCGAGAAGGGTCCTGGCTGAGGTACGGCGAAGGAGGGTGTTCGGCTTCATGGAGTCCCCAAAACGGCACGGCCCCGGCACTGAGAGCGCTCACGGCAGGATCGGCACTTACGGTCAACTCAGCGGTACGGGGAGCTTTTTACATCGTTGGAAGGTGGCTGTAAACCCTCCCCGCACACCGTGGCTCTCCCCGGCGGCCCGCGGCGGGGCGGCGCGACGTCACCGCCGCCCGAGCGTGCTCTCCCGCTCCACCAGCCTGAACTCCGCGGTCAGCGCGCGTCCGCCGGGCTCCGCGCCGCCCGCCAGACTGCGAAGCAGCGACTCCACGGCGAGCCGCGCGATGGCCTGCTTGTCCGGCGAGACCGTGGTCAGGGTGACCGCCCCGAACTGCCCCTCGGCGATGTCGTCGAAACCCACCACCGCCACGTCCCACGGAACCCGCAGGCCACGCTCGTGCAGGACCCGCATCGCACCGATCGCCACCAGGTCGTTGTAGGCGAACACGGCGTCGGGCCGCACCCCCGCGTCCAGCATCCGCGCCATGGCCTTGGCCCCGTCCCAGCGGTTCCAGCCGCCGACCGGGCCCACCAGGGAGTCCGGGGCGGCGATCCCGGCCCGCGTCAGCTCCTCGCGCCAGCCCTTGAGGCGCAGGTGGGCGGGGCGGTTGGCGGAGTCGGTGCGGGCGCCGAGGTAGGCGATGCTGGCGCGGCCCCTGCTGATCAGATGGCGCACCGCCGTACGGGCCGCGGCGACGTTGTCGATCGCGATGTGGTCGTGCGGCAGGTCGTACTCGCGCTCGCCGAGGAGCACGAGCGGCACGTCGTCGTCGCGCTGCCGCAGGTCCTCCGCCTCCAGCTCCAGCGGGCTGAGGATCAGACCGTCGATCACCCGGGCCCGGAACCCCTGGCTGACCAGGATCTCCTGCTCCCGCTCGCCGCGGGTGTGGTCGAGCAGCACGGTGATGTCGTGCTCGGCCGCCGCGTCGATGACGGCGCCCGCGAGCTCGGCGAAGTAGGGGTTGCCGAGCTCGGGAACGGCGAGCGCGATGATGCCGGTCCGCCCTTTGCGCAGGTGGCGGGCGGTCAGATTGGGCCGGTAGCCCAGCTCGTCGATGGACTGCTGCACGCGCGCCCGCATCGCCGGGGTGACGTGCTGGTACTTGTTCACCACGTTCGAGACGGTCTTGATCGAGACGCCCGCGTGTTCCGCGACGTCCTTGAGGCTCACCCGCACGTACATCTCCCTGCGTCCGGACGCCCCCGTCCACCGGGGCGTTTGTCATGACCCTGGACAGCACGGCTGAGCCCGTGCTGTCATGCCAACTGCCGTTGTTTCTAACGTTGTACAGATTCGTTGTACCGACTGCAGTGACGAGCCGCCACCCTTCCTCGACAAGGAGGATCAGTGCGCCCCCGACTGACAAGACATCGACTCTCACGACCCCCACGCCCCAGAGGTGCCCGGCACCGGCTGGCCCTGCTGCTCACCGTCGCCCTCGCCTTCGCGGGGCTCAGCGCGGTGCCCGCGGCGAACGCGGCCGACGACCCCGAGGAAGTCCACGGCCTCAAGGGCGAGTACTACACCCAGTCCGCCCCCGGTGCCTTCGACTTCCACGAGCTCAAGGCCACCGGCTTCGACGCCGGCATCGACTTCGACAACCTCGACCCGCGGCTGTCCTTCGCCACCGGCAAGGCGGACGACGCCACGGTGCGCTGGACCGGCAAGGTCGTCCCCGCCAAGAGCGGCGCCCACACGTTCTCGATGATCGGGGACAACGGCTTCCGGCTCTGGGTCGACGGCAAGCCCGTCATCGACCACTGGGTCGACGACTGGGACAAGGAGCAGACCGGCGCGCCGGTCGAGCTGACCGCCGGCAAGGCCTACGACATCAAGGTGGAGTACTTCGAGCACTACGGAGGCTCCAACCTGCACCTGCGCTGGACCGAGCCGGGCGGCACCAAGAAGGCCATCCCGCGCTCCGCGTTCCGCCTGCCCGACGGCTTCGACTACAACGGCGCCACCGACGCCACGGTCCTCGCCGACGGCCGCACCCTCAAGCTCGCCTTCGCCCAGCGCATCGCCGCCGTTCCGGCCGGACTCGACCAGCACATCGAGGCGGTCATCGGCGGCGCCAAGTGGCCGCTGAGCGGCGCCGAGGCCGACCCGAAGGACCCCCGGGCCCTGCTGGTCAAGCTCAAGGAGCCCGTCGTCGGCAACAAGGAAGGCACCGCCCGCGGCACCGCCGACCTGCGCTACGACGGCAAGGGCGGGCTCAAGGGCCAGGACGGCAAGGAGATCGCCGCGTTCTGGAGCAGCGGCAAGAACCTCTCCACGTACGAGCTGCGCACCAAGTGGGCCGACAAGGTGACGCCGGGCAACGCCCACCGCGAGTACCCGCGGCCCCAGCTCAAGCGCGACGACTGGCAGAACCTGAACGGGAACTGGCAGTTCCAGTCGGCCGAGAAGGGCGAACGGCCCCCCGTCGGCAAGCAGCTCAAGGAGAAGATCCTCGTCCCGTACCCGGTGGAGTCCCAGCTCTCCGGCCTGGAGCGGCACGAGGACCGCATGTGGTACCGCCGCACCTTCACCGTCCCGAAGAACTGGAAGGTCGGCGAAGGCAAGCGCCTCAAGCTCAACTTCGGCGCCGTCGACTGGCAGTCCGAGGTGTACGTCAACGGCAAGAAGGTCACCGAACACAAGGGCGGCTACGACAAGTTCAGCGCCGACGTCACCGACGCGCTGAAGCCCGGCCGCACCCAGGAGCTCATCGTCGGCGTCTACGACCCGACCGACGCCGCGAACGGCGAGAACCCGCCGCTCGGCAAGCAGCGCCTGGACCCCAGCGGCATCTGGTACACGCCGTCGTCCGGCATCTGGCAGACGGTGTGGCTGGAGCCGGTCGCCGCCGACCACGCGGACTCCCTCAAGATCACACCGGACGTGAAGGACCGCCGGGTGAGCGTGGAGGCCAAGGGCGTCCGCGACGGCGTGCCGGTCACGGCCACGGCGTACGAGGGCAAGCGCAAGGTCGCCGAGGTCCGCGGGCGCACCGGTGAGCCGCTCACCCTGAAGATCGCGAAGCCGCGCCTGTGGTCGCCCGACGACCCCTTCCTGTACGACCTGAAGGTGCGCGTCGGCAAGGACCGGGTGAGCAGCTACTTCGGTATGCGCTCGATCGCCGTGGAGAAGGTGAACGGCACCCCGCGCACCGTTCTCAACGGCAAGCCGGTCTTCATGATGGCCACGCTCGACCAGGGCTTCTGGCCCGACGGCCTGCACACCGCGCCGAGCGACGAGGCCCTCGCGTACGACCTGAAGATGCACAAGGAGATGGGCTTCAACTCCGTGCGCAAGCACATCAAGGTCGAGCCCGACCGCTGGTTCTACTGGGCCGACAAGCTGGGCCTGCTCGTCTGGCAGGACATGCCCTCCATGACGGCCGGGGTCAATCCGTCCACCGCCGCCCGCGCCACGTTCGAACGCGAGATGAAGACGATGATCGACCAGCACTACAACCACCCGTCGGTCATCATGTGGGTCACCCTCAACGAGGGCTGGGGCCAGTACGACGAGGGGCGCCTCGCCGACCAGGCCAAGTCCTGGGACCCGACCCGGCTGATCAACGGCCAGTCGGGCCTCAACCTCGGCCGTGACGGCGGCAGCGGCGACCTCATGGACGAGCACGGCTATCCGAGCCCGGCGCTGCCACCGCATCCCGACGGCAAGCGCGCCCTGGTCGCGGGCGAGTACGGCGGCCTCGGACTCGCGGTGCCCGGCCACGCGTGGTCGGTCCAGCAGTCCTACGTCGACGTCGACCCGGCGACGTACACGGACGACTACCTCACCAAGCTGGGGGAGGTGCGCGCTCTCGCCTGCAAGGGCGGCAACGGCGCCGTCTACACCCAGATCTCCGATGTGGAGGGCGAGCTGAACGGCCTGCTCACCTACGACCGCAAGGTCGTCAAGCCCGACGTGAAGCGGGTGAAGGCGGCGCACGAAGCGCTGATCCGCGACGCGTCCGAGGAGACGGTGCCGGGCTGCTCCGGCTCGTGAGCCAACCGCGGGGCGACTGAGTCGCCACCTGCCGTCCGCGGCGACGTGACGCGTCAGACAGTTCACGAATGCACCACAAGCGTCACTTGAGACCCGCCCTCCTCAGGAGGGCGGGTCTTCACATGTTGTTAACGCAGCGTAGCTTGATCGTACTTGACCGTAATCGCTCGGCAGAGGTTGACTGCACGCTCAGCACCCCCCCCGCATGGTCCTCGACGCGAGAGCGATTCCTTGACTTCATCGCCTGCACCGACCTCTGACCTGCTCGCCCCTCTCGATCTGGCCTTCTGGAACATCGAGACCGCCGAACATCCCATGCACCTCGGGGCGCTCGGCGTCTTCGGGGCCGAGGGGCCGGGCGCCGCCGAACGCGCCGCCTCGCTGCTCGCCCGGCGCGCGGCGGCAGTCCCGGGCCTTCGCATGCGCATACGTCCCGTCTGGCTGCCGGTCGGCGGTGCCAGGCGTGAGCCGGCGCCCGGCTTCGAGCCGCTTGAGCACGTGCGGACCACCGCGCCCGTGAGCGACTTCCACGCGGCTGCGGGGGAGCTGATGCGGCGCCCGCTGGACCGTGACCGGCCGCCGTGGGAGGCGCATGTGCTGCCGGGCGCGGACGGCGCGTCGTTCGCGGTGCTGTTCAAGTTCCACCACGCGCTCGCCGACGGGCTGCGCGCGCTGACGCTCGCCGCCGCGCTCCTCGACCCCGTCGACCTGCCGCCGTCCCGGCCGCGGCCCGCGGCGCACGCGCCCTCGCGGTGGCCGCTGCCCGACCCGCGCAGGCTGCCGGGGCTCGCCCGCGAGACCGTGTCGGGTCTTGGCCGGACCCTCGGCATCGGCACCTCCGTGGCGCGCGCCACCCTGGGCGTACGGTCGTGCTCCGCCCTCACCTCGGACGCCACAGGCACCCGCGCCACCGCCGGGGTCGTCCTCGACCTCGACGACGTCCACCAGGTGCGCAAGGCCGTGGGCGGCACCGTCAACGACGTACTGATCGCCGTGGTCGCCGGAGCCCTGCGGCGCTGGCTCGACGAGCGCGGCGACTGTAGTGAGGGCGTCGAGCCGCGCGCCCTGGTTCCCGTGTCCCGGCGCCGCCCGCGCGCCGCCCAGCCGCCGGGCAATCGCCTCTCCGGCTATCTGGTCCGGCTGCCGGTCGGCGACGACGACCCGCTGGCCAGGCTGCGGGGCGTGCGCGCCGCCATGGACCGGAACAAGGAGGCGGGGCCCGAGCGGGGCGCGGGGGCCGTCGCGCTCCTCGCCGAGCACGTGCCGCCGATCGGCCACCGCGTCGGGGGGCCCGCCGTGGCGCAGGCCGCGCGGCTGCTCTTCGACATCCTCGTCACCAGCGTCCCGCTGCCCGGCGTCGGCCTGCGGCTCGGCGGCTGCCCGCTCGCCGAGGTCTACCCCCTGGCGCCGCTGGCCAGGGGCCAGTCCCTGGCCGTGGCCGTCTCCACCTACCGGGGGCGCGTGCACTACGGCCTGCTCGCCGACGCCACCGCCGTGCCCGACCTGGACCTCCTCGCGCGCAGCGTGCGGGAGGAGCTGGACGACCTCGTGGCGGTGTGCGCGCGGGACGCGGGTTTGGTGACCGGGGCCGCCGCTACGTAAAGTTGCGCTTTTGGAGCTACCGCGGACCACCAGAGGCGCCGCGGCACGGGATGACATGAGGACAGCGGCGATGACGGTGACAGACGAAAGCCAGGAGGGGTCCGCCGAAATCGGTGCGTACGGCCCCGGCATCGACCCGGACCGTCTCGCCGTCTGCCTCGGCGTCCTCGACGAGCTGGACAAGCTCGACGTCGACCACCCCGACGCGATCCTGGTGCGCCGCGCCACGGCCGGGATCTACCGCACGGTCAAGCAGCGCCGCCGCCAGGAGCGCCGCGCCGCCAAGACCGCCCACGACAAGGCGGTCACCGAGGCCACGGCCACCGGCTCCGCCGAGCGCATCGACGACGAGACCGAGGGGCTGCTGCCGTCCTCGCGGACCGAGCAGGGCAGGTTCGCGGGGATACTCCAGCGCCCGCGCTCCTGCTACACGTGCAAGACGCGGTATGCGGAAGTCGACTACTTCTACCACCAGCTCTGTCCGGACTGTGCCCAGCTGAACCGGTCCAAGCGCGAGGCCCGCACCGACCTGACCGGCAAGCGCGCCCTGCTCACCGGCGGCCGCGCCAAGATCGGCATGCACATCGCGCTGCGCCTCCTGCGTGACGGTGCCCACACGACCATCACGACGCGGTTCCCCAAGGACGCCATCCGCCGCTTCAAGGCGATGGACGACTCGGCGGACTGGCTGCACCGCCTGGAGGTCGTCGGCATCGACCTGCGCGACCCGGCGCAGACCGTGGCCCTCGCCGAGCGGACCGCGGAGGCGGGTCCGCTGGACATCCTGATCAACAACGCCACGCAGACCGTGCGCCGCCTGCCCTCCGCCTACGCCGCCCTGGTCGACGGCGAGAGCGCGCCGCTGCCCGCGGGCGAGCTGCCCGCCCACTCGGTCCTCGGCGCCTTCAACTCCGGAGCGGTGGACGGTCTGACCGCGCTGCCCGTCGGCACCAGCGGTCTTGAGGCGCAGCAGGTCGCCGACCTCGCCCTCGTCGCGGGCAACGCCAGCATCGCCCGGCACCTCGACGGCAGCGCCATCGACGCCGGCGGCCTCGTCCCGGACGTCGTCGACAGCAACACCTGGGTACAGACCATCGAGCAGATCTCCCCCGTGGAGCTCCTGGAGACCCAGCTCTGCAACTACACCTCGCCGTTCATCCTCATCAGCGCGTTGCGCCCGGCCATGGCCGACGCCGCGAAGAAGGCCGGGAGCGGACGGGCCTACGTCGTCAACGTCTCCGCCATGGAGGGTGTTTTCGGCCGTGGCTACAAGGGGGCGGGCCACCCCAACACCAATGCCGCCAAGGCCGCGATGAACATGGTCACGCGGACCAGCGCCCAGGAGATGTTCCAGACCGACGGCATCCTCATGACCTCCGTCGACACCGGCTGGATCACCGACGAGCGCCCGCACTACGACAAGCTGCGCCTCGCCGAGGAGGGCTTCCACGCGCCGCTCGACCTGATCGACGGGGCGGCCCGCGTCTACGACCCGATCGTGCGGGGCCAGGCGGGCGAGGACGTCTACGGCGTGTTCCTGAAGGACTACGCGAACGGCAAGTGGTAGCAGCCCCGTGAGGGGCACGGTGTGACGATTCGCCGCAGGGGTGCTCTTGTCCGGATTCTGCCCGAGTTTGAGCGTCCATCGAGCGCGGGCGCGCTCATTTGGTTAACCTTAGGCGAGTGGGTGACCAAGAGAGATCCACGAACATCTCTCGGTCACCCCGGGGACAGGCCGGCAATCACGGCCGCGGTCCCGCCAGAGAACCGGCGCCACCGCGACCGAACGGCTCTTGTCCTTCCGTTACGCGACACAAAGGAGTGCGCGGTGACACCAGATCTGACGAAGCAGGAAAAGCGACCGGCGGAACGCGGCGGCGAGCGGGCCGGCAGGCCCCACAAACTCCGCAACCTGGAGGCGTGGGCCAAAGCGGCCCCCATCCGCCTCGCCGGTTACGAGGACGACCTCGCCGAGCCGCACATCCTTCCCGGGATCGACTGACCGCGATCGGCTCACCGGCAGCGCGCCGCGTCCCCGCTTCGCCCGTGCCCCCGCCCTTCGACGGCGGGGGCACGGGCGTGTGCGGGCCTTGCCCCCTGAGCACATTCATCCGATGAGTCGCCGGTGACATCGCCCGGCGAGGCGCGGAAATGTCCAAGCGCCCGCGACGTGCGATGCATTGACACCCCAGTGAGGCGCTTGAATCATCGGACCTCATGACCGAACTGCGCTCGTTCCCCGCGCCCCGGCCACCCCGACGCCACCGCCGCCTGTCCAGAGGCTTCGGAGCGGCCGTGGCCCTGCTGCTGCTCGCCGCGCCGGTCCCCGCCGCCGGTGCCACCGGCGCCGACCTCCCGGACGTGCCCCGGACCGTCCCCGCCCTCACCGACTGGACGCCCGCCGAAGGCGCGTTCCGCTACGAGGCCGGCGCCCGCCTCGTGGCCCGCGACCCCGAGTCGCGGCGCGTCGCGGCCACCCTGGCCGATGACCTCGAAGCCGCGCGAGGCGACCGCGCGCCGGTGACCCGCGGTGCCGCGCGCGCCGGTGACATCGTGATCGACGTCGACCGCGCCCGCAAACCGCTGGGCGCCGAAGGCTACGAACTCCGCGCGGGCGCCCGCGTCGAGATCACCGGCGGCACGGAGACCGGCGCCTTCTACGGCACCCGGACCCTGCTCCAGCTCCTCGCGCGGGGCGACCGCGTACCGGCGGGCCGCACCGTCGACGTGCCGCGGTACAAGGAGCGCGGCGTCGGCGTCTGCGCCTGCTACATCCACGTCTCCACGCCCTGGCTGGAGAACCTCGTACGCGACATGGCGTACCGCAAGCAGAACCAGCTCCTCCTCGAAGTGAAGGTCAAGAGCGACCGGCACCCCGAGGCCAACTCCTGGGGCTACTACACCAGGCGCGAGATGCGCCGCCTCGTGGCGCTCGGCGAGAAGTACCACGTCACGATCATCCCCGAGATCAACTCGCCCGGTCACATGGACCCCTGGCTTGAGCACCGCCCCGACCTTCAGCTCACCGACTCCGACGGCGTCCGGCAGCCCTCGCGCCTGGACGTCACCAAGGACGAGTCGTTCGCCTACTACCAGAGCCTCATCGACGAGTACGCCGACGTCTTCCCGGCCACGTCCTGGCACATGGGCGCCGACGAGTACATGCTCGGCTCCGACTTCGCCAAGTATCCGCACATCCTCCGGTACGCGAAGGAGAAGTACGGCGAGGACGCCACGCCACAGGACGCCTTCATCGACTTCGTGAACCGCGTGCACGCCTACGCGCGCGGCAAGGGCAAGCACCTGCGCATCTGGAACGACGGCCTCACCGGTGACAACACCGTCCCCGTGGCCGCCGGCACGACGGTCGAGCACTGGCTCGACGTGAGGACGAAACCGAGCGAGCTCATCGACCGGGGCCATCCCGTGATGAACGCCGCCTACTCCCTCTACCTCGTGCGCGGCGGCTTCCACACGAACACCGCGAAGCTGTACGACGAGCGCTGGGACCCGCGCAGCTTCGAGGGCGAGAAGCTCACCACGAGCGAGGGCATCACCGGCGCCAAGATCAGCCTGTGGCCCGACAACGGCCGCGGCGAGACCGAGAACGAGGTCGCGGCGGCCATGGCGCGCCCCCTCGACCACATCGCGCAGGTCACCTGGGGCGACGCGCACCCCGACCCGACGTACGCCGCGTTCGTCGCGCGCGCCGTGGCCGTGGGCCACGCCCCCGGATGGCGGGACCTGACGAAGCCGCAGGTCGCCGAGGGCACGTACACCCTGCGCGACACGGAGGGCCGCACCGAGGCCGCGCCCGTCACGGTCGGGCACACCGCGGACGGCTACGTCACGCTGCGGACCGCCGCGAGCGGCACGTGCCTGGAGACCCGCAGCGGCAAGCTCACCCTCAACGTGCCGCTGCGCCCGGGGAGCGCCGTCACCGAGGAGACCTGCGACGCGAAGAACACGCTCCAGCGGTGGCAGGTGGAGCGGGACGGCAAGGGCCACCGCCTCGTCAACGCGATCACGCGGATGGCGGCGCACGCCACCGAGGACGGACGGATCGTCCAGTACCCCGCCGACCAACGCAGGCCCACCGTATGGACATTGACCGCAGCGTAAGGACATCGGCCACAGCGTAAGGACCCCGTATGCCTCTCAGCAGACGCCTCTTCATCGCCGCCGCCGTCGGTACGGCCGCCGTCGCCTCCAGCGGGCCGCTCGCAGTCGCCGCACCGGGCGGGCCCGCGCGCAGGGCGGTCCCCGAACCGTCGTTCCGCATCCCCGTCGGCCCCGACGACTCACCCGGGACGCTCGTCGCCAAGGCCGCTCGGGTGCGGCCCACGCCACGGCAGATCGCCTGGCAGAAGCTGGAGCAGACCGCGTTCCTGCACTTCGGCGTGAACACCTTCACCGGCCTGGAGTGGGGCACGGGGGACGAGGACCCGGACGTCTTCCAGCCGTCCGGCCTCGACACCGACCAGTGGGCCCGCGCCCTGCGCGACGGCGGCTTCCGGCTGGCCATCCTCACCGTCAAGCACCACGACGGCTTCGTCCTGTACCCCTCGCGCTACACCAGGCACTCGGTGGCGAGCAGCAGTTGGCAGGGCGGACGCGGGGACGTGCTGCGCTCCTTCGCCGACTCGCTGCGGCGGTACGGCATCAAGGTCGGCGTCTACATCTCGCCCGCCGACGAGAACCAGTACCTCGACGGCGTCTACGCCAACGGCAGCGCGCGCACCGCACGGACCATCCCCACCCTGGCCGACGGCGACGACCGGGCGGACAGCGCCCCGAGGACCTTCACGCTCGACGCCACCGACTACGGCGCCCACATGCTCAACCAGCTCTACGAGGTGCTCACCGAGTACGGGCCGGTCGACGAGGTCTGGTTCGACGGGGCGCAGGGCCGCATCCCGCCGGACAAGGTGGAGACGTACGACTGGGACAGCTGGTACACCCTGATCCGTGAGCTCGCCCCGGACGCCACGGTGGCCGTGCGCGGGCCCGACGTGCGGTGGGTCGGCAACGAGGGCGGGCTCGCGCGTGAGAACGAGTGGAGCGTCGTCCCCGTCAAGGACTCGGGCAACGGCAGCGTCGACTACGCCCTCAAGTACGACGCGCCCGACCAGGGCAGCCGCGAGGCGCTCGCCGAGGCGCGCTCCGTCGCCCAGTACCTCCAGTGGTGGCCCGCCGAGTGCGACGTGTCCATCAGGCCGGGGTGGTTCTACCACGCGGACCAACAGCCCAAGAGCGTCGATGAGTTGACGGACATCTGGTTCAGGTCCGTGGGGCGCAACTCCGTCCTGCTGCTCAACGTTCCGCCGGACAGGCGGGGGCTGCTGCCGGAGGCGGACGTGACGCGGCTGCGCGAGTTCCGCGAGCGGATACGGCGCGAGCTGCCCAAGGACCTCGCGCGCGGCTCCCGCCCGCGGCACGACCGTGACGCCGGCACGGTCACCGTCACTCTCGACCGGGCCCGCGAGGTCGACCGCATCCGCCTCGCCGAGGACATTCGGCACGGCCAGCAACTGGAGCACGCGGTCATCGAGGTCCGCGAAGGCCGGGGCTGGCGCACCGTGACCGAGGTCGACACGGTGGGCGCGAGCCGCGTGCTCACCCTGGCCGCTCCGGTGACGGCACGTACCTGGCGGCTGCGGGTCACGGGCGCCCGGCAGCGCGTGCGCGTCGCGGAGTTCGGTCTCTACCGCTCGGAGGCGTGACCGCGGGTGTGACCGCAGGCGTGACCGCGGGTGTGAGAGGCGCCGGAGCGGGGGCGCGTTGACAGGGGCGGGAACGGGTGACTGTAATGGTGCTCGTGCCGCGTGGCGCCGACCAAAGAGCAGTGGGCAGGTCGGCGGGCCGGGCGAGCACCTTCACTCAAGGACGACGCCGATGGATACGTCGTGAGTTCACACCCCGAGGCTTCCGCCTGAGCAGCGCGCCTTCGCGCGCCCCGGTCACGCCGACCTGTTCCGCGTGATCCGTCCTCCACCCTCCGCCGCGCTCGCCGCCGCCGACTTCCGCGCGTGCCGACGCGGTTCCAGTACCCGTACGGAGAACTGACACCGTCATGCCCACACCCTTCAACCAGTCCGTCGTCGAGGAGTTCCGCGCCAACGGCGGCAAGGTCGGCGGCCCCTTCGAGGGCGCCGAACTCCTCCTGCTGACCACCACCGGCGCGAAGTCCGGCAAGGCGCACACCACCCCGCTCGGCTTCGTCCGCGACGGTGACCTGCTGCTGATCGTCGGGTCCAACCTCGGTGCGCCGCACCACCCCGACTGGTACCACAACGTCCTCGCCCGCCCCACCGTGAGCGTCGAGCTCGGTAGCGCGGAGTTCCAGGCGATCGCCGTCCCCGCCGAGGGGGAGCGCCGCGACCTGCTCTTCGAGCGGGTGGTGGCCGCCGAGCCCGGTTACGCCGACTACCAGGCCGGCACCGACCGGGTCCTGCCGGTCGTCGCCCTGGAGCGGCCCGCCCACGAGGCCGACATCCCCGAGGAGGCGGGGAACTTCGCGGAGAAGATGGTGCAGGTGCACCTCTGGCTGCGCGGCCAGTTGCGGCACGTACGGGCCGAGACGGACGCGTACTTCGCGGCGCTCGCCGCGCATCAGGGCCCCGGGGCACCCCCGGCGCCGGGCCTCGGACTGCAGATCCGCCAGCACTGCCTGGCCTTCTGCGACGCCCTCGCGTTCCACCACACCAGTGAGGACGCGCACCTGTTCCCGGTGATGGCGGGCCACCACCCCGAGCTGCGCGACACCTTCGACCGGCTCGCGCGGGAGCACCGGGAGGTCGCCCGCATCCAGGGCCAGCTCACCGGACTCCTCGCCGGCCTCGGTGACGCGGACCCCGAGGCGTTCCGCGCCGAACTGGAGCGGATGTCCGACGAGCTGACCCGCCACCTCGACTTCGAGGAGGAGTCGCTGCTTCCGATCCTCGCGGGGCTGCCGTGGCCGCCGGTACCGCCCGCGGGGGAGTAGAGCGCGCCGCCGCTACCGCCGCACGGGCCCCGTGCTCTCCCTCTCGATGAGCCGCGGCAGCGGCACCTGCACCGTCGCCGCGGGCCCGTCGTCCAGGAGGGCGAGCAGTTCCCGGGCGGCGGTGCGGCCGAACGCCACCGTGTCCCGGGAGAGCGCGGTGAGCCAGGGGCGCACCATGCGGCAGAGCGCCGAGTCCTCCCAGGCCACGACCGACACGTCGGCAGGGACACCGAAGCCGAGGGAGGACGCGGCGGCGACACCGGCCACCGCCATGACGTCGTTGTCGTAGACGAGCGCGGTCGGCGGGTCGGCGGATTCGAGGACCCGTCGGGTCACGGCGTCGCCCTCCGCGTCGGAGTAGTCCGTGGTCACCGAGCGGACCCCGGACAGGCCGCGGCTCTCCGCCTCGGCGCGCAGGGTGCGGATGCGGCGCTCGGTGTGCGCGAGGCCTTCGAGGCCCGCGATGTGCACGATGCGGCGGTGCCCGAGCGCGTGCAGATGACCCACGACCGACGCCATCGCCCCGGCGTCGTCCGCCCACACCGTGGACAGCGAGGGGTGTCGGGCGTCCGGTTCGGGGACGCCGCCCGTGACCACCGCGGGCAGGCCCAGCTCGTCGAGGAGCGCGGGCCGGGGGTCGTCGGTGCGCGGGTCCACCACCAGGACACCGTCCACCCGGTGCTCGGCCCACCAGCGCCGGTAGACCGCGCACTCGGCGGCCACGTCCTCCACCACCTGGAACAACAGCCCCAGGTGCCGCTCGGCGAGCACTTCCTGGACGCCCGAGATGAGCTGGAGGAAGAACGAGTCGACGCCCAGCGTCGCCGCCGGGCGCGCCACCACCAGGCCCACCGTCGCCGAGCCCTCGCCGGACAGGGCGCGCGCGGCGGTGCTCGGCCGCCAGCCGAGCTGTTCGGCGACCCTGCGGACCCGGTCCCTGGTGATGTCGGAGACGCCGGGCCGGTCGTTGAGCGCGAAGGAGACGGCGCTCTCGGACACCCCCGCGCGGCGCGCGATGTCCTTCATGGTCGGCCTGCGCGCAGGTGACCGCTTGCCTTGCACCCCGTTGCCCCTTTCCTGGCGCCCGTGCACTAATGCGCTTGAGCGCTGTGACTCTAAAGCGCATTAGTCGATTGCCGCAAGACTTACAACACACGCACCTGACCAGGCCAGTTGACAGCAAGAGGCGACGAAGTGGAATTTTTCTGCCACGAATCCATTGACTTTGCGCCACCGCGCGATGCAGGGTCAGCCTCGGCGTGGATTGACCGGCTCTGACGGCCGCAGTCACCGCCGTCTCACGCTGGGCCGAGCAAAGGAGCCGTTTCACCGTGCGTATCTCCCGTAACCCCCGCAGAGCCGTCGCCGCGGGCGCCGTCCTCGCTGTCCTGCTGCCGCTGAGCGCCTGTGGCGACGGAGGCGACGGCGGCGGTTCGACCGACGCTTCGGGGAAGATCGAAGGCAAGATCACCTTCCAGACCTGGAACCTGAAGGCCAACTTCAAGCCCTACTTCGAGGGCGTGGTCGCGGAGTTCGAGAAGAAGTACCCCGACACCGAGGTGAAGTGGGTCGACCAGCCCGGTGAGGGCTACGCCGACAAGATCAGTGCCGACGCCGCCGCCGGCACGCTGCCCGATGTCGTGAACGTCTCGCCCGACCTCGTCGCCCCGCTGGCCAAGGCGGGCATCGCGCTCGACCTCGACAAGGCCGCGGGGAAGTACGAGAAGGAGTACCTCCCCGGCGCCTGGAAGAGCCACCAGATACCGGGCACGAAGGGCACGTACGCCTTCCCCTGGTACCTGAACACCGGGCCGCTGTTCTACAACAAGCGCCTCTTCAAGGACGCGGGCCTCGACGAGAACAAGCCCCCGAAGACGTACGACCAGCTCTTCGACCAGGCCCTGCACATCGCGAAGAAGAGCGACGGGGAGATCGCCACGCTCGCCAACGTCCCCACCATCGAGGACTTCGGGCGTTACGGCGTGCCCCTGATGAACGAGGAAGGCACCGGCTTCTCCTTCAACGACACCAAGGGCGTCGAGCTCCTCACGCGGTACAAGAAGCTGTACGACGCCAAGGCGCTCGACGGCCAGGCGCTGACCGCCACCCCCGAGTCGACCGGCAAGAAGTTCCTCACCGAGGCCGTGGCGATGAACCCCGGCAGCGCGCTCGACCTGGAGAAGTTCAAGAAGGACGCGCCGAAGCTGTACAAGAACATCGGCATCACCCCGCAGATCAGCAGCACCGGCAAGGACAACATGTACGTGATGGGCGTGATGGTGAACGCCCGCACCAAGCAGACGCCGGCCGCCGTCGCCTTCGCGCACTTCATCACCGACGCGCGGCACCAGATGGACTTCGCCAAGCAGGTCGCGATCTTCCCCAGCACCAAGGGCTCGCTCGACGACCCGTACTTCACCGAGCAGGACGGCAAGGAGGAGACCCGCGTCCGGGTGGCCGCCGCCAAGTCCGTCAAGACAGCCGTGAACTACACGCCCGTGCTGTTCAGCGAGCAGATGAAGATCGAGCTGCGCAACTCCGTCGCGAAGGCGCTCCAGGGCAAGGAAAGCCCGAAGGAAGCACTTGACAACGCTGTCAAGAACTGCGACCGGCTGCTCCAGCAGAGCTGAAGCCGGGCACTGAGCCGAGCCATGACCAGGGAACGCCAGCAATGAAGACACCTACCGCCACCCCAACCACGGACGCGAGCCGCGTCGCCGCCGAGCGCGGCGAGCGGCCCGCGCCCCGCGGGCCCGCCAAGATCAGGCGACAACTGCCCACCAGCCCCTGGCTGTTCGCCGCCCCCGGGCTCGGAATCGTCGCCGTCTTCATCCTCTATCCGTTCATCAGCACCCTCATCAACTCCACCACGGACAAGCGGACGCTGATGCCGGGCGAGTACGTCGGGCTCGCCAACTTCCGTGAGCTGCTGCACGACGACATGTTCTGGATCGGGCTGCGCAACAGCACGCTGTACGTCCTCGTGGTCGTCCCCGCGCTGGTCCTGCTGCCCCTGCTGCTCGCCATGCTCGTCCAGAAGCACATCCCCGGCATCACCTTCTTCCGGTCCGCCTTCTACACCCCGGTGGTCGCCTCGATCGTCGTCGTCGGACTGATCTGGGTGTGGATGCTGGACGAGCGGGGCCTGGTCAACGCGGTCCTGGAGGCGGTGGGCGTCGGCAAGATCGGCTTCCTCAGCGACCAGTGGCTGCTGTTGTTCAGCGCCATGGCCGTCACGGTCTGGAAGGGCCTCGGCTACTACATGATCATTTACCTGGCGGCGCTGGCCAACGTGCCGCGCGAGCTGCACGAGGCGGCGGCGGTCGACGGAGCGGGATCGGTGCGCCGCTTCCTCTCCGTCACCGTGCCCGCCGTGCGCTCCACCATGGTCCTCGTGGGCGCGCTCTCCTCGGTCGCCGCCTTCAAGGTGTTCTCCGAGGTCTACCTGATGGCGGGCCCCACCGGCGGGCCCGCGGGCGAGGACACCACGCTCGTGATGCTGGTGCAGCGCGTCGGCACCGGCCTGACCGGACGGGTCGGCTACGCCTCGGCCATCTCGGTCGTCGTCTTCGTCGTCACCGTCGCGCTCATGCTGCTCGTGCTGCGGGCGGACCGGAAGGAGGACGCGTGAGCACCACCGAGAAGGCCCCCGCGACGGCCGTCGAACACGGGTCGCGTCCGGAGCCGAAGCCCCGCCGCCGACGGATCACCGACGAGAACGGCCGCCGGATGCCCGTATGGGAGATCATCCTGCGCTACGGACTGCTGCTCGCCGTCCTCGCCCTGATGATCGGCCCCTTCCTCTGGCAGCTCTCCACCTCCCTGAAGGGCCCGCACGAGGACATCTTCAGCTCGCCGCCGAAGTTCCTGCCCTCCGACCCGACCCTCCACAACTACGAGCGGGTCGCCGACACCATCCCCGTGTGGGACTACGCGCTCAACTCGCTGAAGGTGGCCGCCGCCAACGTCGTCACCAACTGCGTCGGCGCCACCCTCGCCGGCTACGCCCTGGCGAGGCTTCGCTACCGCGGCCGCAAGGCGGCCACCGTCGTCTTCGTCCTGGCCATGCTGGTGCCGGTGGAGGGCATCATCATCGCCCAGTTCACGACCATGCGGGAGCTGGGCCTGAACAACACCCTCATCGGGGTGCTGCTGCCCGGCTGTGTGTCCGCGCTCAACGTCCTGCTGATGCGCAACGCCTTCCTCAACGTGCCCTACGAGATCGAGGAAGCCGCCTTCGTGGACGGCGCCAACGTCTGGCAGCGGTTCCTGCGGATCGCGCTGCCCGCCGTCAAGGGCACCCTCGCGGTCGTCGCCATCTTCGCCTTCATGGGCGCCTGGGACGACTTCCTCTGGCCGCTCATCGTGCTCAGCGACCCCGAGCGCTTCACGCTCACCATCGGCCTGAACTACCTCCACGGCACCTTCGCCAACGACGAACGCCTCGTCGCCGCGGGCACGGTCATCGCCGTGCTGCCGCTGATCGTCCTCTTCGCCTGCCTCCAGCGGTACTTCTTCCGCGGCGTCGGCGAGGGCGCGGTCAAGGGCTGACCGCCGCCGGCCTCCCGGGGCTGTCCCGCGCCACACCTCCCCCAGAACCAGGATCCGCATTGCCTTCCGCACCGCCTGCAAGGACGCCGCGTTTCGGCGCCAACTACACGCCCGCACAGGGGTGGTTCCACCACTGGCTCGACTTCGACATCGACGCGGTGCGCGCCGACCTCGACGCGGTGGCCGCCCTCGGCCTCGACCACGTCCGGGTCTTCCCGATCTGGCCGTACTTCCAGCCCAACCGCACCCTGATCCGCCCGCGCGCCGTCGAGCAGCTCGTCCAGCTCGCCGACGCCGCCGCCGAGCGCGGCCTCGACGTCAACGTCGACGGCCTCCAGGGCCACCTGTCCAGCTTCGACTTCCTGCCCGCCTGGACGCAGACCTGGCACCGGCGGAACATCTTCACCGACCCCGACGTGGTGGCCGGGCAGGCCGAGTATCTGCGGACGCTCGCCGCCGCGCTCGCCGACCGGCCCAACTTCATCGGCATGACCATCGGCAACGAGGTCAACCAGTTCTCCGCCGGACCCCACCCCGACCCCGACCGCATCACCCCCGAGCAGGCCGACGCCTGGCTGCGCACCGTCCTCGCCGCCTGCGAGGAGGGCGCCCCCGGCAAGCTGCATCTGCATGCCGAGTACGACGCCGCCTGGTACCAGGACGACCAGCCCTTCACCCCCGCCCAGGCCGCCGGGATCGGCGCGGTGACCGCCGTGCACTCCTGGGTGTTCAACGGCACGGCGCAGCGGCACGGGCGTACGGGCACGGCCACCCGTACCCACGCGGCGTACATGATCGAGCTCTCCAAGGCCTGGGCGGACGACCCGCGCCGGCCCGTCTGGCTCCAGGAGGTCGGCGCTCCCGCCCCGCTCATTCCCGCCGAGCACGCCGCCGCCTTCACCGAGGAGACGATCGCCGCCGCGCTCGACTGCCAGGACGTGTGGGGCGTGACGTGGTGGTGCTCCCACGACGTCTCGCGGGACCTCGCGGACTTTCCGGAGCTGGAGTACAGCCTGGGGCTCCTGAGCAATTCCGGGCAGGTCAAGCCCGCCGGGGCGGCCGTCGCGCGGATCGCCGCGGAGTGGCGGGGCCGTACGTACGACCCGGCGCCCCGGACCACCGCGGTCGTCGTGGACGACGCCTTGGAGCGGCGGTCCGAGTGTGCTCCGGGGGGAGCGGTGTTCGAGGCGTTCGCCCGCCTGGTGGCGGACGGTGTGCGCCCCGCGGTGGTCCTTGCCGGACGGGTGGCGGATCTCGGGTATCTCGCCGCGCGGGGCATCACGTCCGTTGTTCTTCCGGAGGAGGTCCGCTAGCCCCGTCACGAACGGGGCTCCGCCCCGGACCCCGCTCCTCAAACGCCGGAGGGGCTGAAAGCCAGCCGGCCGGCCCGCACCGAAGAAGTCGCACCTCCCCAGGAGATCCCTCATGCATGACGACCGCAGTCTCGTCGAAGCCCGCCTCAAGCGTGTTCTGGACGAGCGCATCAGGCCCGCCGTCTATCCCGCCTCCGTACCGCTCGACGTCGCCGTGTGGAACGCCCCCGGCGAACCCGTACCCGTGGCCGAGGGGCTCGCCGCCGAGCCGGTGGCGACCCGGGTGGGGGAGCGGTGGGGCGCGCCCTGGGGGACCAGTTGGTTCCGGGTGACCGGGACCGTGCCGAAGGAGTGGGCGGGGAAGACCGTCGAGGCGATCCTCGACCTCGGCTTCGACGAGAACATGCCGGGCTTCCAGTGCGAGGGTCTGGTGTACCGGCCTGACGGCACCCCGGTGAAGGGGCTGAATCCGCGCAACCAGTGGGTGCGCGTGGCCGCCCCCGCCGAGGGCGGCGAGGAGGTGCGGCTGCACATCGAGGCCGCCTCCAACCCCGTCATCCTCGACTACCACCCCTTCCTGCCCACCCAGCTCGGCGACAAGGAGACCGCGGGCAGCGAACCGCAGTACGAGCTGGCGCGCATGGACCTCGCCGTCTTCGACGAGACGGTGTGGCAGCTCGTCATCGACCTGGAGGTCCTCGGTGAGCTGATGCAGGAGCTGCCCGAGGACTCGGGGCGGCGCTATGCCATCGTGCGCGCGGTCGGCCGCGCGCTCGACGCCGTCGACCTCCAGGACGTGAACGGCTCGGCCGCGGCCGCGCGCGACCGACTCGCAGAGGTGCTCGCCACCCCCGCCGAGCCCTCCGCGCACCGCATCAGCGCCGTCGGCCACGCCCACATCGACTCGGCGTGGCTGTGGCCGCTGCGCGAGACGGTGCGCAAGGTGGCGCGTACGACGTCCAACATGACCGCGCTCATCGAGGACGAGCCCGACTTCGTCTTCGCCATGTCCCAGGCGCAGCAGTGGGCGTGGATCAAGGAGCACCGGCCCGAGGTGTGGGCGAAGGTCAAGAAGGCCGTCGCCGACGGGCGGTTCGTGCCCGCGGGCGGCATGTGGGTCGAGTCGGACACGAACATGCCGGGGTCCGAGGCGATGGCCCGGCAGTTCGTGCACGGCAAGCGGTTCTTCCTCGACGAGTTCGGCGTCGAGAACGACGAGGCGTGGCTGCCCGACACCTTCGGCTTCGCCGCGGGTCTTCCGCAGATCATCAAGGCGGCCGGCTCCAAGTGGCTGCTCACCCAGAAGATCTCGTGGTCGCAGACCAACCGCTTCCCGCACCACACCTTCAACTGGGAGGGCATCGACGGGACCCGGATCTTCACCCACTTCCCGCCCGTCGACACCTACAACTGCTCGATGAAGGGCAGCGAGATCGCCCACGCGGCGAAGAACTTCAAGGACAAGGGTGTGGCCCGGCACTCCCTCGCGCCCACCGGCTGGGGCGACGGCGGCGGCGGCACCACCCGCGAGATGATCGCCAAGGCCGCGCGGATGCGGGACCTGGAGGGCTCGGCGACGGTTCAGTGGGAGACGCCTGCGGAGTTCTTCGGGAAGGCCGAGGCCGAGTACCCCAACGCCCCCGTCTGGGTCGGCGAGCTCTACCTGGAGCTGCACCGCGCCACCCTCACCAGCCAGGCCGGCACCAAGCGGGGCAACCGCCACAGTGAGCACCTGCTGCGCGAGGCGGAGCTGTGGGCCGCGACGGCGGCGGTGCGGACCGGATACGCGTACCCCTACGAGCAGTTGGACCGCATCTGGAAGACGGTGCTGCTCCACCAGTTCCACGACATCCTGCCCGGCTCGTCCATCGCCTGGGTGCACCGCGAGGCCCGCGCCACGTACGCGGCGCTCGCGCAGGAGCTGACCGGCATCATCGACGAGGCGCAGCGCGCCCTCGCCGGTGAGGGCACCGCCGAGCTGGTCTTCAACTCCACGCCGCACAGCCGCGGCGGTGTGCCCGCGGGCGGCGCCGGGCGCGCGACGGTGGACGGGAGGTCGGCCGTCGCCGCGCGCGCGTCCGGCGGTTTCGTCCTGGACAACGGGCTGCTTCGGGTGGAGATCGACGGCCGGGGTCTGGTCGTCTCCGCGTACGATCTCGTCGCCGACCGGGAGACCGTCGCGCCGGGCCGGGCCGCGAACCTGCCGCAGGTCCACGCCGACTTCCCGAACATGTGGGACGCCTGGGACGTCGACGAGTTCTACCGCAACACCGTCACCGACCTCACCGACGTGGACGAGGTCGCGGCGGAGGAGGCAGCGGCGGGCGAGGGCGCGTCGGTGCGGGTGGTGCGCACCTTCGGTGACTCGCGCCTCACGCAGGTGCTCACGCTGGCACCCGGGGGCCGGCGCCTCGACATCGACACCGAGGTCGACTGGCACGAGACCGAGAAGTTCCTCAAGCTCGCCTTCCCGCTGGACATCCACGCCGAGCGGTACGCGTCGGAGACCCAGTACGGCCACTTCTACCGCGCGACCCACACCAACACGAGCTGGGAGGCCGCCAAGTTCGAGGCGTGCAACCACCGCTTCGTGCACATCGAGGAGCCCGGCTGGGGTGTCGCGCTGGTCAACGACTCGACGTACGGCCACGACGTGACCCGCGCGGTCCGCACCGAGGACGCGGGTACGACCACCACGGTCCGCGTCTCACTGCTGCGCGCCCCGCGTTTCCCCGACCCCGAGACCGACCAGGGCGTGCACCGCTTCCGGCACGCCCTGGTGCCGGGTGCCGCGATCGGCGACGCGGTGCGCGAGGGCTACCGCATCAACCTGCCCGAGCGCGGCCTCACCGGCGGCTCCGAGGTGGCGCCGCTGGTCACGGTCGACGACGACGCGGTGGTCGTCACGGCGGTCAAGCTCGCCGACGACGGCAGCGGCGACGTGGTCGTCCGCTTCCACGAGGCGCACGGAGGCCGGGCCAGGGCCACCCTGACGACGGGCTTCGAAGCGGCCTCGGTCGCGGTGACCGACCTGCTGGAGCGTCCGCTCGCGGACACCGCGGCGCCGGAGCTCACGGGCGGTGCGGTGGCGGTGCGGCTGCGGCCGTTCGAGCTGGTGACGCTGCGGTTCAGCAGGGGCTGAGGCGTAGGGCGCAACTGGAGCCCGGTCATCCGTCCAGTTGCGCCCGCAGCCACTCCTCCACCTCACCCACGTGCGCCGCCGCGGCGGCGCGGGCCGCCTCCGGGTCGCGGGCGACGAGGGCGCGGTGGATGCGGGCGTGTTCGCGGCGGGTGCGCTCGAAGGCGCCCTCTTCCTGGTAGCCGCGCCACACCCGCGCGCGGAACGTCTGCGAGGAGAGGCCGTCCAGGATCGCCGCCATCGTGTCGTTGCCCGCGGCGAGGGCGATCGTGCGGTGGAACGCCAGGTCGTGGGCGAGGATCTCCTCGGGATCGTCGGTGGCGTTCATCGCCGCCAAGTGCTTCTCCACATCGGCCAGTTGATCCGCCGAGATGCGCGCCGCGGCCAGCGAGGTCGCCGTGGACTCCAGGACCCGCCGCACCTCGAGGAGTTCCACGAGCCGGGGCCCGCGCGAGAAGTCGGCCACCACCCCGAAGGTCTCCAGGAGGTCTTCGGCCTCCAACTGCGTGACGTAGATGCCCGAACCATGGCGGGCCTCAAGGACACCCATCACCGTCAGCGCGCGGATCGCCTCGCGCATGGAGCTGCGGGAGATGCCGAGCTGCGCCGCCAGCTCCCGTTCCGTGGGCAGGCGCTGTCCAGGCTCCAGGCGGCCCTCGCCGATCAGCGCCTTGATCTGCTCGATGGCCCGTTGCGTCACGGTGCCCTTCTGCGGGGCGGGCTGGTCCACGTAACGCTCCTCCACTGGCCTGACCGGTACGGCGTGCGGCGCAGTCTAGCCAGAGATGTGGTCGGACCACTATGGCCTGAATACGGGAAAACTTGGCACCGAGGGGTGTTGTGGGCGCCAAGTGGTCTGATAAATATTCGCGTCAGCAGGTGACCAAGCCCGTCGAAGCTCGCCGATTCCCGTGCGATGAGGAGCCGTCAGATGGCCGGCAGGACAGTGCGCAACAGGCCCAGCAGGATGCGGACGTCACGGGCGGTGCGCGCCGCGGCCGCCGTTGCCTGCGCGTCCCTCGCGCTCGCCGCGTGCGGCAGTACGAAGGACAGCGCGGCGGGCGGCGGTGCGGGCGGCGGAGAGGGCGAGGTCGGGGTGATCCTGCCCCTGCTGACCTCGCCGTTCTGGCAGTCGTACAACGACTACGTGCCGAAGATGGCGAAGTCCGAGGACGTCGACGCGATGAAGACCGTCAACTCCAACAGCGATCCGTCCCAGCAGATCACCGACATCAACAACCAGCTCAACCAGGGCGTCAAGGGCCTCGTCGTGGCCCCCCTCGACAGCGCCGCCGTCTCCGCGGGCCTCGACCAGGCCGAGCGCAAGGGCGTGCCCGTGGTCGCCGTCGACGTCGCGCCGGAGAAGGGCAAGGTCGCGATGGTGGTGCGGGCCGACAACGTCGCCTACGGCGAGAAGGCCTGCGACTACCTCGGCAAGAAGGTCACGTCCGGCAAGGTCGTGCAGATCATGGGCGATCTCGCCTCCGTCAACGGCCGCGAGCGCTCCAAGGCCTTCCGCGACTGCGCCAAGAAGAAGTACCCGAAGCTCGACGTCCTGGAGATCCCCGCCAAGTGGGAGTCCGACACGGCCGCCTCCAAGCTGGACACCCTGCTCAACTCCGACCCCGACATCAAGGGCATCTACATGCAGGCGGGCGGGGTCTACCTCGCACCCACCCTCCAGACGCTCAAGTCCAAGGGGATGCTGAAGAAGGCGGGGGAGAAGGGCCACATCAGCGTCATCTCCAACGACGGCATCCCGCAGGAGCTCGACGCCATCCGCAAGGGCCAGATCGACGCCACCGTCTCGCAGCCGGCCGACGCGTACGCCAAGTACGGCATGTACTACATCAAGGCCGCGATGAACGGGAAGAAGTTCGAGCCGGGACCGACCGACCACGGCTCCGAGATCGTGAAGCTGCCCAGCGGCATCCTGGAGGACCAGCTCCCCGCGCCCCTGGTCACCAAGGAGAACGTCGACGACGCCGAGCTGTGGGGCAACACGGTCGAATGAGCGCGCACACGATGACCGCCCCGCTCGTCGAGGCGTCAGGGATAGCCAAACGGTACGGGCCCACCGTCGCGCTGCGGGACGGCCGCCTCACCGTCCTGCCCGGTGAGTCCCACGCCCTCGTCGGGCGCAACGGCGCGGGCAAGTCCACCCTCGTCACCATCCTCACCGGCCTCCAGGCGCCGGACGCGGGCACCGTCCGCTTCGACGGCGAACCCGCGCCGCCGCTCACCGACCGCGACGCCTGGCGCCGCAAGGTGGCCTGCGTCTACCAGAAGCCCACCGTCGTCCCCGAACTGACGGTCGCCGAGAACCTCTTCATCAACCGGCAGCCCGCGGGCCGCGGCGGCTTCATCAGCTGGCGCAGGCTGCGCGCAGAGGCCGCCGGGGTCCTCGACACCTGGGACGTGCGCGTCGACCCCGACGCGCGCACCGCCGACCTCAAGGTCGAGGACCGGCAGATGGTGGAGATCGCGCGGGCGCTGAGCTTCGGGGCGCGCTTCATCGTCCTCGACGAGCCGACCGCGCAGCTCGACAACCGGGAGATCGAACGCCTCTTCACACGCATGCGCGCCCTCCAGGAGTCCGGCGTCACCTTCCTGTTCATCTCGCACCACCTCCAGGAGGTGTACGAGGTGTGCCAGACCGTCACGGTGCTCCGCGACGCCCGCTGGATCACCAGCGCCCCCGTCGCCGAACTGCCGCGGGCCGCCCTGGTCGAGGCCATGGCGGGCGAGGCCATCGCCGGACAGGCCCTGGCCGAGGCGGCCGTCGCCCGCACCGGAGTCCCCGCAGACGCCCCCGTGATGCTCGACGTCACGGGCCTGACCAGCGAGACGTACGACGATGTCGACCTGACCGTCCGCAAGGGCGAGGTCGTCGGCCTCGCGGGGTCCAGCGGCAGTGGCAAGATCAACCTGGCCGAGAGCTTCGCGGGACTGCACACGCCGACGGCGGGCACCGCACGGCTCGACGGCCGGGCCCTGCCGTTCGGCGACGTGAGCGCCGCGCTGCGGGCCGGGGTCGGCTGCGTGCCGCGCGACCGGCACGGCCAGGGACTCGTCTTCTCCATGTCCATCGGGGACAACGCCACGATGAGCGTCCTCGACCGTCTCGGCCGGTACGGGTTCGTCGCCGCCGACAGCAAGCGCCGCTTCGCCGACGACCTGATCGACCGCCTCGACATCCACGCCGAGGGTCCCGACCAGCCGGTCTCCGACCTCTCGGGCGGCAACGCCCAGAAGGTGGTCATGGCCCGCGCCCTGGCCTCCGATCCCCGTCTCCTGGTCCTCATCAACCCCACCGCCGGGGTCGACGTGAAGTCCAAGGAGTCCCTGCTCGCCCGCATGGACAACGCCCGGCAGGACGGCACGGCGGTCCTCGTCGTCTCCGACGAACTGGACGACCTGCGCCGCTGCGACCGCGTACTGGTCCTGTTCCACGGCCGCGTGGTCGCGGAACACGCGGCGGGCTGGAACGACCACGACCTGATCGCGTCGATCGAGGGGGTGGGCCGGACCGGCCCCGACACGGACCCGGACACGGACCCCGAAAGGGGCGCGGGGCGCGCGACGAGCTTCCGCCGGCCGACAGCCGAACAACGAGGAGACGACCATGGCTGACATCAAGGCCCCCTCGGCCGCGAAGGCGGCCGCGCCCCCCGCGGGGCCGGGCGTCCGGCCCCGCGCGGCGAAGAGCGTCGCCCTGCGCCGCGCGCGCGAACTGGCCCTGGTGCCGGCCCTCGCCCTGCTCACGCTGCTCGGAGCGCTCCTCAACGACTCGTTCCTGACCGAGCGCAACCTCATCTCCATCCTCGGCGCCTCCGCCGCCCTCGCGATGGTCGTACTCGCCGAATCGCTCGTCCTGATCACCGGAAAGTTCGACCTCTCCCTGGAGTCGGTGGTCGGCATCGCGCCGGCGCTCGGCGCGCTCCTCGTCCTGCCCGCCGCACAGGCGGGGTTCGGCACGGAGCTGCCCGCCGCCGTGGGGCTCGCGGCGATCCTGCTGGTCGGCGCGGCGATCGGCGCGTTCAACGGCGTCCTCGTGGTGAAGCTCAAACTGAACGCGTTCATCGTGACGCTCGCCATGCTGATCGTCCTGCGCGGCCTGCTCGTCGGCGCCACCGAGGGCAAGACGCTGTTCGGCATGCCGGAGGCGTTCTACACCCTCGCCACCTCCACCTTCCTGTCCATCCCGCTGTCGGTGTGGCTCGCGGCGGCCGCCTTCGGCATCGCGGGGTTCGTCCTGAAGTACCACCGCGTGGGCCGCGCCCTGTACGCGATCGGCGGCAACCCGGACGCGGCACGCGCCGCCGGCATCCGCGTCGAGCGCGTCATGCTCGGCGTGTTCGTCGTCGCCGGGGCCCTCGCCGCGGTCGGCGGGCTCATGCAGACCGGCTACGTCGGCGCGATCAACGCCAACCAGGGCCAGAACATGATCTTCACGGTGTTCGCCGCCGCCGTCATCGGAGGCATCAGCCTGGACGGCGGCAAGGGAACCATGTTCGGCGCCCTCACCGGCGTACTGCTGCTCGGCGTCGTACAGAACCTGCTCACCCTCGCCCAGGTGCCGTCCTTCTGGATCCAGGCCATCTACGGCGGAATCATCCTGGTCGCCCTGATGATCGCCCGCGTCACGACGGGCCGTGCCCAGGACTGACTCCGCACCGTCCTGCCGCCTCCCCGCCCCTTTCCGGAAAGGCCTTCCGTGTCACCGACGCCCGCCCGCATCACCGCGGTCGACACCTACGACATCCGGTTCCCGACCTCACGGGAACTGGACGGATCCGACGCGATGAACCCGGATCCCGACTACTCCGCCGCCTACGTGGTGCTCCGCACCGACGCGGGCGACGGCATCGAGGGGCACGGCTTCACCTTCACCATCGGCCGCGGCAACGACGTCCAGGTCGCCGCGATCCGCTCGCTGCGCCACCACGTGATCGGCCGCGCCGTCGACGAGGTCTGCGCCGACCCCGGCACCGTCAACCGCGACCTGATCGGCGACAGCCAGCTCCGCTGGCTCGGCCCCGAGAAGGGCGTGATGCACATGGCGATCGGCGCGGTCGTCAACGCCGTCTGGGACCTGGCCGCCAAGCGCGCGGGCAAGCCCCTGTGGCAGCTCCTGGCCGACGCCGCCCCCGAGTGGCTCGTCTCGCAGGTCGACTTCCGCTACATCGCCGACGTCCTCGCCCCGCAGGAGGCCCTCGCCCTGCTGTGGTCGGGCCGCGAGGGCGCGGCGGCGCGCGAGGCGGCCCTGCGCGAGCGCGGCTTCCCCGGCTACACCACCTCGCCCGGCTGGCTCGGCTACAGCGACGAGAAGCTCACCCGCCTCGCCCGCAAGGCTGTCGCCGAAGGCTTCACCCAGATCAAGCTGAAGGTCGGCGCCGACCTCGCCGACGACATCCGCCGCTGCCGCACCGCCCGCGAGGCGATCGGCCCGGACATCCGCATGGCGATCGACGCCAACCAGCGCTGGAACGTCGACGAGGCGGTGCAGTGGACGCGCGCCCTCGCCGAGTTCGACCCGTACTGGGTGGAGGAGCCGACCAGCCCCGACGACGTCCTCGGCCATGCCGCGATCCGCGAGGCCGTCGCCCCGGTCAAGGTCGCCACCGGGGAGCATGTGCAGAACCGCGTCGTCTTCAAGCAGTTGCTCCAGGCCGGCGCCATCGATGTCCTCCAGATCGACGCGGCACGCGTCGGGGGAGTCAACGAGAACCTCGCGATCCTCCTGCTCGCCGCCAAGTTCGGCGTCCCCGTCTGCCCGCACGCGGGCGGCGTCGGCCTCTGCGAGCTGGTCCAGCACCTGTCGATGTTCGACTACGTGGCCCTCGCGGGCACCACCGAGAACCGCGTCATCGAGTACGTGGACCATCTGCACGAGCACTTCACCGACCCGGTCGTGATGCGCGAGGGCCACTACACGGCCCCGACCGCGCCGGGCTTCTCGGCGACGATGCGGGCGGAGTCGATCGCCGGGTTCACCTACCCGGGCGGCACGTTCTGGGCCGCCGACCTCGCACAAGACGCCCTCACACACGACGCCCTCACACCCGACAAGGGAGCAGCCGCATGACCGACTTCGAAGGGCTCAAGGCGCTGGTCACCGGCGGCGCCTCCGGCATCGGACGGGCCACCGCCGAACTGCTCGCCGAGCGCGGCGCCCACGTCGCCGTCCTCGACCTGAACCCGGGCGGCGTGGAGAAGCCGCTGCGCGCCTACACCGCCGACGTCGGCGACGACGGCTCGGTGCGGGCGGCGGTCGCCTCGGCGGCGGCCGACCTCGGCGGGCTCGACATCCTGGTCAACAACGCGGGCATTGGCGCCCAGGGCACCGTCGAGGACAACGACGACGCCCAGTGGCACCGCGTCCTGGACGTCAACGTCCTCGGTGTCGTCCGCACCACCCGTGCCGCCCTGCCCCACCTGCGCTCATCGGCGCGGGCGGCGATCGTCAACACCTGCTCCATCGCCGCGACCGCGGGCCTCCCGCAGCGCGCGCTGTACTCGGCGTCCAAGGGAGCGGTGCTCTCCCTGACCCTCGCGATGGCCGCCGACCACGTACGGGAGGGGATACGCGTCAACTGCGTCAACCCCGGCACCGTGGACACCCCGTGGGTCGGCCGCCTGCTGGACGCGGCCCCCGACCCCGCCGCCGAACGGGCCGCGCTGGAGGCCCGCCAGCCCACCGGGCGCCTGGTGACGGCCGCCGAGGTCGCGGGCGCCATCGCCTACTTGGCGAGCCCCCTGTCCGGCGCCACCACCGGCACCGCGCTCGCCGTCGACGGTGGCATGCAGGGACTGCGCCCGCGGCCGGTGGCCCGGTGAACGCCCTGGCCCGGCGGCCCCTCGGCCACAGCGGCGTCGAGGTGAGCGAGCTGTCCTTCGGGGCCGCGGGCATCGGCAACCTCTACTCGCCCGTCACCGACGCACAGGCGGCCACCGCCCTGGACCACGCCTGGAACGCGGGCATCCGCTACTTCGACACTGCCCCGCACTACGGCCTCGGTCTCTCCGAGCGCAGGCTGGGCGAGGCGCTGCGCGGCCGGGACCGCTCCTCGTACGTACTCTCCACGAAGGTCGGGCGGCTCCTTGAGCCGGTCGGTGAGGTGCGCGGCGACGACCTCGCCGACGGCGGCTTCGCGGTGCCCGCCACGCACCGCAGGGTCTGGGACTTCAGCGCGGACGGCGTGCGGCGCTCGATCGAGGCGAGCCTGGAGCGGCTCGGCACGGACCGTGTCGACGTCGTCTTCCTGCACGACCCCGACCACCACGAGGAAGAGGCCTTCAGGGAGGGCTATCCGGCCCTGGAGAAGCTGCGCTCCGAAGGCGTGGTGGGCGCGATCGGCGCTGGCATGAACCAGGCGGAGATGCTCACCCGCTTCGTCCGCGACACCGATGTCGACGCCGTTCTCTGCGCGGGGCGCTACACCCTCCTCGACCACGGGGCCCTCGCCGGACTGCTGCCCGCGGCCCAGGAGCGGGGCGTGTCCGTCGTCATCGGCGGCGTCTTCAACTCCGGTCTGCTCGCCGACCCGAAGCCGGGCGCGCGGTTCGACTACACGGAGGCGCCGCCTGACCTCCTGCGCCGCGCCCGGGCGCTGGCGGCCCTCGCCGAGCGGCACGGCAGCACGCTGCGCGCCGCTGCGCTGGCCTTCCCGTTCGGGCACCCGGCGGTCGCGAGCGTGCTCGTCGGCATCCACGAACCCGGGCAAGTCCTGGACGTGGCACGGCAGTTCGCCGCGGAGGTGCCCGCCGGATTCTGGCGGGAAGCCCGCGCGGAAGGGCTGCTGCCGGACGAGGTGCCCGTACCCGGGGAGACAGGAGAGGCCCGCCCATGAGGATCGCCCTGCACACCAAGGTCCGCGCCGACCGCGTCGAGGAGTACGACGCCGCCCACCGCGAGGTACCCGCCGAACTCATCGCGGCGATCCGCGCCGCGGGCGCCCGTTCCTGGACGATCTGGCGCAGCGGCACCGACCTCTTCCACCTCCTGGAGTGCGAGGACTACGCCCGGCTGCTCGCCGAACTGGAGAAGCTGCCGGTCAACGTCGCCTGGCAGGCGCGCATGGACGCACTCCTCGACGTCGCGCACGACTACTCCGCCGAGGGCACCGACGCCGGTCTCCCCGTGGTGTGGGAGCTGCCGTGAGCGCCCTGCGCGGGACGGGCCCGCTCGTCGACGCCCACCACCATGTGTGGGACCTCTCCGTGCGGGACCAGGACTGGATCACCGGCGCGGCCCTCGCGCCGCTGCGCAGGAACTTCTCCCTGGCCGACCTCGCCGCCGAGACCCGCGCGGCCGGGGTCGGCGCCACGGTCCTCGTGCAGACGGTGACGGTGGCCGAAGAGACCCCGGAGTTCCTCGCCCTCGCGGCGGACTACGACCTCGTGGCGGGCGTCGTCGGCTGGACGGACCTGACCCGCCCCGACGTGGCCGATGCCCTGGCCCGCCTCCGCGAACTCCCCGGCGGTCACCGCCTTGTGGGCATCCGCCACCAGGTGCAGGGCGAGCGGGACCCCGAGTGGCTGCTGCGGCCCGACGTGCGCAGGGGCCTCGCCGCCCTCGCCGACGCGGGGCTCGCCTACGACCTCGTGGTGCTGCCCCACCAGCTCCCGTCCTGCGCCAGGGCGGCCCTCGACCACCCCGGGCTCACCTTTGTCCTCGACCACCTGGGCAAGCCGCCCATCGCCGCGGGCGCCCTTGAGCCCTGGGCCTCCGCGGTCCGCGCGCTCGCCGCCGGGCCCAACACGGTCTGCAAGCTCTCCGGCATGGTGACCGAGGCCGACCACGAGAGGTGGACTGTGGACGACCTGCGGCCGTACGCGGACACGGTCCTGGACGCCTTCGGGCCCGAGCGGCTGATGTTCGGCTCGGACTGGCCGGTCAGTCTGCTCGCCGCCTCGTACGGCGAAGTGCTGGCTGCGGCCGAGCTGCTGACGCGCTCCCTCGGCGCCGACGAGCGCGCCGAGGTCTTCGCCGGCACGGCCCGCCGCGTCTACGGCCTGCCCGGCGGCTGAGAAGACGTGCTCAGCCGGGTCGGCGCCAGGAAGTCACGGACGTACGTGCGCTCCCAGCAGGCGCCCGTGGCGCGCAGCTCGCGCCAGGTCGTGTAGCGGTAGCGGTACAGCCGGGCTCGGATGAACCTCGGGGGCGCCTCGGCCGGGAACGGGGAGCTGCGCAGCAGCCGCAGCGTGTCGCGGTCGCCTTCGAGCAGCCGCTCCACCATCGGTCCGAACCACGCCCTCGCGTACGCGGGGGAGAGCCCGGCGAACCACATCATCCAGTCGAGCCGCAGGTGGTACGGGGCGAACTGGCGCGGCCAGCGGTGCACGTCGCCCGGTTTCCCCTTGAACTCGTAGGCCCGCCAGTCGCCGTCCTCGCGCGCCACCGCGTCCGCCGTGCCCTCGACCACGATCTCCTGGCGGACGCGGTTGACGCTGCCGAACGCGCCGTAGGAATTGACGAGATGGAGCGAGTCGAAGGAGGTGTTCATGACCTGCCGCCGGGAGAGAAGGTTGCGGACCGGGCGGTGGCTCAGCGTGAGGAGCAGCGCGGAGACGGCGATGACCACCACCTCGTACCAGAGCGGGGTGGCGGGGTAGGGCCCGTGCGCGCGCAGGCCGGAGAGGTCGAGGGCGGGGACCGCGAGCACGATGGTGATCCAGTTCAGCCAGGCGAAGTTGCCGGAGAGGACCAGCCAGAGCTGGGTGACGATCATGAGGAGCGCCGCGGCCGTCGCCACCGGCTGCGGGGTGAACAGCAGGAACGGCACGGCGAGCTGGGTGACGTGGTTGGCCGCCGCCTCCATCCGGTGCACGGGCTTCGGCAGATGGTGGAAGAACCAGCTCAGCGGCCCCGGCATCGGCTGCGTCTCGTGATGGAAGTACAGGCAGGTCAGCTTCCGCCAGCACGCGTCGCCGCGCATCTTGATCAGCCCGGCGCCGAACTCGACGCGGAACAGCACCCAGCGGAGCAGGAAGAGCACCAGGACGGGCGGGGCGACCTCTTCGTTGCCGAGGAACACCGCGAGGAAGCCCACCTCCAGGAGGAGCGACTCCCAGCCGAAGCCGTACCAGGTCTGCCCCACGTTGACGATGGACAGGTACAGCGCCCACGGCAGCAGCCACAGCAGCATCGCGCCCCACAGCGGCAGCAGGCCGTCGATGCCCGCCAGGAGCGCCACCGCCGTCGCGCAGCCCGTCCACGCGCAGAGCGCGAAGAACCGGTCCGAGTAGTGGAGCTGGAACAGGCTCGGCGCCCGCTTGAACGGCACCCGCGCGACGAACCTCGGCACCGGCAGCATGCCGCGCTCCCCGAGGAGCGCCCGGAACTGGAGGGCGGCCCCCAGGAACGCCACCAGATACATCACGGCCAGAGCCCGCTGGAAGACCAGGCGGCTCAACCCGTACGCGTCAGCCGTGAACCATTGCACGCCTCCATTGTGGCGTCGGACGGCGGTCGACAACCGGTCAGGCGGCGGTCGGCGGTGTCGTGCCGATCGGGCCAATCGGAGCCGGACCCTCGTGTCGCTGGCGCCCCCGCTGCCCCTTCCGTCCTTTTCCGCGTCTCGCGCATTTGTTCTGGATAGGCGCTGAATTTCGTCTTCAGGCAATTGTGCGAAGGGGTCTGCCGCATATGGAGTGGCCGCGTCCGATTTTCTAGGGTGTGGCGTGTTCGTGACGGTAATAAGATGGCATTGAGTCAAATAACGCTGGTAGTTGATTTTCGGATATGGCACAGTCGTGTGCAGCGCGCCGGTCAAGTCAGGAAATGTGGTCAAGCTGGTCGTCCGGCCGCTCGCGGATCAGCCGTCAAGTACGGGGGAGAAGTCGGCTCATGAACTTGGTGGAACGCGGTACGGAACATTCGATCATGGACAGCATGCTCGACTCGTGCGCGGGCGGGCATGGCGGAGTGCTTCTGGTGAGCGGCGCGGTGGCGAGCGGGAAGACCGCGCTGCTGCGCTCCTTCGGCGACCGGGCGACCGCCACCGGAGCGCTGTATCTCCAGGCCACAGCGTCGAAGGCGGAGAGCGACCAGCCCTTCGGGGTCATGGGTCAACTGCTGCTCGGCGCCGGGCTCTCGGGGGCGGAGACCCGGCGTGCGGCACGGCTCATCGGTGTGCGCGGCGACGCGCGTTCCTGCCCCGAGCCCGCGGATGCGCCGGCGGCCGAGGCACTGAACGTGATTTCCGGGCTCTGCGGGATCGTGCTCGAAAAATCGCGGGAAAGCGTCGTGGTGCTCGGCATCGACGATGTACACCACACGGACGAGCGGTCGCTGGAATGCCTCCTCTACCTGGCGCGCAGGCTCGACTCCGGCCGCATTCTGGTAGTCCTCGCGGAGAACAGTTCCTTCCCGTCCGCCAATACGCGATTGCACGTCGATTTGCTGCGCCTGTCAGGGTGCCGCAATATCAGACTCGCGCCGCTCCAGCGACAAGGAGTGGCGGAAATGATCCATGAGACGGGTGAGCCGCGGTGGCGCACGCGCAAGCTCGTCTCGCAGCTCCACCGGGCGGGTGGCGGCAGCCCGCTGCTGACCCGGGCGCTCATCGAGGACCACCGGTCCTCGGGCGCCACCGACACGGACTGCGCCGACCTGGTGCCGGGCGAGGCCTTCGCGCTGGCCGTGGTGACCGCCCTGTACCGCAGCGGCACCGCCACCCGCCGGACCGCCGAGGCGCTGGCCGCGGCCGGACCCGACGTCTCCCTCGCCGAGCTGGTGGAGGTCCTCGGCGGCACCCGGGAGTCCGCGCACCGCAGCCTGCGGGCGCTGAACGAGGCGGGCCTGCTCGACGCCGGCTGGTTCCGGCACGAGGCCGGGCGCGCCGCGGTGCTCAGGAGCATCGACCCCGCGGACCGTACGCGCCTGGAGACCCGCCTCGCCCAGGTCCTGCACGAGCACGGCGCCGCCGCTCCCGTCGTCGTCCGCCATCTCATCGCCGCCCGGAAGGTGGACGAGCCCTGGGCGCTGCGTGTCCTCATCGAGGCCGCCGCGCGTGCCCTCGCCGACGACGAGGTCGCTCTCGCCCTCACCTGCCTGCGGGTCGCCCGCGACTCCCGTACCGACGCGCGCCAGGCCCTGGAGATCCGGGCCGCGCTCACCCGGGCGGGCTGGCGCGTCAACCCCGCGGGGGTCGCCCAGCACCTCCCCGAGCTGACCGAGGCGGCACTCGACGGCCGCCTCGACCCCCGGCACGCGGACGAACTCGCCTGGCACCTCCTGTGGTTCGGTCACGTGGAGCGGGCCCTCGGCGTGCTCCGCGCCGCCGAACGGGACGGCACCGAACCCTGCGGACGGCCGGGCACGACCGCCACCCCGTACGGGCAGGACGGCCCGCACCGCTGGATGGTCTACGCGTACCCGGGGCTCGCCGCGGCCGCCGGGGCCCGCGTCGCCGACGCCCCACGGAACTGGACGCCGATGGAGACCGGGCCGACCTCGCCGCGCCAGGAGACGCCCGAGCACGCCGCCGCCGGCCACGGGACAGCCGAGCACGCGGCCCTCAGGCACGCGCGGAGCCGGGCGCGCGGGCCGCACGAGCGGGCGGTGACCCTGACGAAGGCCCTCCTCGCCGGAGCGGACGGCGAGGCGGTGGTGCGGGCCGAGCAGATCCTCCAGAGCACCCGCCTCGGCGACCGCACCCTGACCGCGCTCCTGGTCGCGCTCAACGCCCTGGTCCTCGCCGACCGCCTCGACCTGGCCGCCCACTGGTGCGCCACCCTGGGCCAGGAGGCCGCCGCGCGCCGCGCCCCGATGTGGCAGGCCCTGCTCGCCTCGGCCACCGCCCGCGTCGAGCTGCGCACGGGCTCCCTCGCCGCGGCCGAGGAGGCGGCGCGCTCGGCGCTCGCCCTGGTGCCCGCCGACGGCTGGGGCCTGGCCGTCGCCTCGCCCCTCGCCACCTCGGTCTCCGCGCTGACCGCCCTTGGCCGCCTCGACGAGGCCGCGGCCAGGCTGAGCGTCCCCGTACCCGAACCGGCGTTCCAGACCCCCGCCGGACTGCTGTACCTGCGGGCGCGCGGCCACCACTACCTCGCCGCCGGGCGCCCGTACGCGGCCCTCGACGACTTCCTCACCTGCGGGGACCTCATGACGCGCTGGGAGTACGACCTGCCAGCGCTCGTGCCCTGGCGCACGGACGCCGCCGAGGCTCATCTGCGCCTCGGCGAACCCGACCGCGCCCGCGCCCTCGCCGAGGAGCAACTCGCCCTGGCAGGACGGGGCAAGGGCTGGGCCCGCGCCACCTCCCTGCGGGCGCTCGCGAACACCCTGAGCGCCGCCCGCAGGCCGCCGCTGCTCGGCGAGGCCATCGAGATCCTGCGGGAGCGCGGCTACCGGCTCGACCTGAGCCGCGCCACCGAGGAGTCGGCGCGCGCCCAGCGTGAGCTCGGCAAGAGCGGCCAGGCGCGCGCCCTGGCCCGCAAGGCGCAGCAGCTCGCCGGGGAGTGCGGGGTGCCGGTGCCGAGGGCCGCTCGGCCCGCCGACGCGGGAAACCCGGCGCCCGCCGAACAGCCGTGGCCCCCGGGCGGCCGCCGCCACCCCGATGAGCTCAGCAACGCCGAGCTGAGGGTGGCCACGCTCGCCGTCCAGGGTCACACCAACCGCCAGATCGCCGACAAGCTCTGCATCACCATCAGCACCGTCGAGCAGCATCTGACGCGCGCCTACCGGAAGCTCGCCGTCCAGCGGCGCGAGGAGCTCGCGGCGAAGCTCGGCCCGGCCCGCGACGACCGCGACCGGCTGCATGTGGGGTAGACGGGGATCGGGCACGGTCCCGTTTCTACGCGGCGGCCGGTCACAGGGCGGTCCGAAGACCTGTGACCGCCGCGGCGGACGCCCCACGCCCGCGCTCGCCCGAAGAGCGTCCCAAAGGCCTTGAACGCATTCCGCGGCCGGACAGGAACACGCGAATTCAATGGGGAAATACCACGGCACTCCTGCCGTGGAGTACCGGGTAGTCCCGTGGAATCCCGCTGAATGCCCCGGGGCGTCACCGCGTGAATTCGGCTCCGCCGATCCGCCGTGCGCCGGTGATCGTCCGCCCCGCGCACCCCCGCGCGCGCTGCGACCTCGCCCTGCCGCTCATGGGGCGCGCCCCTGGCCGTATGAGCGCCGAAGTGCCGTCCGGTAGGGGTGTGTAGGGGTGGCGGAACCTGTGCAACCGCTATTAGTGAGGGGTACCGGCTCCGAATGGGCGTTGTTAGGGTGAACGTGTTCGGTCAGGTTTAATTCCGTCGATTCCGACGGGACGTAAGGCCCGGATTCAGCGCGATGGCCGAGGACTTCTTTCCGTGTGCCGTCGCGCGCCGCGCCTCACCGAAACCCGGCCGAAACACGGTGAGACACGTCAGCGGGACCCGCGTCGTGCTCGTTCAGGCGCCCATGGACATGGGCCGGGCCGGGCGCGGGTGTGGCGTGCGGCGTTCTGTGCGGGGACACGGGGCGCACGGGGGACATCGGAACCAGGGGGAGTCGAGTTGGCAGCACCCGAGCACGAAGAGTTCGATCGTCTGATGGTCGTCGAGGTGGAGATCGGTACGCTCTCGGCGCCGGATTCACCACGTACGTCCGGACTGGACCAGGAACACGTCGAGGCGCTGGCGGTCGTGGAGACCCCGCTGCCGCCCATCACCGTGCACCGGCCGACGATGCGGGTCATCGACGGCCTGCACCGGCTGCGCGCCGCCGAGCTGCGGGGGCAGCGGAAGATCGCGGTGCAGTACTTCGACGGGGCCGAGGACGACGCCTTCGTCCTCGCCGTCGAGTCGAACGTCACGCACGGCCTGCCGCTGACCACCGCCGACCGCAAGCGCGCCGCGGCCCGCATCATCGCCTCGCACCCACAGTGGTCCGACCGCATGATCGCCTCGGTGAGCGGCATCGCGGCGGGCACCGTCGCGGACATCCGCCGCCGCGAGCCCGCCGGCGGGGCGGCCGGGGGCAGCAGGGTCGGCCACGACGGCCGGGTCAGGCCGATCAACGGCGCCGAGGGCCGCAGGATCGCCAGCGAGCTGATCGCACAGGACCCCACGCTGTCGCTGCGCCAGGTGGCCCGCGTGGCGGCGATCTCTCCGGAGACCGTACGGGACGTGCGCAACCGCATGATGCGGGGCGAGGACCCGCTGACGCGCCGCGGCAGGCAGGCGCAGGGCGGCAACGGGGCAGCCCGGGCTGTCACGCCGAGGCTCGGCCGTGCCCCCTCCGCCGTACTGGACAAGGAGTCGGCGCTCGACCGTGCCGCCGCCGTCAAACGCCTCAAGGCGGACCCGGCGCTGCGCTTCAGCGAGATCGGCCGCACGCTGCTGCGGCTGCTCAGCGTCCACTCGATCACTGTCGAGGAGTGGGAACAGATCCTGGACAAGGTCCCGCCGCACTGCCGGGGCGTCGTGGCGTACCTGGCCAAGGAGAGCGCGGAGATGTGGACGGAGGTGGCGGTGCGGGTCCAGAACCAGGTCGCCGAGACGGCGTAGCGCGGGGCGGGGGCGCCGGACGCGTCCCCGCGTGCGCGCGTGGGGGGCTCCGCCTAGCGTGGGGCCATGGACGCGGGTAGCGGCGGGCACGGCCCGTCGGGGCACTGCCGCTGTGGACAGCCGGCCGGGCATCCGGCCGGCTGCTTTCTGGAGCTGTACGGGCCCGCGCTGCGCATGGGGTGCTTCGACTGGGACCTCGACAAGGGCCTCATGATCATGGACGCCACCGCGCACGACGTCTTCGACCTGCGCCCCGACGAATACGACGGCCGGCCGGAGACGCTCGCCGCCCGCGTCCCCACCGCCGAGGGCCACCGCCTCGACCAGACCGTCGCGCGCGCCCTGAAGGACGGCAGCGAGACCTACGGCGCCTACTTCCGCGTACGCCACCGCGACGGCGCACTGCGCTGGACCCACACGCACGGCTGCATCCGCCGCGACGGGACGGGCCGCCCGCACCGCATCGTGGGCGTCGTCAGGGACGCCACCCGTGAGCTGGGCGACAGCCCGCCCGCCCTGCGCGAACAGGCCGACGCCGAGGCCGAGCGGCGCCGCACCACCAGCCTCGTCGAGGGCACCACCGCGGCCCTCGCGCACGCCCGTACGGTCGCCGACGTCATAGACGTGCTCAAGGACACCCACGGCCTCGCGAACCTGGGGGCGGCCAACCTCGTCATGGGCCTGGTCGAGGCCGGACGGATCCGCCTGGTCGCCGAGGGCCCCACGGGCAGCTTCGTGCCGGGCACCCGGCTGACCCGCGTGGACGAGCCGTACCCCATGAGCGAGGTCGTCCGGAAGCTGGCGCCCCGCTACATCGAGTCCGAGCGGGACTTCGCCGAGTCCTACCCGATCCTGTGGCCGCACATCGCCCGGCTCGGCATCACCGCCGCCGCCTACCTCCCGCTGATCGCGCAGGCCAGGCCCATCGGCGTGCTCGGCCTGCTCTACCAGGACAAGACGGGCTTCACCGTCGAGGAGCGCAACGTCCTCGTCGCGCTCGGCAGCAGCATCGCCCAGAGCCTCCAGCGCGCCATGTTCTACGAGCAGGAGAAAGACCTCGCCCAGGGCCTCCAGCAGGCCATGCTGCCGCGCACCATCCCCGGCGTGCCCGGCGCGGAGATCGCCGTACGGTACCGCTCGGCGGCGCTCGGCCGTGACATCGGCGGCGACTGGTACGACGTGATCCCGCTGCCCGGGAGCACCGCATCCGGGGGCGGCCGGGTCGGCGCCGTCATCGGCGACGTCCAGGGCCACGACACGCACGCCGCCGCCGTCATGGGCCAGCTCCGCATCGTGCTGCGCGCCTACGCCGCCGAGGGGCACACGCCCGCCACCGTCATGGCCCGCGCCTCCGGCTTCCTGCACGAGCTGGACACCGACCGCTTCGCGACCTGCCTCTACGCGGAGGCCGACCTCACCACCGGCGTGGTGCGGCTCGTGCGCGCCGGGCACCTCGACCCGCTCCTGCTGCTCAGCGACGGCTCCTGCCGCAGGGTGCCGGTCGCGGGCGGCCTCCCACTCGGCCTCTCCGCCGAGTTCGGGCGGCTCGACTACCCCGTCACCACCCTCGAACTCGACCCCGACCAGACCCTGCTGCTCTGCACCGACGGCCTCGTCGAGGAGCCGGGGCACGACCTGGACGACGGCATGCGGGCCCTCGCGGGGCTTGCCGCCTCCGGCCCCCGCGACCTGCACAAGCTCGCCGACCGGCTCTGCGGCATCGTCGACGGCCGGAGCGGTGAGGACGACGCCGCGCTGCTCCTGCTGCGCCGCAGCGTCCTCGACGCGCCCCAGTCCGGCGGCCGCCTCCAGCAGCACGTCGCGCCCGGCGACCCCGAGGCGCTCACCGAGGCACGGCACATGATCAAGGCCGCCGTGCGCGCCTGGGGCGCGGGGGAGCGGGCCGACGACATCGAGCTGGTCGCCGACGAGATGATCACGAACGCGCTGATGCACACCGAAGGCTCCGCGATCGTGACCCTGCGGGTCCTGAGCGGCGCCGACCGGCGGCTGCACGTCGACGTCGAGGACTCATCGAGCACCCTGCCGCGCCGCAGGGAAGCGGGCGAGGAGGGAGTCTCGGGCCGCGGCCTGCTCCTGGTGGACCGCCTCGCGGACGGCTGGGGCGTGGAGGCCCGGGGCAGCGGCAAATGCGTCTGGTGCGAGTTCATCGTGCCCGCCAGAGACCAAGGGGGGCGACCGTGACCGTGCCGGCGGCCGGAAAGCGGCCGGGGACGAGTACGAGTATGAGGGAGAGCCATGCCGGAACTGCCTGAAGTGGAGGCGCTGCGGGGCTTCCTGGCGGACGAGCTGGTCGGGCGCAGGATCACGAACGTCCTGCCGCTTGCGGTCAACGTCCTCAAGACGTACGACCCTCCGCTCCTCGCCCTGAAGGACCGCACCGTCACGGGCGTGGCGCGGCACGGCAAGTTCCTCGACGTCGACGCCGAGGGGCTGCACCTGGTCACGCATCTGGCCCGCGCGGGCTGGCTCCAGTGGCGGGACCCGCTCCCCGAGGGCCTGCCACGCCCCGGCAAGGGCCCACTGGCACTGCGCGTGGCCCTGGACACCCGGCAGGGCTTCGACCTCACGGAGGCGGGCACCCAGAAGCGCCTCGCGGTGTACGTGACGCCGGAGCCGGCGGAGATCGAGGGCATCGCACGCCTGGGGCCCGACCCGTTCGCCCCGGACTTCGACGAGGAGCGGTTCGCCGCCCTGCTCGCGGGCGAACGGCGGCAGATCAAGGGGGCGTTGCGCGATCAGAGCCTCATCGCGGGCATCGGCAACGCGTACAGCGACGAGATCCTGCACGTGGCCCGCATGTCCCCCTTCAAACTGACGTCGAGCCTCACCGGGGCGGACGTGCACGGGCTGTACGAAGCCATGGTCACCACGCTGACCGGAGCGGTGGAGCGCTCACGCGGCCTGGCGGCCGGCAGGCTCAAGGCGGAGAAGAAGAGCGGCCTGCGCGTGCACGGCCGCACGGGCGAGCCGTGCCCGCTGTGCGGCGACACCATCCGCGAGGTCTCCTTCGCCGACTCCTCGCTTCAGTACTGCCCGACGTGCCAGACGGGCGGCAAGCCACTGGCGGACCGCAGGATGTCGCGGCTGCTGAAGTAGGGCCACCACAGGTCACCGCCTCACGGCCGTAGCGTCGCGAGACGCCGCCCTCCCGTGGTGCGCACCTCGTAGTGATCGGTGGACGCGGTGCGCAGGTCCGAGACGCTCTGCGTGCGCACGGGACGTCCCGCCGTCCGCCACGTCGTGACCGTCCGCTCCGAGCCGTCCCTGCCGACGGCGACCAGTTCGCAGACCCGTGGACCCGGCGAGGGGTCGCGCACGGTGAGGTCGATCTCGGTGCCCCACGCCCGGTCGCGCGCCGCCAACGAGGCGGTGACCTCGCCGCGGCCGTCCCCCGAGCCGCCGGCCGTCGCCACGGCCGCGGCGGGCGCGCCCACGGCGAGCACGAGGGCGACGGTGGCCACGCACAGCCGCCGCCTGCGCCGGGCCCGGCGGAGCCGTCCGAGCTCCCCCAGGACACGGTCCGCGAACCCGGGCCGCGCCCCGGCACCGGGAGGCACACGGCCGAAGTCACGCAACTGGCGTGCCGTGCCGCGCAGCTCACCCAGGGCGAGGAGGCAGGCGGAGCACCCGCCGATGTGGTCCTCGAAGCGGAACGCGTCCGCCGCGTCGAGGACGCCGAGCGCGTAGGCGCCGGCGTCGCGGTGCCGCTCCAGGGGCTTCATGGCGGTCCTTGGGGTGAGGGGTGCTGCCTTCCCTCCGGTACGCGGCGGACCGCCGAATCACTCAAGGCCCGTCAGGGAACGCCGCTCAGAACAGATGGATCGCCAGATGCCCCAGCGGCAGCCCGAGCCGCCACGCGGGCGTCCACACCTTCGGCCCGTCCTCCTCACCCGGCAGCGCCCCGCCGCCCGGCACCGCGTCCAGGTCGGGCGCGAGCAGTTCGGTCTCCTCCAGCCACCGCCAGGCCAGCTCGGCCAGCTCCAGGTCGGGCCCGGGGCCGTCGGCCGCCTCGGCGTCCTCCAGGAGCAGCGCCATCCGCTCACGCACCCAGTCCTGCCAGAGCTGGTCGTACTCCGTCAGGGAGAGCCAGGTCTCCATCTGCGTGATGACCCGGATGCCGGACAGCTCGCCCCTGTGGTCCGAGAGAAAGACCGTCAGGGCGAGCGCGTCGCGCCCCGCGCGGTACTCGAACGACGTGGGCGGCATCAGATCGCCGGTGCGCAGCAGCTCGTCGGCGATGTACTCGGCGTACAACCAGGCCATGGGCACGGCCAGTTCGCCGTCCTGGGGGCCTTCGGTGTTCCCTCTGCTCTCGTACAGCATCCCGTTCCGCCTTCCTCCGGTCCGTGCGCGTCACCGGCCTCTGGCCCCCACCCCGGAACACGGATGAGGACAGCCGATTACCCGAAGGGGGTGCTGAGCAAGGCGCTTTACGGAGCCTTGACCCGGCCCACGGTTTCACCGCAGGTCGGCGGTGCCGTGTTGTTCGCGTCACAGGGGTCAGCGGTTTGACTCCGTTTCAGGGACTACGGCGGCATTGCTGCTTGATTAATCATTAAGTACGTATGTGGATTCATCTGTCCGGATACCGCCCTATTGACGGAGCCAGATCGATGACGCAGCGCGCAGTCAGTTCACGCGACACTCGCACCTCAGGCACCCCACGGACCACGGCGAAGGGGCGGGTTACGCGAGTGGCGGCCGCAGCGGCGGCGGCTCTGGTGGTGACGGGCTGCACGGTGCAGACGGACCACGACGGATCGGCCTGGTGGGTGTCACCGAGCGAGGCGTCACCGAGCGGCTCCGCGCCGGAAGGCGAGCGCGAGCCGGCTGCCGGCAGCACGGCCGACGGGCGCGGCTTCACCCTGGTCGCCTCCGGCGACGTACTGCCGCACGCCGCGATCATCCGCCAGGCCAAAGCGGACGCGGGCGGCGACGGCTACGACTTCGAGCCGATGCTGGCGGGCGCCAAACCGGTCGTCTCCAAGGCCGACCTGGCGATCTGTCACATGGAGACGTCGTACGGGGAGAAGGGGCACTACACCGGCTACCCCTCCTTCAGGTCCCCGCCCCAGGTGGCCCGCGCCCTCAAGGCCACCGGGTACGACGCGTGCTCCACCGCCTCGAACCACACCCTGGACGGCGGCGCGGCGGGCGTACGCCGCACCCTGGACGCCCTGGACAAGGCGGGCGTCAAGCACGCGGGCTCGGCCCGCACCGCCGCCGAGGACAAGGAGCCCGCGTGGCTGCGGGCGGGCGGCGCGAAGGTCGCTCAGCTCGCGTACACGTACGGCACGAACGGCTATCCGATGCCCAAGGGCAAGCCGTGGTCGGTCGACCTGATCGACCGCGAGAAGATCGTCGCGGACGCCCGGGTCGCGCGCGCGGCGGGCGCCGACGTGGTCGTCGTCAGCATGCACTGGGGCACGGAGTGGCAGGACGCCCCCGACCGGCGGCAGCTCACCCTCGGCAAGCAGCTCACGGCCTCACGGTCGGGCACGCGGCCGGACATCGACCTCATCATCGGCACCCACGCCCACGTCCCCCAGGCGTACGAGAAGATCAACGGGACCTGGGTCATCTATGGCATGGGCGACCAGATCGCCAACAGAATGATCAACCACCAGGGCGTCCACGACCCCCGAGGCAACCAGGGCTCCATCGGCCGCTTCACCTTCGCCCCGCCCGCCGAGCCGGGCGGCAGATGGGTGGTGGAGAAGGCGGAGTTCATCCCCATGTGGTTCGACACCCGCGTCATGCGTGTCGTCAACCTCAACAGGGCCCTGGCCCAGGGCGCGGACGTGTCCGCCACCCGGGACCGCATCCGCCGGATCGTCCTGAGCAGGGGGGCGGGGAAGAGCGGCCTGAAGATGGGCGAGTAGGCGAAAGCCGTCACGCCCCGCCGCGCCGCTCCACCTTCGCCAGCTCCGACTTCCGGTACGAGTACGCGAAGTAGATCACCAGGCCGAGCGCGAACCACACGGCGAACCGCAGCCAGGTCTGCCACTGCAGGAACGTGATCAGCCAGAGGGAGAAGACGACGCCGATCGCCGGCACCACAGGCACACCGGGGCAGCGGAAGGTGCGCGGCAGGTCGGGCTGCTTGTAGCGCAGCACGATCACCGCGACGCACACCACGACGAAGGCCAGCAGAATGCCGATGTTGGTCAGCTCGGCAGCCTCGCCGATCGGCAGGAACCCGGCGATGGCGGCCGACGCGAAGCCGACGATCCACGTCACGCGCGTCGGCACATGCCGGGTCTCATGGGTCTTCGCGAACCACTTGGGCAGCAGCCCGTCGCGGCTCATGGAGAACCACACGCGCGTGACGCCCAGCATGAACGTGAACATCACGGTGAGAATGCCGATGATGGCGCCGACGGCGATGACGTCGGCGAGCCCGCCGAGCCCCACCGCCTTGAAGGCGCTGGAGAAGCCGCTCTCCGGGTCGATGTCCTTGTAGTCCTGCATGCCGGTCAGCACCAGGCACGCGAGGACGTACAGCACCATCGAGATGGCGAGGGAGTACAGGATCGCCTTCGGCATGTGGCGCTGGGCGTCCTTGGACTCCTCCGCGGCGGTGCTCATCGCGTCGTAGCCGAAGACCGCGAAGAACACGGTCGCCGCACCCGTGAACGCGCCGCTGATCCCGAACGGGAGGAACGGCTGGTAGTTGCCGGTGTTCACGTGGAAGAAGCCCACGCCGATCACGAGCAGCACGACCAGGACCTTGAGGACCACGACGACCATCTCGAAGCGCGCCGCGTTCTTGATCCCGAGCGTGAGCAGATACGCGATGAACAGGCAGAGCAGCGCCGCGAAGAGGTCGACCTTGCGCCCGTCGCCCGTGCCCGGCGCGCCCAGCATCCACTGGGGCAACTGGGCGCCCATGTCGTTCAGGAGGAAGTTGAAGTAGCCGGAGATGCCGATCGCGACCACCGCCACGATCGCCGTGTACTCCAGGAGCAGGTCCCACCCGATGAACCAGCCCGTGATCTCGCCGAGCACCACATAGCCGTACGTGTACGCCGACCCCGCCTTCGGGATGAGCCCCGCGAACTCGGCGTACGAGAACGCCGCCGCGGCGCTCGCGACGCCCGCGACGAGGAACGAGATCAGGACCGCGGGCCCGGCCTTCTCGTTCGCCACGGTGCCCGCGAGCGTGAAGACGCCGGCGCCGATGATGCCGCCGACACCGATCGCGGTGAGCTGCCAGAGCCCGAGGGAGCGGACGAGCCCGCCGCTCGATACCTCGGAGTCGTCGATGTGCTCGATGGGCTTGCGGCGCAGCACGCCCTTGCCCATCCGGAGTCCCGCCATGAGCTCCACCTCTTCGCGAACGCGACCGGCTGATGGCGGATCATGATGGCCCAGCCCGGGCGCGTAAGGAAGACGCCACACCCGCGGGGGCTACGGCACCACCGTGACCGGCCAGCGGCCCGCCTTCACGAGGCGGACGGCGACCGAGCCGACGATGCGGTGGCCCGCCTGCTCGGAGGCGCCGACGACGACGGCGTCCGCCTTCAGGTCGTCGGCGGCGGTGACGAGACCGCTGTAGGGGTCGCCGCGGAAGGTGTGGAACTCCCACCGGACGTCGAATATGTCCTTCACGCGCTCGGCCGCGTCCCGGATCTCCGTGATGAGCCCCTCGGCGATCTCGTCGGTGGTCTCGGCGATCGGCGCGCCGAGCGCCGCCCCGGCCGCCATGACCGGCTGGACGTAGACGACGGCGAGCAGGGCCCGCTGCCGCCGGGCCAGGCCTCCGGCATACGCGGCGGCGCGCAGGGAGGAATCGGAGCCGTCGACTCCGACGACGATCACCTTGGGCCCGTCGGTGCCGCGTTCGAACTGGTGGGACTGGTCATCACTCACGCCGAGAGGTTAGCGGAGGGGAAAGAAGAGCTTGCGGGCAGCCGTGCCCTTCCGCTGCCCTCCGCTGCCCCTCTCCTTTGTCCGCCGCGTCTGTTCGGGTGCATTCCGCGGCCGTCCCGTGTTGGTGTGCCGCGCGGGACATCGGCCATGCGACGGATAACTCATGAAAGACGATGAGCTGACTTCGGGACGCCGGCTGGTGCTCCGTGTCGCCGCGGCCCTCGGTCTCGCCGCGACCGCGGGCTGTGCGGGGTCCGGCCGTCCGACGGCCCCGGCGCCCACCGGCGGTCCGGCCGCCGGCGCCCCGGCCGCCCGTGTGCACCGGCCGTCCGCGTACCGCCTCCAGCCCTACGCCGGGAACGGGCCCCCGCGCGCCACCCGCGCCCTGCCCCGGGTGCGCCGGGCGCCGATCCTGAGCGTGGACGGGCAGGAGCGTTCGATGGTGCTGACCTTCGACGACGGGCCGGACCCCCGCTACACCCCCGGCATCCTGCGGACGCTGCGCGAGCACGACGTGCGCGCCATGTTCTTCGTGTGCGGGGAGATGGCCGTCGACAACAAGCACCTGCTGCGCGAGATGGCCGACGACGGCCACGTGATCGGCAACCACACCTGGACCCACCCCCTGCTGACCCGGCTCGACCGCTCCTCGATGCGCGACGAGATCGAGCGCACCTGCGACGTCATCGAGGACACCATCGGCGAGTACCCCGCCTGGTTCAGGGCTCCTTACGGTGCCTGGAACCGCAACGCCTTCCAGTTGGGCGCCGAACTCGGCATGGAGCCGCTCGCCTGGACCGTCGACACCCTGGACTGGACCGAGCCGGGACCCAGGGCCATCGTCCGCCGCGTCCGCGAGGGGGCCGCGCCGGGCGTCGTGGTGCTCTCGCACGACGCGGGCGGCGACCGCTCGGGCAGTGTCGAAGCCCTGCGCGACTACCTGCCGGAACTCCTCGACTCCGGCTACCGCATCACGCTGCCCAACCGCGACGAGGTGTGAGGCGCTGCGGCGTGAGGTCAGCGCACCGCGACCAGGCGGGCGAAGGCGACGACGTTGCCGTCGTAACCGGTCCGGTCGGAGTATCCGCCGCCGCAGGTGATCACGCGCAGCTCGGGGGTGCCGCCGTTCCCGTAGACCCGGCTTCCGGGGAAGTTCTCCTTGGAGAACACCTCGATGCCGTAGATCTCGAAGACCGCGGTCCTGTCGTCCTTGCGCCTGACCTCGACCCGGTTGCCCTTCTTCAGGGAGCCGAGGCCGTAGAAGACGGCGGGGCCCTGCTGGTTGTCCACGTGGCCGACGATCACGGCCGTGCCCCTCTCGCCCGGTGCGACGGCGCCGGTGAACCAGCCCGCGAGGTTGGGGTCCTCGGGGGGCGGCGCGTCCACCCACCCCTCGGCGTCCAGGCCCACCGGCACGACCGGCGCGTCGACCTGGATGCCCTTGATGCCGATGCGGTCCGCGGGGGAGAAGGGCAGCGGGGCGGGGGCGCCGGGCCGCGCCTCGGGGGCGCGGTCCGCCGCCGCGGCGGACGCGGGCTGCGGGGGGCCCACGTCGAACTCCCCCGACCCGTTGCGGATCAGCGCGAGGCCGGTGAGCAGGACAAGAGCCATGACACCCCAGGGGGCGCGCTTCTTCTGCCTCTCCTCCTCCTGGAGCTCGAAATCGTCGGCGGAATGGGGCGAAGGCATTCTCTGTCCCCTCTCGACGCGGCGTGCGCGCCGCGTCCGTTGCGCGTACGAGAACGCTAAGCGCGGGGCGCCCGGCGTGCGAAAGGGCGGGAGCGAACGGGTGGCACCGCGGCCGCGGTGCGCCATCCGTGTCGCCCCAGGCAGGAAATCTGTGACAGTCCGTGACCTGCGGCGATGTCGGGTCGCGCGGACGCGCCCCGGCGTGTCGTCTCACCAGGACGGCCGAGCGCCGAAGTGCGGGGCGCCGCACGGCAACTGAGGGTCGGACCGGGAGGCGCTCTCGCCGATCGACCGGGGACGGTATCCCCGGGGCGCCTTCCGCGGAGGATTGCCATGCGTACCTCTCGTATGCGAACAACGCGCGCGCTCGCGGTCGCTGCCGCGGCAGGCGCTGTCGTCGGACTCGCGGCCCCGGCCGCGTCCGCGTGGGCCGACCCGACCAACATCGTGGCGATGCCCAGCGTGATCCCGAGGGGCGGCCAGCTGACGGTGACGGTCGACGGCTCGTCCTGCCAGCGGGGCGGCAGGATCACCTCGCACGCCTTCCCGGACGCCCACCTGCACCCGCTGAAGAACAGCACGACGTCCAGCGCGACCGCCGTCATCCACCGGAACGCCAGGCCCGGCGCGTACGACATCACGGCCTACTGCGGCAAGGGGAAGCTCACCCGCCCGGCCGCGTTCACCGTCATCCACGGCGGCGTGCGCGGCGGCTTCGGCGGAGGCACGCACTCCGGGGCGACCACCACGGACATGGCGATCGGCGGCGCCCTGGTGACGGCGGCCGTGGTCGGCGGCGGGATCTTCTGGATGCGCCGCCGCTCGGGCAACAAGACCTGAGGCTCCGGTTTCGCCCCCGGGGCCTGGAGACGCCCCGGGGGCGAAACGGGCCCGGTGATCAGGAGTTGTCCTCGCCGGTGCGGCGGCGGGCCTTGTAGTACGCGGTGCCGATCGCGCCCAGGATCAGCGCGCTGCCGAGGGCGATCTCATGGGCGTCGAGCCCGCCGAGGCTGCCCCCGGTGCCCGCCTTCACGCCCTTCTGGGCCGAGTGCTCGGGGCGGTGGTGCTCGGGCCGGCCGTGGCCGCCGTCCCGGCCGGTGGCGATGGTGAGGTCCGTCCTGCCGGTCTCGCCCTTGCAGTCGAACGTCACCTCGTACATGGCGCCGGGCTTGGCGTCCCAGAACACCTGGGCGGTGGTGGACGACTGGCCCCGCGGGATGTGGGCGTCGTCGAAGACGCCGGAGGTGATCTTGGTGTCGCCGTCGCAGCTGTCGACGCCGAGCGTGACCTGGCCGCCCGCGGCGATGGTCGAGGGGGTCACGCGGAAGCCGAACGACGTGATGTCGTTGTTCTCCTCGCCCGTGACGGCCGCCGAGGCGGGCGGGACCGTGAGCGTCAGGAGGGAAGCGGTGAGCAGAGCGGCCGAAGCGACGCGTATCGCGCGCATGGTGATCCTCCGGTGTCTCCGAGGAGCAGCCGCGGACCTTCTTCCGCTGTCGCCTGAAATGCACCTCGATGCCGGAAACGCTAGATACGGACCGTGGTGGCCGCGATCGGTGTCGTGCGAACGGGGGAACCGGGGCCGCCTTGCGGGCGAACGCGGCGGCGTGGCGCGCCGCGGTGTACGGGGCGGTGTGGCAAGCGCGGCGGCGGGTCCGGCCGGTCAGTCCCGGTGCGCCGCCCAGACGTGGCGTCCGCCGCGCCACTCGACGAGATGCGGGTCGTCCAGCGCCACGTCGGCCTCGCCGAGGCCCGCGCGGCGCAGGAGTTCCACGAGGTCGGGGTCGCTGTGGGCGACGCCGACGGCGCGACCGCGCACGGTGACCCGCCGCCCGCCGTCGGGGGCGGGCGGATGGACGACGATCGGTGACTGCCAGGGCATGGCATACAGGATGCGCCGCGCGGGCCCGCGGCGCAGCGGAATTCACGGCCATGGGGTGGGGGAATCGGGTGGGGGAGGGCCCCGTCGCCTCAGCCGCCGAGCTGTGAGAGCAGCTCCCGCAGCGGTTCCGCGCCCGCGGCGGCGCCCCGGCTGTAGGGGGAGTCGAAGTCCCAGATGAGGAAGAGCAGGAAGGCGAAGAGCGCGGAGAAGAGCCCGGCGAGGATCAGTTCGCGCGGTGTGCGGCGGATCTGCAGGGCGAAGATCATGCCGATGGTGACGAGCCCGCCGATGATCAGGCCGAACCAGACCACGCCGGGCATGGTCGCCCCCGTGCTGTCCGCGCGGGAACTGCGCGCGTCGTCCGCCGCCGCCACCGCGTCGACCAGCGGCTGGTACGTCTGGGCCTCGTAGTCCGACTTCGGCCGGTAGTCCGTGACGTCGTGCCGGACCTGGCGGAGCAACTCGCGTCCCCGGTCGGTGAGTTCCCCCTTGTCGGCCATGGTGTCCCACTCCTTGGTGACGACATGGCTGACATAGCTGTGGACATCGGCACGAATACGGTCACGGACGTCGTCCGGGTAGGCGTCCGCCCGCTCCGAGACCTCGTGCAGAGCCTGGGCCTCCAGGCGTACGTACTCCTGCGCGGCGCCGCGGGCCTCCCAGACGCCCGCGATGGCGAGACCCAGCACGATGGCGTAGACGACGCCGATCATCATGGTCATGTACTCGATGACGTCGGGGGTGTCCGACGCGTCGTAGTCCTCGCCGGTCCTGCGGTGCCGCAGCAGGGTCACGACGAGCACGACACCGCATGCGGCCGCCATCGCGAGGGTGAGAACAAGCCATTCCGACATGAGGACCTCCGGCGGTCAGCGCGGGCGGAGCGCGGCGACGGCGAGCACCGCGGGCGCCGTGATGAGCAACATGAGCGTGACGATGGACGGGCCGTCGCGCGGCGGCGACCTGTGCGGTTTGGCGCGATACGAGGGATAGGCCACCGGCTGCGGCTTTTCCGCCGTCCTGGAGGGGGTGGGCTTCGGCTTCGAAGGCTTCGCAGGCTTCGGTTCGGAAGGCTTCGGCTCGGCGGGCTTCGGCGGCGCGGGTGCGGGCGCGGGCGCACGCGGCGTCGGGGTCGGCGAAGGGGCCGGGGCGGGCGGCGGCTCCGGGACCGCGGGCTTCGGCGGAGGCGGAGGTGGGGGCGGAGGCGCAGGTGGCGGCGGAGGTGGGGGCGGCGGCGGTTCGGGCGGCGGCGGTGGCTTCGGCCGGTGCGTGGGCCCGGCGTGGCAGCGAGCACCGTCGCCCGCCACGGCCCAGTTGTCGCCGCCCGATGCGCCACCGCTCTGGTCGATGGACGCGTACGCGCAGTCGCCGGCCACGGCCGCGCCGGTGGTCGATGAGGCGCCGAGCAGCAGTGCCAGTGCCAGGAGCGCCAACACGCGGGTCACCAGGGGCGGCAGAGCCCGATTAGTTCCGTGCACGACGGAGATCATGGGCAGTGGACGCGCCCGGCACGCCGGGGATGCTCCTGATTGACCCGAAGGGGGGAGAGGGAGCGCCCGGAGGTTTGGCGACGCGAAGTCCGTGTCACCGCGGCCCCCGGCCCCCGGCACCCAGCCCCCGGCCCCACGCCCTACGTCCCACGCAAAGAATCTTGCGCCCCCGTTGAACACGCCGGCGGTCTCCGCCCGTACCTAGGGCCATGTGTGACGCAAACGGCGTCACAACACCCAAGTGGACAGCGGGAGTCAGAGATGCGGCAACCCACACACCGGGCCTGGCGGAGCGCCTCGCTCGTAGCGACGGCTGCGGCCCTGCTGGCCCTGACGACGGCGTGCGGACAGGAGAAGGGCGGCCAGTCGCCGACCGGCCAGAACGTGGGCAACGAGGCGCCCGCCGAGGGCGGTTACGGCGCCGGTGACGGCTACGGCGCCGACAAGGACGCCGCGGGCGCCAAGCCCAAGGCCGCCGGACAACTCGCGGTGTGGGAGAGCAAGAAGCTCGGCGAGGTCGTCACGGACAGCGAGGGCTTCACGCTCTACCGCTTCGACAAGGACACCGCACAGCCGCCCAAGTCCAACTGCGCAGGGGCCTGCCTCAAGGCGTGGCCGGTCGTCGCCGCAGACGGGGCCAAGGCCGCACCGGGCGTCGACGAGTCCCTGCTCGGCGAGGTCACGGCCACGGACGGCACCAAGCAGCTCACCATCGACGGCTGGCCGATGTACCGGTACGCGAAGGACGCCGAGCCCGGCGACGCCAAGGGGCAGGGCGTGGGCGGCACCTGGTACGCCGCGGCACCCGACGGCAAGAAGGCGTCCGCGCGGGCGGCCGAGCCCGCCCCCGCGCAGACCGCGCCCGCCGACCCCGCGGGCCTCTCGACCCGCAAGGACCCCAAGCTCGGCGAGATCGTCGTCGACAAGAACGGCATGACCGTCTACCGCTTCACCAAGGACTCGGCCTGGCCGATCAAGTCCAACTGCGTGGGCGCCTGCGCCGAGAAGTGGCCCGCCGTGGCCCCCGTGCCCAAGGCCGACGCCGAAGGCGTCCAGAAGAAGGGCTACATGACCTACGACCGCCCGGACGGCGGCAAGCAGCAGACGATCGACTGCTGGCCGCTGTACACCTTCTCCGGCGACAAGAAGCCGGGAGACACCAACGGGCAGGGCGTCGGAGGCACGTGGTACGCCGCGAGCCCCGAGGGCAAGCCCGTGGGCGCCCCTCAGTAGATCCCAGTAGAGCCCCCCACGGGGCCGACCGGCCCGTCCCCCTCGTCACGAGGCGGGACGGGCCGGTCGCTGTGTGTCGTCAGGCACTTGCCAAAGGCAGTGACCGAGAACGGACGGCCAATTTCCGTTTTTGCTCGCTCCGTTGGCAGACGATCAGTAGCCTCACCCTCGAACAACGGATCGCCCCCAGCGCGCCCCCTACGTCTTGGAGTCTTGATGGAGCGTCCCGCCTGGGCCCCGCCGGGCATCGACATCTCGATGCCGAGCGTGTCCCGCATCTACGACTACTACCTGGGCGGTTCGCACAACTTCGAGGCGGACCGGGAGGCGGCCCGCAAAGCCATGGAGTTCATGCCGGGCCTCCCGAAGATCATGCAGGCGAACAGGGCGTTCATGCGGCGCGCGGTGCGGTACGCCGTGGCGCACGGCGTCACCCAGTTCCTCGACATCGGCTCCGGCATCCCGACGTTCGGCAACGTCCACGAGGTCGCGCGGCAGGCCGACGACGGGGCGCGCGTCATGTACGTCGACCACGACCCGGTCGCCGTGGCCCACAGCAAGGCGGTCCTCGAAGGCTGCGACCAGGCCGGGGTCATCACCGCGGACCTGCGCAAACCGCAGGACATCCTGGGCAGCCCGGAAGTCGGCGAGCTGCTCGACCTGAACCGTCCGACGGCTCTTCTGCTCGTCGCCGTCCTGCACTTCGTCGAGGACGCGTACGATCCTCGTGCGGCGGTCGCGGAGCTGCGGGACGGACTCGCGCCCGGCAGCTTGATCGTCCTCACCCACGCCTCGTACGAAGGGATTCCGGTTCCCCCCGAGCAGGCCGGCCGGACGGTCGGTGTATACAAGGACATCCGCAATCCGCTGATCATGCGCTCGCGCGACGAGATCGCACGGTTCTTCGAGGGATACGACATGGTGGAACCCGGCCTGGTGCCGATGCCGCACTGGCGGCCCGACACCGCGCCCGAGGACGAGGATCCCTATTCCTTCTCGGGGTTCGCGGGCGTGGGGCGGAAGCGTTGAGCGGCGAGGCGGACGGACCCGAGGGAAGACTGCGCAGGTTCGCCACCATCTGGAGCCGGGCGATCTTCCCCGCCACGGCGACCTCGCTGACCCGGCCGGAGTTCGAACTGCAACTGGTGCCGCTGGCCCGGCGCTTGCGCGACGCCCTCCAGGAGCGCGTCTTCGACGCCACGGAGGGCCAGGCCATCGGCGCCGCGCTCATCGGCACGCACTGCACCGAGCCCGAGGCGCTCAGCCGCACGCTCGACTGCGTCGACGCCTACCTGGTCCTGTACTGCGGCGGCGACAGGCCCCGCGAGGAGCTGCGGGCCCGCTGCGCGCGGATCCAGCACTCCGTCGCCGCGGGCTTCGCGCAGGCGCTGCGGGAGCGCACCCTCGCCGAGCAGGAGGCGATCTCCCGCGCGGCCCTCAGCGCGCGCAGCGCGGTCGCCGAGGCCCTGCACGCCAGCGAGGCCCGCTTCCGCGCGGTGTTCCACGGCGCCGCGATCGGCATCGGCATCGCGGACCTGGACGGCACGGTCCTGGAGGCCAACGACGCGCTGATCCGCATGTTCGGCGGCCTGGAGCAGCATCTGCGCGGACGCAACGTGGGCGAGTGGACCCACCCCGACGACTCGCCCCACGTATGGCGGCTCTACGAAGAGCTGGTGCGCGGCGAGCGCGAGCACTACCGCGTGGAGAAGGCCTTCTACCGCCCCGACGGCACGGTCCTGTGGACGAACCTGACCGTCTCGCTGCTGCGGGACGCGGACGGCGTGCCGCAGTACCAGCTCGCGCTGATGGAGGACACCACCGAGCGCCGCCTGCTCAACCTGCGTCTGCGGTACGAGGCGACGCACGACGCGCTCACCGGGCTGCCCAACCGCACCCTGTTCTTCGAGCGCCTGGAGAAGGCGCTCTCGGCGGGGCAGGAGGCCCGCTTCGGGCTCTGCTACCTCGACCTCGACGGCTTCAAGACCGTCAACGACAGCCTCGGGCACGCGGCGGGCGACCGGCTGCTCGTCGAGGTCGCCGACCGGCTCCAGTCCTGCGCGACCGCGCCCGGCGAGATGGTGGCCCGCCTCGGCGGCGACGAGTTCGTGGCGCTCACCACAGGGCCCGACACCGAGACCGAGGTCGACGAGCTCGCGGGCCGCATCATGCACGCCCTCGCCACCCCGGTCCGCGTCGACGGCCGCGAGCTGACCGTGCGCGGCAGCATCGGCATCGTCGAGGGCCCCGCGGGCGAGCGCGGCGCGGCGGAGGTGCTGCGCAGCGCCGACATCACGATGTACCGCGCGAAGTCCGCGGGCGGCAACCGCTACGAACTCGCCGACCCCGAGGCCGACGCCCGCGCCATCACCCGGCACGGCCTGACCACCGCGCTGCCCGCGGCCCTGGAGCGCGGCGAGTTCTTCATCGAGTACCAGCCGCTGGTGCGCCTCGGTGACGGCAGTGTGCGCGGCGCCGAGGCGCTGGTGCGGTGGCTGCACCCGCAGCACGGCATCATCGGCCCCGACCGGTTCATCCCGCTCGCCGAGCACACCGGCCTGATCGTGCCGCTCGGCCGCTGGGTCCTCGAGGAGTCGGTGCGCCAGGCCAGGACGTGGGAGTCCCGGCACAGCGACGCCGGGCCGCTGCGGGTCAACGTCAACCTCTCTCCCATGCAGCTCACCCACCCCAACCTCGTCTCCGACACGGTCGACATCCTGGAGCGCGAGGGCCTCGCGCCCGCCGCGCTCTGCCTGGAGGTCACCGAGTCCGCGTTGATAGGGGCCGACGACGACCTGCTGAAGCCGCTGCGCAGGCTCGCCGAGATGGGCGTGGACATCGCGCTCGACGACTTCGGCACGGGCTACTCCAACCTCGCCAACCTGCGCCGGCTGCCGGTCAGCGTGCTCAAGCTGGACCGCTCCTTCACGCAGGGCATGCAGCACTTCCCCGCGGACCCCGTCGACCTGAAGATCGTCGAGGGCATCGTGGCCCTGGCGCACAGCCTGGACCTCGCGGTCACGGTCGAGGGCGTCGAGACGGGCCACCAGGCCGACCAGCTCCGCGAGCTGGGCTGCGACACGGCCCAGGGCTGGTACTACGCCCGACCGGGACCGCCGGACCGCCTGCACGAGCTGGCACTCCTCGACGCGACGGGCTGAGCCGTGATCCGCTGGGCGTACGCCTTCATCGACCGGCCGCGCGACGGCTTCGCCACCGCGTGCGCCTTCTGGACGGCGGCCACCGGCACGCACCTGTCGGACCACCGGGGAGCCGACGGCGAGTTCGTGACGCTGCTGCCCGGCGCCCCCGCCGACGCATGCGTGAAGGCGCAGGCCGTGGCCGGACCCGGCGGCGCGCACATCGACCTGGCGGTGGACGACCTCGCCGCCACGACGCGTGAGGCCCAAAGGCTCGGCGCAGGACCGCTCCACGCGGAGCCCGGCCTCGAAGTCCTGCGCTCACCGGCCGGGCTGCCGTTCTGCCTCGTGCCCTGGACCGGCGAGACGTCCCGGCCGGCGCCCACCGCCGGGCCGGACGGCTCCCTCACGCTCCTGGACCAGGTGTGCCTGGACGTGCCCCCGGAGGCGTACGACAGGGAAGCCGCCTTCTGGGTGGCCCTCACGGCCTGGCAGCCCGTCAAGGGCACGAGCCCCGAGTTCCTCGACGTGCAGCCACCCGCGCACCTGCCGGTCAGGCTGCTGCTGCAACGCCTGGACTCGCCCGGCCCCGCCGGGGCCCACCTCGACCTGTCCTGCTCGGACCCGGACGCGGCCCGCGCCTGGCACGAGAGCCTCGGCGCGACGTTCGTGTCACGCGGCAGGCACTGGCTGGTGATGCGGGACCCGGCGGGCGGCACGTACTGCCTGACGGGGCGTGACCCGGTGACGGGGCGGGTGTCCTAGCGGGCGGCGCCGACGGCCTCAGCGTTCGAGCAGCATGCGCTGGAGCTCCCGTGCCGCCCGTGGCGGAGCCACGTCGCTGCGGTGGGCCAGGGCGATCGTACGGTGGAGGCTCGGGCCCGCCAGGGGAGTCATGCGGAGGTCGGCGCCGGAGCGTTCGGCGACCATGCGGGGGACCACCGCGAGGCCCAGGCCCGCGCGGACGAAGCCGAGGACCGCGTCCATCTCGCCGCCCTCCACCGCGAACTCCGGCTCGAAGCCCTCGGCGCGGCAGGCGGCGACGGTGAGCTCCCGCAGGTCGTAGCCGTGGCGGAACATTACGAGGCGCTCGCCCTGGAGGTCGGCGATCCGGACGGTCCTGCCCAGGCCGCGTTCGTGCGGCGCGGAGACCACCACCAGGTCCTCGCGCAGCAGCTCCACGGTGGTCAGCGCGGGGGACGGCGAAGGCAGCGGCAGGACCACGAGGGCCAGGTCCAGGGCGCCGCGGGCCAGTTCGCGGACCAGGTCGTGGGAGCCGCCCTCCTCGATGAGCAGCTGGATGCCGGGGTGGCGGTCGTGGAAGGCGCGGAGCACCTCAGGAAGCAGCCCCGTGCACACGCTGGGCGTCGCCCCCAGGCGGATGCGGCCGCGGCGGAGCTGCGCGAGCTCCTGCACCTCGATGCGGGCGGTGTCCGCGTCCGCCAGGATGCGGCGGGCGAGCGGCAGCAGGGCCTCGCCCGCGTCGGTGAGCGCGATGTTGCCGCGGGCCCGGCTGAACAGCTCAGCGCCCAGCTCCTTCTCCAGGGCCCTGATCTGCTGGGACAGCGACGGCTGCGCCACGTGGACCCGCTCGGCGGCCCGTGTGAAGTGCCGGGTCTCGGAGACGGCGACGAAATAGTGCAGCTGCTGGAGTTGCATACCCCAACGATACGTGGGTCGATAGTTCCTGGCTATCGACATCAGGTGATCCATGTCTTGGACCGATCGGCACCTCCGGCCGTAGCGTCCCTGACATGGCTCTGGCAACGCGGACGGACAAACGGCCGTCCATGACCCGCACGCTCTGGGACTCCACCATCGGCAAGAAGACCGTGATGGCGGTGAGCGGTCTCATCATGCTGCTCTATCTGCTCGCGCACATGTTCGCGAACCTGAAGATCTTCTTCGGGCCCGAGGAGATCAACCACTACGCGCACTGGCTGCGCACGCTCGGCGAGCCGTTCATGCACTACGAGTGGACGCTCTGGCTGGTCCGGGTGGTCCTCGTCGCCGCCGTCGTCGCCCATGCCACGTCCGCCTACCAGCTCAGCCGCCGCGACATCAGGGCACGTCCCACCCAGTACGTCCACAAGAAGCCGGGCGCGAGCTTCGCCACCCGCACCATGCGCTGGGGCGGTGTCATCCTCGGCCTGTTCATCGTCTGGCACATCCTCGACCTGACGACCGGCACGGTGCACCCCGGCGGATACGAGCACCTGCGCCCGTACCAGAACGTGATCGACACCTTCTCCACCTGGTACGGCAACGTCATCTACATCGTCGCCGTGGTCGCCCTCGGCTTCCACGTCCGGCACGGGCTGTGGAGCGCCGCACAGACCCTGGGCGTCGGCACCGCGGCCCGCGACCGCGTCCTCAAGCCCCTCGCGACGGGCATCGCCCTCGTGCTGAGCGCGGGCTTCGTCTCCGTACCCGTCGCCGTCATGACCGGACTGGTGAGCTGACCCATGAATCACTCCAGCGAATACGCCGACTACACCACCGGCGAACCCATCGCCGACACCAAGGCCCCCGGCGGACCCGTCGCGGACCGCTGGGACACCCGCCGCTTCCAGGCGAAGCTGGTCAACCCCGCCAACCGCCGCAAGCACACCGTGATCGTCGTCGGCACCGGCCTGGCCGGCGGCTCCGCCGGGGCCACGCTCGCCGAACAGGGCTACCACGTCGTGCAGTTCTGCTACCAGGACTCGCCGCGCCGCGCCCACTCCATCGCCGCGCAGGGCGGCATCAACGCCGCCAAGAACTACCGCAACGACGGCGACTCCGTGCACCGCCTCTTCTACGACACCGTCAAGGGCGGCGACTTCCGCGCCCGCGAGTCCAACGTGCACCGCCTCGCGCAGATCTCCGTCGAGATCATCGACCAGTGCGTCGCGCAGGGCGTGCCGTTCGCCCGCGAGTACGGCGGGCTCCTCGACACCCGCTCCTTCGGCGGCGTGCAGGTGTCCCGCACCTTCTACGCGCGCGGCCAGACGGGGCAGCAGCTCCTCCTCGGCGCGTACCAGGCGCTCAGCCGCCAGATCGCCGCCGGGAACGTGGAGATGCATCCCCGTACCGAGATGCTCGACCTCGTCGTGGTCGACGGGCGGGCGCGGGGCATCGTCGCCCGCGACCTGATCACCGGCAGGATCGACACCTACTTCGCCGACGCCGTGGTCCTGGCCTCCGGCGGCTACGGCAACGTCTTCTACCTGTCGACGAACGCCATGAACTCCAACGCCACCGCCGTCTGGCGCGCCCACCGGCGCGGCGCGTACTTCGCCAACCCCTGCTTCACCCAGATCCACCCCACCTGCATCCCGCGCACCGGCGACCACCAGTCCAAGCTCACGCTCATGAGCGAGTCGCTGCGCAACGACGGCCGCATCTGGGTGCCCAAGGCCAAGGGCGACGACCGCCCGCCGAACGAGATCCCCGAGGACGAGCGCGACTACTACCTGGAGCGCATCTACCCCGCCTTCGGCAACCTCGTGCCCCGCGACATCGCCTCGCGCGCCGCGAAGAACGTGTGCGACGAGGGCCGCGGCGTCGGCCCCGGCGGCCAGGGCGTCTACCTCGACTTCGCCGACGCCATCCAGCGGATGGGCCGCCGAGTGGTCGAGGAGAAGTACGGCAACCTCTTCGACATGTACGAGCGGATCACCGCGGAGAACCCGTACGAGGTGCCCATGCGGATCTACCCCGCCGTGCACTACACGATGGGCGGCCTCTGGGTCGACTACGACCTCCAGACCACCGTCCCCGGGCTCTTCGCCGTCGGCGAGGCCAACTTCTCCGACCACGGCGCCAACCGGCTCGGCGCCAGCGCGCTCATGCAGGGCCTCGCCGACGGCTACTTCGTCCTGCCCTCCACCATCAACGACTACCTCGCCCGCCACCCGCACCAGGACGAGGTCGGCGACACCCACCCCGTCGTGCGGGAAGTCCTCGCCGAGACCGAGGACCGCCTCAACCTGCTCCTCGCCGTCGACGGCGACCGCACGCCCGACTCCTTCCACCGCGAACTCGGCGAGGTCATGTGGGAGTTCTGCGGCATGGCCCGTACGGAGACGGGGCTGCGCAAGGCCCTGGACCGCATCCCGCAGATCCGCGAGGAGTTCTGGCGCCGCATCAAGGTCCCCGGCACGGGCGAGGAGTTCAACCAGTCCCTGGAGAAGGCCAACCGCGTCGTCGACTACCTCGAACTCGCCGAGCTGATGTGCCTCGACGCCCTGCACCGCGCCGAGTCCTGCGGCGGCCACTTCCGCGAGGAGTCCCAGACCCCCGACGGTGAGGCCGCCCGCGTCGACGAGGAGTTCTCCTACGCCGCCGCCTGGGAATTCACCGACACCGGTGAAGCTCCCGTCCTCCACCGAGAAGACCTCGTCTTCGAGTACGTCCACCCCACTCAGCGGAGCTACGCATGAAGCTCACCCTGCGCGTCTGGCGCCAGAAGAACGCCGGAGCCGACGGCGCGATGTCCACGTACGAGGTGGACGGCATTTCCCAGGACATGTCCTTCCTGGAGATGCTCGACACCCTCAACGAAGAACTCATCGTCAAGGGCGAGGACCCCGTCGCCTTCGACCACGACTGCCGCGAGGGCATCTGCGGCGCCTGCTCACTCGTCATCAACGGCGACGCCCACGGCCCCGAGCGCACCACCACCTGCCAGCTCCACATGCGGTCCTTCGAGGACGGCGACACCATCGACATCGAACCGTGGCGCGCCTCCGCCTTCCCGGTCGTCAAGGACCTGGTGGTGGACCGCTCGGCCTTCGACCGGATCATCCAGTCCGGCGGCTACATCAGCGCCCCGACCGGCGCCGCCCCCGAGGCGCACGCGGCGCCCGTGCCCAAACCGGACGCGGACTTCGCCTTCGAGCACGCCGAGTGCATCGGCTGCGGGGCCTGCGTCGCCGCCTGCCCCAACGGCTCCGCCATGCTGTTCACCTCGGCGAAGGTCAACCACCTCAACGTCCTGCCGCAGGGCGCGCCCGAGCGCGAGACGCGGGTCCTTGACATGGTGGCGCAGATGGACGAGGAGGGATTCGGCGGCTGCACGCTCACCGGCGCCTGTGCCACCGCCTGCCCGAAGGGCATCCCGCTGCCGTCCATCGCGGCGATGAACAAGGAGTGGCTGCGGGCCACGCGGAAGGTCAGCCGCTGAGCCCCTGGTGCGGGTTCGTCGTGGCTGGTCGCGCAGTTCCCCGCGCCCCTTCGGGCGCTTAGCTTCGGTGCATGCATCCTGGAGCGTACGACCCCGCCAAGACGGCCGTCGTCACCGCCGACGGCACCCGGACCCTCACCTACGGACAGCTCGAAGAGCGCTCCCTGCGGCTCGCGGACCATCTGCGGGCCGCGGGGCTGCGCCGGGGCGACCACATCGCGCTGCTCTGCGACAACGACCCACGCGCCCTTGAGGTCTACTGGGCCGCGCTCCGCTCCGGCCTCTACCTCACCGCCGTCAACCACCATCTGCGGGCGGACGAGGCCGCGTACATCGTGCGGGACTGCGGGGCGAGCACGCTGATCGTCTCCGGGTCGCTCACCCGGTTCGGCGCGCGGGTGCGGGACGCCGCGGGCGGCCCGCCGCACGTGCTCGGCCTCGACGACGGCACCTACGAGCGGGCCCTCGCCGCCTCCTCGGCGAAGCCGCCCGCGCACCAGCCGCGCGGCGCCGACATGCTCTACTCCTCCGGCACCACGGGCCGCCCCAAGGGCGTGAAACCCGCGCTCCCCGAGGGCGACATCCGCGAGCAGCCCACCACGTACACGCTCATCTTCCAGGCGATGTACGGCTTCGGCGAGGACACCGTCTACCTCTCGCCGGCGCCGATCTACCACGCGGCGCCCCTGCGGTTCTGCGGCGTGGTCACCGCGCTCGGCGGGACCGTCGTCCTGATGCCCTCCTTCGACGCGGAGAGCGCCCTCGCGGCCGTCGAACGGCACCGGGTGACGCACAGCCAGTGGGTGCCGACGATGTTCGTGCGGATGCTGAAACTCCCCGCCGAGGCGCGGGAACGCCACGACCTGTCGTCGATGAAGGTCGCCATCCACGCCGCCGCGCCGTGCCCCGTCGAGGTCAAGCGGCGGATGATGGAGTGGTGGGGGCCGATCCTGTACGAGTACTACTCGTCGACGGAGGGCAACGGCATCACGTTCGTCTCCCCCGAGGAGTGGCTGCGCAAGCCCGGCTCCGTGGGCCGCGACGGCTTCCTCGGCACGCTGCGGATCTGCGACGAGGAGGGCAAAGAGCTGCCCGCGGGAGCCACCGGCACGGTGTACTTCGAGCGCGAGGACGTGCCCTTCCGCTACCACAACGACCAGGAGCGCACCCGCGAGGCGCAGCACCCCGAGCACCCCAACTGGACCACCACCGGGGACGTCGGCCACGTCGACGAGGACGGCTACCTCTTCCTCACCGACCGCAGGGCCTTCACGATCATCTCCGGCGGGGTGAACATCTACCCCCAGGAGATCGAGGACGTCCTGGTCCTGCACCCCGCGGTCGAGGACGTGGCCGTGATCGGCGTCCCCGACGCGGAGATGGGCGAATCCGTCAAGGCCGTGGTCCTGGCCGCCGAAGGCACCGATCCCGGACCGCGACTGGCCTACGAGTTACGGGAGTTCGTCCGCGCCCGCGTCGCCTCCTACAAGGTGCCCCGTACCGTCGACTTCACCGACCGGCTGCCGCGAACGCCGACCGGCAAACTGGCGAAGGCGCGGCTGCGGGACGCCTACCGCGGCGGGTGACCTACGGCGGCGGGTGATCAGCCCAGGGCCCGTGCCAGATACGGCGCGGTGCGGCTGCCCCGGGCGCGGGCCACCTCGGCCGGGGAGCCCTCCGCCACGATCTCGCCGCCCCGGTCGCCGCCGCCGGGACCGAGGTCGATCACCCGGTCCGCGCCCGCCACGACCGCCATGTCGTGCTCGACGACGACCACCGAGTTCCCCGCGTCGACCAGTTCGTGCAGCCGGTGGGTGAGGAGCTCGACGTCGGCCGGGTGCAGCCCCGTCGTCGGCTCGTCGAGGAGGTACAGGGTGTGGCCGCGCCGGGCCCGCTGGAGCTCGCTCGCCAGCTTGATGCGCTGGGCCTCGCCGCCCGACAGCTCCGTGGCCGGCTGGCCGAGCCGCAGATAGCCGAGCCCCACGTCCAGGAGCGTGCGCAGACTGCGGACGACGGCGGGCGTGCCGGTGTCCGCGAAGAAGTCCGCCGCCGCCTCGACGGTGAGGTCGAGCACCTGCGCGATGTTCTTCCCGTGGTACGTCACTTCGAGCGTCGCGGGGTTGTAGCGGGCGCCCGCGCAGTCCGGGCAGGGCGCGTAGGTGCTCGGCAGGAAGAGCAGCTCGACGCTGACGAAGCCCTCGCCCTGACAGGTCTCGCACCGTCCGCCCGCCACGTTGAAGGAGAACCGGCCGACGCCGTAACCCCGCTCCTTCGCCTCGTCCGTCGCCGCGAACACCTTGCGCACCACGTCGAAGAGGCCCGTGTAGGTGGCGAGATTGGAGCGCGGTGTGCGGCCGATGGGCTTCTGGTCCACGCGGACGAGGCGGCCGACCCCGTCGAGCTCCTCGGTGATCTCACCGACGAGCGTGGACTTGCCCGAGCCCGAGACGCCCGTGACCGCCGTGAAGGCGCCGAGCGGGATCTCCGCCGTCACCGCCCGCAGATTGTGCCGGGTGACCGGGCCGACCTTCAGCCACCGCTCGGCGGTGCGCACCTCGCGTACGGGCGCCGGGGGCGGGTCGAAGAGGAAGCGGGCCGTCGCCGACTCGGTGACCCCCGCGAGGCCGGCCACCGGGCCGCTGTGCAGCACCCGGCCGCCGTGCTCCCCGGCCCGCGGACCGACGTCGACGAGCCAGTCCGCGTGGCGCATGACGTCGAGGTGGTGCTCCACGACGAAGACGGAGTTGCCCGCGTCCTTCAGCCGGTCGAGGACTTCGAGCAGGGCCTCGGTGTCCGCCGGGTGCAGGCCCGCGGAAGGCTCGTCGAGGACGTAGACGACACCGAAGAGCCCGGAGCGGAGCTGTGTCGCCAGACGGAGGCGTTGCAGTTCGCCCGCCGAGAGGGTGGGCGTGGCGCGGTCCGGGCTGAGATAGCCGAGGCCGAGCTCGGTGACGGTCGCGATGCGGGCCAGCAGGTCCCCGGTCAGGACACGGGCCGTCTCGGAGACGCCTGCCGCGCCCGCGAGGACGTCCGCGAGCTCGGACAGGGGGAGTGCGGCGAGCTCGGCGATCGTGCGGCCCGCGAAGGTGACGGCGAGCGCCTCCTGACGCAGCCTGCTGCCGCCGCAGAGCGGGCAGGGAGTGCTCGCGAGGAAGCGTTCGGCCTTGGCGCGCAGGGTCTGGCTCTTGGAGTCCGCGAAGGTCTTCATCACATAGCGGCGGGCGCTCATGTACGTGCCCTGGTACGGGCGTTGGATGCGTCCCGCCTCGCGCACCGGGTGCACGGTCACCACCGGCTGCTCGTCGGTGAACAGGATCCACTCGCGGTCGGCGGCGGCCAGCTCACGCCACGGCCGGTCGACGTCGTACCCCAGGGCGTCCAGGACGTCCCTGAGGTTCTTGCCCTGCCAGGCGCCCGGCCAGGCGGCGACGGCGCCCTCGCGGATGGACAGCGACGGGTCGGGCACCAGCAGGTCCTCGGTGGTGCGGTGGACACGGCCGAGCCCGTGGCACTCGGGGCAGGCGCCCGCCGCCGTGTTCGCCGAGAAGGCGTCGGAGTCGAGCCGCTCGGCGCCCGCGGGATACTCGCCCGCGCGGGAGAAGAGCATCCGCAGCGAGTTGGACAGGGTGGTGACCGTGCCGACGGAGGAGCGCGACGTCGGCGCCGAGCGGCGCTGCTGGAGCGAGACCGCGGGCGGCAGCCCCGTGATCTCCCCGACCTTCGGCGCGCCCACCTGGTGAATGAGCCGACGGGCGTACGGGGCGACCGACTCGAAGTAGCGCCGCTGGGCCTCGGCGTAGATGGTCCCGAAGGCGAGCGAGGACTTCCCGGAACCGGAGACACCGGTGAAGACGGCGAGAACGTCACGCGGCACGTCCACGTCGACACCCAGCAGATTGTGCTCGCGGGCACCCCGGACACGTACGAACGGATCGTGAGGGCTGTGCATGGGCGACGCTCCGAACGCGACTCGGCGACAAACCCCACGATCTTAGGCCGAGGGCCCCGCCGCGAATCGGGGGACCCGCGGAGCCCCGCGGGCGGCCCCCTCCGTCGCGTAGGGCCACGCCTCCGCGTGGTCGTCCCACCGTGTTCTCAGTTCCGTCGCCGCCGCCACGTCCGGGCAGCCCGCGAGGCCCAGGGCGTCGCGGAACTCCAGGGCCAGGAGATCGAGGACCCGCCTCACGCCCGCCTCGCCGGCCATGGCCAGGCCCCACAGGGCCGGGCGGCCGAGCAGGACGCCGCGGGCGCCCAGGGCGAGTGCCCTGAGGACGTCTGCTCCGGTGCGGATACCGCTGTCGAGCAGGACCTCGCAGCGGCCCGCCAGGGCGGGCACCACCTCCCGCAGCGCGGCGACGCTCGGGACCGCGCCGTCCAGTTGGCGGCCACCGTGGTTGGAGACCGCCACCGCGTCCACCCCGCACTCGGCGGCACGCACCGCGTCCTCGGCCGCCAGGACGCCCTTGAGGACCAGCGGCAGCCGGGTCGCCGCCCGCAGCTCCGCCACCGATGACCAGGTCAGGGCGGGGGAGAACACCGCCTCGGTGTGTGCGGCCAGCGCGGAGGCGGTGCCCGCGGACGGCCGGTGCGCCGCTGTGGGGCCCGGGGGCAGGTGGGCGGCGCGTACGTGGTGCGGCAGCGCGAAGCCGTTGCGTACGTCCCGGAGCCTGCGGGCCATCCACGGCACGTCGACCGTGAGGACGACGGCCTCCGCCCCCGCGTCCTCGGCCCTGCGCACCAGGTCGAGCGCGCGCCCCGGCTCCCGCAGCCAGTACAGCTGGAACCAGACGGCCGCGCCCGTCGCCACAAGGCGTTCGACCGGCACACTGCTGAGGGTGCTCACGGTGAACGGCACACCCGCCGCCCGCGCCGCCCGCGCGGCGGCCAGTTCGCCCTCGGGGTGCAGCAGCCGCTGGTAGGCGACGGGCGCGAGCGCCACGGGCAGCCGGGCGGCGTGCCCGAGCAGGGTCGTCTCCGTCGTGCACCGCGAGACGTCCCGCAGGACGCGGGGGACCAGCCGGACGCGGTCGAGGGCCGCGCGGTTGGCGTCGAGTGTCGTCTCCGCCCCGCTGCCGCCGGCCACGAAGTCCCGCACCCCGCTGGGCAGCACCGCGGCGGCCGCGCGCTCCACGTCGGCGAGGCAGTGCACACCGAGGTCGGGGGCGGCGCCGGCCGGCGGCTCACCGCTGGTGGAATCCACGCTGCTTCGTCCGATCCAGCTCCACGGCCTCGTACAGCGCCTTGATGTTCGCGCTCCCGAAGGTCGCGGCCCCCTGCCGCTCGATGACCTCGAAGAACAGCGTGTGCCGCGGATGGGCCGAGGCGGTGAAGATCTGGAAGAGCCTGCCGTCGTGGTCCTCGTCCGCGAGCACGTTCGTCGACCGCAGATCGGCGAGACGCTCCGCGCCCAGGTCGATGCGCTCGCCGAGCAGGTCGTAGTACGACGGCGGTGTGCGCAGGAAGGAGACACCGCGCCCGGACAGGGCCCTGACCGACCGCACCGCGTCCTTCGAGGAGAACGCCAGGTGCTGGACGCCCGCCCCCTGGTGGCCCTTGAGGAACTCGTCGATCTGTCCCGTCGCGGCCTCGGTGTCGGGCTCGATGAGCGTCAGCGTCACGGTGCCCGACGGGCTCTGCACCACCGTCGACTCCATCGCCTGGGCGCCGACGATGATGCGCTCCTCGAAGATGTCCCGGAACCCGAGCGCACGCCGGTAGTGACCGACCGTCGGGCCGAGGTCGCCCGCGGGCAGGCACACCGCGATGTGGTCGAGTTCGAGGAGACCGGCGTCGTCGGCCGGGCGCGGGTGCGGACGCGTGTTCCGTACGGGCACGTAGCCGACCGGCAGCCCGGGCCCCTCGCCGGGAGCGCGCTGGACCAGGGTGTGGACGACGTCCCCGAAGCCGCGGACCGCCGCGCCGGCCTGCCCGTCCCGCGCCTGCCGGTACGCCACCGCGCCCCGCTCGACCGCGGCGCGGAAGGCCGCGGCGGCGTCCGCGCTGCGCAGGGCGATGTCCGCGACACCGTCCCCGTGGTCCATCACGTACGCCGACGCGGGATGCTCGTCGGACGTCGCCTGGGTGACGACGAGGGTGATCCGGCCGTGGCGCAGCGCGATGCCGCGGTGCTCGGCGAAGGAGCCCGTGCCGACCACCGTGAAGCCGTAGCCGTCGACCCAGGACGCTGCCGCCGCCTCCACGTCCTCGACGTACATCTCCACGTAGTCGAGCGACAGGTCGGCGAGCGGTCCCGCGGCTTTCGGTAATTCGCTCATGAATGTCTCCAGCCGGAGAGGGAAGATTTCCTGGGACTCTACGAGCCGGATCTCCGTTCTGGCTATGGAAGTCATGGACGTCACGGAAATCATGGACGGCCGTTCTGAGGTGTCCAGAAAGCCTCGTCCGTCAAGGAATTCCGGTCGGCGGGCCGTGTATAAAATCGGCGGAACTCACGGTGGTGGCGCCACGGTTTATGGCCGACGGCCTTTTGGACGGGTGATGTTCAGTGATGCGCACGATGACCGTGATCGGGGCCGGTCTGATCGGTACGTCGGTGGCGCTCGCCGGGAGCGGCCGAGGAGTGACGGTGTACCTCTCCGACCGTGACCCCGCCGCCGCGCGCGTGGCCGCCGCCCTCGGCGCCGGTCACGCCCGGGCCCCCGCCGGCCCCGTCGACCTCGCCGTGATCGCGGTCCCGCCCAGCCAGGTGGGCGCCGTCCTCGCACAGGCGCAGGAGCAGGGCATCGCCCACGCGTACACCGACGTGGCGAGCGTGAAGGCCGGGCCCGAACAGGCCGCGCTGCGCCGCGCTCCCGACCCCGCGAGGTATGTCGGCGGCCACCCCCTGGCGGGGCGTGAGCGCTCCGGGCCGCTGGCCGCCCGCGCCGAGCTGTTCCGGGACCGCAACTGGGTGCTCACGCCCTCCCGGCTGACCTCGGACGCCGCCTTCGAGCGCGCCCTTGACCTCGTCGCCCTGTGCGGCGCGGTCCCCGTCGTGATGCGCAGCCGGGACCACGACGCGGCCGTGGCGGTGACCTCGCACGTCCCGCACCTGCTGGCCAGCCTGATGGCGGCCCGGCTGCGCGAGGGCCCGGCCGGTCTCGACCGGGTCGCCGGGCAGGGGCTGCGGGACGCCACCCGGGTGGCGGGCGGCGACTCCCGGCTCTGGAGCGACATCCTCCAGGCCAACGCGGAGGCTGTGGCCGGCGTCCTCAGGGAGCTGCACACGGACCTGTCCCGGCTCGTACCGGCACTCGACGCGCTCGCCAGGACTCGGGGCGGACCCGAGCGCGACCTGGGCATGCGCGTCCTGGTGGACCTCCTCGACCGAGGCGTCTCGGGCCTCGCGGGGCTGCCCGGCGCCGACGCCGACGCCGGGTCCGGGACCGGGTCCGGCGAGGGCGCAGGCCATGGGGCACGGGTGGTCGTCGGTGACCGTCCCGGCGAACTCGCGCGGCTGCTCGCCGCCGTCGAGAGCCTCGGTGTCACCGCGGAGGACGCCACCGTCGACGCCCTCGCGGAGGCGGGACTCACCGTCCGGTTCACCGCGCCGCCGCCGACCGCCGACCGCCTCGTGGCGATGCTCGCCGCCGGGGGATGGGACGCCGTACGGGAGCGGCTCGCGCCCCTGTGCCACACGCCTCACGATGAACGTGAATACCTTCACGCCTCCGGCGCCTCCATGGGCCCGGTGGGCTCATGAGATATCGCGCCGGTTCCCGCGCGCCGTTGTGTCCGGCGACGTCCAAGTGCGTGAATCGGGCGGTTGGACGCGTTGTCGGCCCGTCGGTTTTTGTGTGAGCCTGAGCGGCAGATATCGCCTTTCGTGAACGCCTCGATGAACGCCTCGATGAACGCATCGATGAACATCGCGACATCCATGACCGTGGTGACCGAGACGAATGCCGAACGCCTGGGGGAATTTCATGGCGGGACAGAACACCGACGCCGTGCCGGGCCATTCGCCTTCGGCCGCCGACGAAGCCGCGGCCGCGAACCGCGACGCGTTCGACCGCACGGGTCTGCGCCAGGGCCGGCGGGGGCACGCGGGGCCGCCCGAGACCGCCGTGAAGATCCTCGGCCGGATCTGGTCGGCTCCGCTGGTCGTCGGACCGCTGGACGCGCCGGCCCGCCCCGGCGGTGAGCTCGCCGTCGTCAGGGCCGCCGGGGCGGCCGGGCTCCCGGCCGTCGTGAGCGCCTTCGCCGAGCGGAGCTTCGCCGAACTCGCCGCCGACGTACCGCCCTGGCTGCGGACCTACGCCTTCGGTGACCGGGAGACCGGGCGGCACCTCGCCCGGCGCGCCGAGGACGCCGGCTTCGGGGCGCTGCTCCTCGCGCTCGGTGACCGCGACGACGTCCGTGCCCGGCGCGTCGCCGCCCCCGCCGAACTGGGAGTGGCGGGGCCCCTGGGCGACGTACGCACACTGCTGCGGGCGCACACCGACTGGTCCGACGTGGCATGGCTGCGCTCCGCGACCGCTCTGCCGCTGCTCGTCGCGGGGGTGCGCACCGCAGAGGACGCGCTGCGCGCCGTCGACACCGGCGCCGACGGCATCGTGGTCACCGCCTTCGACGCCCTCCCCGAGATCGCCTCCCGCGTGGCGGGCCGCTGCCCCGTCCTGCTCGGCGGCGGCATCAGCCGCGGCGCGGACGTCCTCGCCTGCCTCGCCTCGGGCGCCGACGCGGTCATCGCGGGCCGCCCCGTCATCGACGGACTCCGGGCGGGCGGACGCCCCGGCGTCGCCGAGGTGCTCGGCGGCCTCATCGGCGAGCTGGCCGACGCCATGGCGTTCACGGGCGCGGCCACCGTCACGGACATCGGTCCCGGGGCCATCCGCACCGGGCCACGCCCAGCCGAAGAGGCCCCGATCCGGACGGCCAGGCCCCTGCGCAAGAGCGAGCTGCACGCCAGCGTGTCCGACCCGGTCCTCGACACGATGACGTTCCTCAACGAGATCACCTCCCGCTACCCCGAAGCCGTCTCCTTCGCGCCGGGCCGCCCGTACGACGGCTTCTTCGACAGCGAGCAGATCTTCACCCACCTGCGGCGGTACCTGGACCACCTCGCCGAGCAGGGCAGCTCACCCCAGCAGGTGCGCACCGCCATGTACCAGTACGGGCCCACGTCCGGCCAGATCCGCGAGATCATCGCCGACTCGCTGCGCGCCGACGAGAACATCGACGTACCGGCCGAGTCCATCGTGGTGACCGTCGGCGCGCAGGAGGCGATGCTCCTCGTGCTGCGCGCCCTCATCTCCGGCCCCGACGACGTACTCCTCGTCTCCAGCCCCTGCTATGTGGGCATCACCGGCGCGGCCCGCCTCCTCGACGTCACGGTCACCCCCGTCGACGAACGCGACGACGGGTTCTCGTGCGCCGACCTGGAGGCGGCCGTCAAGGCCGAGCGGGCCCGCGGGCGCCGCCCCCGCGCCTTCTACGTCGTGCCCGACCACTCCAACCCGTCCGGTACGACGATGGGGCCGCGGGCCCGCGCCGAGCTGCTCGAACTCGCGGAGCGCCACAGCATCCTCGTCCTTGAGGACAGCCCCTACCGGCTGGTCAGCCCGGGCCCGCCGCTGCCCACCCTGAAGTCGATGGACCGGGGGCACACGGTCGTCCACCTCGGCTCATTCTCCAAGACGGTGTTCCCCGGCGCCCGCGTCGGATTCGTCGTCGCCGACCAGCCCGTCCTGGACGACTCGGGCCGCACCGGGCTGCTCGCGGACGAACTCGCCAAGATCAAGAGCATGGTGACGGTCAACACCTCCTCGCTCAGCCAGGCCGCCGTCGCGGGCGCACTCCTCGCGGCGGAAGGGCGGGTCTCCGAGCTGAACACCGCGGCCGCCGCGTACTACGGCGACGCCATGCGCGCCACCCTCCGGGAGTTGGACACCCATCTGCCGCACGACCGGCGCGAGGCCCTGGGGGTCCGCTGGAACGAACCCACCGGCGGCTTCTTCCTCACCCTGCGCGTGCCGTTCCGCGCCGACAACGCGGCCCTGATCAGGTCGGCGCAGGACTTCGGCGTCATCTGGACGCCGATGACGTACTTCCACCCCGGCGGCGGCGGGCTGCACGGCATCCGCCTCTCGACCAGCTACCTGACGCCCGCCCAGATCGCGGAGGGCACCGCGCGGCTCGCGCGCTTCATCGAGGCCGAGAGCGCGCACACCGCGAGCGACAGCGCACACACCGCAAACGAGAGCACCGACACCGCGAGGGAGACAGCACCGTGACCGGCACCGACATCATGCGAGAACCGCGTCGCAGCAAGCCGCGAATGTGGGGGTGGACCTTCCGATGACCATCATGGACACGACACGGCCCGGCTTACGGGACGACGTCAGGACCCCGGAGATCATCGGGGTGGGCACCGCGGTGACCCCCACGTCGTACACGCAGGCCGAAGTGCTCGACGCCTTCCGGATCACCGACCCCAAGGTGCGCTCGGTCTTCCTCAACAGCGCGATCGAGCGCCGCAACCTCTCGCTGCCCCCGGCCGACGCCCACGGCGTACGCGCCCCCGAGGCCCAGGGCGACCTGCTCGACAAGCACAAGGCGCTGGCCGTCGAGATGGGCGGCGAAGCCCTGCGCGCCTGCCTGAAGAGCGCCGGAGCCGACCTCGCCGACCTGCGGCACCTGTGCTGCGTGACGTCCACCGGCTTCCTCACCCCGGGGCTCAGCGCCCTGCTCATCCGCGAACTGGGCATCGACCGGCACTGCGGCAGGGCCGACATCGTCGGCATGGGCTGCAACGCCGGGCTCAACGCCCTGAGCGTGGAGGCCGGATGGTCCGCGGCACACCCCGGTGACCTCGCCGTGGTCCTCTGCGTGGAGGCGTGCTCCGCCGCGTACACGGTGGACGGGACGATGCGCACAGCGGTCGTCAACAGCCTCTTCGGCGACGGCGCCGCGGCGGTAGCCCTCCGCACCGGGCCCGCGGCGACCGAGCCGCCGAGCGGCCCGGCCGAGGAGCGGGGCCCGCGCGTCCTCAAGTTCGCGAGCTGCATCATCCCCGAGGCACTGGACGCGATGCGCTACGACTGGGACCGCGAGCAGGGCAGGTTCAGCTTCTTCCTCGACCCGCAGATCCCGTACGTCGTGGGCGCGCACGCCGAACTCGTCGTCGACCGGCTGCTCGACGGCACAGGACTGCGCAGGAGCGACATCCGGCACTGGCTGGTGCACTCCGGCGGCAAGAAGGTGGTCGACGCCGTCGTGGTCAACCTCGGTCTGACCCGCCACGACGTGCGCCACACGGTCGGTGTCCTGCGCGACCAGGGGAATGTGTCCAGCGGCTCGTTCCTCTTCTCCTACGAACGCCTCCTGGAGGAGGAGGCCGCCCGGCCCGGCGACCACGGGGTGCTGATGACCATGGGGCCGGGTTCCACGATCGAGACGGCACTGATCCGATGGTGAGGACTGACGAGACCATGGAACCCCTGCACGCACTGGAGCTGGACGGCTCCGAGCCCCTCTCGGCCACGGCCGTCAAGGCGGTCGGTGACCTCTGCGACCGGACCGAGGACCAGGACGGGAACGGCATAGCCGTCGTCCACGTCACCGGGGCACCGGACGGCGACTGGACCGGCGGCCTCGACGTCATGCTGGTCACCAAGTGGGAGCGCGCCCTGCGCCGCCTCGAACGCCTGCCCACGGCCACCGTAGCCGTCGCGCACGGCGACTGCGGGGGCACCGCGCTTGACGCGTTCCTCGCCGCCGACCTGCGCGTGGCCGCCCCCGGCAGCCGCCTCCTCGTCCCGCGCGACGCCACCGCCACCTGGCCCGGCATGGCCGGCTACCGCCTGGTCCAGCTCGCCGGTGCCGCCCGTGTCCGCAGGGCCGTGCTCTTCGGCCACCCCATCGAGGCCGCCGAGGCGCTGGCCCTCGGCATCGTCGACGAACTGACCGAGGGATCGGTGGCCGCCGTGGGCATGGCCGCCGGACTCGCCCACGGCCTGACGGGGCAGGAGATCGCCATCCGGCGGCAGTTGCTCTTCGACGCGTCGACGACCACCTTCGAGGACGCCCTCGGCGCCCACCTGGCGGCCTGCGACCGCATGCTGCGGCGGGGGGCCGAGACACGGGAGACCTCGCGGCCGGCGGATGGAGCACAGGCGGGCTCGCGGCAGAGCGGCGAAGCCCGGGAAGTCTCGCCGCCGGGCGGCGGCGCACAAGGGGCCCGGGGAATCCTGCCGCAGGGCTCCGGAGTCACGGGGGTGGCGTCATGACCTCGCTGCTGCCGGGGCGGCACGCCCAGCCCGCCGGACCGCCGTCACCAGCCGCGCACCGGGATGTGCGCGAGGGCTGGCGGGGCCTCGCCGCCTCGTCCGGAGCCGTCGCCCGCGCCGACGAACTGGCGGCGGCCCTGCCGCCACCGCCCGCAAGGACCGCCGACCAGCGGGCCGAGATAGACGCCGCCAAGGACGCCGCGCGCACGCTGCGGGTCACGTTCCTCGACACGTACGCCGACGCCGTGTACGACCGGCTGACCGCCGGACGCACCGTGCCGCTGCGGATCGACGCACTGCTGGACGCCGCCGCGGCCGACTTCCCCGGCCTCGTGCCCGACGACGCCCGCCTCGCGGCCGAACGCAGCAAAACCCAGGCCGCCAAGGAGGGCGACGAGATCGACCAGGGCATCTTCCTGCGGGCCGTGCTCCGCTCGCCGCTCGCCGGGCCGCACCTCCTCGACGCCATGCTCAGGCCCACCGACCGCGCCCTCGCCCTCCTGCCGGCGTTCACACGCACCGGCGTGGTCCGCATGGAGTCCGTACGCCTGGAACGCGGCGACGACGGCGTCGCCCGGATCACCCTCTGCCGGGACACCTGCCTGAACGCCGAGGACAGCCGCCAGGTCGACGACATGGAGACCGCCGTCGACCTCGCCCTGCTCGACCCGGCCGTCCGGGTCGGGCTGCTGCGCGGCGCCGAGATGAGCCACCCCCGCTACCGCGGCCGGCGCGTGTTCAGCGCGGGCATCAACCTCAAGAGCCTCAGCTCCGGCGACATTCCGCTGGTCGGCTTCCTGCTCCGCCGCGAACTCGGCTATCTGCACAAGCTCGTCCGCGGCGTACGCACCGCCCACCCGGGCCAGTGGCACTCGCCGTACGTGGAGAAGCCGTGGGTCGCCGCCGTGGACGGCTTCGCCATCGGCGGCGGCGCCCAGGTCCTGCTCGTCTGCGACCACGTGCTCGCCGCGTCCGACGCCTATCTCAGCCTGCCCGCGGCCAAGGAGGGCATCATCCCCGGCGTCGCCAACTACCGCTTCGGCCGGTACGCGGGCCCGCGCCTGTCCCGCCAGGTCATCCTCGGCGGGCGCAGGATCAGGGCCGCCGAGCCCGACGCCAGGCTCCTGGTCGACGAGGTCGTCGAGCCCGAGGAGATGGACGCCGCCGTCGAGCGGAGCCTGGCGGGGCTCGACGGCGCCGCCGTCCTCGCCAACCGCCGCATGCTCAACCTCGCCGACGAACCGCCGGACGCGTTCCGCGCCTACGTGGCGGAGTTCGCGCTCCAGCAGGCACTGCGGATCTACGGCCAGGACGTCATCGCCAAAGTCGGCCGCTTCGCCGCCGCCCCGCGGACGCCACCCCCGCCCGAAGAGACCGAACTCCCCGCCACCTGACGCATCCGAGAGGAGTACGCGATGCCGATCGCCCGGCTGCGGGGGATCAACCTCGCCTACGACGAGTACGGCACCGGCGACCCGGTCGTCATGGTCACCGGCACCGGGGCACCGGGCCGCATGTGGCGCACCCACCAGGTGCCCGCCCTGACGCGGGCGGGCCACCGCGTGGTCACGCTCGACAACCGCGGCATCCCGCCGAGCGACCCCTGCCCCGAGGACTTCACCCTCGACGACATGGCGGCGGACATCGCGGGCCTCATCGAGCACCTCGACGCGGGCCCCTGCCGCGTCGTGGGCTACTCTCTCGGCGCCATCGCGGTCCAGGAACTGCTCCTGGCCCGCCCCGACCTCGTACGCCAGGCCGTCCTGCTCGCCACCAGCGGGCGCACCGACGCCCTGACCGAGGCGATGACGTCGGCGGACCTCGAACTCGGCGGCGGGGGCGGCAAGGTGCCGCCGCGCTTCATGGCCTACGTGCAGGCGCTGCAGAACCTCTCGCCGCGGACCCTGAACGACGAGGAGCTGCTGCGGGACTGGCTCGCCGTCCTGGAGATGTCGGCGGTGGACCTCTCGGGCGTCCGGGGCCAGCTCGGGCTCCAGCTCATCCCGGACCGCCGCCCCGCCTACCGGCGCATCAGCACGCCCTGCCTGGTGATCGGCTTCCAGGACGACCTCGTCGTCCGCCCGCACCTGTCCCGCGAGGTGGCACACAGCATTCCCGGCGCCGGCTACACCGAAATACCGGGCTGCGGCCACTACGGATATCTGGAGAATCCCGCGGCGGTGAATGAGGCGATCGTCGCCTTCTTCGCCGAACGGCGGCCCGTTCATTCCCGTGATTCCGGCCTTACGTCCGGACAGGAATCCGGCCTTGCATCTGGACAGCCTTGTCGCTGTTGAAGGCCCCGGATAACGTAATCCACGCCCAATCGACGCACCTTGACGGGGGATGTCATGCCAAATCCGTTCGACGACGAGAACGGCACCTTCCTGGTCCTCGTCAACGACGAGAACCAGCACTCGCTCTGGCCCGTGTTCGCCGAGATTCCGGACGGCTGGAAGGCCGTGTTCGGAGAGGACACCCGAAAGTCCTGCCTCAAGTACATCGAGGAGAACTGGACGGACATGCGCCCCAAGAGCCTCATCGACGAGATGGAGAAGTACGACGCCGCCAGCTAGGACGACGGCGAACCCCGACCGGAACGACAACGAAAACAGGAGGTTTTCGTGGCCATGATCGGCGGCCCGGGGCCGATGGTGATACGGGGGATGGGGCCGGACGAGTCGGTGACCAGGCAGCAGATCAAGGCCGGCACGGCTAAACGAATCCTCCCCTACGCAAAACCGTACCGCTTCAACATAATCCTTCTCCTGGTCGTCACCGCGCTGAACGCGTGCAACGTGGTGGCCATGCCCATCCTGTTCATGTACCTCATCGACGACGGCATCGCCAAGGGCAACACCTCGCTCGTCGTCTGGATCTCCGTGGCCGTCGCGGGCCTCGCGCTGCTCAGCGCGGCCGTGGGGTTCGCCGAGGCCTGGTACTCGGGCCGGATCAGCGAAGGTCTCATCTACGACCTCCGCACCAAGATCTTCGACCATGTGCAGCGGCAGCCGCTGGCGTTCTTCACCCGCGCGCAGACCGGGTCACTGGTCAGCAGGCTCAACACCGACGTGGTCGGCGCCCAGCAGGCCGTCACCACCCTGCTCTCCACGGTGGTCTCGGCAGGGCTGACGCTGATCCTCGTGCTCGGCGCGATGTTCTACCTCTCCTGGGTGGTCACCCTGATCTCCCTGGTGGTGATCCCGCTGTTCATCCTGCCCGGCCGGATCGTCGGGCAGCGCCTCCAGCGGATCATGCGCGAGCACATGCAGGTCAACGCCGAGGTCGGCTCGTTCATGAACGAGCGGTTCAACGTCACCGGCGCGCTCCTGGCCAAGCTCTACGGCCGGCCCGCCTCCGAGACGGGCCTGTTCTCCGGCCTCGCCGCACGCGGACGTGACCTGGGCATCCTGACCTCCGTCTACGGCAAGATGCTCTTCCTGACGATGACGCTGGTCGGCTCGCTGGCCACCGCCCTCGTCTACGGCCTCGGCGGCAGTCTCGTCATCGACGGCACCTTCCAGATCGGCACCCTCGTGGCGCTCGCCACGCTCCTCACCCGGCTGATGGCTCCCATCAACCAGATCTCCGGCGCCCACACCAGCCTGGTGACCGCGCTCGTCAGCTTCGACCGGCTCTTCGAGATCCTCGACCTGAAGCCGCTGATCTCCGAGAAGCCGGACGCCGTGGCACTGCCCTCGTCAGCCGAGCACGGCAAGGCAGCGGATGGCCGGGCTGCCGGGGACGGTGGCGATGTCGTGGTCCGTGGCCGTGGCGGTGTCGCGGACGGTGGCGCTGTCGCGCCCGAGATCCAGTTCGACGGGGTGTCCTTCCGCTACCCGAAGGCCGCCGACGTCTCGCTCGCCTCGCTGGAGTCCATCGCCCTGCCCGCACAGGAACGCGGGCAGAACTCCTGGACCCTGCGCGACCTCAGCTTCACCGCCCCGGCCGGTCAACTGACCGCCCTGGTGGGCCCGTCAGGCGCCGGCAAGACCACCATCACCCACCTCGTGCCGCGGCTCTACGACCCGGTCGAGGGCGTCATCCGCATCGGCGGCCACGACCTGCGCGACGTCACCCTGAAGTCACTCAACGACACCGTCGGCATGGTCACCCAGGACGCCCACCTCTTCCACGCGACGATCCGCGACAACCTCACCTACGCACGGCCCGACGCGACCGAGCAGGAACTGATCGACGCGTGCAGGGCGGCCCAGATCTACCACCTCATCGAAGCGCTGCCCGACGGCTTCGACACCGTGGTGGGCGACCGCGGCTACCGCCTCTCCGGCGGCGAGAAACAGCGCGTGGCCATGGCCCGGCTGCTCCTGAAGGCACCGCCCATCGTCGTCCTCGACGAAGCCACCGCCCACCTCGACTCGGAGTCCGAGGCGGCCCTTCAGCGCGCCCTGAAGACCGCGCTGCGCGGCAGGACCTCCCTGGTGATCGCCCACCGGCTCTCCACCATCCGGGACGCCGACCAGATCCTGGTCATCGACGAGGGCCGGGTCCAGGAGCGCGGCACGCACGAGGAGCTCCTCGCGATGAACGGGCTCTACGCGGAGCTCTACCGCACCCAGTTCGCCCGCCAGGCCTCCGGCAACGGCAACGGCAACGGCGACCAGCCACGCCCCGAACCCGTGCCCGAACCGGTCGGCGGCCCCGTCCTGCACGGCGGCCCGGAAGGCCCCATGCCCGGCGGTCCCGGCGGCCCCGGACTCTTCCTGCTGCCGCCCGGCGCGGGCCCCGGCCCGGACGGCGGCCCCGGCCCGGGTCCGAACGGCGGCCCCGGCCCCGGCGGCCCGGGTGGTCCTGGCCCGAGGGTCCGCGGCGGGTAGCGAGCCCGCGGGGACACGGAAGCCCGGCATCCGCGACGCCTCACGACGGTGTCGCGGATGCCGGGCCTTCGCGGGGGGTACGTTGGAGCTGAATGTGCTTCGCACACGGCGGGGGCGCGGTGTGACCGGTGTGTGACCTCGGCGCGGGCATCGTGGTCAGCCGCGTGATCCGACGCCGTAGCCCACTCGTCCCGGCCGCAGCGCACGCTAGTTGGGGGTGACCGGGTGAGGGTGCTGGTGGTCGAGGACCATGTCGAACTGGCGGCGTCCGTCGCCAGAGTGCTGCGCAGGGAGGGCATGGCGGTCGACGTCGTGCACGACGGAAAAGGCGCGCTGGAACACGCCTCCGTCGTCGACTACGACGTGGTGGTTCTCGACCGGGACCTCCCCGACATCCACGGCGACGAGGTCTGCGGGACCCTCCTGGAGGGCCCCGCCCCGGCCCGCGTACTGATGCTCACCGCGTCGGCCACCATCGCCGACCGCGTGGAGGGCCTGACGCTCGGCGCCGACGACTACCTCCCCAAGCCCTTCGCCTACGCCGAACTGGTCGCCCGCATCCGGGCGGTGGCCCGCCGCTCCGCGACCGCCGTCCCGCCGATCCTGGTCCACGGCGACCTGCGGCTCGACCCCGCGCGCAGGGTCGCCACCCGCGCCGACGAGCGCCTCCCCCTGACCCCGAAGGAGTTCGGGGTCCTGGAGTGCCTGATGGGGGCTCAGGGCCGCGTCGTGTCGGCCGAGGAGCTCCTGGACCGCGTGTGGGACGAGGCGGCCGATCCGTTCACCACCACGGTCAAGGCGACGATCAACCGGCTCCGCACCAAACTCGGTGCCCCGCCCGTCATCGAGACCGTCCCGCGCGGCGGGTACCGGATCTGATGACGCCGGGTGCCTGGTCCGAAAGGATCTCCCGTCGCCGCCCCCGGCCGGCCGGGGGGCTGCTCTCGCGCCGCGGGCCCCGGCGGGTCCGCACACGGCTCACGCTCCTGTACGGGGTGATGTTCGTGCTGTCGGGCGGCATCCTGCTCACCATCACCTACCTGCTCGCCAACCGGCCCGACGGCTTCTTCCTCTTCAGCCGCGGCGACGGCGGCGCCTCCTTCCCCGCCGACGGCGGCATCCACCTCTACCCGAACACCGTGGACCCCAGTGCGCTGAACGCGTTCGCCAAGGCGCAGCGGGACCAGGCCGAACGCCAGCACGCCGCCGAGATGCACGACCTGCTCATAGAGTCGGGCATCGCCCTCGCGATCATGTCGGTCATCGCGATCGGCCTTGGCTGGCTGATCGCGGGCCGCGTACTGCGCCCCCTGCGCACCATGACCTCCAGCATCCAGCGGATCTCCGCCCGCAATGTGCACGAGAGGCTGGCCGTCGCGGGCCCGGACGACGAGCTGAAGGACCTCGCGGACACCGTGGACGGGCTGCTCGGCCGGCTGGAGACCGCGCTCGACTCCCACAAACGCTTCGTGGCCAACGCCGCGCACGAGCTGCGCACCCCCCTGACCGTGGAACACGCGCTCCTGGAGGAGTCACTGATAGACCGCGCCGCCACCGCGGAGTCGTTCCGCGCCAACTTCGAACGCCTGCTGATCCTCAGCGAACAGCAGGCACAGCTCCTGGAGTCGCTCCTCACGCTCTCCAGCAGCGAACGCGGCCTGGACCGCCGAGAACCGCTCGACCTGGGCGAACTGGCCGACCGTGCGGTGCTCGGCTGGCGCGCGGAAGCGGAACGGCAGGGCCTGCGGGTCGACGCGAGGACCGCCTCCGCCGACATCTGGGGCGACAGCTCGCTGATCGAACGGCTGGTGGCCAACCTCCTCGACAACGCCTCCGGATACAACGTCCCCCAAGGCTGGGTGGCGGCGGAGACACGCGTCGAGAACGACCGTGCCGTCGTACGGGTCAGCAACTCGGGCCCGGTGATCCCGCCGGACCGGGTGGACGGCCTCCTCGAACCGTTCCAGCGGCTCGACCGCACCGCCGGTGACGGCCACCACGGCCTCGGCCTGTCGATCGTGCGCTCCATCGCCGACGTCCACGGCGCGACCCTGCGCGCGCAGGCCCGGCCGCAGGGCGGCCTCGTCGTCGAGGCGGCCTTTCCCCTGCGGGTGGCGGACCAGCCCCCGCGCCACCACCACGGAACGCACCGGCCGCCGCACGTGAATGCGTGAGCCCGAGCCCGGTTCCAGGTGTCCGGTGTCCATGAATCCACGTGTCCAACCGCGAAAGTGAGCGGTTGGACGTTTCCCGCGATTCACGGTTTGCTTTGAGTGCGGACAGATGCGGCGTCCATGACCGGCTTGTTCCCCCATTGAGCCCTGCTCAGCTGGTCGCTGGGAATCCCGACGGGCAATCGGTATCGTCCTGATGCGTGTTCGTCCGGGGAATTCCAGCATTCAGCCGACGCGGACAGCTCGGCTAGGGGGAAATATGACCGGCAAGGCTGACAACGTGCTGCCTCTTTTCGATTCCCAGGAAGGAATCTGGCTCGCGCAGCGCGTGGACGGCTCCAGCCGTCAATACACCGTCGGCCAATACGTCGAAATCACCGGCCCACTCGACGCGAACACTCTGGAAAGCGCCCTGCGCCGAGCCGTCGCCGAAACCGAGATCCTGCATGTGCGAGCAGTGGAGAACGGTGACGTTGACGGTCACGTGGACGGCGACGGTGACGGGGGCAAGGCGTCGCAAATCCTTGCCTCGGCCGCGGAGAGGGAAGCGCTGCTCACGGCCCCCGGCCGGCTGATGCAGCGAATCGACCTCTCCCACGGCGAATCCATCGGTGACAGCGTCAGCGAAGAGGTGCGGACGATCGCCGAAGCCTGGATGAGGGAGAACCCCGGCGGCCACCCTTACTCGTACGCGCTCTTCCGGACGGCGCCCGACCGCCACATCTGGTGCCAGCGCTACGACCACCTCCTGATGGACGCCTACGGCTGCTCCCTGATGAGCCGCCGCGTGGCGGACGTCTACACGGCGATGCTCCAGGGCCGCGCTCCCGCCCCTTCCGGACATGCCTCCCTGCGTGAACTGCTGGAACAGGAATCCGTCTACCGGGAGTCGGAGCGGTTCGCGCTCGACCGTGGCCACTGGCTCGACCGGTTCGCCGACCGCCCGGAGCGCAGCACGATCCCTGGTCACCGGTCGTCCGGGCCGGCCGGTACGTCTGGCGGTGCGGAATCCGAGGCGCTGCGCGAGACGGGCGTGCTGCCCCCCGCCTCGGTCGAGCGACTGCGCGCGGCGGCGGCCCGCGCCGGGGTGAGCTGGCCGAGGCTCGTCGTAGGGGCGTTCGCGGCCTTCCTGGCCCGGCTGAGCGGATCTGACGAAACGATCCTGAGCCTGCCGGTGGCCGCCCGCACCACGCTCCAGGCCCGCCGAACCCCCTGCACGACGGCGAACATCCTGCCGCTGCGCCTGGCCGCCGCCCCCACCGAGAGCCTGCTGGACCTGGCGCGCCGAGCGGACCACGAAATCAGCACCCTCCTCGACCACCAGAACTTCCGTGGCGAGCACCTACGCCGCGAACTCGCCTGGCCACTCGGCGACCACCGCCACTTCGGGCCCTACGTGAACGTGATGCCGACGCTCGGCGAGAGCCTGCTCTTCGGCGAAGCACGGGGCGTCGTCCGCGATGCGTCGAGCCGCCGCGTCGAGGAGTTCGGCGTCCTGGTCAGCGGCTGGACCGAACACGAGGGCATGCAGATCACCCTGGAGGCCAACCCGGCGCTCTACGACCGCGAGTGGACCCGCGAGTGCCACCGTTCGTTCCTCGCCTTCTTGCGGCACATGGTCGACGACCCGACGGCACCCATGGGGCGCGTGGACGCGATGACGGGGCCGGAGCTTTCGCGGGTGGTTGAGGGGTGGAACGACACGGCTCGTCCGGTGGTGGCGGGTTCGGTGGTGGAGGCGTTCGAGGGGTGGGTGGCGCGGACGCCGGACGCGGTAGCAGTGGTGTCGGGTGAGCGGGCGCTGTCGTACGGGGATCTGGACGCGGCGGCGAATCGGTTGGCTCGCTATTTGGTGGGTTTGGGTGTGGGGGTTGAGTCTCGGGTGGGGCTGTGTTTGCCGCGTGGGGTGGACATGGTGGTGGCGGAGTTGGCGGTGTGGAAGGCGGGGGGCGCGTTCGTACCACTGGATCCCGACTATCCGGTGGAGCGGCTGGCGTTCATGGTGATGGACAGTGGTGTGGGGGTTGTGCTGGGCGTGGGCGACGACGCGGTGCGCCTGGGCGGGGTGCGGGTCGTGTGCGTGGATGACCCGGCGGTGGCCATGCAGTCCGCTGAGCCGATGCGGGGGTATGCCGGTCCGGATCAGCTTGCGTACGTCATTTACACCTCGGGTTCGACGGGCCGTCCCAAGGGTGTGGCGGTGGCGCACGGTGGTGTGACGAATCTGGCGGAGGCGATGCGCCCGGTGCTGGGCGTGTCCGAGGGTGTCACCGTGCTTCAGTTCGCGTCGTTCAGCTTCGACGCCGCGGTGTTGGATGTGGCCGTGACGCTGGCCGGTGGCGGAACACTCGCCGTCGCCTCGGCGGAGGAGCGGGCGCAGCCTGCCGCGCTGGCGGCGATGATCGAGCGCACCGGGGTGAGCACGGCCAGCGTCGTGCCCTCGCTGCTGGGTGTACTCGACCCGGCGGCGGTCGCAGGCGTGCGGAACTGGGTGCTGGGCGCGGAGCTGCTCACGTCTGACCTGGCCAGCCGCTGGACCGGCCATGCACAGATCTACAACACGTACGGTCCGACGGAGGCCACGGTCATGGCGACTGCCGGGCCGGTGGATGCTGCGGTGGGCCCGGCCGGTCCGTCGCCGTCGATCGGGCGTCCGCTGGGCAACGTACGTACGTATGTCCTGGATGGTTTCCTGCGGCCGCTCCCGCCGGGTGTGACGGGTGAGCTGTATGTGGCAGGTCCTGGCGTGGCTCGGGGTTACGTGGGCCGGCCGGACCTGACGGCTGAGCGTTTTGTGGCGTGCCCGTTCGGGTCGGGTGGGCGGATGTATCGGACCGGTGACCTGGCCCGCTGGACCCCCGACGGGCAGTTGGCGTTCGCGGGGCGAGCGGATGAGCAGGTGAAGATTCGTGGGTTCCGGGTGGAGCCGGGTGAGGTGGAGGCGGTTCTTGCCGCGCATCCCGTTGTCCGGCAGGCAGCCGTCGTCGTACGGGAGGACCGCCCCGGCGACAAACGCCTGATCGGGTACGTGGTCGCGGACGGGGCGAGTGACATATCCCCGCAGGGTCTCCGGGAGTACGCGGGCCAGGAGTTGCCGGAGTACATGGTGCCCGTGGCGGTCCTGAAGCTGGACGCACTGCCCCTCACTGCCAACGGGAAGGTCGACCGGAACGCCCTGCCCGCCCCCGACTTCTCGGGCGCCGCGACCGGCCGGGGGCCCGCGACCGCCGTGGAGGAGGTGCTGTGCGGGCTGTTCGGTGAAGTTCTGGGCCTGGGACAGGTAGCCGCCGACGCCTCGTTCTTCGTGCTGGGCGGGGATTCGCTGCTGGGCATGCGGCTGGTCGCCCGGGTGCGGGCGGTGCTGGACGCGGAGGTGGGGATCGGGGAGTTGTTCGGTGCGCCGACGGTGGAGGGGTTGGCGCGTGTGGTGGCGGAGAGCACCAGCGGAGGCGCAGGGAATGCTCTGCGGCCCCTGCGGGCTTTGGCACAGCGGCCAAGTGTCGTTCCCTTGTCGTTCGCGCAGCAGCGCATGTGGTTCCTCAACCGGTTGGAGGAGACGGTCCCCGGGTCTGCGGCGGCCTACAACATGCCGCTGGTGTTGCGGATCTCGGGTGCGCTGGATGTGGCCGCGCTGGAGGCGGCGTTCCGTGACGTCGCCGATCGTCACGAGAGCCTGCGCACGGTCTTCCCGGACGTCGGCGGAGTACCGCGACAGAAGATCCTGCACGGCGCCGCGGGCCACCCGCCGCTGACCGTCGTACGGACGGCCGCGAACCACGTCGAGTCCCACGTCACCGGGCACTTGGCCGACGGCTTCGACCTGCGCGTGGACCTGCCGTGGCGAGCCTGGCTCCTGATGCTGGGGCCCGAGGAGTTCGTGCTGTCGGTGGTCGCTCATCACGTGGCGGTGGATGGCTGGTCGATGGGTGTGCTGGCGCGGGATCTGGAGGTGGCGTACGCGGCGCGGTGCGCGGGCAGGGCGCCCGAGTGGGCCGGATTGGTGGTGCAGTACGCGGATTACGCGTTGTGGCAGCGAGAGATGTTGGGGGAGTTGGACGACCCGGCGAGTGTACTGAGCGCTCAACTCGTCTACTGGCGTCAGGCGTTGGCGGGTGTTCCGCAGGAGTTGGCTTTGCCGGTGGACCGGGCTCGTCCGGCTGTGCCGTCGTTCCGTGGGCGTCGGGTGTCGGTGGGGACGGACGCGGGGACGCATGCGCGGTTGGTGGAGGTGGCCGGGCGGGGCCGGGCGACGATGTTCATGGTCGTGCACGCGGCGGTGGGTCTGGTGTTGTCGCGGTTGGGTGCGGGTGATGACGTGGTGGTGGGGACGCCGGCGGCGGGGCGTGGGGATGCCGCGCTGGAGGAGTTGGCCGGGTTCTTCGTCAACACGCTGGTGTTGCGGTCGGACCTGAGTGGTGACCCCACCTTCGCCGAGCTGCTGGAGCGCGTACGGGCCGCCGACCTGGCGGCCTACGCCCACCAGGACGTGCCCTTCGAACGCCTTGTGGAGGAGCTCAACCCGCCGCGTTCCGTCTCCCGCAACCCGCTCTTCCAGGTGATGTTGGCCCTGGAGAACGTGCCCGAACCGGTGTGGAAACTGCACGGCACTCAGGTGCACTCGGCGTCGATGACCGCGCCCGCCGCCCGCTTCGACCTGGCCGTGACACTGACGGAGCGGCGCGATGAGCATGGGGCACCGGCCGGACTGGACGGCGACATCCTGTACGCCCTGGACCTCTTCGACGACGACACGGCCCACGCCCTGGCCGACCGGTTGACCCGCGTCCTCGAACAGGTCGCAGCCGATCCCCGGCTCCGCCTCAGCGAGGTGGACGTCCTCACCACCGACGAAAGGTCGCAGGTGGTGGAGGGGTGGAACGACACGGCTCGTCCGGTGGTGGCGGGTTCGGTGGTGGAGGCGTTCGAGGGCTGGGTCGGTCGTTCGCCGGATGCGATAGCAGTGCTGTCCGGTGCCGAGCAAGGCTTGTCTTATGCGCGGTTGGACGCGGCGGCGAATCGTCTGGCTCGCTACCTGGTGGGTCTGGGTGTGGGGGTTGAGTCTCGGGTGGGGCTGTGTTTGCCGCGTGGGGTGGACATGGTGGTGGCGGAGCTGGCGGTGTGGAAGGCGGGGGGCGCGTTTGTACCACTGGATCCCGACTATCCGGTGGACCGCTTGGCTTACATGGTCGAGGACAGTGGCGCACAGATTGTGCTCGGTACGGATGCCCCCGTGAGTTTGGGCGGGGTGCGGACCGTGCCAATGGGCCACGCGGCGATCACGGGGCAGTCCGCTGAGCCGATACGGAGGTATGCCGGTCCGGATCAACTCGCGTACATCATTTACACCTCCGGTTCGACGGGCCGCCCCAAGGGTGTGGCGGTCGCGCACGGCGGCGTGACGAATCTGGCGGAGGCGATGCGCCCGGTGCTGGGCGTGTCCGAGGGTGTCACTGTGCTTCAGTTCGCGTCGTTCAGCTTCGACGCTGCGGTGTTGGATGTGGCGGTGACGCTGGCCGGTGGCGGAACACTCGCCGTCGCCTCGGCTGGGGAGCGGGCGGAGCCTGCCGCGCTGGCGGCGATGATCGAGCGCACGGGGGTGAGCACGGCCAGCGTCGTGCCCTCACTGCTGGGTGTACTCGACCCGGCGGCGGTCGCAGGCGTGCGGAACTGGGTGCTGGGTGCGGAGCTGCTGACCTCTGACCTGGCCAGCCGCTGGACCGGCCAGGCACAGCTCTACAACACGTACGGCCCGACCGAGGCCACGGTCATGGCGACCGCCGGGCCGGTGGACGCTGCGATAGGCCCGAGTGACCCATCGCCGTCGATCGGGCGCCCGCTGGGCAACGTACACACGTATGTCCTGGATGGCTTCCTGCGGCCGCTCCCGCCGGGAGTGACAGGCGAGCTGTACATAGCAGGCCCCGGCGTGGCGCGGGGTTACGTCGGACGGCCGGGCCTGACCGCTGAACGCTTCGTGGCGTGCCCGTTCGCAGCCGGTGAGCGGATGTACCGCACCGGTGACCTGGCCCGCTGGACCCCCGAGGGAGAGTTGGCGTTCGCGGGGCGTGCGGATGAGCAGGTGAAGATCCGGGGTTTCCGGGTGGAGCCCGGCGAGGTGGAGGCGGTCCTTGCTTCCCACCCCGGTGTCCGGCAGGCCGCCGTCGTCGTACGCGAGGACCGCCCCGGCGACAAACGGCTGATCGGCTACATCGTGCCCGTCGAGGGCCGCGCCCCGGAGCTACAGGACGTGCGGCGCCACATGGCGGGCCAGCTGCCCGAGTTCATGGTCCCGACAGCCGTGCTCGTCCTGGAGGCGTTGCCGCTCACCGCCAACGGGAAGCTGGACCGTGCCGCCCTGCCCGCGCCGGACTTCGCGGCCCGGGTGACCGGCCGCGAGCCGCGTACGCAGACCGAGGAGATCCTTTGCGGGCTGTTCGCCGAGGTGCTGGGCCTGGAGTGGGTCGGCATCGAGGACGGCTTCTTCGACCTCGGCGGGGACTCGCTGCGGGGGATGCGGCTGGTCGCCCGGGTGAGGGCGGTGCTGGACGCGGAGGTGGGGATCGGGGAATTGTTCGGCGCGCCGACGGTGGAAGCGCTGGCGTACGTCGTGGGTGAGAGCGCCGGGGGCGGTGCGCGGGTCGCGCTGCGGGCCAAGGCCCAACGGCCGAGTGTCGTTCCCTTGTCGTTCGCGCAGCAGCGGATGTGGTTCCTCAACCGGTTGGAGGAGACGGTCCCAGGGTCTGCGGCGGCCTACAATATGCCGCTGGTATTGCGGATCTCGGGTGCGCTGGATGTGGCCGCGTTGGAGGCGGCGTTCCGTGACGTCGCCGATCGTCACGAGAGCCTGCGCACGGTCTTCCCGGACGTCGGCGGAGTACCGCGGCAGAAGATCCTGCACGGCACCGCGGGCCACCCGCCGCTGACCGTCGTGCGGACGGCCGAGAACCACGTCGAGTCCCACGTCACCGGGCACTTGGCCGACGGCTTCGACCTGCGGGTGGATCTGCCGTGGCGAGCCTGGCTCCTGATGCTGGGGCCAGAGGAGTTCGTGCTGTCGGTGGTCGCTCATCACGTGGCGGTGGATGGCTGGTCGATGGGTGTGCTGGCACGGGATCTGGAGGTGGCGTACGCGGCGCGGTGCGCGGACAGGGCGCCCGAGTGGGCCGCGTTGGCGGTGCAGTACGCGGATTACGCGCTGTGGCAGCGGGAGACGTTGGGGGAGTTGGACGACCCGGCGAGCATGCTCAGCGCTCAACTCGACTATTGGCGTCAGGCGTTGGCGGGTGTTCCGCAGGAGTTGGCTTTGCCGGTGGACCGGGCTCGTCCGGCTGTGCCGTCGTTCCGTGGGCGTCGGGTGTCGGTGGGGACGGATGCCGGGACGCATGCGCGGTTGGTGGAGGTGGCCGGGCGGGGTCGGGCGACGATGTTCATGGTCGTGCACGCGGCGGTGGGGCTGGTGTTGTCGCGGTTGGGTGCGGGCGATGACGTGGTGGTGGGGACGCCGGCGGCGGGGCGTGGGGATGCCGCGTTGGAGGAGCTGGCCGGGTTCTTCGTCAACACGCTGGTGCTGCGGTCGGACCTGAGCGGTGACCCGACCTTCGCCGAGCTGCTGGAGCGCGTACGAGCCACTGACCTCGCGGCCTACGCCCACCAGGACGTGCCCTTCGAACGCCTCGTGGACGAGCTCAACCCCGACCGTTCGCTCTCCCGCAATCCCCTCTTCCAGGTGATGCTGGCGTTGCAGAACGTGCCCGAGGTCACCTGGGAGCTGCCCGGCGTCACGGTGACACCGGCGCCCCTGCCGTCCGAGCTCGCGGCCCGGTTCGACCTGGCCTTCTCGATCGTCGAACGGCGCGATGAGCGCGGGGCCCCGGCCGGGCTCGACGGCGAGATCCTCTACGCGACGGATCTCTTCGACGAGGGCACGGCCCACGCCCTGGCCGAGCGGCTGACCAGCGTCCTCGAACAGGTCGCGGCCGACCCGCGGCTCCACCTCAGCGAGGTGGACATCCTGACGGGCGCAGAGAGCGCTCGGCTCCTTGGCCACTGGAACGACACGGTGACCGCGGACGCCGAGCCCGTCACCCTCGTACCCGAAATGTTCGACCGGCAGGCGGAGCGGACGCCGGACGCGGTGGCGTTGGTGACCGACGAACGGGCACCGCAGCCGACGCTCAGTTACAGGGAGTTGGCGGACGCTTCGCAGCGGCTCGCCCGGTATCTCGGCCGCGTCGGCGTAGGGCCCGAGCGTCGCGTGGCCGTCGTGGGCGAGCGTTCGGTGGCGCTGCTCGTGGGGCTCCTCGCGGTCTCGGCGGCCGGCGGGGTGTATGTGCCGGTGGACGCGGGCTATCCGCCGGAACGCATCGCGTACGTACTGGCCGACGCTGACCCCGAAGTGGTCCTCTGCACCACGGCGACGCGGCACGTGGTGCCCGCGGAGTTCGCCGGGCGGACCGTGGCCGTGGACGACCCGGCGGTGGCGGACGCGGTCGCGCGGTGCGCCGCGGGCCCGGTCGTCGACGCCGACCGGCGGTCTCCGCTGCGGGCGGACCACGCCGCGTACGTGATCTACACCTCGGGATCGACCGGGGCGCCCAAAGGGGTGGCGGTCTCGCACCGCGGGCTCGCCAACCTCGTCGGGGAGAACATCCGGCGGTACGGGATCGACGCGGAGAGCCACGTCCTCCAACTGGTCTCGCCGAGCTTCGACGTCTCCATGGCGGACATCTGGCCGACTCTCTGCGCGGGCGGGCGCCTCGTCCTCGCGCCCGCGCGGCCCGACGTACCCGGCGACGAGCTGGCCCGCCTGCTCCGCACACGCCGCGTCACCCACGCCGCGATACCCCCGGCCTTCCTGTCGCAGATGCTGTCCGAGGAGCTGCCGGAGCTGCGGCTCCTGATCACCGGCGGCGAGGCCATGCCCGCCGAGGTGCGGCGACGGTGGTCGGCGGGCCGCACGATGTACAACCAGTACGGCGTCACCGAGGCCACGGTCATCTCCACGGCGGGGCTGATCCGGGACAGCGACGGCACACCGCCGATCGGCCGGCCGGTGGCCAACACCCGGGTGTACGTCCTCGACGGCACCCTGCGGCCGGTGCCGGTCGGCGTGGCGGGCGAACTGTACGTGGCGGGTACCGGCCTCGCGCGCGGCTACCTGCGGCGCGCGGGCCTGTCCGCAGCCCGCTTCGTGGCCAGCCCGTTCGGGGCCGGGGGCGAGCGGATGTACCGGACCGGGGACGTGGTGCGGTGGACCGGCGAGGGCGAACTCGTCTTCGCAGGGCGGGCGGACGAACAGATCAAACTCCACGGACACCGGATGGAACCCGGCGAGATCGAGTCCGCCCTCGCCGCCTGCCCGGGAGTCCGCCAGGCCGCCGTGGTCGTGCGCGAGGACCGCCCCGGCGAGCGCCGCCTCATCGGTTACGTGGCCGCCGACGCGTCGGCGGAAGCTCCGACCCTGCGCGAACAGGTCGCAGCCGTGCTCCCCGACTACATGGTCCCGGCCGCGGTGGTCGTCCTCGACACGCTGCCGCGCACGGCGAACGGCAAGGTGGACCGGGCCGCCCTGCCCGCACCCGACTTCGCGGAGCGCGTCACAGGACGGGCGCCGCGCACCCCGGTGGAGGAACTGCTGTGCGACCTGTTCGCCGACATGCTGGGGCTCGAACGGGTCGGCGCGGACGACAGCTTCTTCGAGCTGGGCGGAGACTCGATCGCCTCCATGCAGCTCGTGTCGCGGGCCAGGAGCGGCGGCCTGGTGGTGACGCCCCGGCAGGTCTTCGAGGAGAAGACCCCCGAGCGCCTCGCATTGGTCGCGGAGGCCGCCGAAGGCATGGCCGCCGACGATGACACCGGGGTCGGCGAGGTGCCGTGGACGCCGGTGATGCGGGCGTTCGGCGAGAGGGCGACCGACGCGGGGTTCACCCAGTGGATGACCGTGGGCGCCCCCGCAGGCCTCGGCACCGACGTACTGGCGGCCGGCCTGGCCGCCCTGCTCGACACGCACGCCATGCTGCGGGCCCGCACGGTCCCGGGCGAGCCCAAGCTGATCGTCCCCGAGCCCGACGAAGCGCCCGCGGCGGCGGAACTCGTCTCCCGCGTCGACGCGACGGAAGCCGTGCCCGAGGTCGGCTCCGACGCGACGGAAGCCTTGCCCGAGGCCGGCTCCGATGAGGCGAAGGCCGTGCCCGACGTCCCCGATGCCGGCCCCGGTGAGACGCGGGCGCTCGACGAGATCGCGGGGCGGGCGGCACGGGAGGCGGCCGGACGGCTGGACCCGGCGCGCGGTGTGATGGTGCGCGCCGTGTGGGTGGACGCGGGCCCCGGCCGCACCGGCCGGATCGTCCTGGTGGCGCACCACCTGGTCGTGGACGGCGTGTCCTGGCGCATCCTGCTCCCGGACCTGCGAGCCGCGTGCGAGGCGGCGGCCACGGGGCGCCCGCCCGAGCTGCCACCGGCGGGCACCTCGTTCCGGCGCTGGTCGCGACTGCTCGCCACCGAGGCGTACGAGGAGCGGCGCGTCGCCGAGCTGCCGGACTGGCTGGAGCTGCTGGGTGACGGCGCCACCCGCCGCCCGCTGGGCCGGCGGCCACTGGACCGCGCGGTCGACACGGCGGAGACGCTGCGCCGCCGCTCCTGGGTGGTGCCGCCACGGCAGGCGGACACCCTGGTGAGCCGCACCCCGGCCGCGTACCACTGCGGTGTCGACGACGTGCTCCTGGCGACGCTGGCCGGCGCCGTCGCGCACTGGCGGCCCGGCACCGGCGCCGGACTCCTGGTGACCGTCGAGGGGCACGGCCGCGAACCGCTGGGCGACACCGAACTGTCGCGCACCGTCGGCTGGTTCACCGGCGCCCACCCCGTGCGGCTCGATGTGACGGGCGCCGACCTGGACGCCGCTATGGCGGGCGGCAGGGCGGCGGGTACGTTGATGAAGGCCGTGAAGGAGCAGGTGCGGTCGGTGCCGGGCGACGGCCTCGGATACGAGCTGCTGCGCCGCCTCAACTCCGGCACCGGCCCGGCCCTCGACGCCGCGCCCGAAGCGCAGGTCGGCTTCAACTACCTCGGCCGGTTCGCCGCGGACGGGCGGAGCGGGCAGGTCGCGGCCTGGCGGCTGGCGGGCGCGGCGGCGGTCGGTGGCACCGCGGGGCACGGCCTGCCCGCGATGCACGTGCTCGAAGGCATCGCGGTCGTCCGCGACACACCGGAAGGACCGGAGCTCACCGTCACGCTCAGCTGGCCCGACCGCCTCCTGGCGGCGGACGACGCCGAGCGGGTCGGCGAGGCCTGGGTGCGGCTCCTGGGCGGCCTCGCCGCCCACACGGACGCCCCGGACGCGGGTGGCCACACCCCGTCCGACTTCCACCTGCTCGACCTCGACCAGGACGAGATCGACCAGTTCCAGGCGATAGCAGCGAAACTAGAGGGAGGCCTGTCCCGGTGAAGTCCTCAACCGCCGCCCACGGCTCGGCACTGACCGAAGTGTGGCCGCTGTCGCCGCTCCAGGAAGGGCTGTTGTTCCACTCCGGGTTCGACGACCGGGGCCCCGACGTCTACGCCGTCCAGTTCACGGTGGCGGTGCAAGGACCGCTGGACGCGCCTCGGCTACGTGCTTCCTGGGAGGCCCTGCTCGACCGGCACGCCGCCCTGCGCGCCAGCTTCCACCGCCGAAAGTCGGGCGAGGCGGTACAACTCATCACGCGGAACGTGCGGCTCCCCTGGCGCGAGGCCGACCTGTCAGGCCCGACCGACTCCGGTGCCGTCGATCCTGGTACGACCGACTCCGGTGCCGCCGTGGCCGACCGGATCGAGAAGCTGGCGGCGCAGGAACGGGCCGAGCGCCTGGACCTCGCCGTCCCGCCGCTGCTGCGGCTTCTGCTCATCCGCCTCGGCGAGCGCCACCACCGCCTCATCGTCACGTCACACCACCTCCTCATGGACGGCTGGTCGATGCCGGTCCTCCTGAACGAACTGGCGGAGGTGTACGAAGCGGGCGGCGACCCCGGCGTGCTGCGGCGCGCGGCGTCCTACGGGGAGTACCTGGCCTGGCTGGGCCGGCAGGACAAGGAGGCGGCACGCGTCGCCTGGCGGCAGGAACTGTCGGGGGCCGACGAACCGACCCTCGTCGCCCCGGCGGACACGGGCCGGCCGATGGCCCTGCCGGACGAGAGCACGGTACGGCTCCCGGCGGAGCCCACCCGCGCCCTGGTCGAACTGGCCCGCACGCACGGCCTCACGGTGAACACACTGGTCCAGGGTGCGTGGGCGCTGGTCCTCGCACGCCTCGCAGGCCGCACGGACGTGGTCTTCGGCGCCACGGTGGCCGGCCGCCCCGCCGAACTGCCGGGCGTGGAAGCCATGGTGGGCCTGCTGATCAACACCCTGCCGGTGCGGGTACGGCTCGACGGCGCGCAGCCCGTGGCCGACATGCTGGCGGAGCTCCAGGCGGACCAGTCGGCGCTCATCGCCCACCAGCACCTGGGCCTCGCGGAGATCCAGCGCCTCGCGGGCCCCGGCGCCGTCTTCGACACACTCATGGTCTTCGAGAACTACCCCCAGCCCCCCGGCGCCCCACCCACGCCCGACCTGCCCACCTTCTCCGCCTCGGCGGGCCACCAGGCGACCAACTACCCCCTGACCCTCGGCGTCCTCCTGACCGACGACCTCACGGTCCGCGTCACCTCCCGCCCCGACCTCATCTCCCGCCGAGCGGCCGCCGAGGCGGGCCGGCGACTCACACGGGTACTGGAGCAGATCATCGAGGACCCGACGGCGCCGGTCGGCCGGATCGACGTACTGGGTCCGTCGGAGCGGGACTCGGTGGTGGAGGGGTGGAACGACACGGCTCGTCGGGTGGTGGCGGGTTCGGTGGTGGAGGCGTTCGAGGGGTGGGTGGCGCGGACGCCGGATGCGGTAGCAGTGCTGTCGGGTGCTGAGCAAGGCTTGTCTTATGTGCAGTTGGACGCGGCGGCGAATCGCCTGGCTCGCTTTTTGGTGGGTTTGGGTGTGGGGGTTGAGTCGCGGGTGGGGCTGTGTTTGCCGCGTGGGGTGGACATGGTGGTGGCGGAGCTGGCGGTGTGGAAGGCGGGGGGCGCGTTTGTACCACTGGATCCCGGCTATCCGGTGGAGCGGCTGGCGTTCATGGTCGAGGACAGTGGCGCACAGATTGTGCTCGGTACGGGTGACCCCGTGAGTTTGGGTGGGGTGCGGACCGTGCCAATGGGCCACGCGGCGATCACGGGGCAGTCCGCTGAGCCGATACGGAGGTATGCCGGTCCGGATCAGCTTGCGTACGTCATTTACACCTCGGGTTCGACGGGTCGTCCCAAGGGTGTGGCGGTGGCGCACGGTGGTGTGACGAACTTGGCGGAGGTGATGCGCCCGGTGCTGGGCGTGTCCGAGGGTGTCACCGTGCTTCAGTTCGCGTCGTTCAGTTTCGATGCTGCGGTGTTGGATGTGGCGGTGACGCTGGCCGGTGGCGGGACGCTGGCGGTCGCCTCGGCGGGGGAGCGGTCGGAGCCTGCCGCGCTGGCGGCGATGATCGAGCGCACGGGGGTGAGCACGGCCAGCGTCGTCCCTTCACTGCTGGGTGTGCTGGACCCGGCGGCGGTCGGGGGTGTGCGGAACTGGGTGCTGGGTGCGGAGTTGCTCACGTCCGACTTGGCGAGTCGTTGGTCTGGCCGGGCGCGGGTTTGGAATACGTACGGTCCGACGGAGGCCACGGTCATGGCGACTGCCGGGCCGGTGGATGCTGCGGTGGGCCCGGCCGATCCGTCGCCGTCGATCGGGCGCCCGCTGGGCAACGTACGTACGTATGTCCTGGATGGTTTCCTGCGGCCGCTCCCGCCGGGTGTGACGGGCGAGCTGTATGTGGCAGGTCCTGGCGTGGCGCGGGGTTACGTGGGACGGCCGGACCTGACGGCTGAGCGTTTTGTGGCGTGCCCGTTCGGGTCGGGTGAGCGGATGTATCGGACCGGTGACCTGGCCCGGTGGACTCCCGAGGGGGAGTTGGTGTTCGCGGGGCGTGCGGATGAGCAGGTGAAGATTCGTGGGTTCCGGGTGGAGCCGGGTGAGGTGGAGGCGGTCCTTGCCGCGCACCCTGCTGTCCGGCAGGCCGCCGTCGTCGTACGGGAGGACCGCCCCGGCGATAGGCGCCTCGCCGCATACGTGGTCGCGGACGTCGACCCGCAGGAGTTGCGTGCGTACATGTCGACGCGCCTTCCGGAGTACATGGTCCCGGCGGTCGTGGTGGTTCTGGATGCGCTGCCGTTGACGGTGAACGGCAAGTTGGACCGGGCGGCTCTGCCCGCGCCCGACTTGGCTGAGCGAGCGGGTGGCCGTGAGCCGCGTACGGAGGCGGAGGTGACGCTGTGTGCGCTGTTCGCCGAGGTGTTGGGTCTGGACCGCGTGGGCGTGGACGCCGGCTTCTTCGAGCTGGGCGGTGACTCGATCAGTTCCATGCAGCTCGCCTCGCGGGCCCGCAGGGCAGGGTTGGTCCTGACCCCCCGCCAGGTCTTCGAGGAGAAGACCCCCGAGCGGTTGGCGGGCGTCGCGGAGGCTGTCGGGGCCGACAGCGAGGCCAACGCCTCGGGCGTGGGTGAGGTGCCGTGGACGCCTGCGATGCGGGCGTTGGGGGAGAGGGCGGCCAGGCCCGGCTTTGCGCAGTGGGTGACGTTGGTGGCTCCGGCGGGGCTGGGGCTCGATGTTCTCGGCGCGGGCTTGGCTGCCGTACTGGACACGCACGACATGCTGCGGGCCCGCACGGTGCCGGGCGAGCCGAAGCTGATCGTCGGGGAGCGGGACTCCGTCGACGCGGCGGAACTGGTGACCCGCGTCGAGGCCACCGCCGAAGAGCTCGACCAGGTGGCGGCGAGCGCGGCCCGTGACGCCGTTCACCGTCTGGACCCGGCCGCCGGCGTCATGGTTCAGGCGGTGTGGGTCGACGCGGGGGACGGGCAAGACGGTCGCCTCGTGCTCGTGGTCCACCACCTGGTGGTCGACGGGGTGTCCTGGCGTGTCCTGACCCCGGACCTCCAGGCTGCCTGCGAGGCAGTCGCCGCTGGTCAGGAGCCCGCACTCGACCCGCCCGGGACCTCGTTCCGCCGCTGGGCCGAACTCCTCACCGCCGAGGCGGTCTCCGAGCACCGCACCGCCGAACTGCCTGGCTGGCGGCGGCTGCTGGGTACACCGCGACGCCCCCTCGGCCGACGCGCGGTGGACCCCGGGTCCGACACGGTGCGCGACCTGCGGCACCACACCTGGGACGTGCCGAGGGAGCAGGTGGAGACGTTGCTGAACCTGACGACCACCGCGTTCCACTGCGGGGTCGACGACGTGCTCCTGGCCGCGCTCGGCGGGGCGCTGGGGCTGTGGCGTCCTGACGGTGGGCGTGAGGTTCTGGTGGGCGTGGAGGGGCACGGTCGCGAGCCGCTCGGGGACGTGGATCTGTCCCGTACGGTCGGCTGGTTCGCCAGTGCGCACCCGGTGCGGATGGACGTGACCGGGATCGAACTGGCGCAGGCCCTGGCGGGTGGAGCCGCCGCCGGTGAGCTGGTCAAGGCGGTCAAGGAGCAGGTGCGGGCCGTGCCCGGGGACGGGCTCGGATACGAGTTGCTGCGCCACCTCAACCCCGGGACCGCCCCCGTACTCGCGGCGGCACCGGCCCCGGAGGTCGGCTTCACCTACATGGGCCGCTTCGCCACCGGCACGCACCCTCGTACAGCCGGTACCCGCTCGGAATCCGCGAGGCCCTGGCAGGCGGTCGGAGAGGCCGCGCTCGAAGGCGCCGCCGACCCGGACACGCCGTTGACGCACCTCCTGGAGGCCGGCGCCATGGTCCGGGACACCCCGGACGGGCCCGAGCTGCGGATCAGCCTGAGCCGGCCCGCCGCCCTGCTCGACGAGGCCGACGCCGAACGCATCGGCCGTACCTGGCTGGAGATGCTCCTCGGCCTGGCGCACCACACCGTCGCGCCCGCCTCGGGCGGTCACACCCCGTCGGACTTCCCGCTGCTCGACCTCGCGCAGGACGAGGTCGACGAGTTCGAGGCCGACTTCGCCGAAGACCACACCTGAGCGACCTGAGTCACCTGAGCCACCTGAGTCACTGAGCCACGCACTGGCCGCTGTGAGGAGACAGAACCATGAACCGATCCCAGGTAGAGGACGTCTGGCCGCTGTCACCGTTGCAGGAAGGCCTGCTGTTCCACGCCGCCTTTGACGACCAGGGCCCGGACGTCTACCAGGGGCAGCGGATGCTGGAGCTGGTCGGACCGCTCGACATGGGCAGGCTGCGCGCCACGTGGGAGGCGCTGCTCGCCCGGCACAGCGCGCTGCGGGCGGGTTTCCGTGGCCGAAAGTCGGGCGAGGCGGTGCAGGTCGTGGCCCGCGAGGCCGCGCTGCCGTGGACGGTGGAGGATCTCTCCGGGCTCACGGAGGCCGACGCGTCCGCCGCGATCGAACGGCTCGCGGCACAGGAGCGCGCGGAACGGTTCGACCCGGCGGTGCCGCCGCTGCTGCGCCTGCTGCTCATCCGCCTCGACGCCGAACGGCACCGTCTCGTGGTCACCAGCCACCACCTCGTCATGGACGGCTGGTCGATGGCGGTGCTTTTCAACGAGTTCACCACGGCGTACGCGGCGGGCGGCGACGTACGCGCACTGCCCCGCACGACCTCCTACCGGGAGTATCTGGCGTGGCTGCACCGGCAGGACGGCGCAGCCGCGCGCGCCGCCTGGCGCGCCGAGCTGGCCGGAGTCGACGAGCCGACGCTCGTGGCGCCCGCTGACCGGGGCCGCGCCCCCGTGACCCCGCAGAGCCTGATCAACCACATCTCCGAAGAACTCACCCAGGGCCTGGTGGGTCTTGCCCGCACCCAGGGGCTGACGGTGAACACGGTGGTGCAGGGGGCCTGGGCGCTGCTCCTCGCGCGGCTCACCGGGCGCACGGATGTCGTCTTCGGCGCCACCGCGGCGGGGCGGCCCACCGACCTGCCGGGCGCGGAGACGATGATCGGCCTGTTCATCAACACCCTGCCCGTGCGCGTACGCCTCGACGGCGCGCAGCCCGTACGGCAACTCCTCGCCGACCTTCAGCGGCGGCAGTCCGCGCTCATGGCGCACCAGCACATCGGACTCCCGGAGATCCAGAAGCTGGCGGGGCCCGGAGCCGTCTTCGACACGATCGTCGTGTACGAGAACTACCCGCGCCCTCCGGAGGAGCAGCCGGACCCGGACAGCCTCGCCGTCCGTTTCATCGACGGAGTGGAGGCCGCGCACTATCCGCTCACGCTGGTCGTGGCCCCGGAGGGCGAGCGGATGGGCGTCAAACTCGACCACCGCACCGACGTCATCGACCATGCCACCGCGCACGCGGTCTTCGGGCGGCTGGTGCGCGTCCTGGAACAGATGGTGGCGGACCCGTCCATGCCGGTGGGCCGGGTGGACGTGGCCGGCACGGCGGAACGCGCGCTCGTGGTGGAGGAGTGGAACGCGACGGCGGCCCCCGTGCCCGGCGCCTCGGTGCCCGAACTGTTCGCCGCACAGGTGGAGCGGACACCGGACGCGGTGGCCGTGGAGGACGGCGAACACCGCCTCACCTATGGGGAGTTGGACGAGGCGTCCGGGCGGCTGGCCACCCACCTGGCCGGTGCGGGAGTGCGCCGGGGCGACCGGGTCGCGCTCGCCATGAGCCGGTCGGCCGAGCTGCTGGTGGCGCTGCTCGGCGTGTGGAAGGCGGGAGCCGTCCACGTGCCCGTGGACACGGAGTACCCGGCGGAGCGGATCGCGTTCCTCATGGCGGACTCCGAGCCGGTGGCGGTCCTGTGCACACGGGAGACCCGCGAGGCCGTGCCGGAGCGGGCGGGGACGGCCGCGGTGGTCCTCGACGACCCCGCGGTGCGGTCGGCGATCGCCCGGTGTGCCCCGGCGCCGAAGCCCGCGGTGGGCGCGGACGACCTGGCCCACGTGATGTACACGTCCGGGTCGACGGGCGTGCCCAAGGGCGTCGCGGTGCCGCACGGCGGCGTCGCGAGCCTCGCCGGAGACCGGGGGTGGTCGGTGGGCGCAGGGGACGCCGTCCTCATGCACGCCCCGCACGCCTTCGACGTATCGCTGTTCGAGGTGTGGGTGCCGCTCGTCGCGGGCGGCAGGGTGGTGATCGCCGGTCCGGGCGCGGTGGACGCGCGACGGGTGCGGGAGGCGGTCGAGGGCGGGGTGACCGCGGTGCACATCACCGCGGGCCTGTTCAGGGTGCTCGCGGAGGAGTCCCCGGACTGCTTCACGGGGCTGCGCGAGGTGCTGACCGGCGGAGACGTCGTGCCCGCCGGGTCGGTGGCACGGGTGCGGGAGGTGTGCCCGCAGGTCGCGGTGCGGCATCTGTACGGGCCGACCGAGGTGACGCTGTGCGCCACATGGCATGTGCTGCCGGTGGGCACGGCCGGCGGCCCCGTACTGCCGATCGGGCGCCCCCTGGGCAACCGGCAGGTGTACGTGCTGGACGCCTTCCTGCGCCCGGTGCCGCCGGGGACGGTGGGCGAGGTGTACGCGGCGGGCGCGGGCCTGGCGCGAGGCTACCTCCGCCGGTCGTCGCTGACGGCGGAACGGTTCGTGGCGTGCCCGTTCGGTTCTGGTGGACGGATGTACCGGACCGGTGACCTGGCCCGTTGGACTCCCGAGGGGGAGTTGGTGTTCGCGGGGCGTGCGGACGAGCAGGTGAAGATCCGTGGGTTTCGGGTGGAGCCGGGCGAGGTCGAGGCGGTTATCGCCGCGCACCCGGCCGTGGCGCAGGCCGTGGTGGTGCCGCGCCGGGACGGCCCGGGCGACACACGGCTGATCGGTTATGTCGTGCCCGAACAGAGGCGCGTCGGGCCCGTTGAGCGCACGGAGCGCACCGAGGCCGTTGAGGCCGAGGCGGTACGCGCCTACGTGGCGGCACGCCTGCCCGCATACATGGTCCCGGCGGCCGTCCTGATCCTCGACGCCCTGCCGCTGACGGTGAACGGAAAGGTGGACCGCGCGGCCCTGCCCGCGCCGGACTTCGCCTCCCGGGCGAGCAGCCGGGAGCCGCGCACACCGACCGAGGAAACCCTGTGCGCCCTGTTCGCCGAGGTACTGAAATTGGAGCGGGTCGGCGCCGACGACGGCTTCTTCGAGCTGGGCGGCGACTCGATCAGCTCGATGCAGCTCGCCTCGCGCGCCCGCAGGGCCGGACTCGTCCTGACGCCGCGCCAGGTCTTCACGGAGAAGACCCCGGAACGCCTCGCGACGGTCGTGGACGCGGCGGGCGCGGCGGAACGCGCGGCCACCGTCGAGGACGTGGGCGTGGGCGAGCTGCCGTGGACCCCGGTGATGCGAGCCCTGGGCGAGCAGGCGGCGAGGCCGGGCTTCGCACAGTGGGTGACGCTGGGCGCACCTGCCGGGCTGGGGCTCGACGTACTCGGCGCGGGCCTGGCCGCCGTACTGGACACGCACGACATGCTGCGGGCCCGCACGGTGCCGGGCGAGGCGAAGCTGATCGTCGGTGAGCGAGGGTCGGTCGACGCGGCAGAGCTGGTGACCCGCGTCGAGGCCACTGCCGAAGGGCTCGACGAACTCGACGCCCCCGACGAGGTGGCGGCGAGGGCGGCCCGCGAGGCTGCCGAGCGCCTGGACCCGGCCGCCGGGGTGATGGTCCAGGCGGTGTGGGTGGACGCGGGCCCCGGGCAGGTGGGCCGGCTGGTGCTCGCGGCCCATCACCTGGTGGTGGACGGGGTGTCGTGGCGCGTCCTGACCCCGGACCTCCAGGCCGCGTGCGAGGCGGTCGCCGCGGGCCGGACACCCGCACTCGACCCGCCCGGCACGTCATTCCGCCGCTGGGCCGAACTCCTCACCGCCGAGGCGGCCTCCGAGCACCGCACCGCCGAGCTGCCGGACTGGACGACCCACCTCGGGGCCCACCTCGGCACGGCGTCACCGCCGCTCGGCGATCGCGCGTTGGACCCGTCGACGGACACCGCCCGCACCCTGCACCAGCGGACCTGGGCGGTGCCGTCGGAACAGGCCGCGACGCTCCTCGGCAGGACGACCGCGGCGTTCCACTGCGGAGTCGACGACGTGCTGCTCGCCGCGCTGGCCGGTGCCGTCGCGCAATGGCGGCCGGACGGTGGGCGCGAGGTCCTGGTCGATGTCGAGGGCCACGGCCGCGAGCCGCTCGGGGACGTGGATCTGTCCCGTACCGTCGGCTGGTTCACCAGCGCGCACCCGGTGCGGATGGACGTGACCGGCATCGACCTGCCGCGAGCCCTCGCGGGCGAAGCCGCCGCCGGTGAGTTGCTGAAGACGGTCAAGGAACAGGTGCGGGCCGTGCCCGGGGACAGGCTCGGATACGCGTTGCTGCGTCACCTCAACCCCGAGACCGCTCCCGTACTCGCGGCGGCACCGGCCCCGCAGATCGGCTTCAACTACATGGGCCGGTTCGCCACCGGTACGCGGAAGGGGCCGACGGCCGCCTGGCAGAGCGCCGGAGCGGCCGCGATCGGAGGTTCGGTCGCCCCGGACCTGCCCCTGCCGCACACACTGGAGGCCAACGCGACCGTCACGGACACCGCCGAGGGACCCCAGCTCGAACTGAGGCTGAGCTGGCCGTCCGCCGTCCTCGACGAAGAACGGGTCGAGCGGCTCGGCCGGGCCTGGGCCCGGATGCTGGGAGGCCTGGCCGCACACACCGCCGACCCGGCCGCGGGCGGACGCACCCCGACCGACTTCCCCCTGCTCGACGACGTGCTGACCCAGGACGACGTCGAGCACCTGGAGTCGGCGGTACCGGCGTTGCGGGACGTCTGGCCGCTGTCGCCGTTGCAGGAGGGCATGCTGTTCCACGCCACGTTCGACGAGGACGGGCCGGACGTCTACCGGAGCCAGCGCGTGCTGGCCGTGGACGGGCCGCTCGACCCACGCCTGCTGCGAACGTCGTGGGAGACACTCCTGGCGCGCCACGAGGCGCTACGGGTGAGCTTCCACCGCCTGGCCTCCGGTGAGGCCGTGCAGGTCGTGGCGGATGACGTCACATTGCCCTGGCGCGAGGCCGACCTCACGGGACGTACGGAGTCCGACGCCCTGGCCGGTCTCGACCGTCTCGCCGAGGAGGAGCGGGCGGCGCGGATGGGTGTGACGGCGCCACCATTGCTGAGGCTGCTGCTCGTGCGGCTCGCCGCCGAACGGCACCGGCTGATCGTCACCAGCCACCACATCGTGGCGGACGGCTGGTCGACACCGGTCATGTTCAACGAGGTCTCAGCGCTGTACGCGGCGGGCGGCGACGCCTCCGTACTGAAGCGCGCGGCCTCGTACGGGGAATACCTGGCGTGGCTCGGTGACCAGGACAAGGAGGCGGCATGTGCCGCCTGGCGGGCGGAGCTGACAGGCGCCGACGAACCGACCCTCGTCGCTCCCTCGGCGCTGAACGACAGCGCCCAGTCCGTAGCGGAGGAGATCGCGCTGCGGCTCACGAAGGAGTCGTCCGACGCCTTGACGGAGTTGGCCCGGCTGCATGGGCTGACCCTGAACACCGTCGCGCAGGGCGCGTGGGCGCTGGTCCTCGCGCGCCTCGCGGGACGTACGGACGTGGTGTTCGGCGCCACGGTGGCCGGCCGCCCGGCGGAACTGCCGGGCGTGGAAAGCATGGTGGGCCTGTTCATCAACACCCTGCCGGTACGGGTACGGCTCGACGGCGCACAGCCCGTGGCGGACCTGCTGGCGGGGCTCCAGCAGAAGCAGTCGGAACTGATGGCCCACCAGCATGTGGGTCTGCCGGAGATCCAGGCCGTCACGGGTTCGGGTGCGGTATTCGACACGATGCTGATGTTCGAGAACTACCCGCGCGACGAGTCGCCGGCCACCGGCCGCGGCTCCGGTGACGGCGATGGCGACGGCTTGACGATGACCCAGCTACGCACCCAGGCGGGGACCCACTATCCCCTGGCGGTCAGCGTCGTCCCCGACGAACGCCTCCAGATACGGGTGACGTACCGCCCCGACCTCTTCGACCAGCCGCAGGCCCACCAGGTGGGCCAGTGGCTAGAACGGGCCCTCGCACAAATGGCGGCCGACCCGACGGCGCCGGTAGGCCGGATCGACGTACTGGGAGCGTCGGAGCCGGGCTCGGTGGTGGAGGGGTGGAACGACACGGCTCGTCGGGTGGTGGCGGGTTCGGTGGTGGAGGCGTTCGAGGGGTGGGTGGCGCGGACGCCGGATGCGGTAGCAGTGCTGTCGGGTGCTGAGCAAGGCTTGTCTTATGTGCAGTTGGACGCTCGCGCGAATCGGTTGGCTCGCTTTTTGGTGGGTTTGGGTGTGGGGGTTGAGTCGCGGGTGGGGCTGTGTTTGCCGCGTGGGGTGGACATGGTGGTGGCGGAGTTGGCGGTGTGGAAGGCGGGGGGCGCGTTTGTTCCGCTGGATCCGGAGTATCCGGTGGAGCGGCTGGCGTTCATGGTCGAGGACAGTGGTGTGGGGGTTGTGCTCGGCGTGGGCGACGACTCGGTGCGCCTGGGTGGGGTGCGGGCTGTCTCCATGGACGATGCGGCGATCACGGAGGAGTCCGCTGAGCCGTTGGGTGTGAGGTATGCCGGTCCGGATCAGCTCGCGTACGTCATTTACACCTCGGGTTCGACGGGTCGTCCCAAGGGTGTGGCGGTGGCGCACGGTGGTGTGACGAATCTGGCGGAGGTGATGCGCCCGGTGCTGGGTGTGTCCGAGGGTGTCACTGTGCTTCAGTTCGCGTCGTTCAGCTTTGATGCTGCGGTGTTGGATGTGGCGGTGACGCTGGCCGGTGGCGGAACACTCGCCGTCGCCTCGGCGGGGGAGCGGGCGGAGCCTATCGCGCTGGCGGCGATGATCGAGCGCACCGGGGTGAGCACGGCCAGCGTTGTCCCCTCGCTGCTGGGTGTGCTGGACCCGGCGGCGGTTGGGGGTGTGCGGAACTGGGTGCTGGGTGCGGAGTTGCTGACGGCGGATCTGGCGAGTCGTTGGTCGGGCCGGGCGCGGGTTTGGAATACGTACGGTCCGACGGAGGCCACGGTCATGGCGACTGCCGGGCCGGTGGACGCTGCGGTAAGCCCGAGTGACCCATCGCCGTCGATCGGGCGCCCGCTGGGCAACGTACGCACCTACGTCCTGGACGGTTTCCTGCGGCCGCTCCCACCGGGAGTGACGGGCGAGCTGTACATAGCAGGCCCCGGCGTGGCTCGGGGGTACGTGGGCCGGCCGGGCCTGACCGCGGAACGCTTCGTGGCGTGCCCGTTCGCAGCCGGCGGGCGCATGTACCGCACCGGTGACCTCGCCCGTTGGACCTCCGACGGGGAGTTGGCGTTCGCGGGGCGTGCGGATGAGCAGGTGAAGATCCGGGGTTTCCGGGTGGAGCCCGGCGAGGTGGAGGCGGTTCTTGCTTCCCACCCCGCTGTCTGGCAGGCGGCCGTCGTCGTACGCGAGGACCGACCCGGCGACAAACGCCTGATCGGGTACATCGTGACGGACGTCGAAGACGTGGATGTCCAGGCGATACGTGATGAGACGGGCGTCCAGTTGCCGGAGTACATGGTTCCGGCGGTCGTGGTGGTCCTGGATGCGCTGCCGTTGACGGTGAACGGGAAGTTGGACCGGGCGGCTCTGCCTGCGCCCGACTTGGCTGAGCGAGCGGGTGGTCGTGAGCCTCGTACGGAGGCGGAGGAGATCCTTTGCGGACTGTTCGCCGAGGTGTTGGGTCTGGACCGCGTGGGCGTGGACGCCGGTTTCTTCGAGCTGGGCGGTGACTCGATCAGTTCCATGCAGCTCGCGTCGCGGGCCCGCAGGGAAGGGTTGGTCCTGACCCCCCGCCAGGTCTTCGAGGAGAAGACGCCGGAACGTCTGGCGGCCGTGGCGGTGTTGGCCGCAGGGCAGATTGCCGAGGCTGACGGCGCCGGTGTGGGTGAGGTGCCGTGGACGCCTGCGATGCGGGCGTTGGGGGAGAGGGCGGCGAGGCCCGGCTTCGCGCAGTGGGTGACGTTGGTGGCTCCGGCGGGGCTGGGGCTCGATGTTCTCGGCGCGGGCTTGGCTGCCGTACTGGATACACACGACATGCTGCGGGCCCGCACGGTGCCGGGCGAGCCGAAGCTGATCGTCGGTGAGCGAGGTAGCGTCGACGCCGCAGGGCTGGTGACCCGCGTCGATACCGCGTCCGCCGTGTCCGGCAGGACCGCCGTGTCCGGCGTGGTCGCCGTGTCCGGCGTGACCGCCGCGCCCGCCGCGCCCGCCGCGCCCGCCGTGTCCGGCAGGACCGCTGAGACCGGCGCGTCCGGCAGGACCGCTGAGCCCGGCGTGGTCGCCGCGTCCGCCGCGTCCGCCGAAACCGCCGCGCCCGGCAGGACCGCCGCGACCGAAAACCCCGAACCAACCGAGAGCCCCAAACCAACCGAGAGCTCCAAACGAACCGAAGGCCTCGAACCAACCGAAAGCCCCGAACCAACCCCCAACATCGACGAACTGGCGGCGAGCGCGGCCCGTGACGCCGTCCGCCGTCTGGACCCGGCCGCCGGAGTCATGGTTCAGGCGGTGTGGGTCGACGCGGGGGACGGTCAGGACGGTCGTCTCGTGCTGGTGGTCCACCACCTGGTGGTCGACGGGGTGTCCTGGCGTGTCCTGACCCCGGACCTCCAGGCCGCGTGCGAGGCGGTCGCCGCAGGTCAGGTACCCGCACTCGACCCGCCCGGGACCTCGTTCCGCCGCTGGGTCGAACTCCTCACCGCCGAGGCGGTCTCCGAGCACCGCACCGCCGAGCTGCCGGACTGGACAGCTCACCTTGGGACTCACCTCGGCACAGCGTCACCGCCGCTCGGCAACCGCCCCCTCGACCCCGCCATCGACACCGCCGAGACCCAACGCCGCCGCACCTGGAACGTGCCGGAAGCCGCGGCCCTGGTGGCCCGCACGACCACCGCCTTCCACTGCGGAGTCGACGACGTGCTGCTCGCCACGTTGGCCGGGGCCGTCGCGCGTTGGCGGCCGGACGGTGAGCGTGAGGTCCTGGTGGATGTGGAGGGGCATGGCCGGGAGGCGGTCGAGGGTGTCGATCTGTCCCGTACCGTCGGGTGGTTCACCAGCGCGCACCCGGTGCGGATGGACGTGACCGGCATCGAACTGCCGCAGGCCCTCGCGGGCGGAGCCGCCGCCGGTGAGCTGGTCAAGGCGGTCAAGGAACAGGTCAGGGCCGTGCCCGGCGACAAGCTGGGACACGGCCTGCTGCGTCACCTCAACCCCGAGACCGCTCCCGTACTCGCCGCGGCACCTACCCCGCAGATCGGCTTCAACTATCTCGGCCGGTTCGCCGCCGGCGCCCGCCCCGGGGCCGCCGATGCATGGCAGCCCGCCGGTGTCGCGGCGATCGGCGGTGCGGTCGATCCGGGGACGCCCGTCGCCCATGCCCTGGACGTGGGCGCGGTGGTCAGGGACACCCCGGACGGGCCCGCGCTGGAGGTCAGTCTGAGCTGGCCCGCGGCCCTGCTCGACGAGGCCGACGTCGAGCGGCTCGGACGGATCTGGCTGGAGATGCTCGGCGGCCTGGCCCAGCACACCGGCGGGCCAGGCGCCGGAGGGCACACTGTCTCCGACTTCCCCCTGGTCGACGCGCTGACGCAGGACGGGTTGGCCGAACTGGAGGCGGCTGTACCGGCGTTGGAGGACGTGTGGCCGCTGTCGCCGTTGCAGCAGGGCATGCTGTTCCACGCCACGTACGACGACGCGAGCCCCGACCTCTACGAGAGCCAGCGCATGCTGGCGCTGGACGGGCCCCTCGACACCGGCCGTCTCCGGGCGGCCTGCGAGGCGCTGCTGCGCCGGCATCCGATCCTGCGGGCGGGCTTCCACCGTCTCGCGTCGGGCGAGGCCGTGCAGGTCGTGGCGCGGGACGTGGAGCTGCCGTGGCGCGAGGCCGACCTGACGGGACGCGCGGAGCCGGACGCGCTCGCCGCGCTGGAGCGGCTCGCCGAGGGCGAACGGGCGGACCGCATCGACGTGTCGGCGGCACCCCTGCTGCGGCTGCTGCTCGTGCGGCTCGGCGAGAACCGCCACCGGCTGGTGCTCACCAGCCACCACATCATCATGGACGGCTGGTCGCTGCCGATCCTGATCGGCGACCTCTCCGCCGCGTACGACGCGGCCGGGGACGAGCGGCTGCTGCCGTCGGCCGCCTCGTACGGGGACTACCTGGGGTGGCTGAACCGGCAGGACGGTCGCGCCGCGCGCGCCGCGTGGCAGAAGGAACTCGCGGGACTCGACGCGCCGACGCTGGTGGTGCCCGCGGAGACGGCCGTCGTGCCGGTGGAGCCGGAGCGGGTGCGGTTCGAGTTCCCCGCAGAGCTGTCGCGCGGGCTCGCCGAGCTGGCCCGGGCGCGCGGCCTGACGCTGAACACCGCCGTGCAGGGCGCCTGGGCGCTGCTCCTCGCGCGCCTCGTCGGACGTACGGACGTGGTGTTCGGCGCCACGGTCGCCGGACGGCCCACGGACCTGCCGGGGGCGGAGACGGCGATCGGGCTCTTCATCAACACCCTGCCCGTACGGGTGGCTCTCGCGGCCGGGCAGCCGGTGGCCGACATGCTCACCGACCTGCAGGAACGGCAGGTGAAGCTGCTCGGGCATCAGCACGTGGGGCTCTCCGAGATCCATCAACTCGCGGGGTCAGGCGCGGTGTTCGACACGCTCGTCGTGTACGAGAACTATCCGCTGCCGCCCGCCGGCGCGCCGGACCCGGACGCACTCGCCGTCCGGCCGGTCGGCGCGCCCCGCGACATGGGGCACTACCCGCTGACGTTCGTCGTGTCGCCGGGCGAGCGGATGCGCGGTGACCTCGTCTTCCGGCCCGACGTCTTCGACCGGGCCAGGGCCGAGGACATGGTCGCCTCGCTCGTACGGGTGCTGGAGCAGGTGGTGGCCGACCCGGCGGTGCCCGTGGGCCGGGTGGACGTGACCGGTGCCGCAGGGCGCGGACTGGTCGTGGAGGAGTGGAACCGTACGGAGGGTGTGCCGGCGGGCGTACCGCTGCCGGAGCTGTTCCGCCGCCAGGCCGCGTGGACGCCGGACACGATCGCCGTGGTGGACGGGGAGCGGTCGCTCTCGTACGGGGAGCTGGCGGCGGACGCCGCTCGCCTCGCGCGCCATCTGATCGGCCTGGGCGTCGGCCCCGAGCGCCGCGTGGCGGTCGTCTCCGAGCGGTCGGCGTCCCTGGTGGTCACGCTGCTCGCGGTGTCGATGGCGGGCGGGGTGTTCGTGCCGGTGGACCCGGCGTACCCGGCGGACCGGATCGCGCGGGTGCTCGGCGACGCCGGGCCGCAGGTCCTGGTGTGCGGCACGGGGACGCGGGACGTGGTGCCCGCCGACTACTCCGGACGCCTGGTGGTCGTCGACGACCCGGCGGTGGCCGCGGAGGTCGCCGGGTATCCGGCCCACCCGCCGACCGACGGGGAGCGGCTGTCGCCGCTGACGGCAGCCCACGCGGCGTACGTCATCTACACCTCGGGTTCGACGGGCCGGCCCAAGGGCGTCGTGGTCACGCACACCGGTCTCGGCAACCTGGCGCGTGCGCAGATCGAGCGGTTCCGGGTACGGGCGGAGTCGCGGGTGCTGCAATTCGCGTCGCCGAGCTTCGACGCGGCGGTCTCCGAGCTGTGCATGGCCCTGCTGTCCGGCGGCTCGGTGGCCCTGGCGCCACCGGACGCGCTGCCGCCCCGGGTGTCCCTCGCCGAGGCGCTCGACCGGGCGGGGGCGACGCACGTGACGGTGCCGCCGAGCGTCCTCGCGGCGGAGGACGCGCTGCCGGAGGCCCTGGAGACGCTGGTGGTGGCCGGTGAGGCCTGCCCGGTGAGCCTGGTGGACCGGTGGTCGGACGGCCTGCGGATGGTGAACGCGTACGGGCCGACCGAGACGACGGTCTGCGCGACGATGAGCGCCCCGCTGACGCCCGGCCGTGACGTGGTGCCGATCGGCGGCCCGATGGCGGGCGTACGGACGTATGTGCTCGACGGCTTCCTGCTGCCGGTGCCCGCCGGGGTGGCGGGTGAGCTGTACGTGGCGGGCCCCGGCCTGGCCCGCGGCTACCTCGGACGGGCCGGGCTCTCCGCCGAGCGCTTCGTGGCGTGCCCCTACGGGTCCGGTGGCGAGCGGATGTACCGGACCGGTGACGTGGTCCGCTGGACCGATGGGGGCGAACTGGTCTTCGCGGGCCGCGCCGACGACCAGCTCAAGATCCGCGGCCACCGGATCGAACCCGGCGAGATCGAGGCGGCCCTCACCGAACATCCCCGCGTCGCGCAGGCCGTGGCCGTGGCACGCGAGGACCGCCCCGGTGACCGGCGCCTCGTGGCGTACGTCGTCGCGGACACGCCCCGCGGCACGGACCCGGAGCCGCCCGACGGCCCGGCCTCCGCCTCGTGGCCGGACGACGGGCCCGGCGGCCCGGCCACGGCCGGGCACACCTCGGGCGATCTGCCCGCCACCCTGCGCGCGTTCCTCGCCCAGCGGCTCCCCGAGTACATGGTGCCCACGGCCGTCGTGCCGCTGGACCGGCTGCCGCTCACGCCCCACGGCAAGGTGGACCGGGCCGCCCTGCCCGCCCCCGACTTCGCCGGGAGGAGCGGCGGCCGTGAGCCGGGGACCGAGGAGGAGCGGATCGTCTGCGAGCTGTTCGCCGAGGTCCTCGGGCTCGACCGCGTAGGCGTCGACGACAGCTTCTTCGAGCTGGGCGGAGACTCGATCATGTCGATGCAAATGGCCTCGCGGGCCCGCCGCGCGGGCCTCGTGCTGACCTCGCGCCAGGTCTTCGAGGAGAAGACCCCCGAGCGCCTGGCAGCCGTCCTTGAGGTGGCGGGGCGGCCCGCCGAGGCCGACGGCACCGGAGTCGGCGAGGTGCCGTGGACGCCCGTGATGCGGGCCTTCGGCGAGCGGGCCACCCGGCCGGGGTTCGCCCAGTGGGTGACGTTGGGCGCGCCGGACGGGCTGGGGCTCCCGGTTCTCGCCGCGGGCCTGGCCGCCGTACTGGACGCCCACGACATGCTGCGGGCACGCACCGTGCCCGGTGAGCCGAAGCTGGTGGTCGGCGAGCGCGGTTCCGTGGACGCGGCGCGGCTCGTGAGCCGTGTCGAGGCGAACGCGGACGACATCGACGAGGTCGCGGCGGACGCGGCCCGCGAGGCCGCCGAGCGGCTCGACCCCGCCTCCGGTGAACTCGTGCGCGCCGTGTGGGTGGACGCCGGGCCCGCACGGGTCGGCCGGCTCGTCCTCGCCGTGCACCACCTGGTCGTCGACGGCGTGTCCTGGCGCGTCCTCGTGCCCGACCTGCGGGCGGCGTGCGAAGCAGTGGCCGCCGGGCGCGAACCGGCGCTCGACCCGGTCCCGACATCATTCCGGCGCTGGGCGGACCACCTCGTGACACAGGCGGCCGACGCGGGCCGGGTCGCCGAACTCGACGACTGGAAGAAGCTGCTCGGAGCGCCCGAACCAACCTTGGGCGCACGGGCGTTGGACCCCGCCGTCGATGTCGCGAACACCCTGCTCCACCAGTCGTGGACCGTGCCCGAGGAGCAGACCGAGACTCTGGTGGCGAAGACCCCGGCGGCCTACCACTGCGGTGTGCGCGAGGTGCTGCTCGCCGCGCTCGCGGGAGCTGTCGCGCACTGGCGTCCCGGCGGTGACACCGGGGTGCTCGTGGACATCGAGGGGCACGGCCGCGACAGCGTGGCGGACGTGGACCTGTCGCGCACGGTCGGCTGGTTCACCAGCGTCCGCCCCGTGCGCCTCGACGTGGCGGGCGCCGACCTGGACAGCGCTATGGCGGGCGGCCCGGCGGCCGGTACGTTGGTCAAGGCCGTGAAGGAGCAGGTGCGGGCGGTGCCCGGCGACGGGCTCGGGTACGAACTGCTGCGCCGGCTCAACTCCGGGACCGGACCGGCCCTGGAGGCCTCACCGGCACCGCAGATCGGCTTCAACTACCTCGGCCGCTTCGCCACCGGTACGCGTACGGGGCCCGTCGGGCCCTGGCAGCCGGCCGGTGGCACGGCGGTCGGCGGCTCGGCCGCCCCGGACATGCCCGTGACCCACGCCATCGCGGCGGGCGCGGTCATCCGGGACACGGCGGACGGGCCCGAACTGGAGATCACCCTGAGCTGGCCGGGGCAGGTGCTCGCCGCGGCCGACGCCGAACGGCTCGGCCGCGCCTGGCTCGCCGTGCTCGAAGGGGTCGCCGCCCACACCGACGACCCCGGAGCGGGCGGTCACACCCCGTCCGACTTCCCCCTGCTCGACCTCGCACAGAACCAGATCGAGGAGCTCGAAGCGGCACTCGCCGAGGGAAACCGTTCCCGACAGGCCCCCACCAGGCCCCAACCGTAATGAGGAGAAGGAGCGATGACCCGATCTCTGGTCGAGGACGTGTGGCCGCTTTCACCGCTGCAGGAGGGCCTGCTGTTCCACGCCGGCCTCGCCGACGAGGGGCCCGACGTCTACACCGTGCAGTCCGCCCTGGACATCGAGGGGCCCCTGGACGCCGCCAGGCTCCGCGCCTCGTGGCAGGCGCTGGTCGCCCGGCACCCGGCGCTGCGGGCCTGCTTCCGTCCGGTGAGCGGGGCCCAGCTCGTCCAGGTCGTGGTGCGCGACGTGACGGTGCCGTGGACCGAGGCGGACGTCTCGGGGCTCGGTGACGCCGAGGCGCGGGCCCGGCTGCGGGAGCTGGCCGAGGGTGAACTGGCCGACCGCTTCGACCTCGCGGTCGCACCGCTGCTGCGGCTGCTGCTCATACGGCTCGGCGATGACCGGCACCACCTGGTCATGACGCTGCATCACATCCTCATGGACGGCTGGTCGATGCCGGTCCTGCTCGGCGAGCTCTCCCAGGTGTACGAGGCGGGCGGCGACGCGTCGGCGCTGCGGCGCGCCGCGTCGTACGGGGACTACGTGGCCTGGGTGGCCCGGCAGGACAAGGAGGCGGCGCGGGCCGCCTGGCGCAAGGAGCTGGCGGGCGCCGACGAGCCGACGCGGGTGGTGCCCGCGGACCCGACGCGGCTGCCCACGTTCCCCGAACACGTCGTCACCGACCTGCCGGAGGACCTCTCGCGGGGCGTGGCGGAGCTGGCCCGTAGCAAGGGCCTGACGGCGAACACGGTCGTCCAGGCCGCCTGGGCGCTGGTCCTCGCGCGCCTCGCGGGCCGCACCGACGTGGTGTTCGGCAGCACGACGGCGGGGCGGCCCGCCGAACTGCCGGGCGTGGAGACCATGGTGGGCCTGCTCATCAACACGCTTCCCGTACGGGTGCGGCTCGACGGCGCGCGGTCGGTGGCCGACACGCTGACGGACCTCCAGGAGCGGCAGACCGCGCTGCTCGGCCATCAGCACGTGGGCCTCCTGGAGATCCAGAAACTGGCGGGCCCCGCGGCGGTCTTCGACACGCTGGTGCTCTACGAGAGCTTCCCGCACCCGCCCGCCGGGTCACCGTCGGACGACGCGCTGGTCATGCGTCCGTCAGGCATGGCCCGCGACGCCTCGCACTACCCGCTCACCCTCGTCGTCACCCCGGGCGAGCGGCTGCGCTGCAAGCTGGACCACCGGCCCGACCTGTTCGACCACGACACCGCGGAGGCCGTCCTCGCGCGCGTCGTGCGGGTGCTCGCCCAGATGGTCGCCGATCCGGAGGCCAGGATCGCCGACATCGACGTACTGGCGCCGCGGGAGCGGACACGGCTCGTCGAGGAGTGGAACGACACCGCGCGCGCGGTGCCGCCCGGCACCTGGGTGGACGCCTTCGACGAGCGGGCCCGGTGGTCGCCGGACGCGCCCGCGCTGCGCTGCGGCTCCGAGACACTGTCGTACGCGGAGCTCGACCGCCGGGCCAACCGGCTCGCCCAGTACCTGGCCGGCGCCGGCGTGGGCCGCGAGACCCGCGTCGGGCTGTGTCTGCCGCGCGGGACCGGCCTGGTGGTCGCCCTGCTCGCGGTGTGGAAGGCGGGCGGCGCGTTCGTCCCGCTGGACCCGGCCTACCCGCCGGACCGGCTCCGCCGTCTCATCGAGGACAGCGGGGCCGAGATCGTCCTCGGCACGGCACAGAGCCTGACCGGGGTGCCGTCGGCCGCCGCGCGGACCGTGCGCCTTGACGAGGTGGAGGAGACCGTCGCGGCCCAGTCGGCCAAGCCGCCCGTCGTGCTCACCGAGCCGGGCCAACTCGCGTACGTCATCTACACCTCGGGGTCGACGGGGCACCCCAAGGGCGTGGCGGTGCCGCACGAGGGTGTGGTCAACCTCGCCGAGGCGATGCGGCCGGTCCTCGCGATGGCCGAGGGCGTGACCGCGCTCCAGTTCGCCTCCTTCAGCTTCGACGCGGCCGTCCTGGACGTGGCGACGACCCTGGCCGCGGGCGGCACCCTGGCCATCGCCACCGAGGACGAGCGCACCGACCCCGCAGCCCTGGCCCGGATGATCCGCTCGGCCGGGGTGAGCACCGCCAGCGTGGTGCCCTCGCTGCTGAGCCTCCTCGACCCGGCCGACGTGCCGTGGGTGCGCAACTGGGTCCTCGGCGCCGAGCGACTCACCGCGGACCTGGCGGGCCGCTGGACCGGTCAGGCCCGCGTCTGCAACACCTACGGCCCCACCGAGGCCACCGTCATCACCACCGCCGTACCGCTCGCGGAGAGCACCTCTCCGGCGGACCGGCCCCCGTCCATCGGACGGCCCATCCAGAACACCCGTGTCCACGTCCTCGACGGCTTCCTGCGGCCGGTGCCCGCCGGGGTGACCGGTGAGGTGTACGTGGCGGGCGCGGGCGTCGCGCGCGGCTACATCGGGCGGCCGGGCCCGACCGCGGAACGCTTCGTGGCCTGCCCCTTCGCCGAAGGCACCCGGATGTACCGCTCGGGGGACCTCGCCCAGTGGACGGCCGGGGGCGAGCTGCACTTCGTGGGCCGCGCCGACGCGCAGGTGAAGATACGCGGCCATCGCGTCGAACCCGGCGAGATCGAGGCCGTCCTCACCGCCCACCCGGCGGTCGGCCAGGCCGTGGTCGTCGCCAGGGAGGACCGCCCCGGCGACAAACGCCTGACCGCCTACATCGTTCCTGACGGGCGGGAAGCCGACCTGCGGCAGATCCGCGAGCACGTCGCCGCGTCCCTGCCGGAGTACATGGTTCCCTCGGCGGTCACCGTCCTCGACGCGCTGCCCCTGACGCCCAACGGAAAGGTCGACCACCGGGCGCTGCCCGCCCCCGACCTCGCCGAGCGCGTCTCCGACCGGGCGCCGCAGGGCGAGACGGAGGCCAGGCTGTGCGCCCTGTTCGCCGAGATCCTCGGCCTCGAACGCGTCGGCGTCGACGACAACTTCTTCGACCTGGGCGGTGACTCGGGCCTCGCGATGCGCCTCGTCGCCCGTGTGCGCGAGGAGTTCGGCGTCGAGCTGGGCATGCGGCGCCTCTTCGGCGAGTCGACGCCGATGGGCGTGGCCCGGATGCTGACCGCCAAGGCCCGCCCCGCCCTCGTACCGGTCGACGACCGCCCCGACGAGGTGCCCGTCACCGCCGGCCAGCTCCGCACCTGGCACCTCGGCCGGCTCGGCGGCGACACCGCCGCGCACCGGAGCGCGGTCGCGCTGCGGCTCCGCGGCGATCTCGACGTGGACGCGCTGCGGGCGGCCCTCGGCGACGTGGCGGCCCGCCATGACATCCTGCGCACCGTCTTCGTCGGCGGCGGCTCCCGGGACGCGCGGCCGCGGCAGCGCGTCCTCGACGCCGAAGCCGCCCGGCCCGAGCCCACGCGGCAGCGGGTCACCGAGGAGGAGCTCGCGGAACTGCTCGCCGAGCACGCGGGCCACACCTTCGACCTGGCCACGGAGCCGCCCTGGAAGCAGCACCTGTGCACGCTCTCCGAGAGCGAGCACGTCCTGCTGCTCGTGGTGCACCGCATCGCCACGGACGACCTGTCCCTCGACGTCCTGGTGCGCGACCTCGGCGCGGCCTACGGCGCGCGACGCGAGGGCCGCGCCCCGCAACGCGCACCGCTGCCATTGCAGTTCACCGACTACGCCCTCTGGGAGGAGAAGCTCCTGAAGGGCGCGCGGGAGCCGGACAGTCTGATCGGCGAGGAACTCGCCTACTGGAAGGACGCCCTGGCGGACGCCGACCCGGAGATCGAGCTGCCCACCGACCGTCCGCGCCCCGCCCTGGCCTCCCACCGCGCGGACACCGTGCCGCTGCACGTGGACGCCGGAACCCACCAGCGGCTCGTCGACGCCGCCGAACCGGGCGGCTCCCCGACGTCCGCGGTGCTCCACGCCGCCCTGGCCCTGCTGCTCACCCGGCTCGGCGCGGGCAACGACATCCTGCTCGCCACCGAGCTGCCGCGCCGTGACAGCGAGGGAGACCTGGAGGGCGTGGTGGGCCCCTTCGCGGGGCCGCTCGTCCTGCGTACGGACACCTCCGGCGACCCCACCTTCCTCGAACTGCTCGACCGGGTGACCGAGGGCGGCCGTGAGGCGCGCAGGCACGACGACGTGCCCTTCGCCCACCTGGTGGACGCCCTCGCGCCACCGCCCTCCGCGGCACGCCACCCCGTGTTCCAGGTGCTGCTCGACGTGCGCGACGACGGCACCGAGGAGTGGGACCCCTCCGAGCTGCCCGGCCTGCACACCACCCGCGTCGAGGCGGGCGCGGCGGCCACCGAACTGGACCTGCGCTTCGGCCTCACCGAACGGCACCGCCCCGACGGCACACCGGACGGCATCGAAGGCCAACTCCGGTACGCCACCGAGCTGTTCGACCACTCCACCGCCACCGCGCTCGCCCAACGCCTCGTCCGTGTCCTCGAACAGGTCGCGGCACGGCCGGGGGCGCGCCTGAGCGAGATCGACGTCTTCCTCGGCCCGGACGAGCTGCGTCAGGTGGTGGAGGGCTGGAACGGCACGGCGGCCCGGCCGCCCGGACGCACGGTGGTCGACGTCCTCGCCGAGCGAGTGGCCCGCACACCTCACGAGGTGGCCGTCACCGGCCCGGACGCCATCCTCACCTACGCCGAACTGGACGCCCACGCCGATACGGCGGCCCGCCGGCTGACCGCGCTCGGCGTGGGGCCCGAGGACGTCGTCGCGGTGGCCATGGCACCCGCGGCCGGACTCGCCACCGCCCTCCTTGCTGTGCTCAAGTCCGGTGCCGCGTGCCTCCTCACGGCACCGGACAGGCCCCTGGACGAGAGCACCGCCGTCCTGAACGGCGGCCGCCCCGCCGCCCTGCTCTGCACGGCGGACACCGCCGCGCGGCTGCCCGCCGACCTCACGGTGCCGGTGGTGCGGGCGGACGGCCCGGCGTCGGTCGCCCCGGTCACGACCGCTCCCGGGCGCGGGGGGCGCCTCGCGCTGCCGGGCCAGGCGGCGCTCCTGCTGCCCACGGTGGAGCAGCCGGCCGGCTTCGCGGTGATCGAGCACCGGGCGCTGAGCAACCACACGGCCCACCGCGCGTCCGGGCGGCCGGTGACGCTGGACGCCCGGCGCTCCGCCGCCGACCTGGCGGCCCCCCTGCTCGCGGCGCTCTGCGGTGGCGGCGGCGTACGGTTCGGCACAGCCGTGGACGGCACGCCCGAGAGCCTGCGAGGCCCGGCCGAGACCGTGGGCCCATGGTCCGACGCCGACGCCGACGCCGGTGAACCGACCCACCCCGGCGCGTTGCTGCCGAACACCCGCGCCTTCGTGGTCGACGAGTTCCTGCACCCGGTGCCGCCCGGCGTGGTGGGCGACCTCTACATCACCTCGGCCTCACTCGCCCGCGGCTACGCGAGCGGCCCCGGCCGCACCGGCGAGCGCTTCGTCGCCTGCCCCTTCGGGCCCGGCGGAGAGCGGATGCTGCGCACCGGCGAACGGGCCAAGCGCACCGCCACGGGCCTGCTCACCCTGCGGGACAAGGCGGAGGAGCGGCTGCGCGAGCGGCGCAACGCCACGTCACGCCGCGCGGGCCGCGGCCACGGCGACCTCGCGGTGCTGCTTCCGCTGCGTACGGAGGGCGGCAGGCCCCCGCTGTTCTGCGTGCACCCCGCCATGGGCCTGAGCTGGAGCTACGGCAGCCTCCTTCGGCACCTCCCGCAGGACAGGCCGGTCTATGGCCTCCAGTCCCGCGGCCTCGCCGGGCCCGAGCCGATGCCGCGCAGCGTGGAGGACATGGTGGTGGACTACCTGGAGCAGATCCGCTCCGTCCAGCCCACGGGCCCCTACCACCTGCTCGGCTCCTCCCTCGGCGGTCTGATCGCCCAGGCGCTCGCCGCCCGCCTGGAGGAACAGGGCGAGGAAGTGGCGCTGCTCGCGGTGCTCGACGCCTACCCCGGCAACGTCGGCAGGGTCGTCACCGACGAGGACACGCGACCGGCGGACGGCACGGCACCGGCGGACGGCGAAGGCTCCGGGCGTCGCGCGGCCCCCGGCGGGCAGGACGAAGACCGGGCGATGCCGGGCGACATCGACGCCGTACGCATGGGGGTGAGCGACGAACTGCTCGCGAAGATGCGCAAGGTGATCCGCAACGCGGCGGCCTTCGCGCCGGACCACACCCCGCCCCGCTTCGGCGGTGACCTGCTGCTGTTCGTCGCCACCGGAGACCGCCCCGCCGAGCTGCCGGTGAGCGGCGCGGCGGCGACCTGGCAGCCGTACATCGAGGGCGCCATCGAGACGCACGAGGTCGACGCCGGCCACTACGAGCTGTTCCAGCCCGCGGCCGTGGCACACATCGGGCGCGTCGTCGCCCAGAAGCTCCGCGCGTCGAGCCACGGCTGAACAGGGGAGAGGAACCGAGAGATGCCGAAGCCGACCGAGGTCCCCCCGCACGAGCAGCGGAACGGGATCGACCCCGTACCCGGCCTCGCCGAGACAGCCGGGCGCACACCACTCGTCGAACTGGACGTCCCCGCGACGTCGGAACGCACCTGGCTGGCCCTCGGATTCGACGAGGTGCGCACGGTGCTCGGCGACGCGGACAGGTTCAGCACCCTGCCGCCCGCCGACAACGACGCCGATTCGAGGCGGCTCGTCCAGGCGGGCAACCTCCTCCAGTACGACCCGCCCGAGCACGCCCGGCTGCGCAAGATGCAGACACCGGAGTTCACCCAGCGGCGGATGCGCCGCCTCGAACCGATGATCGAGGAGATCGTCGGGGACCACCTGGACGCCCTGGAGCGCGCCGGGCGGCCCGCCGACCTGATCCGGCACTTTGCCGCGCCCATCCCGAGCCTGGTGGGCTGCCTGCTCTTCGACATCCCCCGCGACGACCACGCCGAACTGGCCCGCAACCTCGACATCAGCCGCACCGACGTCCGCTCCCGTGAGCAGCGGATGGCGGCGGGCAAGGCGTACATGGCCTACATGACCAAGTTCACGGCACGCAAGCGCCGCCGCCCCGGCGACGACCTGCTGAGCGCGCTGATCCGCGAGCACGGCACGGACATGACCGACGAGGAGCTGACCGGCACCGTCGCGACCCTTCTCGCGCCCTCCGTCCTCAACGTCGGCGGCACCCTCGGCCTGTCCGTCCTGGCGCTCCTGCGCCACCCCGAGCAGTGCGCCCTGCTCCGGTCGCGGCCGGACCTGATCGACGGCGCGGTGGAGGAACTGACGCGGTACGCGACGGTCGTCGCCACCGCGTCACCGCGCACCGCCCTGGAGGACGTACCGCTCGCCGGGCAGGTCATCAAGGCCGGTGACGTGGTGCTCTGCTCGCTGTTCGCCGCCAACCGCGCCCAGTGCCCCGGGGCGCCGCCGGACGACCTCGACATCACCCGCGCGGACACCAACCACATGGCGTACGGGCACGGCATCCACCACTGCCTGGGCGCGCCGCTCGCCCGGATGACGCTGCGGATCGCCCTGCCCGCGCTGCTGAGCCGCTTCCCGGACCTCCGGCTCGCCGTACCACCGGAGGACCTCCGCTACAAGGCGCCGACGGGCATCTACGGCGTCGAGTCGCTGCCCGTGACCTGGTAGACCCGGTAGACCTGGTAGGAGACGCCATGCCGCAGGACGCGCCGCCCATCCCCGTCCACACCCGCAGGACACGCCTCGACCCCGCGGACGAGCTGCGCCGGGCGGCCGGGGGGCGGCCCGTCGTCGAGATGGACGGTGCCGGCCCGCACGCGGGGGACGGGACCGTCTGGCTGGTGACGGGCTACCACGAGGTGCGCCAAGTCCTTGGCGACCACGTGCGGTTCTCCACCCGCCGCCGCGTCGGCACGCCCGGCGGGGCCGACGAGTACCGCCCCGACGAGGCGATCGGGCAGCTCATGGACTACGACCCGCCCGACCACACCCGCCTGCGCAAGATGCTCACCCCGGAGTTCACCCACCGGCGCATCCGCAGGCTCGAACCGCGGATCGAGGCCATCGTGACCGAGCGCCTCGACGTGATCGAGCGTGCCGGGCCGCCCGCCGACCTCGTGGCGCAGTTCGCCGAGCCCGTCGCGGGCGCCGTCCTGTGCGAGCTGATCGGGGTGCCGCGCGACGACCGCGGCGAATTCCTCCGCCGCTGCCACGCGCACCTCGCCACCGGGCAGGGGCGCGGGCGGCGCGCGGACGCGGGCAACGCGTTCACCCGCTACCTGGCCGCGCTCGTGGCCGCGGCGCGCAAGGATCCCGACGACGGCTTCCTCGGCACGCTCGTGCGCGACCACGGCGACGACTTCACGGACAAGGAACTGCGCGGCATCTGCGTGCTGCTGATGCTCGCCGGGCTCGACAACATCTCCGGCATGATCGGCCTCGGCACGCTGGCCCTGCTCGAGAACCCCGGCCAGCTCGCGGCCCTGCGCCGAGCCCCGGAGACCATGGACCGCGCGGTCGACGAACTGCTCCGCCATCTGTCCGTGCCGCACGCCCCCACGCCCCGTACCGCCCTGGAGGACGTCACCGTCGCGGGCCGGCGCATCAAGGCGGGGGACACCGTCGTCTGCTCGATCCCGATGGCCGACCGCGACCCGGCGCTCACCGACCGGCCCGACCGGCTCGACCTCACCCGTGACCCGGTGGCCCACGTCGCCTTCGGCCACGGCATACACCACTGCCTGGGCGCGGCCCTGGCCAGGCAGGAACTGCGCATCGCCTTCGCGGCGCTGCTGCACCGCTTCCCGGCGCTCCGCCTCGCCGAGCCGGCCGAGGACGTGGCCTTCCGCGTCCGTTCGACCGCGTACGGGGTGGAGCGCCTGTCGGTGGCCTGGTGAGGTGCCACCGCGCGCACGGAGGAACAGCGAAAGATCCAGAGCACATCAGGGGAAATCAGGGGTGGGGGAATCATGAGTGGACCGGCAGCAGCGAACAGCTCGGCCACCGGCGGCAGGACGGCTGACGGCAGGGCGACGGGCGGCACAGGAGCCGTACGCGACGTCGTCATCGTCGGCGGCGGCACGGCGGGCTGGATGACGGCCGCCTATCTGACGGCGGCCTTCGGCGACCGCGTCGCCGTCACGCTCGTGGAGTCGGCGGACGTCGGCACGATCGGCGTCGGCGAGGCCACGTTCAGCGACATCAGGCACTTCTTCGAGTTCCTCGGCCTGGCCGAGGAGGACTGGATGCCCGCGTGCAACGCCACGTACAAACTCGCCGTCCGGTTCGAGGACTGGCGCGAGCCCGGACACCACTTCTACCACCCCTTCGAGCAGCTCAAGTCGGTCAAGGGCTTCCCGCTGACCGACTGGTGGCTGCGGTACCCCGGCAGCAAGCGGTTCGACAAGGACTGCTTCGTCATGGCCTCGCTCATCGACGCGGGCCGCTGCCCGCGCCACCTCGACAACCGGCTCCTGGAGCAGGAGTTCGTCGAGTCCGAGGGACCGCCGAACACGATCGCCGAGTACCAGGGCGCCCAGTTCCCCTACGCCTACCACTTCGAGGCCCACCTCCTCGCCAAGTACCTGACGAAGTACGCGACCGCACGCGGCGTCCGGCACGTCGTCGACAACGTCGTGGACGTCGGCCTCGACGAGCGCGGCTGGGTCTCCCATGTGCGCACCGCCGAACACGGGTCGCTGCACGGAGACCTCTTCGTGGACTGCACGGGCTTCCGCGGCCTGCTCATCAACAAGGCGCTCGCCGAGCCGTTCGTCTCCTACCAGGACACCCTGCCCAACGACAGCGCGGTCGCCCTCCAGGTGCCGATGGACATGGACAAGGACCCCCTCCGGCCCTGCACCACGGCCACCGCCAAGGACGCCGGATGGATCTGGACGATTCCGCTGATCAGCAGGATCGGCACCGGTTATGTCTACTCCCGCGACTACCTGGAGCCCGAGGAGGCCGAGCGCACGCTGCGTGAGTTCGTCGGACCGGCCGCCGCCGACGCGAGTGCCAACCACATCAGGATGCGCATCGGGCGGACCCGGCGCTCCTGGGTCAACAACTGCGTGGCCATCGGCCTGTCCAGCGGCTTCGTCGAGCCCCTGGAGTCGACCGGCATCTTCTTCATCCACTACGCGATCGAGCAACTGGTCAAGTACTACCCGGCGGCCGACTGGGACCCGCCGCTGCGCGAGCAGTACAACAGCGCGGTCATGAACGTGATGGACGGCGTACGGGAGTTCCTCGTCCTGCACTACCGGGGCGCGAAGCGGCAGGACAACCAGTACTGGCGGGACACCAGGACCCGGACCGTGCCCGACTCGCTGGCCGAGCGCCTGGAGCTGTGGGAGAGCAAGGTCCCGGACGCCGGCACCGTCTACCCCCGCTACCACGGGCTGCCGCCCTACTCGTACAACTGCATCCTGCTCGGCACCGGCGGCATCGACGTCAGGCCCTCGCCCGCCCTGGAGCTGGTCGACGAGAAGGACGCCCTGGCCGCGTTCCAGGGGATCAGGGACAAGGCGCGGTCGCTGGTGAGCAGCCTGCCGACACAGAACGAGTACTTCCGCCGGATGCGCGAGCGGGTGTGACGGTACGCATGGACACCGAGTTCCGCGACATGATGGCCGCCTTTCCCACCGGGGTCTCGGTGGTGACGGCCATGGACGTCGGCGCCGCCCCCCGGGGCATGACGTGCTCCTCGCTGTGCAGCCTGAGCGTGAGTCCGCCGACGCTCCTGCTGTGTCTGCGCACCGGGAGCCCCACGCTCCGGGCGGTGCTCACCAGCGGGGCGTTCGCGGTGAACCTGCTGCACGGTGACGCGGACTGGGTCGCGGCGCTCTTCGCGTCGGGGGCGCCCGACCGGTTCGACCGGGTCGCCTGGCGGCCCGCGGGACACACCCGCAGCCCCGCGCTGATCGAGGCCGCGCACGCCGTCGCCGAGTGCGCCCTGGAGCGCACCCACCCCTCCGGCGACCACGTGATCGTCGTCGGGGCGGTGCGGGCCGTGGAGCGCTACGACCGCGAGAGCGCCCTGCTCTACGGCTTCCGCAGATACGGGGAGTGGTCGTCGCGGGTCCCGGGCTGAACCGAGGGGGGTACGGAAAGCAGCCGCGTCGCCAGGGCGACGCGGCACTCCGGCCTGCCCGCGGCCAGGTCTTGGCACCCGTAAGGGCGCTGTGCGCGAGCCCCGTTCTGTGCCCTGGGTGTGACCGCCCACTGCGTAGAACTTGGCCTCATGTCCTACACACACAAGCGAGCCGTCGCACAGTCGCTTCTGGCGGTATCGGCTCTTCTCACAGGAACACTTCTGACGGCCTGCTCGGGCGACGGATCGTCCGCCGCGTCGTCCAGCAAGAGCTCGGCCCCGGCCGACCGCGCGCTCGCCTACTCGGAGTGCATGCGGAAGAACGGCGTCAAGGACTTCCCCGACCCGCAGCCCGACGGCGGCGGCATCAGGCTCAGCCCGGACGACGGTGTCGACCCCGACTCCCAGGCGTTCAAGGACGCGTCGAAGTCCTGCCAGGACCTGGCACCGCAGGGCCAGGGACCGGGCGGCGGCAGCGGTGGCGGCGGCACCATCGACTCGGCCAAGGTCGCGGCCTGGGCCAAGTGCGTACGCCAGAACGGCGTACCGAAGTTCCCCGACCCGGAGGTCAACGGCTCCAGCATGGCCATCGACATCGCGGGCAGCGGCGTGGACCCCGGTGACCCGAAGTTCCGTGAGGCCATGCAGAAGTGCCAGAGCAAGTACCCGGGCGGCAGCGTCCAGTTCGGTGGCGGAGGAGGCCCCCAGTGACGACCCCGGACGAAACCGAGACCCCGGCCGCCCGGGGCGAGGCGTCGGGCGCACTCGAACGCCGGACCTCCGGCGGTGTGGCGAGCACGTCGACGGGAGTCCTCGCCAAGGCGGACGACGGCGAACGAGGCGAGGGCGCCGTCGCCGAACGGGACGAGGGCGCCGTCGCCGAACGCGCCACGGACGGCGGCGACGGCGGCGAGGGGGCCGATGACAAGGCCTCCGGCGACGGCCGCAAACGACGGCCCCTGCGCACCTCCCTCCTGGTGCTCGCGGCGATCGCCGTCGCCGCGGCGGCGGGTGTCGCCGCCACCGGATCGCTCGGCGGAGACGGCACGGACTCCGCGAGCGCCGCGCCCTCGGGGCCGCCGGCGACGGCGAAGGTGCAGCGCACCACGCTCACCGACTCCGAGACCGTGGACGGCAGCCTCGGCTACGGCGACGCCATGGCCGTCCAGGCCCCGGCCGCCGCGGCCGACTCGGGCAGCGGCCAGAGCGGACAGGACGGCACCTCGGGCGGCGGGAGCGGCGGGACGATCACCTGGCTGCCCGAGGAGGGCAAGGTCGTCAAGCGCGGCGACCCCGTCTACCGCGTCGACCAGCGGCAAGTCCCGCTCCTGTACGGCTCGTTCCCGCTCTACCGCACCCTGGAGCCCGGCACGGAGGGCGCCGACGTCACCATGCTGGAGAAGAACCTCCGCGCCCTCGGATATACGGGGTTCACGGCCGACGACACGTATACGGCGGACACGGCCGACGCGGTGCGGCAGTGGCAGGACGACCTGAACCGCGAGGAGACCGGCACGGTGACGCCGCGGGACGCGGTGGTCGCCTCCGGTGCCCGCCGGGTCGCCGACGTGAAGGCCGCCCCGGGCGCCGCCCTGAGCGGGAACCTGCTCTCCTGGACGGGCACCGAGCGGATCGTGGCCGTCGACCTGGACGCGCAGTTCGAGGACCTGGTCGAGAAGGGCGCGAAGGCCACGGTCAAGCTCCCGGACGACACCACGGTCGAGGCCGCGGTGACCGACATCGGGACGCCGTCGACCCCGCAGGACGACGAAGCGGGCGACGCGGCCGACTCCGGTGGCGGAGGCTCCGACAGCGGCAGCGACGAAGCCACCCTGCCGGTCGAGCTGACGGTGAAGGACCAGAAGGGCCTCGGCCGCTACCAGGCAGCGGCCGTGGACGTCACCCTGGAGGCCGACTCACGCGAGAACGTCCTCGTCGTCCCCGTCAACGCCCTGACGGCGAAGCGCGGTGGCGGCTACGCGGTGGAGGTCGTCACCGCCGACGGCACCGAGTACCGCACGGTGAAGACGGGCATGTTCGCCGACGGCAAGGTCGAGGTGTCGGGCACCGGCATCAAGGAAGGCACCGTCGTGGGGGTCCCCAAGTGACCTCGCAGACCCCCGGCGCCCCCGCGGGACCCGTGGTGGAGCTCGCCGAAGTCTCCAAGACCTACGGAGACGTGGCCGCCCTGCACGGCGCGGACCTGCTCATCCGCCGCGGCGAACTCCTCGCCATCGTCGGCCCCTCGGGGTCCGGCAAGTCCACGATGCTCAACATCATGGGCACCCTGGACCGCCCATCGGCGGGCAGCGTCCACATCGACGGGCACGACGTGTCCGCGCTCAGCGACCGCGAGCTGTCCGCGCTGCGGGCCGGCACCATCGGCTTCGTCTTCCAGCAGTTCCACCTGGCCTTCGGCGTACCGGCGCTGGACAGCGTGGCCGACGGGCTGCTGTACAGCGGGCGCTCGCGCGGTGAGCGGCGGCACCTGGCCGAACGGGCGCTGCGCCGGGTCGGCCTCGGGCACCGCCTCCACCACGAGCCGCACCAGCTCTCCGGCGGCGAGAAGCAGCGGGTGGCCATCGCCCGCGCGGTGCTCGGCGACCCGCCGCTGCTGCTCGCCGACGAGCCGACGGGCGCGCTGGACTCGCGTTCGGGGGCGGTCGTGATCGAGCTGCTCCACGAACTGCACGAGGCGGGCACGACGGTGGTGGTCATCACGCACGACCGGGACATCGCCGCGAACCTGCCCCGGGAAGTGCGGCTGAAGGACGGCCGGATCGAACACGACTCCGGCGACGCCGACGGGGGACCCTCCACGGCCCTCGTCCCGGAGGGGGCCCTGCGATGAGCACGATGAACGCGACCAAGGAGCTGGATCCCGCGACGGGTCCCGGCCCGCCGCGCCCGCCGCGGCCCGCCCGGATGAACCCCGCCGACGTCCTGCGGGTCGGCGGCTCGGGGCTGCGCTCGCGCCCGATGAGGGTGTTCCTCTCGGCGCTCGGCATCGCCATCGGCATCGCCGCCATGGTCGGCGTGGTCGGCATCTCCAGCTCGTCCACGGAGAACCTCGACCGCCGCCTGGCGGCGCTCGGCACCAACCTCCTGACCGTGACGCCGGGCACGTCCTTCAGCGGGAGCGACGCCCATCTGCCCGTCGAGGCCGTGTCCATGATCGGCAACATCGACCACGTCGAGTCGGTCTCCGCCGTCGGCAGGACGGACGCGAAGGTCTACCGCAACGACCGCACGCCGAAGCAGGAGACCGGCGGCCTGACCGTCACCGCCGCCCGCACCGACCTGCCGAAGTCGGTCGGCGCCGAGATCGTCGACGGGCGCTGGCTGAACTCCGCCAACAGCCGCTATCCGGCCGTCGTCCTTGGACCCAAGGCCGCCGAGCAGCTCGGCGTGCACCGGGCGGGCGACGACGTGCGGGTGTGGCTCGACGGGCAGTGGTTCACCGTCGTGGGGCTGCTCGCCGCCAACGAACTCGTCCCTTCCCTGGACTCCGCCGCGCTGGTCGGCTGGTCCGTAGCCGAGCGGGAACTGGACTTCGACGGCTATCCGACGGCCATCTACACCCGGGCCGACGAAGGTTCCGTCGGTGACGTCCAGGCCGTCCTCGGTGCCACCGCCAACCCGGAGACGCCCAGCGAGACCGAGGTCTCACGGCCCTCCGACGCGCTCGCCGCCAAGGAGGCCACCGACGACGCCCTCAGCGGGCTGCTCCTCGGACTCGGCGGCGTCGCCCTGCTCGTCGGCGGGGTCGGGGTGGCCAACACCATGGTCATCTCGGTCCTGGAGCGCCGCTCCGAGATCGGCCTGCGCCGCTCGCTCGGGGCCACCCGCGGCCAGATCCGCACCCAGTTCCTCGCGGAGGCGCTGCTGCTCTCCGCCCTCGGCGGCCTCGGCGGCGTCCTGCTCGGCATCGCTGTCACCGGGGGCTATGCCTCCTACCAGGGCTGGCCGTCGGTGGTGCCGGTGTGGGCCATGGCGGGCGGTGTCGGCGCCACGCTGGTGATCGGCGGCCTCGCCGGCTTCTACCCGGCCGTGCGCGCGGCCCGGCTGCCGCCGACCGAGGCGCTGGCCACCACCTGAGAGCCTGAGACACAGGCTCCGAGACCGCGGTGCTCCCGGTGGATCTTCCCCCGGACCTCGGGGGCACCGTGCTCGTCCGCGCCGGCTCCGGGCCGATCCCGGCGGGCGGCGCGGACGGGGCCCCGGGGGCCTCAGGCCGCGGGCAGCTCCGCGAGGCGGGCAAGGCGCCGGAAGGAGTCCAGGAGACCGTCCCTGTCGTGCGTACTGGTGGTCACCATGACCTCCTGGGCGCCGCTCTCCTTGATCACGCCCTCCAGCGCGTCGGTGACCTGCTCCTCCGTGCCGTACACGTGGCCGCGCAGCCCCGCCTCGTAGAAGCCGCGCTCCTTGTCCGTCATCGTCAGCGACTCCACGCGCTCGGCGGTCGGGAGCGGCGGGAACGTGCCGTGCGTACGCGAGTACGCCATCGACCAGGCCTCCGGCATGAGCAGCCGGCGCGCCGCGTCCTCGCTCGCCGCGACGGCGACGGTGCCCGCGACGACGACGTACGGCTCCGCCCGCCAGGGCGAAGGACGGAACGCCCGGCGGTAGGTGTCGATGCCGAGCAGCATCTTCTCGCGGCCCCTGATGTCGCCGATGACCAGCGGAAGCCCGGCCTCGGCGGCGATCGTCGCGCCCTCACCCACGGCGAGGACGAACGGCGGGACGGTGAGCCCCTCGGCCGGGCGGGCCCGCACGCCGGTGCCCGACGTCCCGCGGAACCAGGCCAGCAGCTCGGTCAGGTGCGCGGCGAAGTCGTCGGCGTCGTGCCGGTCGCGCCCGAGGGCCTTGCGCACCCCGTCCGTGAAGCCCACGGAACGGCCGAGCCCCATGTCGATCCGGCCGGGGAAGAGCGACTCAAGGACGCCGAACTGCTCGGCCACGACCAGCGGCTGGTGGTTCGGCAGCATCACGCCGCCCGTGCCGACCCGGATGGTGCGGGTGGCCGCGGCGACGGCCGCCGCGAGGACCGTGGGCGCGGAGCCCGCGACCCCGGGCACGCCGTGGTGCTCGCTGACCCAGAACCTGTGGTAGCCGAGGCTCTCCAGGTCTCGCGCCAGGCGCACGGTGTCGCGCAGCGCTTCGGGGCCCTCGTGCCCCTCGCGGGTACGGGAGCGGTCAAGGACGGAGAACCGGGTCGCGGCGATCACTGAGCTCACACAGGGGTCAACGCCCGGCGCCCGGCAACATTCCCGCGGTGGCCTCGCCCCGGGCTACGCGCTGTCCCCGTCCTCCAGGCGGAAGCCGACCTTGAGGCCCACCTGGTAGTGCTGGATCTGGCCGTCCTCGATGTGGCCGCGGACCTGGGTGACCTCGAACCAGTCCAGGCCGCGCAGGGTCTGCGAGGCGCGCGCGATGCCGTTGCGGATCGCCTGGTCGACGCCTTCGTGCGAGGTGCCGTAGATCTCGGTGACGCGGTAGGTGTGGTCCGACATGAGGGGGTTCCTCCCGGCCGTGGAATGACGTCAGGGCGTGCGTCATTCCACCGTGCCCCAGCCGGTCCGTATCCGCGAGATGACGAACACCCCTTGACCGACTCATTGGTACATACCAAGATTCAGCCGTACCCGTTCGAGCCATCCGCTCACCCCCCACGTCGGGCTGATCTTGCCCTGTCCGCAGGCAGAAAGTGACCCACGTGAAGCCGCACCGCCGTGCCGCCATGCCCTTGGCGCTCGTTCTCTCCTCCACTGTCCTGCTGGCCGGCTGCGGCCTGCTGCCCGGGGGAGGTGAGCGCAGGACGGTCACCGTCTGGCTGATGAAGGGCAGTGCGTCACCGAAGTTCGTCGAGCGCTTCACCGAGGACTTCGAGAAGGAGCACGACGACATCGACCTGGACATCCGCGTCCAGGCGTGGAACGGCATCACCGGCAAGGTCAAGAAGGTGCTCAAGGCCGAGGACGGCGACGGGCCCGAGGTCATCGAGGTCGGCAACACCCAGGTGGCGCAGTACGTCGACGAGGGCGGCCTGTACGACCTCACACTGGAGTCCGCGCGCGACCTCGGCATGGACGACTGGCTGCCCGGCCTCGCCGAACCGGGCCGCTACGACGGCGCCCAGTACGGCATCCCCTGGTACGCCGCCAACCGCGTGGTGATCTACAACAAGGACCTCTTCGAGAAGGCCGGCATCACCCGCCCGCCCCGCACCCGCGCCGAGTGGCTCGCGGCCACCCAGAAGCTGAACTCCGGCGGCGACCAGGGCATCTACCTGGCGGGCCAGGACTGGTACACACTGGCCGGGTTCATCTGGGACGAGGGCGGCGAACTCGCCGCGGAGACCAAGGAGTCCTCCGGCAACTGGCGCGGCGGCCTGCACTCGGCGGCGGCCCTGCGCGGCATGGACTTCTACCAGCGCCTCCAGGCGCTCGGCAGGGGCCCGCGCGACGCCGACGAGGAGCACCCGGCGCAGACCGGGGTCTTCGCGAAGGGCGACGTCGCCCAGATCATCGCGGTGCCGGGCGCGGCACGGGCCATCGAGGAGAAGAACCCCGACCTCAAGGGAAAGCTCGGCTACTTCCCGGTCCCGGGCAAGAAGGCGGGCGAGCCCGGCGCGGTGTTCACCGGCGGCTCCGACTTCGTGGTGCCCGAGCGCAGCGACGACCACAAGGGCGCGGTCGAGGTGATCGAGGCGCTGGCGGGCAAGAAGTGGCAGACCGAGCTGGCGAGGACCATGAACTACGTCCCGAACAAGGCGAAGCTGGCCCCGGTCGTCTCGGGCGAGGAGGGCGCTGCGGCCATGGCCGTCGGCGCGGCGAACGGCCGGGCGACCCCCAACTCGCCCCGCTGGGCGGCCGTCGAGGCCGACAACCCCATCAAGGGCTACATGACCGCGGTCCTCACGGGCGGTGACCCGGCGACCGAGGCCCGCAAGGCCTCGGACCGCATCACCGAGGAACTCGGCGGCATGTGAGGGCTTCCGGCCCCGCCGGGGGGCGGGGCCGGAACCCGTACGGCTCTACGCGGCCGTGCTCAGCGACAGGGCGAAGCGGCCCCTCTCGTCGGTCCACCAGTGGTCCAGGTGGAGACCGGCGGCGGCCAGTTCGGTGCGCACACCCTCCTGCCGGAACTTCGCCGAGATCTCCGTGCGCATCTCCTCGCCCTCGGCGAAGTCGACGGCGAGCTCCAGCGCGGCGATCTTCACCGTCTGGTCGACGGTGGAGCGCAGCCGCATCTCGATCCACTCGTTCTCCTCGTCCCAGACGGCGACGTGCTCGAAGGCCGCGGGGTCGAAGTCGGCGCCGAGCTCGCGGTCCATGACCGCCAGGACGTTCTTGTTGAACGAGGCCGTCACGCCCGAGCGGTCGTCGTACGCCGAGACGAGCACCGAGGGGTCCTTGACCAGGTCCGTGCCGAGGAGCAGCGCGTCGCCGGGGGAGAGGAGATCGCGTACGGAGGCGAGGAACGCGGCCCGTTCCGGGGGCAGCAGGTTGCCGATCGTGCCGCCGAGGAACGCCACCAGACGGGGCCCCGGGGTGCCCGGCAGCGCGAGGCCGCGGGTGAAGTCGGCGATCAGGGCGTGCACGGCGAGCGAGGGCCGCTGGGCGATCAGGGCGTTCGCGGCGCCGGTCAGCGCGCTCTCGCTGACGTCCACGGGGACGTAGGTGTGCAGTGACTCCATGGCGTCGATCAGATGGCGGGTCTTCTCGGAGGAGCCCGACCCCAGCTCGACCAGCGTGCGGGCACCGGATATCCGCGCGATCTCGGCGGCCCTGGTGACCAGGATCTCGCGCTCGGCGCGCGTCGGGTAGTACTCGGGCAGGGTGGTGATCTCCTCGAAGAGGACGCTGCCGCGCGCGTCGTAGAACCACTTGGGCGGCAGTGTCTTGGGCGTGCGGCTCAGGCCGTGCAGGACATCGGCGCGCAGAGCGGCTCCGGTGGCGTCCTCGGGCAGGGTGCGGGTCAGCAGGAACGGGCTCACGCGGAAGGCTCCTTGAGCGGTGTCAGCAGTACGTCGGTGCGGCTCGCGGCGAGCAGGGTGCGGTCCGGCACCTCGCGCCAGTGGGGGTCGTCGTCGTAGGGCTCGGAGGCGACGACGGTGCGGCGGCCGGGTTCCGCGAGGTACCAGAGGGTGTCGCCCCAGGCGGTCGCGGCGATCGTGTCGCCGTTGGTCAGCAGGAGGTTCAGGCGCGAGCCGGGGGCCGCCGCTGCGACCTCCAGGACGGTGTCGGCGAGCGCCTGCGCCTCCTCGTCGCCGCGCCGCAGCCGGTGCAGGACGAGCGCCCACACCAGCGCGGAGTCGCAGCGCGCCTCCATCGCGAGCAACTCGGCGGGCGGAAGGCCCCGCGCCGGCGCGGCGAGAGATCCGGGCCAGCCCGTCACCGCGCCGTTGTGGCTGAACAGCCAGCGCCCGGCCGCGAAGGGAGCCGCCGCGGCCTCGCCGTCCGCGCCCGCCTCGGTGGCGTCCCGCACCGCGGCGAGGAGTGCCTCGGTGCGCACGACCCGGGCGAGGTCGGCGAAGGAGCCGTCGGCCCAGATCGGCCCCGCGCGCCGGTAGCGGGCGGGTTCGGGGTCGCCGAGCGCGTACCAGCCGACCCCGAAGCCGTCGGCGTTGACGGTGCCGTGGCACTGGCGCCGGGGCGCCCACGACTGGCGGTACAGGCCGTGCGGGGGCGCGACGATGAGGCTTCCCAGCGGCTGTGACGGGCCGAGGAAAGCGAGGTGACGGCACATCAGCGGCTCCCCGTGGCCGCGGCCTCCGAGGGGCTTGGGTCCCGTGCCGTGCGGAACCCGGAGAAGATCTGCCGCCGCACCGGATGGTCCCAGTTGCGGAAGGTGCCCCGGCAGGCCACCGCGTCCACGGAGAACGCGCCCCCGCGCAGCACCTTGTAGTCACCGCCGAAGAACACGTCGGAGTACTCCCTGTAGGGGAAGGCGGTGAACCCCGGGTAGGGCAGGAAGCCGCTGGACGTCCACTCCCACACGTCGCCGATGAGCTGCCGTACGCCCAGCGGTGACTCGCCCGCGGGGTAGCTTCCCGCGGGGGCGGGGCGCAGGTGCCGCTGGCCCAGGTTGGCCCGCTCGGGGGTGGGGTCCTCGTCGCCCCAGGGGTAGCGCAGGGAGCGATCCGTCGCCGGGTCGTGCCGGGCGGCCTTTTCCCACTCCTCCTCGGTGGGCAGGCGCCGGCCCGCCCAGCGCGCGTAGGCGTCCGCCTCGTACCAGCTCACGTGCAGGACGGGCTCGTCGGCGGGCACCGGCTCGACGGCCCCGAAGCGGCGCCGCAGCCACTGGCCGCCCTCCCGGCGCCAGAAGAGCGGCGCGCGCAGCTTGTTCTTCCGGACCGTCGCCCAGCCCTCGGGCGTCCACCAGCGCATCTCGTCGTAGCCGCCGTCGGCGATGAAACGCTGGTACGCGGCGTTCGTCACCGGCGTGGTGTCGATGAAGAACGGCGGCACCAGGCGGCGGTGCGCGGGGCGTTCGTTGTCCAGGGCCCATGGCTCGGTGGAGGTGCCCATCGTGAACGGGCCGCCGGGGACGAGGACCTCGGCGGGCCCGGTGAAGGGCGGGCCGGGCAGCGGGTCCGGGGCGGCGAGCGCGGTGGGGCCCGAGCGGAGCTGGTGGGTGATGAGCATCGTCTCGTCGTGCTGCTGCTCGTGCTGCGCGATCATCCCGAAGGCGAAGCCCGCCTCGGTGAGCGCGGTGCCGTGGAACGGCGTCCTCTCCAGCACGTCCAGGACGCGCCCGCGCACCTCGGCCGCGTAGCCGCGGGCCTCGGCGGGGGCGAGCAGCGGCAGGTTCGGCCGCTGCGCACGGGGATGCTCGAAGGCGTCGTACAGCGAGTCGATCTCGGGCCGCATGGCGTCGCGGCCCGCGACCGCGCGCAGCAGCCACTGCTCTTCCTGGTTGCCTATGTGCGCCAGGTCCCAGACGAGCGGTGACATCAGCGGCGAGTGCTGTGCGGTCAGCTCGCCGTCCTCGACGCAGCCGGTCAGGACGGTGGTGCGCTGCCGCGCGGACAGCAGGGCGGCGAGCGCGCGTTCCCTGAGGACTTCCGGTTCGGTGCCTGCGCCGGTCATCGGTGTGCGTCCTTCCCCGTGGTGTCGTGCGGTCGAGAGGCGTCGAGCAGGTCGTCGGCCGGGCAGCGGCCCCGGGCGACGTACTCCTCGGCGTACGTCGCGACGGCGTCCCGCACGGACGTGTCGGCGCCCGTCCGGGCCAGCGCGTCGCCCGCGGCGGCGAAGCAGACGACGGCGGCCTCGCGCAGCTCGGCGTCGGCCGGGCCGTGGCGCGCGGCGTCCAGCCAGAGCGAGCTGTGCGGCCCGGTGGCCGAACCCGGCGGTCCGTCCCGCTCGGCCAGCGGCTTGACGGCCCGGTAGGCGGTCTCGGCGGCCTCCGGGTCGTCGAAGAGCGCGCTCGTCACGGCGAGCGGCACGATCCAGCCGTCCTCGCCGGGCTGGGCGTCGACCATGCGCAGCTCCAGGTGGCCGCGCGGCCTGACCGGCGGGAACAGCGTGGTCAGGTGGTAGTCGAGATCGTCACGGGTCGGGGGTCTGGGGTCGGCGGAACGGACCCAGGAGCGGAAGGAGAGCTCGTCGGGGACGCTCCACGGTCCTTCGCCCTCCGGGGTCCTGACGCACATGACCGGCGCGTCGAGGACGTGCCGGGTCCAGTTCTCGCGCGGCTCCCCCTCCAGCGGCGGGGCGCCGGACCTGCCGGGCACGATGCCCGCCCACACGGCCTGCCGCGTGGACCGCCAGCCGGTGGGACGGCCCTCCGACAGCGGCGAGTTGGCGAACGAGGCGACCAGGACGGGCCCGAGCAGATGCGCGAGACGCCAGCGGCGCGCGTACCCCAGCGGGCCCGGCTCCTCGTGCCCCGCGTCCAGGCAGATCTGCACGGAGGCCGTGGAGCACATCATGCGGCGCCCGGCGGGGCCGCCGCGGTCGAGGGAGGCCTCCAGCGCGTCGTAGCGGGGTTCGCGCAGCACGCGGGCCGGGGGCCGCCACGGGTCGGCGCCGAATCCGCTGAGGGTGAGGCGATGGGAGTGCAGGGTGCGCCGGACGGCTTCGAGATCGGCCCGCATGGCCGTCACGCACTCGGTCAGTGAGGCGGCGGGCAGCGAGCTGAGCTCCAGCTGGCCGCCGGGTTCGACGGTGAGGGGGGCGTTCAGAGGCAGGGCCCGCAGTGCGGTCAAGGCCGCTTCGAGGCGGGCGGAAGGGACGGGCAGATGGGGCTGCCCCGGTTCATGAACGAGCCATTCCAGTTCGACACCGACGGTACGGGGTGGGCCGGTCTTGAAGCAGATGCCGCGGATCAACGCCTCCACCTCGGCCTCCGTCACCGCGTCCGGCGCCTCGGTGCGAGGCGGCGGACGGTGCTTCGTACAGTCTCCCTCAGGCATGCGGAGATCCTTCCGTTCGCGCGAGTGCTCGGTATACCCAAAACCCTTCGGGCGTTGTGCACAAGAGTGCCCCTCAGGCCGTTTCGGCACCGGGAATTTCTGTTGCGCCGCCCGACGCGCACGGCTCACCATGCGTTCATGGAAGACACGGGGGCACGCGGTTGAGCACCAGACTGCGCGGCCAGGCGCACGAGACCGAGCAGATCATCGCGGCGGGCGGGTACGCCGCGCCCGGTGGCCGGAAAGTGTCCATCGCCGACGAGGTGGCCGCCGCTCGCGCAGGCACGCGGATGTACGGGCCCGAGCCGGTCGCGGTGGTGCCGCGCGAGCCCGTGCCGACGCGTCTGGAGGTGACCGGCGAGAGCAGCCTGGAGGCGGCGCGCAGGCTCACGGAGGGCGCGGAGTCACCGGTGGCGGTGCTCAACTTCTCGTCCGCGCGCAATCCCGGCGGCGGCTATCTGAACGGCGCGCAGGCGCAGGAGGAGGCGCTGTGCCGCGCCTCCGCGCTCTACACCTGCGTCAAGGAGGTCCGCGCCTTCTACGACCACCACCGCGCCGACCGCGACCCGTTCTACAGCGACCGCGTGATCCACTCGCCGGGCGTCCCGGTCTTCCGCGACGACCGCGGGCGGCTCCTGGAGTCCGCGTACACCGTCGGCTTCCTCACCGCGGCGGCGCCCAACGCGGGGGTGATCCGCCGCGCGGCCCCGGAGCGGGCGGCCGGTGTTCCGCGCGCGGTGGCCGTGCGCGCCGAGCGCGTCCTGGAGACGGCGCTCGCGTGCGGCTACGACCGCCTGGTGCTCGGCGCGTGGGGCTGCGGCGTCTTCATGAACGACCCCGCGCGGGTCGCGGGCGCCTTCCGGGCGCTGCTCGGCGAAGGCGGCAGGTTCGCCGGGCAGTTCGGCCACGTCGTGTTCGGGGTGCTCGACCGCACGAAGGGCGCGGTGACCCGCGCGGCCTTCGAGACGGCGTTCGAGACGGCGTTCGCGGCGGAGGCCGGCGGGGCCGGGCGTTGATCATCCGGCGGGCGCGGGGCCGGGGACCGGCTCGGGCCACCGCTCGTACCACCGCTGGTCCGCCTCCAACTGGGCGGCGAGGGAGATCAGGAGCGGCTCGCTGCCCGCGGGGCCGAGCAACTGCGCGCCGACCGGGAGGCCGCCCCGCACATGCCCGGCGGGGACGTTGACGCCCGGCCAGCCGAGGACGTTCCACGGCCAGGCGTAGGGGCAGGCGGCGATCATCGCCTGGTCGGTGCGCCAGCCGCTCAGGGCGGCCAGGGCGCCGACGCGGGGCGGCGGGGTGGCCGTGGTCGGCGTGAGCACCACGTCGTACGCGGTGAAGACGGCGCCCACCCTGCGGTGCAGCGCGGCCTCGAAGCGGCGGGCGAGCCGCAGCGGGGCGCCGCCGAGCAGCCGCCCCGTCCGCGCCGCTTCGCGCGTGCGCCGGTCAAGGAGCGCGGCGTCGGGCACGTGCCGCGCCCACTCGGCGATGCCCGCGGTGGCGCGCGGCACGAAGGCCGGGCCGATCAGGCCGTAGGCGGGGTCGGCCTCCGCCACGTCGTGCCCGAGCGCGGCGAGGCGGTCCGCGAGCGCCACGACCCGCTGCCGCACCGCGGGGTGCAGCCGCTTGGGCGTCCCGGTGAACGGCATGCGCAGCGAGAGCGCGATCCGCAGCCGCCCCGGCTCCCGCGTCGCCGCCTCGGCCGCGCGCACCGCCGGCGGCCGGTGCAGATCGCCCCGGTGGCTGCCGCTCGCCGCGTCGAGCAGCAGCGCGGCGTCCGCGACGGTCCTGGCGAGCGGGCCGTTGACGGTGATCCCGTGGAACGCCTCGGGCCACGGCCACGTCGAGATCCGGCCGCGCTGCGGCTTGATCCCCACCAGATGGGTCCAGGCCGCGGGGATGCGCACCGAGCCCGCCCCGTCCGAGCCGAGGGCGGCCGGGACCAGGCCCGCGGCGACCGCCGCCGCCGAGCCGCCCGACGAACCGCCGGGCGTGTGGGCGGTGTTCCACGGGTTGCGGGTGTCGCCGAAGCCGGGGCCCTCGGTGAACGGCCACTGGCCCAGCTCGCAGGTGTTGGTCTTGCCGACGACGACCGCACCGGCCGCCCGCAGCCTGCGCACGGCCTCGCAGTCCTCGCTCTTGGGCGGGAACTCGCCCCGGCAGCCGAACGCGGTCGGCTCGCCCGCCACGTCCATGTCGTCCTTCACGGCCAGCGGCACACCGAGCAGCGGCCGCCCTTCGAAGGGTCCGCCCGCCGCGAGCTGCCGGTCGGCGGCGTCCGCCTCGGCGAGCGCGGCGTCCTTCCGTACCCGCTTGAAGGCGTTGAGCGTGGGCTGCGCCGCCTCGATCCTGGCCAGGGCCCGCTCGGTCAGCTCCCGCGAGGACACCTCTCCCGCGGCCAGCGCGCGGGCGGAGTGCGCGAGCCCTTCGGCACGGTCGGCGGTCATGTGGGGACACCTCCGGTCGGGACGGGTGCCCGCACGTTAACCGGCCGGTAGCCCAACGGGGAACGGGGCCGGGGAAGTTCGCGCGAGGCTGCCGGAAAGTACATGGCTTGCCCACCAAAAGGGCCCTTGCGGGGATCTGCGAAGATGCCGGTGTCATGGTGCAGATACCGAACAAGGAGACCGCGCAGGGCTCCGTGCCGACCAGCGCCGACGTCGCACGTCTGGCAGGGGTCTCCCGCGCGACCGTCAGTTACGTCCTCAACAACACCAGCGCCGTGCGGATAAGCGAGCCCACGCGCCGCCGCGTCCACGCCGCCGCCAAGGAACTGGGCTACGTCCCGCACGCCGCCGCCCGCAGCCTGCGCGCCGGGCACAGCCGCATGGTCCTCATGCCCACGTCGGAGATCCCGCTGGGCCCGCTCTTCAGCCGGTTCTTCAACGAACTGCAGTGGGCGCTCAGCCGCCTCGACTACACCGTCGTGCAGTACGCGAGCCTCGGCATGACCGGCGAGGCCGCGGCCCGCGCCTGGGCCGAGCTGCGGCCCGTCGCGGTCCTCGCGCCCGACGCCTCCGCGCTGGGACCGCAGGGCGTGACCGTCCTGAAGCGGTCCGGCGCCAAGGCCGTCTTCACCCTCGGCCCGCAGCGCGTCGAGGGCGCCCACGCGCTCCTCATGGACGGCCGCCGGGTGGGGGAGGCCGCGGCCCTGCACCTGCTGGCCCGCGGAAGGCGCCGGATCGGCGCGATCGTCCCCGAGGAACAAGGCCTGGAGATCTTCTCGGAGCCCCGGGTCGAGGGACTCCGCAAGGCGCTCCGCGCCGCGCGCATCACCGGCGCGTCCATCACGGAGGTGCCCCTCGCCTACGACGAGGCGTCCGCCGCGCGGCTCGCGGCGCGCTGGCGCTCACTGGGCATCGACGGCGTCTTCGCGTACAACGACGAGTACGCGATGCTGCTGCTGCGGGCGCTTCAGGACGAAGGCATCGCGGTGCCCGACGAGACGGCCGTCATCGGCTCCGACGACCTCATGCTCGGCAGGCTGCTGCGGCCGCGGCTCAGCACCGTCCGCGTCGAGCTGCCCTCGGGGAGCGGCCTCGCCGAACTCGTCGACCGCGTGGTCCGCGACCCGGGGACCGAACCCGAGGTGCACGACGTGCTCGGGGCGGACGTCGTGCACCGCGAGTCCAGCTGAACCGCCGGTCCGCGGCTCCCCGTGGTGCGCCCTACTGACCCTGTTCCGCCTGCTTGGACTGCTCCTCGGCGACCTGCTTGCGGACCTCGTCCATGTCCAGGTTCCTCGCCTGGCCGATGACATCCGTGAGCGCCGACTCGGGCAGCGCGCCCGGCTGGGCGAACACCGCCACCTGGTCGCGCACGATCATCAGCGTCGGGATGGACTGGATGTTGAACGCCGCGGCCAGCTCGGGCTGCGCCTCCGTGTCCACCTTGGCGAAGACGAGGTCCGGGTTGGCCTCGGCCGCCTTCTCGTAGACGGGGGCGAACTGCTTGCAGGGGCCGCACCACTCGGCCCAGAAGTCGATCAGGACGAATCCGTTGTCCGTGACCGTCTGGTCGAAGTTCTCCTTGGTGAGCTCCATCGTCGTGCTCATGGTGTGTCCCTGCTTCCTGTGTGAGGCATGACCGCTTTCGGTAACGGCCGATGGTGCGAACGTATTCCGCCCGTCATGCGCGCGCGGCGAACCGCGCACGCACCGGCATGTCCGGCGCGCTTACCCATGTGGCCACGGCGCACACCTGCGGTGAGACTGTCCTCATGACGGATGCCAAGACGTACGACGTAGTAGTCATCGGAGCAGGTCCCGTGGGGGAGAACGTGGCCGACCGGGCCCGCGCGGCGGGCCTCAGTGCCGCGATCGTGGAGAGCGAACTCGTGGGGGGTGAATGCTCCTATTGGGCGTGCATGCCCAGCAAGGCGCTGCTGCGCCCCGTCATCGCCCGCGCCGACGCGCGGCGCGTGCCCGGGCTGCGCGAAGCCGTGCGGGGCCCACTGGACGCCGCGGAGGTCCTCGCCCACCGCGACTACTACACCTCGAACTGGAAGGACGACGGCCAGGTCGGATGGCTGGAGGGTGTCGGCGTCGAGCTGTACCGGGGCCACGGGCGCGTCGCCGGGCCGCGCAAGGTCTCGGTGACCGGCACGGACGGCACCGAGCAGATCATCGAGGCGCGCCACGCGGTGGCCGTCTGCACCGGGACCCGCGCCGCCCTGCCCGATCTGCCGGGGCTCGCCGACGTCAAGCCGTGGACCAGCCGCGAGGCCACCGCGGCCGATCACGTGCCCGGCCGCCTGCTGGTGGTCGGCGGTGGCGTCGTCGCCGTCGAGATGGCCACCGCCTGGCGGGCGCTCGGCTCCGAGGTGACGATGCTGGTGCGCGGCGAAGGGCTGCTCCCGCGCATGGAGCCGTTCGCGGGCGAGCTGGTGCGCGAGGCCCTCACCGAGGCGGGCGCGGACGTCCGCACCGGCGTCTCGGTCACCGCCGTCACCCGCGAGAGCGGCACGGTCAGGGCCACCCTCGACGACGTCTCGACCCTGGAGGCGGACGAGATCCTCTTCGCCACCGGCCGCGCGCCGCGCACGGACGACATCGGCCTGGAGAGCGTCGGCCTGCGGCCCGGCTCGTGGCTCGACGTCGACGAGAGCCTGCGCGTGACGGGCAGCGACTGGCTCTACGCGGTGGGCGACGTGAACCACCGGGCGCTCCTCACCCACCAGGGCAAGTACCAGGCGCGCGTCGCGGGCGCCGCCATCGCCGCCCGCGCCCAGGGCGTGCCGATCCTGGAGAGCGACCGCTGGGGCGCGCACGCGGCCACCGCCGATCACGACGCCGTCCCGCAGGTCGTCTTCACCGACCCCGAGGCCGCGTCGGCGGGCCTGACCCTCGCGGAGGCGGAGTCCGCGGGCCGCCGGGTGCGCGCCGTCGACTACGACATGTCCGGCGTCGCGGGCGCGGGCCTCTACGCGGACGGCTACCGCGGACGCGCCCGCATGGTCGTCGACCTCGACCGCGAGGTACTGCTCGGCGTCACCTTCGTCGGCCCCGGAGTGGGCGAGCTGATCCACTCGGCGACGATGGCGGTGGCCGGGGAGATCCCGGTCGACCGCCTGTGGCACGCGGTCCCCGCCTACCCCACGATCAGCGAGGTGTGGCTGCGGCTCCTGGAGACGTACCGCGGCTGACCGTCCCGTCCGGTCGGGCCGCTCCCGGGGCGAAAGGTAGCCTGATGACAGCGGCGGTCCCCCTCGGGGGGCAGCCGCGCGGCGGTGGGGCCCGCCGTACCCGAACCGCGGCGAAGGATGCCGCCAACGGTCCCTACTTGCGTACGAGCGCGCCCGACGACGGGCGCATGCGAGTAGGAGGAACATGCCCAGGGCAACCGGACGCCCCGGAACCAGACGCCCCGGAACGGCCGCGGAACCCATTGACCCGGACATCGATTCCATCGGCCCCGAGCCGCGGCAGGGCCTCACACGCGGCCAGGGAAAGATCCTCGCGGCGGTGGCCGTGGGCGGTGCCGTCGGAGCCTCCGCCCGCTACGGCACCTCCCTCCTCTGGCCGGCCGCCGACGACGCCTTCCCCTGGTGGACGCTCGTGGTGAACGCCGTCGGCTGCGCGGTCATCGGCGCCTTCATGGTCCTGATCACCGACGTGTGGCCGGCGCACCCCCTGCTGAGACCGTTCTTCGGTACGGGGGTGCTCGGCGGCTTCACCACGTTCTCGACGTACGCCACGGACATCGAACGCCTGGTCGACGGCGGCCACGTCCGCACGGGCCTCGCCTATCTGGCGCTGACCCTCGCCGCGGCGCTCCTGGCGGTGTGGGGCGCGGCGTGGACGACGCGCCGCCTCGTGCGGGCGGTGCGCGGATGAACTGGCTGTTCGTCATCGCCGGGGCGATGATCGGCGCGCCCCTGCGCTACCTCACCGACCGCGCGGTCCGGACGCGGCTGAACACCGCCTTCCCCTGGGGAACCCTCGGCGTGAACGTGGCGGGCTCCCTGATCCTCGGGGTCCTCACCGGAGCCGTCACCGCCGGGGCCGCCTCCTCGCACCTGGAGCTCTTCCTCGGCACCGGACTGTGCGGGGCCCTGACCACGTACTCGACCTTCTCCTACGAGACGCTGCGGCTCGCCGAGACCGGTGCCGGGTTCTCCGCGGTGGCCAACGCGCTCGGCAGCGTCGGCGCGGGCCTCGGCGCGGCCTTCGTGGGGGTGGCCGTCGCCGAGGCCCTGTGGGCCTGACGGAGCACGCTCAGCGGCGTGCCGTCAGCGCCGAGGAGACCTCGGCGGCCCACTTCCAGGGCGCGGCCGTGCCGCCGGGCTCGGAGTTGAAGTACTCCCAGCCGGCCACGCCCCCGAACCCTGGGTGCTTCGAGGCGAGCTTCCCCAGCGTCGACTTGAGCGTCGCCATGTCGACATAGCCGCTGCCGCCGTTGGCCGGCGAGGTCAGCGTGCCCGCCACCACCTTGTCGGCGGGTATCAGGCCGCGCGCGATGATGGCGTCGTAACTGGACGTCGAGCTCATGCGGCCCCAGCCGTTGTAGAACTGGGCGTTGAACCACGCGATGTCACCGCCGCGGCTGCGGTAAAGGGCGTCGTAGTCGAATCCGGAGAGATTTCCGCCGCCGCTGAGCGCACTGCCGACCGGCGCGAGCGTAATGAGGAATCCGGCGCCGAAGTCGGCACGGAGGGCTCTGATGACGCGCTCGATTCCGGCGAGCGACATGTCCTCCTCGACGTCGAGGTCGACACCGTCGAGCCCGTACTCCCGGATGAAGTCCCGCAGCAACGGGTAATACGTGTCGAATTCCTCGTCGAGCCGCGTGAAGCTGCCCGGCGCCGCGCCACCGACCATCGCGAGCACGTGCACGCCCTGGCCTTGCAGCGTCTTCAGGTCGGCCCACATGCGGTCGAACTTGGCCGCGTTCGGCGGGTCGTCGTTGAGATGGACGGGGGCGTACGGGCCGCCCAGGTCGTTGATGTGCACCGCCGCGACCAGCACGTCCGTCACGCCGGTGCGGTGCTCGGTGAGCGCGAGCGGCGAGACGTAGGTGCCGTTCGTGTACTGCGTCTGGTAATAGACGACCACACGTTTCGCCGCCGCGGCCGGCTTTCTCGCCGCCATGGCCGTACCGCCGGACGCGGCGGTGAATGCCAGTGCCGCGAGCAGGACGCTGCGCCTCTTCATGCTCATCTCTCCCCTGGATCGAAGTCGCCGCAATTCTTACGGGGAGACAGCCGCAATCGCTAGGGCAAGGCGGCGCTAAAGCGCATTAGTTGAGGACCAGGTGGCGGAGCCGCACGACGCCGTTGCCGAAGGTCCGGGTGTCCGCGAGCCGCAGGTGGGCCCGGGGGACCGGCGCCCGGAACATGGCTCTGCCGCCGCCGAGGACGATGGGGTGGACGTAGGTGTGGATCTCGTCGACCAGGCCGAGGCGCAGGAACGACGAGGCCAGTTCGGCCCCGCCGAGGCCGAGATCCCCGTCGGCCCGCTCCTTGAGCGCGCGGATCTCCTCGGGCACCACCTCGCGCAGGATCGTGGTGCCCCAGCCCGCCTCCTTCAGGGTGCGCGAGAAGACGTACTTGGGCTTCGACCGCCAGATGCCCGCGAACTCCGCCTCGGCCTCGCTCGACGGATGCTGGTCGGCGGTCGGCCAGAAGCCGGCCATCAGCTCCCAGGTGACACGGCCGTCGAGGAACGCGCCCATCGCCGCGGTCTCCTCGTTGAAGTGCCGGTGCAGCTCGTCGTCGACCAGGTGCCAGTCGATCTCGCGGTCCGGCCCCTCCATGAAGCCGTCCAAGGAGACGGACATCGCCCACACGACTTTCCGCATCTCGGCCCTCGCCCTCGCATCGCGGTCACGGTCGCTCGTGGCGGCGACGATACGCCGGGCCCCGCCGCGAACCGGGCGACGCGACGGCGAAGGCCCCCGCGAGCGGTGGGCCCGCGGGGGCCTCGTCGTGCCGTGCGGGACCTCAGATCCGAGCCTCGTCCTCGGTGAAGTCGCCGTTCAGCGCCGCGGCCATCCGCAGCTGCGGCGCCGCCTCGGCCGCCCTGCTCTGCCGTTGCAGGGTGCGGCCCAGCATGAGCCGGGCGTAGCCCTCGACCGGGTCGAGATCGATCACCTTGCGCAGCTCCGTCTCGGCACGCCGCAGCTGAGCGGAGTGGTAGTAGGCGCGGGCGAGCAGCAGACGCGGGGCGACCTGCTCGGGCACCTCGTCGGCCAGCGCGTCGAGGATGCGCGCCGCCGTCGCGTACTCCTTGGCGTCGAAGAACTGCCGCGCGCGCTCCCAGCGCTCCGCCGCCGTCCCGTGGTCGTAATAGGTCATCTCCACTGTCTGCCTCCTTCGCCCCCTGTAACCCATCCTTGCGCCGGCGCATTCCGGCCGGTCCTGACGGGGCCCTCGGGCATACGACGCACCCGCGTGGTGCCGCGCCATGACTGCCGTCCCGAACCCGGCGGGACTAGGTTGTGCGGCATGAGCAATCTTGCCCGCGAGGCGGTCCCGACCCGGTGCGGCGGCCGGGGCTTCGTCGTCGCCGAACCGGTGCGCGAACTCCTCAGCCCCCGGCAGATCAGGCTCGGCGAGTCCACGGAGGTCCGCCGCCTGCTGCCCAACCTCGGCCGGCGCATGGTCGGCGCCTGGTGCTTCGTTGACCACTACGGCCCCGATGACATCGCCGATGAGCCCGGCATGCAGGTCCCGCCCCATCCGCACATGGGTCTACAGACCGTGAGCTGGCTGCACGAGGGCGAGGTCCTGCACCGCGACTCCACCGGCAGCGTGCGGACCATCCGCCCCCGGGAGCTCGGCCTGATGACCTCGGGCCGGGCGATCTCCCACTCCGAGGAGAGCCCGCGAGGGCACGCGCGCCTGCTGCACGGCGCACAGCTGTGGGTCGCCCTGCCCGGCGGCGACCGCCACACGGACCCGCGCTTCGAGCACCACGCGGAGCTCCCGCGGGTCACCGCCCCGGGCCTGACGGCGACGCTGATCCTGGGCGGCCTGGACGGGGCGCGCTCACCCGGTACGGCGTACACACCGATCGTCGGCGCCGACCTCACGCTGTCCGACGGCGCGGACGTATGCCTCCCGCTGGAGCCGGACTTCGAGTACGCCGTCCTCTCCATGTCGGGCGAGGCCCACGTCGACGGCGTCCCCGTACTGCCCGGCTCCATGCTCTATCTGGGCTGCGGCCGCACCGGACTTCCGCTGCGCGCCGCGTCGGACGCCTCCCTGATGCTCCTGGGCGGCGAGCCGTTCGAGGAGGAGCTGGTGATGTGGTGGAACTTCGTCGGCAGGTCGCAGGACGATATCGCCCAGGCGCGCGCGGACTGGATGAATGGGGCGCGATTCGGTGAAGTGAAGGGGTACGACGGAGATCCGCTGGCCGCACCCGAGCTGCCGCCCGTGCCGCTCAAACCCCGGGGACGAGTGCGCTGACGTTCCGCTCACCGAGGCCGGCCCCGACAACTGCCCGCGATACCCCGCGATACCGGCGGCGCCGAAGTGCGTAACCGGAGATTCATGTCCAGTTGTGCGCCGAAGTAATCAACGGGCAGGTACGGAACGCCGTTTCCTGTCGGCGCGACTTCGCCCGTGGTGGCCGGGCAACGCCCTGACAGGGCCCGAAGAGGGCTGATTGAAGCACGAATGCGTGGCCCTGCTCCATGTAATCCATGTCACTTTACGTTCTTCTTGAACCATTCGGGGGATCAAAGTTAGAGATACATCCATCGATGTGATCGCTGCTCAACTGCCCGCCGAAATCAGTGGATTCGGAAACTGCTGTCTGTGGTAGACATCCGCGACGGTGCGTAAAGGAGCTGACCGACCCGTCCCCCCACGACCGCTCCCACCCCCCGGTGCCCCGAACCTCTCCTCCTGGACCAGGCCGCACACCCCCCGGCCCTGCGTCCCCTCAGTGACGCGCGCACGTACGCCCATGCCGCGAACCGTCCCCACCCACCGACAACATCGACAGTGAGGGAAGTACCGTGCCGGCACACCAGAAGCTGTACCTTCGCCCGTCCGTGGTCGCTCAGCCCCTGCTGCACCGCTGGTACGCGTGGCCCTATCTCCTGGCACCCCACACCGGCGCCCTCAACCTGCGGGACCGCCTCCTGCCCATCGTGGACAGCTACCTGAAGGCCCCGCACATCCACGAGTCGGTCATCGCGGACCCCCACCGCTACGGCGCGCCCTTCCTCGACCCGCAGGGCGCCTCCCACGACGACATCCAGGCCGTCCGCGAGACCATGGCCAAGGACGGCCAGGCCAGGCTGCGGCTCGCCGACGACATCGACGAACTCCGCGCGCTGCTGGGGGAGAAGGCCCTCGGCGGACCGATGGAGCCCCTCTACCCCCTGGTCCCCGACTCGCTCCGCGGGCGCGTCGAGCTCGTCTACGACACCGCTCACCGGCCCACGTTCCGCTTCTTCGAGTCGCTGATGTACACCTCCCCGGCCTACGAGCGCCACGGCCAGTGCGTCTCCCTCACCGCCGCGCCGAGCCCCCAGCCCTTCGTGTACAGCAGCCCGGTCCTTCCCCGCCCCGACCGCCTGGACATCGACCTGCCCTTCGACTCCCCGCTGTGGGACGAACTGTTCGCGGCGCGCCTCGATCCGGTCGACGTCCCGCTCCTCGCGGAGCGCCTCGGTGTCGCCGACGCCGAACTCCCCGCCTTCGCCGCGCTCTTCCACGAGATCCCGCCGACGCCCCACACCCCGCCCCCGCCCGACGAGGTCAGGGTGCGCTACCTCAACCACGCGTCCGTGCTCATCGAGACCGGGGGCGCCTCCGTCCTCCTCGACCCCCTCCTCGGCTACGCCGGCGACGGCCACGAGCACTACACCATCGAGGATCTCCCGCGGCACATCGACGCCGTCGTCATCAGCCACTTCCACTCCGACCACTTCTCCCTGGAGACCCTCCTCCAACTCCGCGCCCGCATCGGCACGATCGTCGTCCCCCGTGCCTCGGGCGGCTCGCTGGCCGACCCCAGCCTGAAGACGATGCTGCAAGCCCTCGGCTTCGGCGACGTGCGGGAGCTGTCCGAACTGGAGACCTACCGCATAGCCGACCAGGCCGAGGTCACCGCCCTGCCCTTCGTGGGCGAACACGCGGACCTCGACATCCGCACCAAGATGGTGCCTCTCGTCCGGGCCGGCGGCCGCAGGCTGCTCTTCGCCACCGACATCACGCCGCTCGAACCCGCGCTGTACGACAACATCCCCGGCCTCGCCGAGACACCGCTCGACGCGCTCTTCATCGGCCTCGAATGCGTCGGAGCCCCCCTCAACTGGCTGTACGGGCCGCTCCTCGAGAAGAAGCTGTCCCGCGAGCACAACGCGGGCCGCCGGCTCAAGGGCAGCAACGCCGCCCAGGCCGACCAGCTCGCCAAGCAGCTCAACGCCCGCCACGTCTACGCCTACGCCATGGGCCTCGAACCCTGGCTCAAGCACCTCACCGGCTCCGAATACGACCCGGAGGCCGAGCCCGTCCAGCAGGCCGGCGTCCTCACCGAGCTCAGCGCGGAACGCGGCATCACCGCCGAACTGCTCCGCGACCGGGGCGAGCGCACCTGGCCCGTCGTCACACCGGCGGCGCCGTAACCCTCGGGGCCCCGCTCCGTCCCTCCCCGCTGTGCCCGTCGCGAATCCCCTTGGGTGGTGCGTACATGCAGAGCAACGCCGGGCGCGGCAGCGCGCCGCTGCGCCGCTTCGGTCCACCGAGTACGAAGCCGAGCACGAATCCGGGTGTGAACCCGAGCACGAATCCGGGTGTGAACCCGAGGACGAATCCGAGCACGGACCCGAGTCCCGGCGCGGGCGACGGGGCCCGCGCCGCCCTGGTCTGCTTCCCGTGCGCGGGCGGGGGAGCGACCGGCTTCGCCTCCTGGCGCCGGCTGCTCCCCGACGAGCTCGATCTCTACGCCCACGTGGGACCGGGGCGTGAGGAGCGCGGCCGGGAGACGCCGCTCAGTTCCGTGGACGAGCTGATGGACGACGTGCTGCCGAGCGTGCTCGCACTCCCGGACCCGCTGGTCCTGGTCGGGCACAGCTTCGGCGCCGTCCTGGCCTGCGAACTGACACACCGGCTGACGCTGGCGGGGCGCCCGCCGACGCGGCTGGTGGTCCTGGCGGCGGCCGCCCCCGGGACGACGCGGATGGAGCGGCCCGTGGACGACCACGAGATCGAACTGGTCTGGAAGCGGCTCGGCGCCGATCCCGCCGGGCTCAGCCGGCCCGGGTTCCGCGAATGGCTCTTCCCGGTGCTGCGCGCGGACTTCACCGCCCAGGTGGACTACCGGCCGCCGTCCGCGCAGCCGTACATCACCACCCCGGTCACGGTGATGTACGGGGACGAGGACCCCGTGGTGACGGCCGAGGAGGCGGAGACCTGGCGGGCGCTCTGCGCGGGACCGTTCGAGGTCGTACGGATACCGGGCGGCCACTTCTTTCCCCAGACGGCACGGGCCGCGACGACCGGCGCACTCGTCCGTGCTCTCGACCGTTAGGGCGCACCGATCTTCGGGTGTTTGGGCGTAGGACCGTACTGCCGGAATGACGCCGAAGAATGAATTAAAGGCCCCCTTGATCACCCGTTCGGTGGGGGCTAGGCTACGCGAGTCGAGAATTCACGACAATTCCGCAGGGGGACGTTTGTCCACGAACCGTGACGATCCGAAGACCCTGACTTTCCTTTTTGAGGAATGTGCCAGAAACGTCCCGGGAAACATTGCCCTGGAATTCGAAGGCGAATTCTTGAGCTACGGCGAACTCAACCGCCGCGCCAACAGACTGGCACACCACCTGCGGGAGACCGGCGGAGTCCGGCCGGACGACCGGGTGGCGCTCCTGGTCAGGCACCCGCCGGACGTGATCATCGCCGAACTGGCCGTCCTCAAGGCAGGCGGCGCCTATGTCCCCCTCGATCCCGACAATCCGCCGGGCGTGACGCAGCGGATCATCGAGGACGTGGCGCCGAGGGCGATGGTGATCGAATCGTCGGCGGCGGCCGGAGCGGTGTTCTTCGACGGTGAACTCTTCGTCATCGACGTCATGACCGACACACTCGAAACCCCCGAATCCGACCCCGAACCGGTGGCCACGCCGTCCGACCTGGCGTATGTGATCTATACGTCGGGAACGACCGGGACACCCAAGGGCATAGCCGTCGAACACCACGCGATCGTCAATACTCTGACGTGGCGCAATTCTTACTACGGTTTCGGCACGGACGCCGTGAATCTGGCAATTCCGCGGCCGTCCTTCGACAGCTCCGTGGCGGACACCTTCTGCTCCCTGACCACCGGTACGCGCCTGGTCCTGCCCCGCAGGGACCGCATCACCGACCGGCGCTATCTGACCGGTCTCATGGAGAGCGCGGGCGTCACCCACTTCCTGATCACTCCCGTGCTGTACAAGCGCCTCCTGGGAGCCATGGACGCCCAGCGGCTGCGGAGCCTGCGGTGCGTGACGGTCGCCGGGGAGTGGTTCACGTCGAGCCTGACGAAGGAGCATTACCGACGGCTCCCCGAGGTAGGCCTGTTCAACGAGTACGGCCCCTCGGAGAACGCGGTCTGCTCCACGGTCCACCCCCTCGCCGCCACCGACGAGAGCGTGCTCATCGGCAAGCCGGTCGACCACACCGAGGCGTTCGTCCTCGACGAGGACGGAGCGCCCGTGGAACCGGGCGGGACCGGGGAGCTCCACCTCGCCGGAGCGCGCCTGGCCCGCGGGTACCTGGGCAATCCGGAGCTGACCGCGGAGCGGTTCTTCACGCCGTCCGGGCCCCCGGCCGCGGGGAAGCGCGTGTACCGGACCGGGGACATCGTCCGCCTGCTGGAGAGCGGCGACCTCCAGTTCATCGAGCGCCGTGACGGCCAGGTGAAGATCCGCGGCCGGCGGGTGGAACTGGGCCATGTGGCCACGGTCCTCTCCAAGGACCCCGCGGTCGGCCACGTCCACCTCATGCGGCACGGCACGGAGTCCGGCACACCGCTCCTGGTGGCCTTCGTCCAGGGCCCCACGGCCCGGGACCTCGACCGGCTGACCGCGCTGGCCCAGGACGACCTGCCGGAGTACATGGTGCCCTCGGCGTTCATCCCGGTCGACACCGTGCCGCTCACCGGCCACGGCAAGGTCGACGAAGCGGCCCTGGCCGCGCTGTACGAGGAGGCCACCGGCCGGCGCGGCGCCGGTCCCGAACCGGCGACGGAGACGGAGGCCGTCCTCCTGGAAATCTGGCAGAAGCTGTTCGCACCCCTGCGCATCGGTCTGGACGACGACTTCTTCGACCTCGGCGGAGACTCCCTCAGCGTGATGGATCTCGTATCCGGCGTGGAGGAGCGGCTCGGCGTCCAGCTGGACAACTCGGCTGTCTACACGGACCGGACCATACGGAGTCTGGCCCTCACCATCCAGAACCGACGGATCAACGAGGCGGGTACATCTTGAGCGGCAAGCGTGGTACGGATTCCACATTCACCGGTGTCGACTACGACGTGGTCATCGCGGGCGGGGGGCTGGCCGGGCTGTGTCTGGCCAAGCAGCTCAGGGACGCGTATCCGGCGCTGTCGGTGCTGGTGTGCGAGCGCGAGCGGTCACCGATCCCGCTGTCGGCGTTCAAGGTGGGTGAGTCGTCGGTCGAGGTGGGGGCGTACTACTTCGCCGAGGTGATCGGTCTGCGCGACTACCTGGAGGAGTTCCAGCTGGAGAAGCTGGGCCTGCGCTATTTCTACGGGGACGGCGAGGCACTGCACCAGGAGTCGGAGTTCGGGGTGAACCGGTTCCTGCCGGCGAAGTCCTATCAGCTGAACCGGGGCTCGCTGGAGGAGCATCTGCGGGTGGTCGCGCAGGGCGCGGGCGCCGAGCTGACGCAGGGTGTGAAGGTCTCGGACATCGAGCTGGGGGAGGGGGAGGCACCGCACCGGGTGACGTACCAGCCCGTGGCCGAGGGCGAGGGGGAACCGGTGTCGGTGACCTGCCGCTGGGTGGTGGACGCCACGGGCAGGCACCGGCTGTTGCAGCGCAAGCTGGACCTGACGAAGCGGTATCCGCGGCCGCACAACTCGGTGTGGTTCCGTCTGGAGGGGCGTCTTGACACCGACGAGGTGGTCGCCGAGGAGCACACGGCCTGGCACGAGCGGATAAGTGAGCCGCGCTGGAACTCCACCAACCACTTCATGTTCGAGGGCGGTTGGGTGTGGGCGATTCCGCTGGCCCCGGATCACACCAGTGTGGGGATCGTGGTCAGCGATGACCTGCACCCGGTGACGAAGTTCAACCGGATCGAGAAGGCCATCGACTTCGTGGTGGAGCGGGTGCCGGGGTTCGATCCGGCCATTCGCGAGCTGCCGGTGCTGGATTTCCGGGTGCTGAAGAACTACAGCCACTCGTCGCAGCAGGTGTTCTCGGCTGACCGCTGGGCGTGTGTGGGAGATGCCGCGGTCTTCGCCGATCCCTACTATTCGGTCGGTTCGAACCTGATCGGATACGCGAACAGTTTCGTGACGGAGATGATCGGGCGGGACTCGGCGGAATCGTTCGACGAGGGCTTCGTGCGGTACGCCAACCGCTGGTTCCTGTCGTTGGCCGAGGGGCTGACGATGAACATCCAGGGCTCGTACGTCTTCCACGACAACGCGGTGATCATGTCGCTGAAGACGGTGTGGGACTACTACGTGGGCTGGGCGTTCTCCGACCCCCAGTTCTACGGCAGGACGTTCCTGGACGAGTCGGCGAGTACGACGCTGAGCGCGCTGGGCGCGCACGCGGTGGCGACGCAGGGCACCATCATGAATCTGTTCCAGAGCTGGGCGCGGCGCTATCGCGGGGTGTTCGCGTTCGACTACATCGACTATTACGACGATCTGCCGACGCTGGCGCGGCTGTTCACCCAGAACCTGCCCAGCGCTGGGACGCCGGACTTCGGCACGGTCCTGACCAGTGTGCGCGATGGTCTGGAGCGGATCGAGGAGCTGGCTCACGTCATCTTCTACCTGGCGCTGGAGGACGCGCTGCCCGAGCGCCTTGAGGAGATCCGCGGCCGGGGCTGGCTCAATGTGGCGGCTCTGAGCCTGGAACCCGAACGCTGGGAGAAGGACGGCCTGTTCACGCCCAAGAGCCGGCCCCGCCTGGACGAGGTCAAGGCCCTCGAAGAGGAGATGCGCGGGCTCTACCGGGTCCCCGCGGCGGTCGCGCGGTAGCCAGGGGGCGGCCCGGCAGTGCGCGAGCAGTGCCCGGGGAAAGGCGGTCGGGGCCGGGCCCCGCCGCCCTCCCTCCGCTCGGAGTGTCCTGCGTCCGGCGGCCGCCGCGTCACCGGCGTATGGGCTCTCGGCGGTCGAACAGGGTGAACTTGCGCACCTGACCAGGGAGTTCAAGCCGAACGCCGAGGAAAGGTGTTGCGGGCCGCCCATGGCTGTCGTAGCGTCAACGGCATTCAGTGCCTGGTGCGTCGGAGTCGGTCGAAGCGGGGGCGGCCCCCATGTCGCCACCGCACAGCGGCGCTCCCCAGAGCAGCCCATCCCCCCATCCCAGTCCAGCAGCCGGTGCAACCCCGACTTGCGTCCACCCGGCCGGAAACGCCTCCCGAAGGGCTCATCGCGTTGCGTCACTCATCGTCATCGGCCGATTCGATCTACCCGCGGCCGTTGGAGGCCTACGGTTGGACCCCCGAACTCAACGACCACTTCGCCTCGCTGGCCGACGCCTCGTGCGTGCCCGGCCGGGTCACCCGGGTCGACCGGGGCCGCTGCGACGTCGTGATCGTCGACGGTGACTCCGACGTCACCGTCGTCCACGCCGACACCGGCCCCGTCGCCGACTCCGACCCGACGAAGATGCCCTGTACGGGCGACTGGGTGGGCGTCTCGATCAGCGCCGCCGGCACGTTCGTCAAGGCGCTCCTGCCGCGGCGCACGGCCATGGTCCGCTCCAGCGCGTCGCAGCGCTCGGAGGGCCAGGTGCTCGCGGCCAACGTCGACACCGTCGGCGTCGTCGTGGCCCTGGACACCGAGCCCGACCTCGGCCGCATCGAGCGCTTCCTCGCCCTCGCGTGGGAGAGCGGCGCACAGCCGGTCATGATCCTGACCAAGTCCGACCTCTCGTCGGACGCGGAGAGCGTCCGCGAGACGGTCGAACAGGCCGCGCCCGGAGTGGACGTCCTGGTCGTCAGCGCCACGACCGACGACGGCATGGACATCCTCGCCGCCATGCTGACGGGGACGAGCGTCCTGGTAGGACAGTCCGGCGCGGGCAAGTCCACCATCGCCAACGCACTCCTGGGCGGCTCCGTGATGGAGGTCCAGAAGACCAGGAGCGACGGCAAGGGCCGCCACACCACCACGACCCGGGAGCTGCTGCCCCTGCCGGGCGGCGGCGTGCTGATCGACACGCCCGGTATCCGCGGTGTGGGCATGTACGACGCCTCCGACGGCCTTCAGCAGACGTTCTCGGAGATCGAGGAACTCGCCGAGGAGTGCCGCTTCCGCGACTGCGAGCACGTCGCCGAGCCCGGCTGCGCCGTCGTCCGGGCCATCGAGGACGGCATGCTCCAGCAGCGCCGCCTCGACAGCTACCGCAAGCTGGTCCGCGAGAACCAGTGGATCGCCTCGCGGAGCGACGCCCGGCTGCGTCAGGACCGGCTCAAGGCGCTGAAGGCGCAGGGCAAGGAAGGCATGGCCAACATGATCGCGAAGCGCGGCTGACGCGACGCGACGGCCCGGCCGGCAGCCGGGCGGACGAGTACCCGAGCCACCCGTGATCCGACACGACACAAGTGCATAAGCACCCCGTGGTGTCAGCGGGTGGCTCCGCCATGTCCGCAACCGCACGACGCGTCGCCCGAAGCAGGGCCGCGCCTCGGACGTCGCGCCGAACACCGCGCGGCCCACGGGCTGTTGTCTCCATTGATCCCCGAGCAAGGGAAGGTGCGCATGACGTCCGACTCTGCTGTGCCCGCCACCACTGTCCGCCCGCGACGCCTGGGCCCCGCGCACTCCGCGCGCGCCCGGGCCCGGCTCCTGCTGACCGGGGCCGCCGCCGACGGCCTGGCCAAGGTCTCCGGCGGACGGCCACTGGAGGAACTGGTCGGCCTCACCGCGGCGGCCACGGTGGTGATCGGTTCGGCGGAGCACACCGACGAGCCGGTGGTGGCCGTGTCCGGCCCGTCGGGGCCGGTGCTCTGCGGGATCGGCACGGCGGCACCGGCCACCGTCGCCGACCTGGTCAGGGCCGTCGACGCGGCGCTGCGGTCGGCACCCGCGGCGGACGGCGAGGACGCGGCGCTCGCGGGCGCCGTGCTGGTCCGCTCGGCCCGGGTCGGTACGGCCGCCGCCCCCGCGGCCCGGCGCGACACCATCGAACTGACGCTGGGCGAACCCGGCGCGGACGGTGGCCGTGAGCTCGTGGCCGAGGCCGGTCCCGAGCGCGCCGAGGCATGGTTCCTGGAGGTCCTGCTGCGGTCGGTGGACCGCGTACTGGCCGGATTCACCGACCCCCACGACGCCGTCGCGGACCTGCCGCGGGCCACAGCGGACGACATGGCCGCGGCGACCGATTTCGGCCGGCGCGGCTTCGAACCGGAGGGCGTCACGACGACGCTCATCGCCCCCATCGAGGAAGCGGTCCACGCGTATCCGGACCGCACGGCGGTCGTCGCCGGTGCCCGGACCCTGACGTACCGCGAGTTCTGGCGGGCCACCGAGGCCGTGGCGAACCGGCTGCACGCCTCGGGGATCGGGCGCGGACAGCGGGTGGGCGTGCTCACCGGCAAGTCGGTCCACGCCGTCCCGGCGATCACCGGCACGCTGCTCGCGGGCGCGGCCTATGTGCCGCTGGACCCCCGTTCACCGGCCGCGAGGCTGGCGGAAATCCTCGACGACGCCGCGTGCGGAGCCGTTCTCGTCGCGCCCGACATGCTCCACGCGCTGCCCGACGGGCTCACCGCCCCGGTGATCGACATGGCGGCCGTGACCGGCGGTGACACGGGCGCTCCCGCGGCCGTCGAGCAGGCCGACCCGACCGACCGGACCGACCCGACCGACCGGACCGACCGGACCGACCGGACCGGGCCGCTCCCGGACGACCTCGCGTACGTGGTGTACACCTCGGGATCGACAGGCCGGCCCAAGGGCGTCGAGATCCGGCACCGCGCCATCGCGAGCTACGTGCACTGGAAGCTGCGCAACCACGGCCTCGACCACGACACCCGCGTGCTGCAACTGCCTTCGCTGGCCTTCGACAGCTCGATGGCCGACCTCTTCCCGGTGCTGGCCTCCGGCGGGCTCCTCGTCCTCGCGGACACGCACAGGCTGGTGCCGCGTCAACTGGCCGAGCTGGCGGAACAGCACCGCATCACCCATATGACGACGGTGCCCAGCCTCTACCGGGTCCTGCTGGACGAACTTCCGCGCGCCGCGGGCTCCTTGCGCGCCATCACGGTCGCGGGCGAGGCCACCACGCCCGACCTGGTGCGCCGTCACCATGAGCTGCTCGCCGGGGTCAGGCTGATCAACGAATACGGCCCTACGGAGTGCTCGGTCGGCGCGACCGCGTTCGACCACGGCATCGACGCCGGGCCAGGCGTGCCGATCGGGTGGCCCATCAGCAACACCGTCGCCACCGTGACCGGTGCCGACGGCCGCGCACTGCCGGCCGGTTTCGTCGGGGAGCTCAGGCTGGCGGGGCACGGCCTGGCGGACGGATACCGGGACCGTCCCGAGCTGACGGCGCGGGCGTTCGTCGCCGACCCCGAGGCGCCGGGTGGCCGCCGCTACCGCACCGGGGACCTCGTCTGGTGGCGCCCCGACGGCATGCTGGAGTTCGCCGGGCGGGCCGACGACCAGGTGAAGATCCGCGGCCACCGGGTGGAGCAGGGCGAAGTGGAGAGCGTGCTCGGGGTGCTGCCGGGAGTCCTGCAAGCGGCCGTCGCCGTGGTGAACGGCCCCGACGGCGCGCCGGCGCTGGCCGCCTGGATGAAGGCCGTGGACACCACCGTGGAGGAGATTCGGGCACGGGCCGGTACCGCACTGCCGCCCGCGATGGTCCCGACGTCCATCACTCTCGTCGACGAGCTGCCGCGGATGGTGAGCGGCAAGATCGACCGGGGCGCCCTGATCCGTCTGGCAGAGACGAGCCCGGCTTCGGACTCGGCCACGGCTCCGGCTCCGGAGCAAGTGCCCCCGGGTGGCGAGGGCTTGGAGGCGGCGGTCGCGAGCATCTTCGAGGAAGTCCTCGCCTCCGGCCCCATCGGCCCCGACGTCGACTTCTTCGACGAGGGCGGGCACAGCCTGCTCGCCATCTCGGTCCTCGACGCCATCGAGAAGCGGCTGGGCGTGAGCGTGGACCTGGGCGACTTCTTCCTGACGCCCACGGTCGGCGAGGTCGCCGAACTGGTCCGCAAGGCCGATCCGGAATCCGGACGGTAGTCCGGAACCCGGACGGTCACCACGCCCGTGCACGGCTACGGCCCCGGCCCACAAGGGCCGGGGCCGTCCCGGTGCGCGGAGCCGTCCGCTAGCCGATCAGACGGGAGCCGACGGATCTACGCATGGCGGCGGACCTGCGCAGATCGTGGGTGACGTTGACACGCTTGAGCCAGCGGTCCGTGCCGTCGTAGCGCGCCTGGAAGGCGGTACGGCTGTGCACCACCCGGTGGTTGTTCATGAAGACGCAACTGCCCGGCTCAAGGGCGCAGTCCGTCAGGTTGGCGTCCAGCAGCTCGGAGGCCGCGGCGAAGGCGCGGACGGCCTCGGGGTCCTCCGGCGGCGCCGACATGTGCGTCGCGTCGAAGCACAGCAGGGGATGGGCCCGGGAGCCGGTCAGCACGGGCACCGGGCCGAGCCCGTCGATGAGCCGCGCGATGTTCTCGAAGACCATCCGGTCCTCCTCGGTGCGCACCGTGTTGTTCTCCGGCAGGTGGGACTTGTCGGGGACGATGTGGAAACGGCTCTGGAAGAGGACGTCGAGGACGTCGGCGGGCAGTACGGAGAAGTCCGCCTCCGCGACGGTCACCGGCACGGAGTCCGGATTGCGGAGCGCCGAGAGGATGATGTAGTCGGCGCGGTACGGGTGGAAGGCGTCCTCGGTGTGCAGGGTCAGCGGTGTCCTGCTGCCCGTGCCGAGCAGCTCGTGCTCGTACTCGCGCACCGGGAAGACGTCGTTGACCAGGTGCCCGTCCTGCTGGGTGGCCCAGCCGAAGGGTTCGCCGAGCAGCGCACCGTAGAGCAGGACGAGTATCTCCTCGGGCAGCTCGTGGTGGACCCGCTCCTCGTCCTTCCAGTGTGCCGGGGTGGGGCCGATCCGCTCGTCGTCCACCAGGTGCCCGCTCACCGCGCAGAAGCCGCGGGCCTGGTCCAGGGAGAACGCCCGCAGGAAACGCCGGACGCGGACCGGCAGGCCGTCGGTGAGCAACGGAAGTTCCTGGAGCAGCCGTTCGTCGTCGGCCGCCACGTACTGCTCGGACAGCCGCAGCGTCAGTTCGACGGTCTGCCGGGCCTCGGCCTCGGTCAGCCGCAGCTCCGTCACGGTCTCGGGCTTGATGGACGTCGTCATGGTTCATCTCCTCATGGGCGGGGCGAGGGTTCGGGTCAGGCGTCGAACTGGAAGCCGCCGAAGGACCGGTGCGCCGGTGCCGTCTCGGGTACGGGTTCCGTGGGGTCCCCCAGCAGGCGTGCCACCTCGTCGCCGAGCCGCTGGACCATCCGCTCGGCGGTGTCCGCGGCGTAGCGAAGGGCGTCGTACTGGAGCGTCAGCCGCATCCCGTGCGCGTGCTCCACGCACTGGAAGGACAGCTCGAACATGCCGACGCGCAACGGGGTCGGCCCGCCGCGCAGCGCGATGCCGTCCGGCGGGCGCGGGCCGGTGTCGATGCGGGGGTAGAGCGCCACCCAGACGTCGAAGAACGGCATCCGTCCGGGGGAGCGGGGCGGGTCGAGCGCCGCGACGAGTCCGTCGAAGGTCACGTCGCTGTGGTCCACGGCGTCCATCGTGCGCCGCGCGACGTGCTGTACGAGGTCGTCCGCGGACATCTCGTCCCGCACGTTCAGGCGGAGCGGGACCGTCGCGATGTGGAAGCCCACCGCGTCCTGGGCGCCGAGCCTGGCCCTGCGGTCCACGGCTGTGCCCAGGCAGATGTCCGCGCTGCCGGTGAGCCCGGCCAGGGTGCGCGCGACGGCGGCGGCCAGCGGGACGAACGGGCCCGCGTGGTGGTGCCTGCCCAGGTCAGTCAGCCGCCGCAGGACGTCCGGGCCGATCTCCCGCGCCGCGATGCCGGTCGTGCTGCCGGCCGGTTCCGTCCGCGGACCGCGCACGGGCAGCGGCAGCGGCGCCGGGGGCGGCTGGAGCACGCTCCGCCAGTGGTCCAGAGCGGCCCGCGGATCGGCGGGGCGGGCCGCGGGCGTCCCCTCCGCGGGTTCGCCGCCCGGCGGCCGCCCCGCGTCCGACGCCGGGTCCGCGTAGGCCGCCACGAGCTGGTCGGCGAGGATCTCCAGGCTGCGCCCGTCGCACACGAGGTGGTCCGCGAGCAGCAGCAGCGACCAGCGGTCGCCGGGGCGCAGGAACACCGTGGCCCGTACGAGCGGCCCCGTCGCCGGGTCGAACGGCACAGCGACCCGCTCGTCCACGCACGCGGCGAAGCGCTCCTCGCCCGGGTCCTGCCCCCGCAGGTCGGCCACCTCCAACGCCGGCACGTCATCGGTGACCACGGCCCGCGGCTCCCCGTGGGCCTCGACGAAGACGGTCCGCAGCGCCCGGTGGCGCCGGGCGAGGACGACCAGCGCGGCCGCGAGCCTGTCGGCGTCCAGGGGCCCGTCGCCCTCAAGGAGGCAGGGCACCGTGTACGCGCCGGAGTCGCCGTCAGCGCGCTGCCGTTCGAGCCACAGCCAGCGCGTCGCCGCGGACACCTCGGTGCCGGGGAGCGGGTCGGCGGGCCGCTTCCGCGGTACGGCGGGACCGGCGGGTTCCGCGCCCCCGGGGCCGAGTTCGGCCAGCCGGATTGCGAGGAGTCCGGGCGTGGCCGACTCGAAGATGTCCCGCACACGGACCCGTACGGGGAAGGCGTCCTCCACGGCCACGGCGAGGGCCAGGGCGGACAGGCTGTGCCCGCCGGCGAGGAAGAAGTCGGTGTCCGGGGTGACGTGGTCGAGTTCGAGGGCCTCGGCGAAGAGCACGCAGAGCCGCTGCGTCGGATCGAGGTCGGTCACGGCCGTGCCACCCCCGTGTGCCGATGGGCGGTGTCAGAAGTCATAGCGGGTGTCACTCCAGACGGGGCCGGGGGCGGACGGGTTCGGGGCCGGGCTCGCGGCCGGTGGCGGGGGACAGGGCGGCGGTACGGTCGGCTCGGTCGGCGGTACGGTCGGACCGGCCGTCAGTCCGCGCAGCACGGCGGCCACGTGATCGGCGTAGGCACCGGCCTCCGCCTCGTCGAGCAGGTTGTCGTCGTAGGTGAGGTCGAGGTGCAGCTCATCGCCCTTGACGCGTGCGTACAGCCACAGGTCGCTGGTGGCGGGCAGATCGTCCGCCAGAAGGTCCTCGACGATCTGGCTCTCGGGCCGCAGCGCCGCGTTCTCCCAGCTCACGCCCAGGTCGAGCAGCAGACTTCGGCCCGGCCGCGCGCGCAGGGCGAGGCGTTCCGCGAGGACGTCGAACGGCAGCCGCGCGTGCTCGTACGCCTCGACGATCCCGCGCTGCACCCGGGGCAGCAGCTCCGCGCCGGTCACCGTGTCGTCCAAAGTGACCCGTAGCGGCACCGCGTTGACCAGGTAGCCGATCAACTGGTCCGCCTCCGGCCGGTCACGGAGCCCCGCTGCGAAACCGAGGACGAGGTCGGTGGCCCGGGTGTGGTGCCGCACGGTGAGGGCGAACGCGGTCACCACCTGCGCGAACGGCGTCGCCGCCGTGGCGCGGAGCAGGGCCGCGGGCACGGTCCTGTGCACCAGAGCGGTCCGGCCCCTGCGGCTGCGGCGCCGGGCGGGGTCCACCGGATCGGGACTCTCCGCGAGGCCGCGCAGCCGCTCCCGCCAGAACGCCACCTCACGCTCCGCCTCGGGCCCGGCCAGCCACTCCCGCTCCTCGCGCACCCACTCCTGGTAGGTGTACGTGAGCGGGGGCAGCCGGGGCGGTTCACCCGCCACCGCCTGCTCGTACGCGGTGAAGAGGTCGCGCAGCAGCACGTCGACGCTCGCGCCGTCGTAGATCAGATGGTGCGCGGTGACGGTGAGCAGATCACCGCCGACGACTCCCGTGAGCAGCCGCAGTTCGAACAGCGGCGCCCGGTCGAGGGCGAAGCCGGTCCGCCGGGCGTCCCGCAGCGCGGCGGCGGCCTCCGGGCCCGAGGGGTCCGCACCCGGCAGCTCCACGACGACCAGCGGCACACCGTCCGGCAACCGGTCGAGGACGGTCAGCTCCGCCTCCGTCCCCCGGGGCCGGACCTGCGCACGCAGCATGTCCTGCCGCTCGACGACCGCACCGAGGGCGCCGCGGAGCGCGTCGGCGTCGATCCGGCGGCCCAGCCGTACGAGGTCGGAGATGACGAAGGTCTCCGAACCCGCCCGCCGTGACGTCAGCCAGACGCGGCGCTGGGCCCGGGACAGCGGCAGGAACCCGTCGTCCGCGGACCCGCCCGCGGGGCGCCGCTCCGCCTCGGGCTCGGCGCGCCGCCCGGCCGTCGCCGCGGTGAGCGCGGCCACGCTCGGGAAGGCGAAGACGGTGCGCACCTTGACCCGCAGGGCGTGGGCGATGCGCGCGGCGGCCAGGCTGTGCCCGCCCAGCGTGAACAGGTTGGCGTCCGGATCCGTGACCGGACGCTCAAGGACCCGCGACCACACGTCCGCGACATGCCGCTCGGCCTCCGTGAACGGCTGGGCCCCGGCGGGCGGGTCGGCGGCGGACAGCGCCTCCTCCGGTGCCGGGAGCGCCCCGCGGTCGAGCTTGCCGCCCGCGGCCACGGGGAGGGCGGGCAGGCGCACGAAGGCGGCGGGCACCATGTACGCGGGCAGCCGCTGGGCGAGGTGCCGCCGCAGGTCCGCCGGGTCCGCATCCCCGACCACGTAGGCCACCAGGCGCGCTTCGCCGTCGGGTCCGGGCGCGGGGAGCACGGCGGCGTTGCGCAGGCCGGGGGCTTCGGCGAGGACGGCGGCCACCTCGTTCGGCTCGACGCGGTTGCCCCGGATCTTCAGCTGGTCGTCGGCCCGGCCGAGGTACTCCAGACGCCCGTCGGGCAGCCGCCTGGCCAGGTCGCCGGTGCGGTACACGCGCTCCCCGGGACGCACCGCGCCGGTCACGAAGCGGGCGGCGGTCAGCTCCGCGTCGCCGAGGTAGCCGCGGGCCAGGCCTGCCCCGCCGACGCACAGTTCCCCCGGGGCGCCGAGCGGCACCAGCTCGCCCCGGTCGTCGAGGAGGTCCACCCACTTGCCCGGCAGCGGGCGGCCGATCGAGGCGTCGCCGGAAGCCGTCGGGGACCGCGTGTCCGGCGTACCGGGGTCGCCGTCCGGGCCCGCGGGCTCCACCAGCTCCACCGTGGTCAGCACGCTGTCCTCGGCGGGCCCGTACTCGTTGTACAGCCGCACACCGGGGAGGAGTTCGGCGTGGCGGGCGGCGAGCGCCCGGGTGACCCGCTCCCCGCCGAGGACGATCTCGCGCACCCCGCGGAACGCCGGCCCCACCTCGTCGAGCAGCACCTGGTAGAGGCTCGGCACGAGCAGCACATGGCGGATCGGGTGCTGCCGCACGACCGCGGCCACATCCTCCGGCGTGAGCAACTGGTCGCGGGTGATGATCACCATGGGTGCCCCTGAGGCGAGGGCGCTGAACACGTCGACGATGCCCGCGTCGGCATGGATCGGATCGACCTGGAGGACGGCCCCGTCGGCGCCGAGGCCGTAGTGGTCGACGCGGAACCGTACGGAGTTGACGATGCCGCCGTGTTCCACCATGACGCCCTTGGGCGCCCCGGTGGAGCCGGAGGTGTAGACGACGTACGCGAGATCGGCGTACCCGGCGGCGGCCCGTACTTCCCGAGGCTGGTCACGGACCGGAGCGTCCTGGTCCGCAGCGTCCTCGGGCGCGCCGGCGGTCACCGTGGGGAGTCCCGCCCCGGCCGTCGTCCCCGCGAACTCCGCCGACGCCACGGCGGCGACCGCGCCGCTGTCGCGGAGCACAGCCACCAGCCGGGCCGTCGACTGCTCCGGATCGAGCGGCAGGAACGCCGAACCGGTCTTGAGGACGGCGAGCAGCGCGACCGGCATCCACTCCGAGCGGTCGCAGACCACCGCGACCACGCGGTCGGGACCCGTCGGCGCCACCGCGGCGATCCGGGCCGCGAGAGCGTCGGCCCGGCGGTCCAGCTCGCCGTAGGTCAGGACGCGGTCGCCGCAGACGACGGCCCGCCCCTCGGGCGCGCGCCGCACCTGCGCGAGCACCAGGTCGAGCAGCGTGCCCGCCGTTCGCGGGGCCGGACCGCGCGGGCCCGTCCCCGCCGCCAGGAGCGCGTCGCGCTGGTCGGGCGGCAGCAGCGGGGCGCCGCCGACCGGGACCGAGGGGTCGGTCACCAGCGCGGTCAGGAGGTGGCGCAACTGTCCGGCGACGCGGTCCACGGTCGCCGCGTCCAGGACGTCCTCGCGGTAGGTGATCGCCACCTCGATCGGACGGCCGGGCGCGGGCTCGGTGAAACTGAAGGCGAGGTCGAACCCCTCCGCGCCGCTGTCCAGCCGGATGTGCTCGGCCGCCGGGCCGTCCTCGGAGCCCAACGGGTCGGTGCCGGAGACGGAGGCCTCGACCAGGACGTCGAAGAGCGGATTGCGTCCCATGACCCGCTCGGCCCCCAACGCCTCCACGAGGTGTTCGAAGGGGTACTCCTCGTGGGCGCGGGCCTCCCGCGCGTGCGCCGCGACCGCCGCCACCAGCTCGGCGAAGCCGCGCTCCGGCTCGACCGGTGTGCGCAGCGCCACGGTGTTGACGAAAAGGCCGACGGAATCGGCCAGTTCGGGCTGGTCGCGCCCGGAGACGACCGTGCCGAGGACGATGTCGTCGGCCCCGCTCCAGCGCAGCAGCAGCACACGGACGGCGGCCACCATCGCCGTGAAGGAGGTGGTGCCGAGCTCCCGGCAGAGTTCCTGGACGGCCCGGGTCGTGTCCTCGCCGACGGTCAGCCGCACCGTGCCCGCCGCCGAGCCGCGCTCCTGCGGCCGCCGGCGGTCGAGCGGGAGGTCGACGGCGGGCGCGCCGTCCAGGGTGCGCCGCCAGAACTCCAGGCTCTCCATGTCGTCCCGGCGGGTGTGCTGCCCGAGCGCGTAGGCACCGTACTGGGTGGGGGCAGGCAGCTCCTCCGTGCCGTCGAGGAACCGCAGCAGGTCGCGCAGGATCACCGCGAACGACCAGCCGTCGCAGACGCTGTGGTGGACGGAGAGCAGGAGCGTGCCGCCGGTGTCCCCGTCTCCGTACCCGCCCGCGTCCGCGTCCCCGCCCTCGTCCTCGTCCTCGACGAGCCAGTGGGCGCGCAGCAGGGGGCCGGTGGCCGGATCGAACACGTGGCGCTGCTCGGCGTCGGCGACGCGCCGCAGCAGACCGGCCATGTCCGTGCCCCGCGCCCGGTGGACCCGCAGCTCGGGCCGGGCCCCCTCGGGAGGCAGCACGATCTGCCGCAACCCTTCGGGCTCGGTGCGGAACACGGTGCGCAGGGCCTGGTGCCTGCGCACCGTCCGCTCCAGCGCGGCCGCCACGTCGGCCGCCTCGTGGCAGCCGGGCAGCCGGAAGGCCTCCACCATGTTGTACGGGCGCAGCTCCCCGCCCTCGTACTGTTCGAGGAACCACATCCGGCGCTGGGCGTTGCTCGCGGGGACGGGGCCCGGGGTCTCGGGCCACAGCACCCGGGCGGCGGGGCCCGGCCGCCCTTCGGCCGCGGCGCGCCGCAGCAGCGCGCCGAGCCCCTTGGGGGTGCGGGCGGTGAACACGTCGCGGACGGTGATGACGCCGCCGTCGGCCGCCTCGCCGAGCCGACCGGCGAGGACGGCGGCGGTGAGGCTGTGGCCGCCCGCCGCGAAGAGGTCCTGGTCCCCGGCGCGGGGCGGGGTGCCGAGCACGTCGGCCCAGATGCGCGCGGCGGTACGGTCGGCCTGGTCGACGGGCTGCCACACCTGCCCGTCCAGGCTCGCGAGACGGGCCAGAATGGCCGCGCGGTCGATCTTGCCGTGCAGCGTGACGGGCAGCTCGTCCAGGCGCAGGATGCGGCCCGGGACCATGTAGCCGGGCAGCCGCAGCTCCAACTGCCCCCGGACGTCGGCCGGTGGGAGTTCCTGGTCCGCTGTGTAGACGGCCGCGATGGTGGGCGGCCCCGAGGAGGCCGTGACGGGGAGGACCGTGGCGGCGACGATGCCGGGGACGGCGCTGAGGGCGGCCTCCACCTCGCCCAGTTCGACCCGGTTGCCGTGGATCTGGATCTGGTTGTCCCTGCGGCCCAGGAAGACCAGTTCCCCCTGGTCGTTCCAGCGGCCGAAGTCGCCGGTCCTGAAGGCGCGTACGCCGGGATGCGCGGGCAGCTCGTGGAACCGGCCGGGGCCCGTGGGCTCGTCGTCGAGGTAGCCGCGGGCCACGCCGGGTCCGAGGACGTGGATCTCGCCGGGTACGCCGGGCGGCGCGTGGTCCCCGTGGGGGGTGAGCACGACCACGCCGAACCCTTCCGAGGGCCTGCCGACGGGGACGGTGGTCAGTGCGGGCAGGGCGGACCCGGGGCAGGTGAAGGTGGTCGCCTCGATGGTGGCCTCGGTGGGCCCGTACAGGTTGGCGAAGGTGCCCACACGCAGCCGTTCCGCCAGCCGGGGCAGGAACCCCGCCGGGATCTCGTCGCCGCCGAGAAGGCAGATGCGTACGTCCTCGGCGGCTCCCGCGGGCAGCCCTTCGGCCATGACGGCGAGCAGCGAAGGGACGCAGTTGATGACGTTGACGCGCAGGCGCCGCGTCGTCGCCCAGAACTCCTGCGGCGACAGCGTCTGCGGGGAGTCCATGGGGACCACGCAGCCGCCCGCGGCGAGCGTGGTGAAGATCTGGTACGTCAGGGCGTCGGAGGTCACGGCCGAGAGCAGCGCACACCGGCTCTCCTCGTCGAAACCGACGAGCCGTCCCGAGGCGAGGACCTTGTGGGCGAGCTGGCGGTGGGTGAGCGCCACCGGGCGGGGGAGCCCGGTCGATCCGGAGGTGAAGAAGAGGATGGCTTCGTCGTCGGGGGCCGGTCCGGACGGTGTCCCCGCGCCGGCGGCGGCGTCGGGAGCGGCGCTCAAGGCCCGCGGGGACACCACAGGGACAGCCAGGTCGCCGGGCAGCTCGTCCCGCGCGGAGATGACGCACACCGCGCCGCTCAGACGCAGTTGGCGCGCGACCCGCGCCGGCGGGTGGGAGGGGTCGAGAGGGACGAACGAGGCGCCCGCCCGCAGCACCGCGAGGACCGCGAGGACCAGTTCGGGGCCCTTGGGCAGCAGCAGCGCGACCCGGTCGCCGGGCTTCAGGCCGTGGCCGACGGCGAGCGTCCGCGCGGCGCGCGAGGAGCGCGCCGCGAGGTCCTGGTGGCTCCACACCACGGTGCCGTCGGAGACCGCCTCGCGGTCGGGGAAGCGGGCGGCTGCGTCGTCGACGACGCCGGTGAGCGTCGCGTCGGCGAACTCCGCCACGACGGGCAGGCCCGACCACCGCTCCAACTCGGCGCGCTGGGCCGGGCCGAGGACGTCCAGCTCGGCGACCGCGTGCCGGGGGGAGCGGCCGAGGGCCTCCAGGGCGGCGGCCGCACACCGCAGCAGCGCCGTCGCCGCCACCGGCAGCTCACCGCCCGCCTCGGCGGTCAGGACCAGCCGGCCCGCGGAGCGCCGCAGCGTCAGGCAGAGGCCGACCGGCTGCAACAGCTTGCCGCCCGCCTCCTCGCAGACGACGCCGAGCCGGGCGAGGGCGTGCGCCGCGGGCACCCCGGCGAGCCGCAGCCGGGAGGCGATCTCCTCCCGGTCGTGCCAGGCGAGGGGCAGCGCGGATTCGAGTTCGGCGTGCAGCGACGTCAGGAAGACGGAGGCGGGCGCCGCTCGGTCGAGCGGGGCGCAGAGCGCGAGTTCACGCGGTGCCGTGTCCGCGTCCGCCCCGGGGCCGCCACGGGGGGCGGTGGCGGGTGCGGGGACCAGGACGACGTGCCGGGACTCCTCGTCGAGAGCGGCGAGGGCGAGGCGCGCCGCCGCGACGGTCAGCAGCAGGAGGCCGGTCGGGTCGCCGCCCGTCAGGGCGTCGAGCCGCTCGGTGGCCGAGGGGTCGAGGACGCATTCCGGTGTGCCTCCCGCCGGGGACACGACATCCAGGAAGGGGACTTGGTGGCCGGCCGCCAACCGCGCGAGCCAGGATTCACTCAGGGCATTGTCACTCAGCATTTCGCACGCTCACCCAATATCTTCGATGATTACGACGAACATGACGGCACCGTAAGATCCTGCGCAAGGCAAAGAGATCTTGTCAATGAGCAATCCGACGCACGTGATCGATTATTGCCCTCCCTTCTTTCAGCCGTTACGATTACTGACCATCGGCGCCCGGTTTCACGGTGCACTCACCAACCGACGGGATCTCGCATGCTCAAGTCGCAGAGGCTGGCCACCCTTCCGATCGACTCCTACGACTTTGACGAAGAGCTTTCGATCATCGATTCGAACGACGCCCGGGGCGAGTATGACGCCTTCACGTTCGGGTCCTGGTCCGCGCATGTCCTTGCCAATTCCGGGGGAAGTGACGAGGACACCTCCTTCCGCCCCTACGAGGGTCGGCTCGCTCTGACGGAGCTGGGCAGGAAGCTCCCCAAGATCATGTCCATCGTCAACGACAACTTCCCCCTCGAAAGGCTGCAATGGGTACGTGTATTCAGCCTGAGTGACGGAATTCTCGCGCCCCACGTCGATTTCCTTGAATTCTCGGAGCCGGGGACACGGCTCCAGATTCCGCTGCGTACGGACGAGGATTCCCTGCACTCCGAGAACGACATCGTCTATCACCTCCGACGCGGTGAGGTCTGGAAAATCCACACGACGGTCCCGCACTCGGCCCAGAGCGTCTCGCCCTTCGCGAGGCTGTCTCTCTGCCTCGATTTCGCCGGTGCCGAAGAGCCGATCGAAATCAAGAACTCCATTCCCCCGGAGCTGCCCGTACGCATCATTTCGCGCCCTTCGGTCACGGAGGCCGAGGTGGAGGAGCTGCTGTCCTCCGCGGCCGGCATGAGCGCCGCCACCCTGCGGACCTCCTTCCGGCGGTTCGCGGCGGTCCACTTCGCGCGCCGGGCCGATGCGACGGCGGCGTTCGACTGGTTCATCGAGGCCGCCGTGCGCACCGGGGACGGCGCGCTGGCCGAGAAGGCCAAGGCGTTCCGCACGTACTGCATCGAGAAGCGCGGCTACCGCGAGGCGTTCGAGTGGTGAGGTATCAGGGACAGGGGCTCCGCCCCGGGACCGGGGAGGGCCTTGCGGTCCAGCTTTCCGTTGGGTGAGACCGGCAGCTCGTCCGCGAGCCACCAGCGCACCGGCACCATGTAGTCGGGCAGGGCCGCGAGCAGCGCCCGGCGCAGTTCCGGGGCCGACGGCGGGTCACCGGTGAGAGCCGCGTGCAGCTCCACCGCCCCGTCGGCCCGCGCCACCGCGAAGGCCGCCGCGTCCCTGACCCCCGGGAACCCCGTGAGGCGTGCCTCCACCTCGCGGGGCTCCACGGCATTGCCCCGGATCTTGATCAGGTCGTCCATCCGCCCCAGCAACTGGAGCGTCCGGTCCGCCCGCCACACGCCGCGGTCCCGGGTGCGGTAGAGCCGCGCGCCAGGGCGGAACGGGTCGGGCACGAAAGCCCTGCGCGTCAGGTCGGGATCGGTGTACCCGATGGCCACTCCGGCACCGCCGATGTAGACCTCCCCGACCTCCCCGTCGGGTACGGGCGCACCCTGCTCGTCAAGGAGGTAGATGTAGGTGTTCCACACCAGCGAGCCGACCGGCGGCCCCGGTTCGAGATTGCCTGCCGCCCCGCTCATGGAGTGGGCGGCCACCATGTGGTTCTCCGCGGGGCCGTAGTGGTTGTGCAGCGTGATCTCCGGCCGGCGCGTCAGCAGCGCCTCAAGGGCCTCGTTCACCCGGACCGTCTCGCCCGCGCTGATGATGTGGCGCAGGTCCGCGGCGTGCTCGAAGGTGGTCGGCAGCGTCATGACCACGTCGATGAGCGACTGCGGGAAGTCGACGACCTCGATGCGCTCGTCGACGACGAAGTCGATCAGGTCCCGTGGATCGCGCCGCACATGGGGCTCCGGCACATGGAGGCACCCGCCCGAGGCGAGGGTGTAGAACATCTCCTGCACGGAGACGTCGAAGGTGAGCGGAGCCACCTGGAGGACCCGCCGCCCGCGCCCCAGACCGGAGCCCTCCACCTGCCAGGAGATGAAGTTGGCGAGGCAGCGGTGCGTCTGGACGATGCCCTTGGGCGCGCCGGTGGAGCCCGAGGAGAAGATGACGTAGGCCGGGTCCTCCGGCGCGGGCCCGCGCCGGACGGCCGCCGCCGGGACCGGGCCCCCGGACGGCTCCGGGGCCACCAGACCCGCCAGACCGGTCGTCGGTGTACCCGCGGGGCCGGTGTCCAGTGCCGACCCTGGATCGGCCAGGACCAGCAGAGCCGCGCTGCTCGCCCCCAGGATCTGCGCGATGCGCTCGGGCGGGTACGCCGTGTCCACCGGCAGATACGCGGCGCCGGCCCGCAGCGTGCCGAGGACCGCGGCGGTGAAGTCGGCACCCGCCCGCGCGGCCAGGAGCACCACGTCGCCCCGGCCGATGCCGAACTCGCCCACGAGCCGGCCCGCGACGGTGTCCGCGAGACGGTCGAGTTCCGCGTACGTCACCTCCCGGCCCGGCTCACGCACCGCGGGGTCTCCCGGATGCGCCGCCACCTCGCGGTCGATCAGCTCAAGGACCGTGGACACGCCGGTGTCCACCACGGGCCCGGCGTGCCCCGGAGGGGGCGGGGCCGCGGTCACCGCCGCGCTCCCTGACGCCCGTCCCAGGACCGGGTGACCGCTTCCGGCAGGAACGAGTAGGGGTCCTGCGGGTCGTCGGCGGTGGCCTCGACGGCGATGTGGTGACCGACGTCGAGCTCTCGCGCCAGTTCCTCGAACACCTCGACCATGACGAGGTCCTGGAGCGCGAGACCCGTCGAGTCGTACACGGTCATGACCGGCGACAGCCGCCGGTGCGCGTCCGGGTCGAGGAGGAGCTCGGCGAGCGGCGGCCCGATGTCCTCCGGGGCGAGCTGCTGGCAGTCGCCCTCGGCCCTGGCCTGCTCCAGGTGATCGGGGCAGACGACCGCCTCGCGCAGCAGGCGCAGGGGCAGCTCCGTCTTGCCCGGCATGTCGGAGCCGATGGCGTTGATGTGCACCCACGGCTTGAGGGAGGTGCCCCGGATGACCGGGCCCTGGTGCGCCGCGACCGAGGTGGCGGTGCACAGCACGTCGGCCCGCTCCTCCACCTCCGCCAGCGGCGCGACCCGTACCAGTCCCTCGGGCAGCCGGGCCCGGGCCGCGAACGAGTTCTCCGCCCGCACGTCCTCGTCGCAGACCAGCACCTCCGAGAAGGAGAAGATCCGCGACAGGGCGTGCAACTGGGTGACGGCCTGCGCGCCGCAGCCCACCAGACCGAGCACCGCGGCGTCCGGACGCGCGAGCACCCGGCTGGCAAGCGCCGAAGCCGCGCCCGTACGGATGGCCGTGGCGAAGGTGCCGTCGACGACCGCCCGCAGGTGGCCGCTGTCCGCGTCGAAGGCGCACAAGGTCGACAGGATGGTGGGCAGTTGGTTCTTGACCGGGTTGTGCGGGTTGTAGCCGACCATCTTGATGGAGACCGTGGCGCCGTGCCGTACCGCGGGCATCCACTCCAGAAGGCCCAACTCGGGTGTCTTGAGGAGGAATCCGTCCCGCTGCTTCATCTCCACCGGTGCGTCCGGGCCACCGGCGAGAACGGTGGCCATGCGGGAGATCGTCAGATCGTAGAGTTGCCCTAGTCCCACCTTCGCGACGATGGTGGAGATGGCTTCGGCGTCGACTATGTGCGTGCGCTCAGCTTGCAAGGGTCTCTCCTGGCGCTCAGTGTTAGGGCTTGTCCAAGGGGCTCGAAGGGGCGGCGGAAGGCGAAGGGGCCGAGGGGCCGCGCCCGTGCCAGGACTCCCAGAGTCCGGCGTAGGCACCGCCCGCCGAGACCAGCTCGTCGTGCGGTCCCTGCTCGGTGATGCGGCCGCCCTCCATCACCACGACACGGTCCGCGTCGTGGGCGGTGTGCAGCCGGTGGGCGATGGCGATGACGGTGCGTCCGCGCAGCACCCCGGCGAGCGAACGCTCCAGGTCGCGCGCGGCCCGCGGGTCGAGCAGCGACGTGGCCTCGTCAAGCACCAGGGTGTGCGGGTCGGCCAGGACGAGGCGGGCCAGGGCCAGTTGCTGTGCCTGGCCGGGCGAGACCGGGACGTCGTCGGTGCCCAGCTCGGTGTCGATGCCGTCCGGCAGTGCCCGGACCCACTCCTCGGCGGCGACGGCCGACAGAGCCGCCATCACCTGCTCGTCGGTGGCGTCCGGCGCGGCCAGCGCGACGTTCTCGCGCACGGTGCCGAGGAAGACATGGTGTTCCTGGGTGACCAGCGCGACGTGCCGGCGCAGCTCCTCCAACGGCAGTTCGTGCACGGGCACTCCGCCCAGCGTCACCGATCCGGTACGTGGCTCGTGGATACCCGCGAGGATGCGGCCGAGGGTGGACTTGCCTGCCCCCGACGGGCCGACGACGGCGACCCGCTCACCCGCGCCGGTGCTCAGGCTGACGTTCTCGATCACGTCGTGGCCGGGGCGGTAGGCGTAGCTGATGCCGTCCGCGGTGAGCCGGTCGCCCTCGGGCCGCGGGCCGGAGCCGCTCTCCTTGTCGGCACCCTTCCCGACGCCGATGAGGCGGGCCAGCGAGGCGTCGCCTACCTGCAACTCGTCCAGCCAGCCGAGGAGTTCGTCCAGCGGGTCGATCACGGCCCGGGTGTACAGCGCCGCGGCGGTCACCTCGCCGAGGCTCACCCAGCCCTCGATGTAGAAGAGGCCGCCGAACAGCAGGGTGGCGGCGACCGGCAGGATGTAGCCGAAGTCCATCAGCGGGAACCAGACGCTGCGCAGGAACAGCGTGCGCCGCTCCGCGCCGTTCGCCCGTACGACGTCCTCGTCCGTGCGGCGCACGCGCGGACCCGAGCGGCGCAGCGACTCCACGGTGCGGGCACCGCTCACCGTCTCGTTCAGTCCCTGGGTGAGGTCGGAGTAGCCGGCCGCTTCTGCCAGGTACGCCTCACGGGCCCGCGCCAGGTACCAGCGGGTCGACCAGAGGATGACCGGGACGGCGACGAGACACGGCAGGACCATGATCGGGCTGGTCACGATCAGAGCCACCAGCGTCAGCGCCACCGACAGGCTCGCCACCAGGATCGACGGCGCCCCCATGCGCACGGCCTGGGAGAGCGAGTCCACGTCGCGGGTGCTGCGGGTCAGCAGGTCACCGGCTCCGGCCTTCTCCACGGTGTGCAGGGGAAGGGTCAGGACGCGCCGGATGAACCCCTCGCGGATGTCGGCCAGGACCATCTCGCCGAGCCGCGCCCCTTCGAGGCGCGCGGTGCGGGTGAACACGCCCTGGAGCAGCAGGAGTCCCGCGATCACCAGCACGGTGACGTCCACGCGGGTGGTGGTGATGCCCTTCTCCACCTGCTCGACGAGATCGCCGAGCAGCGCGGGCACGACCAGGCCGCAGACCGTGGCGAGGACGAACCAGAGCACGGTGCGCGTCAGCAGACCGGTGTGGCTGCGCACTAGCCCTCGTACGTGACGGCGGACCGTCTGCGCGTCGGCTACCGGAAGACTCACTGGGCACTCCTCTGAGGGCGGCTGTCAAAAGGGGCGGGGACGGTGACGGTCACGTCTCCTCCCGCATGACGACGGCGGCGTACGGGGACGTGCCGGAGGCGAGCTCCCGGTGTGTGCCGGTCGCGACGACCTTGCCGTCCTCCACGTAGGCGACCTCGTCGGCCCTGTCGAGCAGCAGCGGGCTGTTGCTGACGACGACGGTGGTCAGCTCCGACCTCGACGTGTGGAGCCGTTCGGCGATGACCGACTCGGTGTGCGCGTCCACGGCACTGGTCGGGTCGACGAGGACGAGCACCTGGGGCCGCGCTGCCAGGGCGCGGGCCAGCCGCAGCCGCTGCTGCTGGCCGCCCGAGAAGGTGGAGCCCCCTTCGCTGACGACGGTGTCCAGGCCGTCGGGCAGGGCCTCGATGATGTCCTCGGCGTTGGCGTCGTGCAGGGCCTGCGCGCGTACCTGGTCCGAGCGTCCGCCCAGATCGTCGGCGAGGACTCCGGAGAAGAGGGCGTCGTCGTTGCGGGCGACCAGGATGAGGTCGCGCACCTGTTCCAGCGGCAGGGTCTCCAGCGGTACGCCGCCGACGGTCACCTCGCCCGGTGCGTACCGCCCGAGCCGTTCGGCGATCTCGGCGCCCTCCTCCGGGGTGGACGCGGCGATCGCGGTCATGAGGCCGGGCCTGACCCGCAGCCCCGATGCCGCGTCGTACAGGTCGGGGGCCTCGGAGAGGCCGGCCCGCGCGGTGTCGGCGGTGGGGTCGGGCTCCAGGGCCAGGACCCGCACGACCCGCTTGGCCGCCACGTCGGCGCCGACGAACGACTGCACCGCCGAGGTCGCCGTGCGCATCGGCAGCATGAGGAACGCGGCGTATCCGTAGGCCGCGACGAGTTCACCGGCCGAGAGGCCGCCGTCGACGGCTTGACGGGCGCCGATCCAGACGACCGCCACCACGAAGATCCCGGGCAGCAGCACCTCGGCGGCGGGCAGCACGGATTCGACCTTCGCCACCCGGACGCCGGCGTGCCGCACCCGCTGGGAGTCCTTGCGGTAGCGCTCGCCGAAGGCGGCCTCGCCGCCGATGCCGCGCAGGACGCGCAGACCGGACACGATGTCGCCGGCCCGGTTCGTCAGGTCGCCCTGGAGGTCGCGGTAGTCGCCGATCCGCTTGTGCAGGGGGCTGAGCAGCGGTCCCGTGACCGCGAGCAGGACGGGGACGCCGATGAGCACGAGCAGGCCGAGGCTGACCGACGTGGAGAGCAGGACCACGGCGACGAGTACGACGGTGACCGCGCTGCCGATGCCACGGGCGACGGCCCCGGGCAGCGCTCCGATGCGGGAGATGTCCGCCGTGCCGATGGCGACGACCTCGCCCGTGGAGATCCGCTTGGGCAGCGTGGCGCCGAGCCGTACGGCCTTGGCGGCCACGAGGCGGAACGTCAGGTAGTTCGCCTTGAGCCGGCCGATGGTGTCGCAGCGGTGCCGCAGCACGCTGCCGACGGTGGTCACCAGGGCCAGGCCGATGATGACGCCGGTCCAGGCCAGCAGCCGGTCGGTGTCCTTGTCCGAGATGGCGTCGATGGCCCGGCCGATGGCGAAGGGCGTCAGGCCCATGCTGGCCATCCACAGGCAGCCCCAGAACACCCCGAGGGTGAGCGTGCTCGACTGCCTGCCGATGAGCCATCGGAGATAGCTCCTGGGCGAGCGGAGATCGGGATCTCCCAGCTCGGGCAGCGGATTATTGCTTGGCAATGCGGATTCCTTCGGGGTTGTCGCACCCCGGGCCGGCCGGGGCGGTCAGGGGACGGAGTGGTGCTCTGCGGTCGGTGGTGCTCGGTGCGTCTGTGGTGGGGGACGTCCGGGGCCTCCCGGTCAGCTGCGTGACGGCAGTCGACTCGCGATGAACGTCCGAAGTGCCGCGGTCACCGGGTGGGGGTCGGCGAGGTGGTAGAAGTGGTCTCCGGGGAAGGTCCGTACGGTGCCGGGTCCGGCGGACCACTCGGACCACCGGCGGATGTGGTCGTCCGTGACGCCTTCGTCGTCCCTGCCCCGCCACGCGCTGAGCGGGCAGGGCAGGAGCGTGTCCTTCTCGGGCGGAGTGTAGGAGTCGCAGATGGCGCTGTCTCCGCGCAGCGGTCGCACCACCGCCGCGGCCAGCCGGCTGTTGGCCGCCGCCGCCTCGGGTACGGCGCCGGCCGCGACCAGTTCGGCGACGAGCTCCTGATCGGTCAGCCGGGGAGTGCCGGAGGGCTCTCCCTGCTCGTCCGGTGCCCGGGAGGCCGATGCCACGAATCCGAGCGGCCACCGGCCGTGGTCACGGCCGAGTGCGCGGGCGAGTTCGTACCCGACCAGGGCCCCCATGCTGTGGCCGAAGACGACGTAGGGCAGGTCGAGTCGGGCGGCGAGCGCCGGGACCAGTTCGTCGAGCACCTGCGCCATGCCGGTCGCGGGTTCCTCGCGCCACCGGTTCTCGCGGCCCGGCAGCTGCACGGCCAGCAACGCCACGTCGGGGCCGAGCAGTTCCTGCCACGGGCGGAACTGGAAGGCGCCGGAGCCCGCGTGGGGCAGGCACACCAGCAGGGCCTTCGCGGTGCGTGGCGGGTTCCACTCCACGAACGGCAGGCCGTGGGGACGGCCCGTCGTCGGCGCCGGGGAGACGGTCACGGGGGCGGGGTTCAGAACCACGTGCGTTCGGTCCGCGCGGAGAGGAGCCCGGCGGGGCACCGCCGGTTCGCCGGGGGCCTGGCCGCGACCGGCATGCGAGTGTGACGCTTCTGAATGGCAGACACGCTGTTTCCCTTGCCGGTCGAAGGTGACGTTCAGAGGTGGGGGACGGTCCGTGCTCGGCGGCCGGACATGACATCAACGGCGGACGCGGTATCGGAAGTCGACGGAAGGGTCGGCGGACGCTGCTCCGCGGGTGCGGCGCGAATCCTCATTGCGCATGCTTCCTGCCCCCATCGTCAACATTCCTACCACGAAATGGACTTGGAATGGCAGGAGGCAAATATCGGCCCGTCCGTTGTGTCCATGTCCAGGCCGAACAGGAAGATGCTCCCGTTCAGTGACTGTCCATCAAGGCCCGTGAACTGTGCTGTACGTCACATGGTTGGGCCGTGTCGGCACGTGCTTCACTGGCCAGGAATTACGGGTCAGAGGCCGAGCCGACCTGGAACTTGCCGGCGGGGGTAGTGCGACGTAAGGAGGAGTACCTCCGGCCGACCGGCGCGCACGGAGACCCCATTGCGGCCGAACAAGTGTCCAGAACCCTGTCCCCGACCGGGGTGCGGGGTGAGCGCATGAAGTCTTCGTGGCGATACAGCGCGACGGGGTCGAGGGGATGTGTGCATGGCGCAGGACGAACGTGGCGTAGCCGTGATTTCTGGTGCATCGTCGGGATTCGGCGAGAGAATTGCACAAGTATTGTCCCGGCAGGGTTACTTGGTGGTCGCACTGGCCCGCAGGGCGGACCGGCTGAAGGTCCTGGCGGAACAGGACTCCAGAGGATCGATTCTTCCGGTGGTCGCCGACGTCCGCGACCGGGACTCCCTGGCGCGGGCCCTCGACGATCTGCCCCCGGACTTCCGTGACATCTCGGTGCTCGTCAACAACGCGGGCCTGTCCAGGGGATTCGGCCCCCTCCAGCACGGCAGCGACGATGCCTGGCGCGACATGGTCGACACGAACATCACCGGACTGCTCAACGTCAGCGGCCTCGTGCTGCCCCGCCTGATCGACCGCGGGTCCGGGCACGTGGTGAACATCGGCTCCATAGCGGCGAGTTACCCGTACATGGGCGGCAATGTCTACGCCGCCACCAAGGCGTTCGTGCACCAGCTGTCCCTGAACATGCGTGTCGACCTCCAGGGCACCGGTGTCAGGGTGAGCTGTGTGGCGCCGGGGATGGCGAAGACCGAGTTCGCCAAGGTCCGCTACGACGGGGACGAGGACCGCGCCGACGCGCTCTACGAGGGTCTGGAGCCGCTCACCGCCGACGACGTGGCCGAGGCGGTGGAGTGGTGCCTGTCGCGGCCCGCTCACGTCAACGTCAACATGATCGAGCTGATGCCGTCCGAGCAGCCCTTCGGGCTCGGCTTCGCCGGCGGGCCTTCCGCCCCACCGGGCGGCGCGGATGACGCGTGAGTCTGTGCGGGCCCACTCCCGGCGCCTGAGCGCGCGGGACGGCCTCGTCGCAAGACCCGCGCGTCCGGACGACGTGGAGCAGATCTCCCGGCTCTCCGCGCCCTTCGTCGAGGAGGGGCTGCTGATAGCCCGCCCCTCGGCCGAACTGGCCGCGAAGACACAGGAATTCGTGGTCGCCTGCGAAGGGGACCGGCTGGTCGGCTGTGCTGGGATGGCGCCGGCCGGCCGGAGCCTCGTCGTCTACAACCTGTGCATTGCGGACGACTGGCAGGGCCGGGGAATCGGCCGCCATTTGGTCGGCGTCGCCGCGACTATCGGCAGGGAACAAGGGTATTACTCTCTGCTGGCCCTTACCCGTTGTGGCGGGGAATGGTTCGGGAAGCTGGGGTTCTCGAAAGTCCCGGTGAGCGAGACCCGTCAGGAATGGCGCACTCTTTTCCGTCCCGGCCGGAGATCCAGCCTCTATCAGTTGAGACTCGCCTCCGAGCAGTCGGGGGACTGAAGCACGTCCGTGTGCTTGCTCAAGCAGACCAAGGAGTGACACAGTTGATAATCTGCGGGTTGAAACTCACGCATGACGGTGCCGTCGCCCTGCTCGACGACGACCGCCTCGTTTTCAGCGTCGAGATGGAGAAGCTGGGAAACGGCCTGCGCTACAGCACGGTCGCCGACTTCAGCCTGATCCCCGGAATCCTCTCCGACTTCGGCTATAAGCCGGAGGACGTGGACCAATGGGTCATCGACGGCTGGGACGGCGATGTGTCCGGCACCGTCTCCCTGCTGGACCAGGGGACACCGACCGAGGTCGTGGTGGGTCCCTACCGGGAGTCGGCGGCCTGCCCGGCGCTCGACGCGCCCAGCGTCTCGGGCACGTTCCCGATGGACGGCGGGACCCACCCGTACACCAGCTACCCGCACGCGGCGGGGCACGTGGCGAGCGCCTACGTCTCCAGTCCCTTCGCCCGGCGCGACGAGCCCTCCTTCGTCCTCGTCTGGGACGGCGGGCTCTTCCCCCGCCTCTACTGGGCCGACCCGCGCGAGGGGGTGCGGAACCTCGGCGAGCTGTTCCCCGTCATCGGCCACGCGTACGCCATCGCGGGGCACCACTTCGGGCCCTTCCGCAAGGCCGTCCAGTCACCCACCGTCGACGACCTCTCGGTCGCAGGCAAGCTCATGGCGTACATCGCGCTCGGCCGGCCGGACGAGGGCGTACTGACCGTGCTGCGCGAGGAGTTCCACCGGGTCTTCGAGAGCGAGGAACCGGCCGCCGTGGAGTACCGCGCGACGGTCGGCGGGTACGGCAGCCTCTTCGAGCGGTCCGTGCCCCCGATCCACGAGTTCTTCTCCGCGGTCCGTGACCGGGTGTCGCCCCAGGGCGTCAGCGACGAGGACGTCCTGGCGGGCGTGCACGCCTTCTTCGAGGAGCTCCTCGTCGAACGGATCACCGCCAAGGTACGGGCCGTCAAGGGCGAAGGCCCCTGGAACCTGTGCTTCGCCGGCGGCTGCGCGCTGAACATCAAGTGGAACAGCGCGCTGCGCGAGGCGCCGGACTTCCGCGACGTATGGGTGCCGCCGTTCCCCAACGACTCGGGGTCCGCCATCGGGGCGGCCGTACTCGGCAGGGCGCAGCGCGACGGCCTGGCGCCGCTCGACTGGAACCCCCGCCTCGGCCCGGCGCTGGCCCCGTCCCCCGAGCTGCCCGACGGCTGGTCGACGACGGACTGCACGCCCGAGGAGCTCGCCCGCATCCTCCACGAGTCGGGGGAGCCGGTGGTGGTCCTGCACGGGCGCGCCGAACTCGGCCCCCGCGCCCTCGGCGGCCGCAGCATCCTGGCCGCCCCCGTCAGCGCGTCGATGAAGGACGAGCTGAACCGGGTCAAGGACCGGGAGCCGTACCGGCCGGTCGCCCCCATCTGCCTGGAGGCCGAGGCGCCGGAGATCTTCTCGCCCGGTACGCCCGACCCCCACATGCTCTTCGACCACGAGGTGCGGGCCGACTGGGTCGACCGCATCCCCGCGGTCATCCACCTCGACGGCACCGCGCGGCTCCAGACGGTCGGCGAGGGCGACGACGAGCTGCTCTTCACCGTGCTGTCCGCCTACCACCGGCTCAGCGGCGTCCCCGTGCTCTGCAACACCAGCGCCAACCTCAACGGGCACGGCTTCTTCCCCGACGTGGCGTCCGCCGCCCGGTGGGGCAGGGTCTCCCGGATCTGGAGCGACGGGACGCTGTACCGGCGGGCCGACGGCTGAGCCGAGGCGGTGAGACAGGAGGCGCACTCCGACCCGGCCGGACTCGGCACGGCCGAACTCCTCGTCGCCGCCCTGCCGCGGCTCAGGGAGCTGCACGGCCGGACCGTGGTCGTGGTGGCCGGCGACCACGTGCTCGCGGACGAGAAACTGAGGCAGGCGTTCTGCGCGGACATCGGGTTCCTGCGGTACAGCGGCGTGCGGACCGTCGTGGTGCACGACGGCGGACCGCACGTACCGGCGTGGTCGGACCACGACCCGGCGGCGCTGCGGGGCCATGTCGCCGGGTACGTGCAGCGGGGGCTGGTCGGGAGTCTCAACGACCACACCACGCTGGCGGTCGGCATGACGGGCGAGGACGGCCGCACTCTGGTCGTCCGCAACGGGACGGACGTGGTGGTCGATCCGGGGGTGCTCCGGGTGTATCTCGACAGTGGCCGCATCCCGGTGGTGTCGAGCATCGCGTACGGGAAGGACGACGGCATCCACCACCTGGCGGCGGCACCGGTGGGCGCCGCTCTCGCCGCCGCGCTGCACGGCACCCTGGTGCTGCCGGCCGCAGCCGGGGAGGTGAATGCGGTGGGAGCGGGCGTCGTCGACATGTCCGTGCCGCACGCCGTGCTGAGGCATCTCCACCGCCTCGGCTGAGAACGGCACAGGGACGCGCCGACACCCGGACCCGGGCAGCGGGAAGGCCGTCACGAGGCGCCGTGCTGGTCTCCCGTACGCGCGCCCGTAGACCGGCCGTCCGCCGCTGTCACGTCCCCGGCCCCGGGTGCCGCGGCGGGGAGGTCCCGTAGGCGGCGGAGGGCGGAACCCAGAAGAGGAGCGTTCGCGACGATCAGGGAGACGACGACGATCCACATGGTCGCGCGCGACCCCAGCAGGGTGTTCACCGCTCCGCCGATGACCGCACCGAGCGGAATGGTGCTGTAGTTCAGCACCAGCGTGGTCGCGGTGACGCGGCCCAGCATGTCGGAGGGACAGTAGGCCTGCCGGAAGCTGACGATGATGACGTTGCAGGCCACGACGCCCGCCAGCACCACGGTGGACCCCACCACGAACAGGGCGAGCCGCGGTCCCGGGTCCGCCAGGGGGATGAGCAGTGCGAAGGGAGCCGCCGCCAACTGGATGCGCAGCAGCGCACGAGCCGAGCCGAAGCGGCGCGCGAGACCCCCGGCGGCGAGCCCTCCCAGCACACCGCCCAGGCCGCCGAAGGAGATCAGGACCCCGACGAGACCCGGCTCGGCCCGCACCGTGCGGACGAGGAAGACGACGTGGACGGCCTGGTAGGCGGCGAGCGCCAGGTTCAGTGACGCACCGAGGACGGTGATCGGGCGGACGTACCGGTCGCCCGCGACGAAGCGGAGGCCGTCGGCGATCTCCTGCCGCAGGCGCCGACGGCGCGGGGCGGGACGCCGCTCGGCGGCCCGGATGCGCAGGAGGCACAGGGAGGAGACCAGAAAGGACACGACATCGAGGAGCAGCCCCGGCACACTGCCGACGGCCTGGGCGAGGAACCCGCCGAGGCCGGGCCCGGCCACCCGGGTGGCCTGGTCGCTGACCTGCAACTTCGCGTTGCCCTCAAGGAGTTCGGCCGGGGCGACCAGGGACGGCAGGTACGCGGAGTAGGCGGTGGAGAAGAAGACGGACGCCGCTCCCGTCAGGAGCGCCACCAGGAGGAGCTGCCCGATGCCCAGCGCACCGAGCCACCACGACAGCGGCACACTGGCGAACAGCGCGGCGGAGACCAGATTGCAGACGAGCATCACCGGGCGGCAGGGCAGGCGGTCGACCCAGGCGCCCGCGGGCAGCCCGATGACGAGCCAGGGCAGCCAGGGAGCGGCGGTCAGCAAGCCGACCGTGAAAGGGGAGGCGTCGAGCGTGCTGACGGCCACGAGCGGCAGCAGGACCGAGGTGACGCTGGTGCCGAGCCTGCTGGTCGTCTCGCCGATCAGCAGCAGGCGGAAGTCGCGCCGGGCGAGCAGGCCCCAGAACCCCTTGGCCTGCCCGGCCCCGGACATTCCCGTATTCGGCTCCGCCTTTCGGTCGTCGGCGGGCCCCGGATTATTCATGGCTCGGTGGCCTTTCGACAGGTGCCGTTGGAATGTGGACTTGTTAACATGCCGTGCCGCCCGGCCAGTTGGCGAGCCGGTCCCATACCCGCGACTCTCTCGTGCTCCCGCTTCCTCACCCTGCGAACCCGGCGAACCTTGCGAACCCGGCGAACCCGGCGACCGAAAGCCGTCGGCCACTGAATCACGCGGACCGCGGTCGGTCGCGAACCTCTCAGCTTTCCCGCTTCAGTTCAAGGAGCCTTTGTGGACAGTGGCGAGATCGATCTCCTGAAGCGATTCTCCGCGACGGTGGCACGCCACCCGCGTCGCGTCGCGCTGTCCACGCCCTCGGAGTCGCTGGACTTCCGTGCGTTGCGGACCCGCGTGGAACAGATCGCGGCGGCCCTGTCCGCCTCCGGGGCCGGGCCGGGAGCGGCGGTGGCGCTCTGCCTGCCGCGGTGCGCCGACCTGGTCGCCGCGATGCTCGCCGTATGGCACGTGGGCGCGGCCTATGTGCCGCTCGATCCCGCCCACCCCGACGAGCGGTTGCGCTTCCTGGCCCGGGACGCCGGAGCCCGGCTGATACTCACCGCCGGCTCGCCCGAAGGACGGCGCTTCCCCGGTTCCATGACCTTGGAGGTACCGGACATCGGGCCCGGCCACGAGTGCCCGTCCGTCGACACGGCCGCCCCACTGCCCGCGCTCCCCGTCCCCGTCCCCGGCCAGAGCCCGGCGTACGTCATCCACACCTCGGGCACCACGGGCCTGCCCAAGGGCGTCGTCGTCACCCGGCGCGGCATCGCCCATCTGATGCGGGCCCTGGAACAGGCCGGTGTCTACCCCCCGGCGCCCGCCCGGGTGGCCTGGAACGCCGGGCTCGGTTTCGACGCCTCGCTCCAGCAGTGGACCAGGGTCTGCCGCGGCGACACCCTGATCCTGCCCACCGGCGAACTGCGCGCCGACCCCGCGCTGTTCGCCGGTTTCCTCCGTGCCCAACGCGTCACCGATCTCGACGCGACGCCCTCGCACTGGGAGCTCCTGCGTCCCCACGTCACCCGGGCCGCCGACAGCGCCGGACCGCTGCGCCTGTTCCTCGGCGGCGAACCCGTGCCCGCCGCCCTCTGGACGGACCTGGTGGACCTCGCCGACCAGGGCCGGGTCACCGCCGTCAACCTGTACGGCCTGACCGAATGCACCGTGGACTCGACCGCGGCCCGGATCACGGGCCCGGCACCGCACATCGGATCACCGCTGCCGGGAGTGAAGACGTACGTACTCGACAGCGCACTGCGGCCCGTGGCGGAGGGGGAGACCGGGGAGCTCTACCTCTCCGGAGCGGGCGTCGCGCAGGGCTATGCCGGGCGGCCGGGCATGACCGCCGAGCGGTTCGTCGCGGACCCCACGGGCCCGGCCGGGACCCGCATGTACCGGACCGGCGATCTGGTGCGCCACCTGCCCGGTGGTGAGCTGGAGTACCTCGGCAGATCGGACGACCAGGTGAAACTGCGCGGCCACCGGATCGAACCGGGCGAGATCGAAGGGGTCCTTTCCGGACACCCCTCGGTCGCCAGGGCCGTCGTCGTCGTACGGGAGGACAGGGCCGACGACCGGCGGCTCGTCGCGTACGTCACGACCGCGGGCCAGGACGCCGTGGACCCCGCGGAACTGCTCGCGCACTGTGCCGCCCGCCTGCCCGCACCCATGGTGCCGTCCGCCGTCGTGCCCCTCGACGCCTTCCCCATGACACCGAACGGCAAGACGGACCGGTCGGCGCTGCCGGCTCCCGCCCCGGCCCGCGCGGGCCGGGGGCGTGCACCCGCGTCGGCGTCCGAGGAAGCCTTGTGCGCGCTGTTCGCCGAGGTGCTCGGCGTGGACCGCGTGTACGCCGACAGCGACTTCTTCGCGGCCGGCGGTCACTCGCTCCTGGCCATGCGGCTCGTCGGCCGCATCCGCGCCCGGGAGGGCACGGAGCTGACCGTCCGCGACGTGTTCGAGGCCCCGACACCCATGGACCTTGCCCGGCGGACCGGCGCCCGGCGGCCGACCCGGCCCGTGCTGCGCCGCCGCACCCGCCCGGAGCCGCTGCCTCTCTCCGCGGCCCAGCGGCGGCTGTGGTTCCTGGACCGGCTGGAAGGGCCCAACCCGACCTACAACGAGCACGTGGCGTTCCGGTTCACCGGCGCACTGGACACGGAAGCACTGCGGTCCGCCCTGGCGGACGTCGTCGCCCGCCACGAGGCGCTGCGCACGGTCTTCCCCGACCGCGACGGCGAACCCCACCAGCACATCCTCACCCCGGACGCGGGCCGCCCCGCCCTCCCCGTGCGTCCGCTGGCGGAGGAGGAGCTGGCCGACGCGCTGCGCGACACGGTACGGGCCCCCTTCGACCTCGCGGCCGAACCACCTTACCGCGCCGCCCTGTTCACGACCGGCCCCGACACGTACGTACTCCTCCTCGTGATGCACCACATCACCAGCGACGGCTGGTCGCTGCGGCCCCTGGCCCGCGACCTGGCCATGGCCTACCGCGCACGCCGCACCGGCGACCGGCCCCCGTGGCCCGAACTCCCCGTCCAGTACGCCGACTACAGCCAGTGGCAGGAAGACCTCCTGGGCCGCCAGGACGATCCGGACAGCCTCCTGAACCAGCAACTCACCTACTGGACCAAGGTGCTCGACGGGATGCCCGAGGCCCTGAACCTGCCGGCCGACGGGCCCCGCACCGCCTCGCCCGCCCGCCCGGGCGCGACCACGGCCTTCACGTGCGACGCGGAACTGCACGGTGGCCTGCTCGCCCTGGCCCGTGCGCACGAATGCACCCTCTTCATGGTGGTGCACGCGGCCCTCGCCGTCCTCCTCACGCGCCTGGGGGCCGGCGAGGACCTGCCCATCGGCGCGGTGACGGCGGGCCGCGCCGACCCGGCCCTCGACGACCTGGTCGGCTTCTTCGCCAACACCCTGGTCCTGCGGACCGACACCTCCGGCAACCCGGCGTTCCGCGACCTCCTCGCCCGGGTCAGGGAGACCGACCTCGCGGCGGCCGAGCATCAGGACCTGCCGTTCGACCGCCTCGTCGAAGCGCTCAATCCGGCACGCGTCGCGGGGCGCCAGCCGCTCTTCCAGGTCTTGCTGGCCTTCCAGAACGCCGCCGAGGCCGTATGGGACTTCGGTGAGGCGGAGCCGCGCCCCGAGCCGGTCGCGGTGGGCACCGCCAAGTTCGACCTCGGGCTCTCGGTCACCGAGCTGCGGACGGAGGACGGCGCGCCCGGCGGCCTGCGGGGGACCCTCGAATTCTCCGCGGACCTCTTCACCGCCCGGACCGCGCGGGACTTCCTGACACGGCTCCATCGCGTGCTGAAGACGGCTGCCGACACCCCGGACCTGCCCCTCGCCGACTTCGACGTGGCGACCGAGAGCGAGGAGCGCTACCTGCGTGACTTACGTGGCCTACGTGACCTGGGCCTTCAGGCCGCCGAGCGCCCCGGTACGTCGAGCCCCGCGCCGACCCCGACGCTCCTCGACCTGTTCGAGGAGAGAGCCGGGCGCCGACCGGACGCGCCCGCGGTGCTGTTCGAGCAGGACCGGGTCACGTACGGAGAACTCGACACCCGCGCGAACCGGCTGGCCCGCCTGCTCGCCGGGCGCGGCATCGGCGCCGGCGCCGTGGTGGCCGCGGCGCTGACCAGGTCGGCGGAGCTGGTCGTGGCCGTCCTCGCGGTGATGAAGACCGGCGCGGCCTACTTGCCGGTGGACCCGGAGTACCCGCCGGAACGCATCGCCCACGTGCTCGGCGACGCCATGCCCGCGCTGCTGCTGACGTGCCGGGAAGCCGTCCTGCCGGCAGGGCTCACCCATGGGCTGCCCCGGATGCCGCTGGACGACCCGCACCTCGTCGAGTCGCTGCGTGCCTGCCCGTCGACGAAGCTGTCGGACGCGGAGCGGGGCGGACCCCTGCCCGCCGGACGCCCCGCGTACGTGATCTACACGTCGGGGTCCACCGGCCGCCCCAAGGGTGTGGTCGTCGCCCACTCCGGGCTCGCCAACATGGCCGCCCACCAGCTCACGGCCCTGGGCCTGCGGCCGTCCGACCGGGTGCTGCAATTCGCCTCCCCCAGCTTTGACGCCTTCTTCTGGGAGCTGTCCCTGGCCCTGTCCGCGGGGGCCGCCCTCGCGTCGGCCCCGGCACGCAGGCTGCTGCCGGGCCCTGAGCTGAGCCGGGTCGTCGAGGAGCACGGCATCACCCATGCCACCCTGCCGCCCGCGGTGCTGAGCGCCCTGCCACCCGACGCGCTGTCCGGCGTGGGCACGCTGATCTCCGCGGGGGAGGCGCTCGGCGCCGAACAGGTACGCCGGTGGGCCCCCGGCCGGACCCTGATCAACGGCTACGGGCCGACCGAGACCACGGTGTGCGCGACCATGAGCCGCCCCCTGGCCGAGGGGCGCACGGTCCCCATCGGCGCGCCGATCCGGAACACCCGCGTCCATGTGCTGGACGAGCGGCTGCGGCCCGCGCCGACCGGCGTGGCCGGCGAGCTCTACGTATCGGGCGCGGGCCTGGCCCACGGCTACCTCGGCCGGCCGGGCACGACGGCCGAACGGTTCACGGCGGACCCCTTCGGCCCGCCAGGTACGAGGATGTACCGCACCGGAGACCTGGCGCGCCGCAACGCCGAGGGAGAGCTGGAGTTCCTCGGCCGCGTGGACGACCAGGTCAAGGTGCGGGGGCACCGCATCGAACTGGGAGAGATCACAGCGGTGCTCGCCGGGCACCCTGGGGTCGCGGACGTCGCGGTGGCGGTACGGGAAGACCGGCAGGGCGACCGCAGGATCGTCGCCTACGTCGTACCGGACGCCACCGCGCCCCCCACGGAGGCGGGCGGCGCGTCCGCGGCCGACTGGCGGCAGGTCCACGATGCGGTGCCCGCGCCGGACGACGGGGCCGTGTTCGGCGAGGACTTCACCGGATGGCGCAGCAGTTACGACGGTACCGAGATCCCTGTGGGCGAGATGCGGCAGTGGCGGGACGAGACGGTCCGGAGCATCCGGGCGCTGGGAGCGCTGGGAGCGCTGGGAGCGTTGGGAGCGCCGGGAGCGCCGGGACGGTCCCCTCGCGTCCTCGAACTGGGCGTGGGGAGCGGCCTGTTGCTCTCCCGGCTCGCCCACGACACCGAGGAGTACTGGGGCCTGGACCACTCGCCGGAGGTCATCGGGAGGCTGCGGCGGCAGGTGGCCGACCGCCCTGACCTCGCCGAGCGCGTCGTCCTGAGGACCCAGTCGGCCGACGACATGACCGGCGTCCCGGACGGCCGCTTCGACGTCGTGGTCCTCAACTCGGTGGCGCAGTACTTCCCCGGCGGGGAGTATTTCGAGCGCGTCCTGCGGCACGCCGCCGCGGCCCTGGCCCCCGGCGGCTCCCTCTTCGTCGGCGACCTGCGGAACCTGGGGCTCCTGCGGTGCTTCCACTCCGCGGTCGCACTGCGCCGCACCGGGGCCGAGCCCGGCAGCGCGGCCCACCTGCGGGCCACGGAACGGAGCCTGGCCAGAGAGCGGGAACTGCTGGTCGACCCGGGCTTCTTCCCCGCCCGCATCGCCTCGTCCGACCGTTTCACGTCCTGCGACATCCGGCTGAAACGCGGCAGCCACCACAACGAGCTGACCCGCTACCGGTACGACGTGGTGCTGCGTACGACACCCGTACCGGACGCCGATGTCCCGGTCGCGCGGTTCGGCTGGGGCGCGGAAGTCCGGACGCTGGGTGACATCCGGGACCTCGTACGAGGGGACGCCTCGGGACGACGCGTGCTCGCCGTCACGGGCATTCCCAACGCCCGGCTGACACCGGATCTGCGGACGCTGGGGGAAGACCCGCCTGAAGGCGTCGACCCGGAGCAACTTGCTTTGGCCGTAGAGGAGTTGGGTCGGCGTGCGGTGCTGCGCTGGTCCGAGACGAGTGGCCCCGGGTGTTTCGACGCGGAGCTCGCTCCCACCTCGCGCGGCGCCGGGACAGGGACGGCACCGCTGCCCGACGGAGACCGCGCCGACCTCGTCACCGACCTGGCACATTACGTCAACGTGCCGTGCTCCGAGCCCGTCGACGTACGCCTGGGACAGTCCGTCACACGGCGCGCCAGGACCTTTCTGCCCGACGTCATGGTGCCGTCCGCCGTCGTCGTCCTGGACAGCTTCCCGCTCACCCCGAACGGCAAGCTCGACCGCGCCGCGCTGCCCGCGCCCGACGTCGGCCGGAGCGCGGGGAGCCGTACGCCGCGCACCCCGCGGGAAGAGGCGCTGTGCCGGATGTACGCGGAGATCCTCGGGCTCGCCGAGGTGGGCATCGACGACAGCTTCTTCGACCTCGGCGGTCACTCGCTGCTCGTGACGCGGCTGATCAGCCGCATCAGAGTGGAGTTCGGGGCCGAGGTGCCGATCAGTACGGTCTTCGACGCCCCGTGCGTGGCCGGGCTCGCCGAGCGGCTGACCGAAGCGCGCAAGGCACGCCCGGCGCTGCGCAGAATGCGCCGGGAGGACTGACCACTCGCTACGACGGACCACTCGCTACGACTGCCCCACTCGCTACCACGGACCCACTCGCCACGACGGACCACTCGATGCGACGGACCACGAACCACGAGGGCGTGCCATGGACTTCAGTCTCTTCTACTTCGCCGACGACAGCACGCCGGACGGGGACGGCGGACGGTACGAGCTGCTCCTCGAAGGGGCACGGTTCGCCGACCGGCACGGCTTCCGCGCGGTGTGGACCCCCGAGCGCCACTTCCACGCCTTCGGCGGGCTCTACCCGAACCCCGCCGTCGTGGGCGCGGCGCTGGCCACGGCCACGGAGCGCATCGACATCAGGGCGGGCAGCGTGGTGTCACCGCTGCACCACCCCGCGCGGATCGCCGAGGAGTGGGCGGTGGTCGACAACCTCTCGGGAGGCAGGGTCGGCGTCTCCTTCGCCTCCGGCTGGCACCCGGTCGACTTCGCGCTCAGCCGGGCACCCTACGAGGAGCGCAAGCGCGTCATGGCCGACAGCGTCGAACAGGTGCGGGCGCTCTGGCGCGGCGAAGCCCTCGACGTGGTGGACGGCACCGGCCTGACCACGTCCGTACGCGTCTTCCCGCCCCCGGTCCAGCGCGAACTGCCGGTCTGGATGACCAGCGCCGGTGACGCGGGCACCTTCCGGGCCGCGGCCACCGCACGGGCCGGGGTACTGACCCATCTGCTGCACCAGGACGTCGACGGACTCGCCGACAAGATCGCCCAGTACCGTCGGCACGCCCAGGAGACGCACGACGGCTGGAACGGGCATGTCGTGGTGATGGTGCACACCTTCCTCGCCGAGGACCGGGAGGAGGCGCGGGAAACCGTGCGCGAGCCGTTCCAGGAGTACCTCAGGAGCTCGATCGAGCTCATCACCCGCTCGTTCAGGGAGGCCGACCCCGACTTCGACGTCAATGACCTCGAAGAAGAGGACATCGACTTCATCGTCGCCCGGTCCTTCGACTCCTACTTCGACGAGCGCGGCCTCTTCGGCACGGTGTCCGACGCGGCCCGCATGGTGGAGCGCCTGCGCGCCATCGGCGTCGACGAGATCGCCTGCCTCATCGACTTCGGGGTGGACACGAAGACCGTACTGGACGGACTGCGCCACGTGAACGCGCTGCGGGAAGCGTCGGTACAGGACCGGTTGCAGGGCTGAGAACAAGGCTGCGAACAAAGCTTGGAACAGGGCTGGGCACAGGGCTGGGAGGCCGAGAAACACATGATCCCTCTGTCGTTTTCGCAGTTGCGCTTCTGGATCCAGGGCGAAATGGGCGGGCGCCGCGAGTCACCCGTCGCGCCGTTCGTGCTGCGCCTGTCCGGCGCGTTGGACCAGGCGGCGATGCGGGCCGCGGTGCGGGACGTGGTGGTGCGCCACGAGAGCCTGCGCACACTGTTCCCGGCCGTCGACGGCCAGGCACGGCAGGTGATCCTGGACGCGGAGGCCGGCGCGGCGCGCGTCGACGTGCCGGTGCGGCACGTCGCGGCCGAGGAGCTCGAACAGGCTATGGCCGCGGCCATGGAGTACGACTTCGACCTCTCATGCGAGACACCGCTGCGCGCGGTCCTGTTCACCACGGCGCCCGACGACCACGCGCTGGTGATCACGGTCCACCACATCGCCATCGACGGCTGGTCGGTGGCGCCGTTCGTACGGGACCTGTCCGCGGCCTACCGGGCGCGGGTGGCCGGTGACGCGCCGGGGTGGGAGGAACTGCCCGTACAGTACGCCGACTTCACCCTCTGGCAGCGTGACCTCCTGGGCGCGCCGGACGACCCGGAGAGCCTCTTCGCACAGCAGCTCTCCCACTGGCGGCGGCGCCTGGCCGACCTGCCCGCCGAGCTGACCCTGCCCACCGACAGGCCCCGTCCGGCCGCCGCGTCGCACCGGGCCGGTTCCGTTCCCTTCCGGCTGGACGCGGAGGTCCACGGCAGGCTCGCGGCGCTCGCCAGGGAGCATGGGGCGAGCATGTTCATGGTGCTGCATGCCGGGTTGGCGAGCCTGCTGACCCGCTGGGGCGCCGGGACGGACATCCCCGTGGGCAGCCCGGTGGCGGGCCGCACCGACGCGAACCTCGAAGACCTCGTCGGCTGCTTCCTCAACACGGTGGTCGTCCGTACGGACGCCTCGGCGAACCCGTCCTTCAGTGAACTGCTGGGCCGCGTGCGGGCCGAGGCGCTGGCCGCGTTCGAACACCAGGACGTGCCATTCGAACGGGTCGTCGAGGCCGTGAACCCGGCGCGCTCCGCCGCGCGGCACCCCTTGTTCCAGACCATGCTCGTCCTTCAGAACAACGCCGCGGGCGAGGCCCGTATGCCCGGCCTGACCGCGCGTGTGCAGGGCGACCCCCAGGACCGGTCCATCGCCTTCGACCTGATCTTCGACCTCATCGAGGTGCCGGACGGCCTGGAGGGACGGATCGTCTTCGCCGAGGACCTGTTCGACCGGACGACGGCGGAACGCCTCGCCCGTTCCTTCGAGAGCCTGCTGACCCAGGCGGCCGCGGCACCCTCCCGTCCGATCGGGCGGCTGGAGGTGGTGACGCCGGCGGAGCGGCGGCAACTGCTCGGCACGTGGAACGGCGCCACCGTCCCCCTGCCCACCGGTTCCGTGGTCGACCGCTTCGCGCGGCGGGTCGCCGAGGCGCCGCGGGACACCGCGGTGATCTGCGGGGACGCCCGACTCACGTACGAGGAGCTGGACACCAGGGCACGGCGACTGGCGCACCACCTGCGGGACCGGGGCGCGGGTCCGGACGGGCTCGTCGCCGTCGCGATGGAACGCTCCGCCGACCTGGTCGTCGCGCTCCTCGCCGTGCTGCGGAGCGGCGCGGCCTACCTCCCGCTCGACCTGCGCAGCCCGGACAGCCGACTGCGCACCATCCTGGACGAGGCACGCCCCTGCCTGATGCTCACCGACGCACCGACCCGCCCGCGCGCCGCCGAGCTGGCGGCCCCGGGCCTGCCGGCCCCCGTCATGGTCGGAACCGAACCGCACCAGGCGCCCGAAGAACTCGCGGACCTGACTGACATCCCGGGCGGAAGCGCGGCCTACGTGATGTACACCTCGGGCTCCACGGGGCACCCCAAGGGCGTCGTCGTGACCCACGGCAACATCCTCGGCCTCGCCGTGGACCCCTACTGGGCCGACGGCACCCACACACGCGTGTTCGCCCACGCGCCGCACTCCTTCGACGCCTCCACCTACGAACTCTGGGTCCCGCTGCTCAACGGCGGCGCGGTCGTCATGCCCCTGGCCCGGGAGACCACCCCGGACGCCTGGCACCGGACGGTGGTGGAGCACGGCGCCACCGGCGCCTTCCTGACCGCTTCCCTCTTCCACTCCCTCGTGGAGGAGCGAAGCCCCTTCCTGGGCGCACTGCGCCACGTACTCGTGGGCGGCGAGGAGCCGTCGGCCGCGGCCGTACGCCGGATGCGGGCGGAATTCCCCGATACAGCGGTGACGAATGCCTACGGCCCGACCGAGAACACCACCTTCACCACCTGCCACCGCCTCGATTCGCTCCCGCACGAGGGCGGCCGTCTCCCCATGGGGCGTCCGTTGGGGAGTGGGCGGGTGTATGTGCTGGATGGGGGTTTGGGGTTGGTGCCGGTGGGTGTGGTGGGGGAGTTGTATGTGGCTGGTGTGGGGGTGGCGCGGGGGTATGTGGGTCGGCCGGGGTTGACGGCGGAGCGTTTTGTAGCGGATCCCTTTGCGGGTGGTGGTGGTGCTGGTGGTGGGCGGATGTATCGGACGGGGGATGTGGTGCGGTGGTTGTCGGGTGGGGTGTTGGAGTTTGTGGGGCGGGTTGATGATCAGGTGAAGTTGCGTGGTTTTCGGGTGGAGTTGCGGGAGGTGGAGGTGGTGTTGGAGGGGCATGGGTCGGTGGGTCGGGTGGTTGTGGTGGTGCGGGAGGATCGTCCGGGGGATCGGCGGTTGGTGGCGTATGTGGTGCCGGTGGGGCGGGTGTCGGAGGGGTTTGCGGGGGAGTTGTCGGTTTGGGCGGCGGGGGTGTTGCCGGATTACATGGTTCCGGCTGTGGTGGTGATGCCGCGGGGGTTGCCGTTGTCGGTGAATGGCAAGGTGGATCGTGGGGCTCTGCCGGTTCCTGGTGTCGCGGCGGGGGCGGTGAGTGGGCGGAAGCGGAAGCCGGGTACGCCGGCGGAGGTGTTGCTGTGTGAGCTGTTCGCCGACATCCTCGGGCTGCCCGAAGTCGGCGTCGATGACAGCTTCTTCGAACTCGGCGGGAACTCCCTCCTGGCCATCCGCCTGGTCAGCCGCCTGCGCGCGGTGTGGAACACGCAGATCGGCATGCGGGCGATCTTCGAGGCGCCGAACCCCGCCGAGCTGGCCGCCAGGTTCACGGAGCCGGAGTCCGGGCGAACCCCCCTGACCGCGCGGCAGCGGCCCGAGCGGCTGCCGCTCTCCTTCTCGCAGCTCAGGTTCTGGTTCCAGGACGAACTGGCCGCCGACGACGACGACACGCATACGATCACGACGGCCCTGCGCCTCTACGGGCCACTGGACGTGGTGGCCCTGCGAGCGGCGCTGCGGGACGTCGTCGTACGGCACGAGAGCCTGCGCACCACCTTCCCGGTGACCGACGGGCAGCCGCGGCAGCGGGTCCTCGACGCCGACGACACCGGGTTCGAGCTGGAGGTGCGGCAGGCCGCGCCTGACGACCTCCCGCGGACGGTGTCCGAGCTGTCGCGCCGCCCCTTCCGCCTGGAGCGCGAGATACCGCTGCGGGCCGCGCTCATCACCACCGGACCCGATGACCACACCCTCGCGCTGACCACGCACCACATCGCGTACGACGGCTGGTCGGCGGCGCCCTTCGTACGGGATCTCTCCACGGCCTACGGGGCGAGGGCCGCCGGACGCGCGCCGGGCTGGGCCGAACTGCCTGTCCAGTACGCCGACTACACCCTCTGGCAGCACGAACTTTTGGGCGCTCCGAAGGACCCGGACAGCCTCTTCTCGCGGCAACTCGACCACTGGAAGGAGGCGCTGGCCGGCCTTCCCGAGGAGCTGAGCCTGCCGGCCGACCGGACGCGCCCCGCCGTCGCCTCGCGGCGGGCGGGAGCCGTCAAGGTGAGCCTCGACCCGCGCACCCGGCGACGCCTGGCCGAACTCGCACGCCAGGAGGGGGCGAGCCTGTTCATGGTGCTGCACGCCGGACTCGCGGGCCTGCTCACCCGCTGGGGCGCCGGGACGGACATCCCCGTGGGCAGCCCGGTGGCGGGCCGCACCGACGCGGCCATGGACGACCTCGTCGGCTGCTTCCTCAATACGCTGGTCATCCGCACCGACACGACAGGCGACCCCACCTTTACCGCGCTGACAGGGCGGGTACGGGAAGCGGTGCTGTCCGCGATGGAGCACCAGGACGTGCCCTTCGAGCGCGTCGTCGACGCGGTCAACCCGCAGCGGTCCGCGGCACGCCACCCGCTCTTCCAGGTGATGCTCAGCCTCCAGAACAACGCGGAGGCCTCCGCAGCCTTCCCCAACCTGAACGTGGAGCCCCTGACCGACGGCGCCTACCCATCCACCGCCTTCGACCTGCTCTTCGACGTCGGAGAGGTCGAGGGCCGCCTGGAAGGGTGGCTCGTCTACGCCGAGGACCTGTTCGACCGGGCCACGGCCACGCGCCTCGCACGCCACTTCGAGAAGTTCCTGACGCAGGCGGCCCAGCAGCCGTCCCTGCCCATCGGCCGACTGGACTTCCTGCCTCTGGAGGAGCGCCGCGCGGTCCTGGAGGAGTGGAACGGCACCTCGCGCGACGCGGCCGCGGACCCGGTGCCGCACTGGTTCGAGCGCCAGGTCGCCGAGACGCCCGACGCCACCGCGGTCGTGTGCGCGGGCGCCTCGCTCAGCTACGCCGAACTGAACGTCCGCGCCAACCGGTTGGCGAGGGAGCTGATCGCGCGCGGCGCCGGAGCGGACCGGCTCGTCGCCGTCGCCATGGCCCGCTCCGCGGAGCTGCCCGTCGCTCTGCTGGCCGTGCACAAGGCGGGTGCCGCATACCTGCCCATCGACCCGGGACACCCGAAGGAACGCATCAGGACCGTCCTCGCGGACGCCGCGCCCGCCCTGGTGCTGTGCGACCTCGCCACCCGCCGCGAGGCGGGGGCCCCGGACTGGATCGCCCTCGACGACCCCCGCACCACCGCGGCCCTCGCGGCACAGCCGTGGGGCGACCTCTCCCCGGCGGAGACGCGAGGGCCCGTCCTGCCCGACAGCGCGGCGTACGTCATCTACACCTCGGGTTCGACGGGCCGGCCGAAGGGCGTCACGGTCAGCCACCGCAATCTCGCCGGGCTGCTGGACGGCGTGCGCGACCACCTGCCCATGAGCCCCGCCGACCGGCTGCTCGCGGTGACCACCGTCAGCTTCGACATCGCGCACCTCGAACTGCTGCTGCCGCTGCGCCACGGGGCGTGCGTGGTGATCGCGGCGGACGAGACGGCCGGGGACCCCTTCGCGCTGGCCGAACTGATCCGGAAGCACGCGATCACGACGATGCAGGCGACGCCGTCACTCTGGGCCGGCCTCGTCGAGAACGTCCCGAAGGCCCTACGAGGTCTCCGCATCCTCGTCGGCGGCGAGGCCCTGCCCGGCGGTCTGGCGACCGAACTGAACAATCTGGCCGCCGAGGTCACCAACGTCTACGGACCCACCGAGACGACCATCTGGTCCATCGCCGCACGCATCGACGCGACCAACGCCGCGCGCCCGCCGATCGGGCGTCCGTTGGGGAGTGAGCGGGTGTATGTGCTGGATGGGGGTTTGGGGTTGGTGCCGGTGGGTGTGGTGGGGGAGTTGTATGTGGCTGGTGTGGGGGTGGCGCGGGGGTATGTGGGTCGGCCGGGGTTGACGGCGGAGCGTTTTGTAGCGGATCCCTTTGCGGGTGGTGATGGTGGTGGTGCTGGTGGTGGTGGGCGGATGTATCGGACGGGGGATGTGGTGCGGTGGTTGTCGGGTGGGGTGTTGGAGTTTGTGGGGCGGGTTGATGATCAGGTGAAGTTGCGTGGTTTTCGGGTGGAGTTGGGGGAGGTGGAGGTGGTGTTGGAGGGGCATGGGTCGGTGGGTCGGGTGGTTGTGGTGGTGCGGGAGGATCGTCCGGGGGATCGGCGGTTGGTGGCGTATGTGGTGCCGGTGGGGCGGGTGTCGGAGGGGTTTGCGGGGGAGTTGTCGGTTTGGGCGGCGGGGGTGTTGCCGGATTACATGGTTCCGGCTGTGGTGGTGATGCCGCGGAGGTTGCCGTTGTCGGTGAATGGCAAGGTGGATCGTGGGGCTCTGCCGGTTCCTGATGTCGCGGCGGGGGCGGTGAGTGGGCAGAAGCGGAAACCGGCTACACCGGCGGAGGAGTTGCTGTGTGAGCTGTTCGCAGACATCCTCGGGCTGCCCGAAGTCGGCGTGGATGACAGCTTCTTCGACCTCGGGGGCGACAGCATCGTCTCCATCCGTCTCGTGGCCCGGGCCCGCGCCCGCGGCCTGGTCATCTCCGCCCGCGACGTGTTCCGCCGCAAAACGGTCGCGGAACTGGCCAAGCATGCCCGTGAGCGGGCCCCGAAGAGCACGGGGCGGCCCTCGCGGACGGAGACCCCGCCCGGTCCGCGGACTCCGCCCACAACCCCGGCAGGGCCGCCGACGCGGACCTCGCCCACAACCCCGGCCAAGCGGCCGATACGGACCTCGCCCATCGCCCAGGACGTGCCGCCGACGCAGACTTCGCCCACGGCCGCGGACGCGCCGCTGACGCAGGGCTCACCCATCACCCCAGACGCGCCGCCCACGCGGACTTCGCCCACGACTTCGGACGTGCCGCCGACGCGGACCTCGCCCCCGGAGGCGCTGCCCGAGCGTCCCGGCGCCCACGAGCCGGGCGCCCACGTGCCGACCGAGCGCACTCCGGTCGCCGACACCCCGAGCGCTTCCGCGTCGGGCGCTCCCGCCCCGGTCACCCTGACGCCGATCATTCGGTGGCAGCGTGAGCGGGGTGGTCCGGTCGACGGGTTTCATCAGTTCGTGGTCGTCCGGACCCCGGCCGGTCTGCGTGCGGCGCGGCTGCGGACAATGCTCCAAGGCCTGCTCGACCACCACGACGCCCTGCGGATGCGGCTGGCACGCGGCGCGGACTGGCGCATCGACGTACTGCCGCGCGGCGCGGTGCGTGCCGCCGAGCGCATGGTGCGCGTCGACGTCGCCGGCCGCGACGACGCGGAGCTGGCGCGCATCGTCCGCTCGGATACCGGCGCGGCGCGCCGGCGGCTCGCACCGGGGCACGGAAACATGCTCCAAGCGGTCTGGTTCGACGCGGGGCCGCGGCGTCCCGGACGGCTGCTGCTGATGATCAACCACCTCGTGGTCGACGGCGTCTCGTGGCGGATCCTGCTCCAAGACCTGCGTACGGCGTGGGAGGCGACGCAGACCCCCGTCCCGGACACGTCCGGGATCTCCTTCGCGGAGTGGGGCGGCCTCCTGGCGCGGAACGCGCTCGAACGTACCGAGGAACTCCCCTTCTGGACCGGCCTAGCCGAGGGCGCCCAAGACCTCCTCGAAGGCGTCGCGCTCAACCCCGTACGCGACGTCCTGAGCACGCAGGACACCGTCACCCGTGTCCTGCCCGCGGCCACGACGGAACGCCTCCTGACCCAGGTGCCGGCCGCGCTCGGCACCGGTATCAACGCCGTCCTGCTCACCGCCCTCGGCGAGGCACTGCGGCGGTGGCGGCGCGCCGGGCACGCCTCCTCCGCCCCGGACGCACCGTTCCTGGTCGACGTGGAGGGCCACGGTCGGGAGGAGATCGCAGACGACCTCGATCTGTCCGCGACCGTCGGGTGGTTCACCAGCATGTTCCCCGTACGGGTCGGGGAAGGCGGGGGCGACCCGGCCGGTGCTCTGCGAGCCGTGGACGCACAGCTCAGCGCCATGCCGGACAAGGGCCTCGGCTACGGCCTGCTGCGGTACCTCAACCCGCGGACGGCTCCGGTCCTGGCGCGGCTGCCCCGGGCCCACGTCATGTTCAACTACCTCGGCAGGTTCGCCCGCCCCGACGGCGCCGACTGGGGGCTCGTCCCGGGGACCGGAGCCGTCGGCGGCGGAGGCGACCCGGAGCTGCCGCAGACGCACCTGCTGGAAGTCTCCGCGGTCACGATGGACCAGGACGACGGCCCGGAACTGCACGTCACGTGGGCATACCCCACCGCCTTGCTCCCCCGGGAGCGGGTGGCCGACCTAGCCGACTTGTGGGCAGAGGCCCTGACCACGATGACCGCACCCACAACCCCCACAACCGCCCAGGGAGACCCCACATGACGGGCACGGACGGCGACGCGGCCGCCGCCGGGTGGCAGGCGCGGCCCGCCCCGCTTCAGCAAGGCCTGTTCTTCCATACCGCCTTCGACGCGGACGGGCAGGACATCTACACCACCCAGCTCACCCTCGACTTCGAGGGCCCCCTCGACCCCGAGGCGCTGTTCGACGCCTGTCGTGTGTTGCAGCGTCGGCACGACAGTCTGCGCTCCGGGTTCCGCACCGACGCGGCCGGAGAGCCCGTACGGTTCGTGCTGGACGACCCGCCGCTGAGCCGGCGCGTGGTCGAGCTGTCCGGCCACGACGTGGAAGCCGGCCGCGCGGAAGCCGCACGCATCGCGCGCGAGGAACGCCTGCGGCGGTTCGACCTGGCCAGGCCGCCGCTGATCCGCTTCCTGCTGATCCGGATGGCCGAGGAGAGCTGGCGGTTCGTGCTGACCAACCATCACATCATCCTCGACGGCTGGTCCACCTCGGTCCTCCTCGACGAGCTCGTCCGGCTGTACGCCGCCGATCCGGCGCGGAGCGAGATGGACCCGGCGCCCGCGTACACCGACTACCTCGCATGGCTCGCGGACACCGACCTCGACGAGGCGTGCGACGCGTGGGCCGAGGCGCTGGCCGGCGTCGAGGAGCCCACACTCGTCGCCCCGGAGACGGCAGGCCGGAAAGCGGTGGTGCCGCGGCGCGTGGTGCGGACGCTGGAGGCCGGCCGCAGCACGGCGCTCGCCGAGTGCGCCCGGCGCTTCGACGTCACGCTCAACACCCTGGTACAGGTGGCCTGGGCGCTGGTCCTGCGCCGGCTGACCGGCAGGGACGACGTGCTCTTCGGCATGACGGTGTCGGGCCGCACCGTGGACGTCGACGGCATCGAGTCGATGGTGGGGCTGCTCATCAACACGCTCCCGGCCCGCGTGCGCGTCGAGCCCGGCGACACGCCGGCCGACCTCCTCGAAAGGGTGCAGGACGAACAGCTCGACCTGTTCGAGCACCACCATCTGGGACTGACCGAGATCCAGCGCCGGGCCGGGATCGGGCGGCTCTTCGACACCACGACCGCGTTCGAGAACTACCCGACCGGCGGCGAGGTCTCCCTGGGCGGCGCGCGCTGCCTCGCCGTCGGCGGCTTCGACGCCACGCACTACCCGCTGTCGCTGATCTGCACGCCGGGACAGGAGCTGGGAATCCGCCTCGACTACCGGCCCGATCTGTTCGACAGGGACGAGGCCGAGCGGTTCTGCGACTGGTTCGTACGGACGCTGGACGCGATCGTCGACGACCCGGACCAGGCGGTCGCGGACCTCTCCCTGCTGACCGACGACGAGCGGCGGCGCATCCTCGTGGAGTGGAACGCGACCCACCACCCGGTCGACCCGGTGACGCTCCCGGACCTGTTCGCGGCACAGGCCGCGCGGACCCCCGACGCCCCCGCGGTGACGTACGAAGGCGGCACGCTCACCCACGGCGAACTCGACGCGCGGTCCAACCGGGTCGCGAGGCTGCTCGTCGAGCACGGCGCCGGGCCCGGCACGCTCGTGGCCCTCGCCCTGCCAAGGACCCCGGACATGGTCGTCGCGCTGCTCGCCGTGCTCAAGTCCGGTGCGGCCTACGTCCCCCTCGACGTGCGCTATCCCGTGGACCGCGTCACCCACATGCTGCTGGACGCCCGGCCCGGGATCGCCGTCGTGACGGCGACGGCCGGCTTCGTCCTGCCGGAGGGCACCCACCGGATCGTCATGGACGACGACGCGGTGGCGCGGCACATCATGGACCGTGACGACGGCCCGCTCACGGACGCCGACCGGACGCGCCCGCTGTCGCCGCGTCACCCCGCGTACGTGATCTACACCTCCGGCTCCACCGGTGTGCCCAAGGGCGTGGTCGTCGAGCACGCCAACACGGTCAACTTCGTCGCCGCGGTACGCGAGCAGTTCGGCGAGGAAGGGATGTCGGACGTCCTCGCCTCGACCTCGCTGAGCTTCGACGTCTCCGTACTCGACATCGTCGCGACCCTGGCGCTCGGCGGGCACCTGGAACTCGTCGACGACTTCTTCTCGCTCCTGGAGCGGGGCCGCTGGGAGGGCAGCTTCATCGTCGGCGTCCCTTCGGCGGTGGCGAGCGTGCTGGCGAGCGGCGGTGTCGAACTGGCGGCGCGGCACGTGGTGATCGGCGGCGAGGCGCTCCCGCGCGACCTCGTGCGCGACGTCCAGGCGCGCGTTCCCGGGTGCGTCGTCACGAACAGCTACGGGCCCACCGAGACCACCACGTACTGCACGTCCTGGCGCTCCTCGGACGGGCCGGCCGACGGCCCCCCGCCCATCGGCCGCCCCGTGCCCAACACCCGGGCGTACGTCCTCGACCGGCGGCTCAGGCCGGTGCCCGTCGGTGTGCCGGGTGAGCTGTACATCGCGGGCGCGGGCGTGGCCCGCGGTTACCTGAACCGCCCGGGGCCGACCGCCGAGCGCTTCGTGGCCTGCCCGTACGGTCCTCCGGGCGACCGGATGTACCGGACCGGCGACGGGGCACGCCTGCGGCCCGACGGCAGCCTCGACTTCCTCGGCCGCCTCGACGACCAGGTGAAGATACGGGGCTTCCGGATCGAACCGGCGGAGGTGGAAGCCGTCCTCGTGCGGTACGAGGAGTTCTCCCAGGCCGCAGTGGTCGTACGGGAGGACCGGGCCGACGACCGGAGGCTGGTCGCCTACGTGGTGCCCGCCGCGCCCGGCACCGCTCCGGACGCCCGGGAGCTGCGCGAGCGGCTCGGCGGGACGCTGCCGGAGTACATGGTTCCGGCGGCGATCGTGCCGGTGCCCCGCCTGCCGCTGCTGCCCAACGGCAAGCTGGACCGCGGGGCACTGCCCGCTCCCGTGTACGAACGGTCGGACCGGGCCTCGGGCAGCGCCAGGGAGGAGGCGCTGCGCGCCCTGTTCGCCGAGGTGCTCGGGGTGGACGGCGTCGGCGTCGACGACGGATTCTTCGATCTGGGCGGCCACTCGCTCCTGGCGACCCGGCTGGTGAGCCGGGTCCGGACGGCGCTGGGTCTCGGCCTGACCGTCCGTATGCTGTTCGAGGCGCCGACCGTGGCCGCGCTTGCGAGCCGGCTCGACGACGCCGGTCCCGGGGCGGGGCTCGACGTGCTGCTGCCGCTGCGGCGCGATGGCGGGCGGCGCCCGCTGTTCTGCGTGCACGCGGCCGGTGGCCTCGCCTGGCCGTACGCGCGGCTGCTGCCCCACCTCGGCGCGGGGATACCCGTCCACGGACTCCAGGCGCCCAGCGTGGGCGCCCCCGAGACCGGGGTGTGGACGCTCGACGCCATGGTCCGGGAGTACGCCGACCGGATCCGCTCGGTCCAGCCCGAAGGACCGTACCGGCTGCTCGGCTGGTCGGTCGGCGGCAACATCGCCTTCGCCGTCGCGGCGCTGCTGGCCGAAGAGGGCGGACAGGTCGACTTCGTGGCACTTCTGGACTCGTACCCTCCGCCGGACCCGGCCCTGCTGCCTGGCCCGCACGAGATGCTGGACGGCGTCCTTGCCGATGTCGGCGTCTCGGCCGACGGGACACTGTCGGAAGGGCTCGAGACCCTGGGGGAGCGGGCGGTCGAAGGAGTGCGGCTGGCGGCCCGGACCGTGGTCGAGGTCCTGCGGACGGCGCCCCCGCGCGCCGCGGACATCGACGTCGTGCACTTCCGCGCCACGGCCGACGGCCCGCGCGCCGACGTCGCCCCTGACGACTGGAAGGCGTACTGCGGCGGCCGGTTGACGACGTACGACATCGACTGCGGCCACTTCCGGATGCTGGACCCGCAGCCGCTCGCCGCCCTCTGCGGCGCCTTGTCCGACCACATCGCGGAAGACTGAAAGGGGGCCCGGCGTGCGACTTCTCTCGGAGATCGATCTCGCGGACCCGGCTCTGCACGCGCGGGATGACCTGTCACAGGTGTGGCGGCGCCTGCGCACGGAGGAACCCGTGCACTGGCAGCCGCCCAGGGGCACCCGCCCCGGCTTCTGGGTGCTGACGCGGTACGAGGACGTGGCCGCCGCCTACCGCGACGCGGACCGCTTCCGTTCCGACCGGGGAAACGTCCTCGACACCCTCCTGGGCGGCGGGGACGCCGCGGCCGGGCAGATGCTGCCGCTCATGGAGGGGGCGCGCCACGCCGAACTGCGCGGCGCGCTCATGAAGTCCTTCTCGCCCCGCGCCCTGGCACAAGTGGTGAGCAGTATCCGGGCGGCGGCGCGCGAGCTGCTCACCGAGTCGCTTGCGAAGGGTGAGTGCGACTTCGCCCACGACGTGGCGGGGCAGCTCCCGCTGCGGGCCATCTGCGACCTCCTGGACGTGCCGCGGGCCGACCGGCAGCACCTGCTCGACATGACGTCGTCGGCGCTCGGCTCGGAGAGCGAGCGGGGCCTGGAGACGGACTCCTGGGTCTCCAGGAGCGAGATCCTGTTCTACTTCTCCGACTTGGCGGCCCGGCGCAGGGCGGACCCCGGGGACGACATCGTCAGCCTTCTCGCGCAGGTGCGGGTCGGCGGCGTGCCCCTCACCGACGAGGAAGTCATCCTCAACTGCTACAGCCTGATCCTGGGCGGCGACGAGACCACCCGTCTCGCCCTTGTCGGCGGAGTGGCCGCGTTCCTGGAGAACCCCGATGAGTGGGCGGCCTACCGGCGCGGCGACGTCACCACCGCGTCGGCGGTGGAGGAGGTGCTGCGCTGGACCTCACCCACCATGCACGTCGCACGCACGGCCGGCACGGAACTCGCCGTGCGCGGCCACGCGATCAAGGCCGGCGACATCGTGACCCTGTGGAACGCCTCGGCCAACCGGGACGACGCCGCCTTCGACGAAGCGGACCTGTTCCGTGCCGGCCGGACACCGAACCGGCACCTGACGTTCGCCCACGGCTCCCACTTCTGTCTGGGAGCCTTCCTGGCCAGGGCGGAGATCGGTGCCGTACTCGGCGACATGCGTGAGCTGGTCGCCGAGATGGGCCCGGCGGGGCCGGCACGGCGGATCTACTCCAACTTCCTGGGCGGCCTTGGTTCACTGCCGCTCACCTGGGCCCGGTGCTAGCCCCCGGGCCCGGCGGCTCAGGTACGGGGTGCCCGGCGCAGCAGCAGGGTGACGAAGCCGAGCGTGCCCCGGTAGCCGTGCAGCCAGGCGTCGCGGTGGTCCGCCGCTGCTTCCAGGGCCTGGCCGTGGTCCGGGTGTTCCGGGTGGTCGAGGGCCCAGCGGGAGAGGGACCCGGTCCAGGACCACTCGTACTCGTCCCACTCCTGAAGGCTGCTGACGTGCCCGTGGAGCGGCACCCAGCCGTCGGCCATGACGCTGTCGACGGTGGTCGCCAGGTCGTCGTACTCGTCCGCGGCGAACCCGGCGTCGAGGGTCCGCCGGTCGGGTTCACGCTCCCAGAAGCAGTCCCCGACGAGCACGCGGCCGCCCGGGGCGAGGTGGCTGTCGGCGGCCTTCAGGGTGGCGAGGAGACCGCCGAAGGCGTGGGTGGCACCGATGCTGAGCACCAGGTCGTAGCGGTGCGGGGAGCTGAAGTCGGCGGCGTCCGCGGCGTGGAAGGCGATCCGGTCGCCGAGCCCCGCGGCCTTGGCGGCGCGAGCCGCGTCGGCGACGGTCCCGGCGTCGTTGTCGACGCCGTCGGCACGCAGGTCCGGGCGAGCGGCCAGCGCCCGCGTCAGCCAGGTTCCCGACCCGCATCCGAGGTCGAGGATCCGGGCGTCGCCGTCCGACAGGGCCCGGCCGAGGAGCGCCTGCACGGAAGCGTCGTTCAGCGGGGCGGCGATGGGGTGATGGGTGTGAGCGATGGAGCTGATCTGTCTGCGGTGCATGAACGCCATCCTGCCTGCCACAAGTCTCCCGGAACCCGAGGCACTCCGGGACACCCGGCCGGACAACCCGATGGTGTGCCGGAGGGGCCGCCGCATACCGCTGGACCCGTTGTGGGGCAACAGATGCCTGTCGTAGCGTCATCCCGGCCATCCACGTCAACCACATGCGACACACGACACGCGACACACGACACGCGACACGCGACGCGGCCACGCGTCTGCGCAAGGACAGGCATGCGCTCGTCACCGCCGCAGCGGCCGGCCGGGCCATCGGACTCCCCGCCCACGGCGCCCGCCACCGGAGCCGCCGGGCGCTGACCCCGCCCACCCCTTGAGGATCGAGGACTTGATGAACGTCAGAGCCGTTGCATCGCCGACGCGGGTCCGCTCGCGGCGCACAAGCCTCACCCCGGCAGGGCCCGCTCGCGCCCGGCTGGAGCTCACCGAGGACTCCCAGCGGGGCCTGGCCCGGGTTTCCGGCGGCCGGCCACTGGAGGAACTGGTCGTGCTCGCCGCGGCGACCGCGCTGGTGACCGCCAGGGTGGAGCACACCGAGGAGCCCGTGATCGGGGTGCGGGGGCCGCGGGGCCCGGTGGTCTTCGCGGTGGACACCACGGCGCACCGCACCGTCGCGGAACTGATCCGCGCGGCCGACACCTCGCTGCGGTCGGCGCCCCTCGCGGCCGACACCGGCCACCCCTTCCGCGAAGCGGTGCTTGTTCGGTCGGTACGGGTGAGCGACTCGGCCGGTGCGGGCGATCCGGCGCCGGCGGACGATCAGGCCCCGGCGGACGATCAGACCCCCGCGAGTGATCCCGCCGCCGTGCCGTCCGGTTCCGCCGCCGTCACGTTCACGCTGGGCGAGGCCCATCCCGGCGGCCGACGTGAGCTGTACGCCGAGGGTGACCCGGGGCGGACGGAGCCCTGGTTCCTCGACGTGATGCTGCGGGCCGTGGCCGAGACGCTGGCCGCCTTCGCCGAGCCGGGGCGAGCCCTCGCCGAACTGCCCGTATGTGCCGCGCGGGACCGTGCCACGGTGGACCGCTTCGCGCGCGGCGGTTTCCGGCCGGAGCCCGCGGAGCTGACGCTGACGGCCGCGATCGAGCGCACCGTCCGGGAGCGCGCCGACAGCACGGCGATCGTCGCCGGTGAGGAAACCCTGACCTACGGCGAGCTGTGGCGAGCGGCCGAGGCGGTCGCGTCCCTGCTGGGCGGCCGGGGCGTCGGCCGCGGCGACCGGGTGGCGCTCCTCACCGGCAAGACGCCGCACGCCGTGCCCGCGATCCTGGGCGTTCTGCTGACCGGAGCGGCGTACGTACCGCTCGATCCGCGGTCACCGGCCGCCCGGCTCGCCGAGATACTCGCCGACGCCGGGTGCGCCGCCGTGCTCGCCTCACCCGACCTCATCGAGGAACTTCCCGCAGGCAGTTCCACGCCGGTGATCGGCATCGACGCCGCGGTCCGCCATGAAGCCGCGGTCCGCCACGAAGCAGCTCCCCCCGCGGCGGCGACGGGAGCGGAGACGGCGACCGGGCCGGAGACGGTCCCGTACGCCCCGCGCCCGGACGACCTCGCCTACATCGTGTACACCTCCGGGTCCACCGGAACGCCGAAGGGTGTGGAGGTCCAGCACCGTGCCGTCGCGAGCTATCTGCGGTGGAAGGTCCGCTACGACGAGCTCGACACCGCGACGAGGCTGCTGCAACTGCCGTCCCTGGCCTTCGACAGCTCGGTGGCCGACCTCTTCCCGGTGCTGGCGTCCGGTGGCCTCATGGTGCTGGCTGACCCGCACCGGACACTGCCCCGTCAGCTCGCCGAGATGGTGGCACGGCACCGCATCACCCATCTGATGGCGGTACCGAGCCTGTACCAGGTCCTGCTGGGCGAACTGCCGGGCGCGGCCGAGTCGTTGCGGCTGGTCACCGTGGCCGGTGAGGCCGTCCCCGCGGAGCTGGTGAACCGCCATCACGCGGTGCTCGGCCACGTCCGGCTCATCAACGAGTACGGGCCGACGGAGAACTCGGTCGGTGCCACGGCGTTCACCCACCGGCCCGACGCGGGGCCCGGCTTCCCCATCGGCCACCCCATCGAGAACACCATGGTGACGGTGGCCGACGCCGAAGGACGGGCGCTGCCACCCGGCTTCGTGGGGGAGCTCCGGCTCGCCGGGCACGGGCTCGCGGCGGGCTACCGCAACCGCCCCGACCTGACGGCTGCGGTGTTCGTCGACGCGCCCGGCATGCCCGGCAGCCGCGCCTACCGGACCGGCGACCTGGCCTGGTGGCGGCCGGACGGGATGCTGGAGTTCGCCGGCCGGGTCGACGACCAGGTCAAGATCCGCGGCCACCGCGTGGAACTCGGCGAGGTGGAGAGCGCCCTGGGACAGCTCCCCGGGGTCCGCCGGGCAGCGGTCGTCACCGTACGGGAGGCCGATGGCGCGCAGGCGCTCGCGGCCTGGCTGGAGGCGCCGGGCCGCACGGCGGCGGACATCCGCTCGGGCGCCGCCGACGTGCTGCCGCCCGCGATGGTCCCGGCGCGCATCGAGCTGATCGAGAGCCTGCCCGAGCTGGTGAGCGGCAAGACCGACCGCGCGGCCCTGGCCGCCAGGTCCGCAGGGCCCGCACGGTCCACGGTCCAGACACCGGCCACGTCCCCGGTCGTCGCCCTGAAGAGCGCCGACCACGTGACGGCGACGGTCGCCGCCATCTTCGACGAAGTCCTCGGCCGGGGCCCCTCCGGGCCCGACACCGACTTCTTCATGGAAGGCGGGCACAGCCTGCTCGCCATGACCGTCCTGGTCGAGATCGAGCAGCGGCTCGGGGTCAGCGTCGACCTCGACGACTTCTTCGAGACGGCCACGGTACGCAAGGTCGCCGAACTCGTCCGCACGTCGGCTCCCGCGCCCGCCCCCCGGCCGCGCCTTGACGCCGGCCGACGAGAGCGTTTCGGCGGGACCCCGGCGTGACACGTCGCCCCGCGTCCGCCGGTCCCGCCCGTCCCGCCGAATGGTCGAATACGAGGAGTCCTGGTGTTCCCCTTGTCGTACGCGCAGCGCCGGTTGTGGTTCCTCGGACAGCTGGAGGGATCGGCGGCGACGTACAACGTGCCGCTGGTGCTGCGGCTGACGGGTGACCTCGACGCGGACGCGCTGCGGTGCGCGCTGGAGGATCTGGTGCGGCGCCACGAGACCCTGCGCACGGTCTTCCCCGTACGCGAGGGCGAGCCCTTCCAGAAGATCCTGGCGGCGGACGAATGGAAGCTCGACTTCACGCGCCGGTCGGTGACCGCCGACGAACTCGGCGCACGGATCGCCGGGGCATGCCGCCACGCCTTCGACCTGGAGACCGAACTGCCCCTGCGCGCCGAGCTCCTGTCGGCGGGGGCCCGTACGCACGTCCTCGTCCTGCTCATGCACCACATCGCCTGCGACGGCTGGTCCATGGGGCCGGTCGGCAGTGACCTGGCCACCGCGTACACGGCCCGCCGCGACGGAACCGCCCCCACCTGGGACGAACTGCCCATCCAGTACGTGGACTTCGCGCTCTGGCAGCAGGACCTGCTCGGCGACGAGAACGACCCGGAGAGCCTGCTCGCCCGGCAGTCCGCCTTCTGGACGGCGGCGCTGGCCGGGGCACCCGAGGAGCTGGCCCTGCCCACGGACCACCCGCGCCCGGCGGTGGCGAGCCACCGCGGCGGGACCTCGGCCTTCAAGGTGGACGAACGGGTGCACGCCCGCCTGGCCGAACTGGCCGGGCAGTCCGGCGCGACGCCGTTCATGGTGCTTCAGGCCGCCCTCGCGGCGCTGCTCACCAGGATGGGCGCCGGTACGGACATCCCGATCGGCACCCCGACCGCGGGCCGCGCCGAACCCGCCCTCCACGACCTGGTCGGCTTCTTCGCCAACACACTGGTGCTGCGCACCGACACGTCGGGACGGCCCACGTTCAGGGAGCTGCTCGGCCGGGTGCGGGCGGCGGACGTGGCGGCCTTCCGGCACCAGGAGCTGCCCTTCGAGCGGGTGGTGGAGCTCCTGAAGCCCGACCGTTCCCCCGCCCGCCACCCCCTGTTCCAGGTCATGCTCAACGTCGGCGACGGCGGCGGGACCGACGGGTTCGAGCTGCCCGGGGTGCGGTGCGAGGAGATGGCGGTGGACGACAACGGCACCGCCAAGTTCGACCTGCTCCTCGCGGTCGAACTCCACCGCGGCCCGGACGGCCGTCCGGCCGGGATGACGGGAGCGCTCGAATACGCCACCGACCTCTTCGACCCCGGTACGGCCGACGCGCTCACCGCACGCTTCGTCGGCGTCCTCGACCAGATCGCCGCCGAACCGGACATCCCTCTGGACCGGATCGAGGTGCTGACCGCCGAGGAACGCGCGCGGTTCCTGGACGAGGCCGCCGGTACGGCCACCACGGTTCCGGCACGCACCCTGCCGGACATCCTCGGCGCGCGAGCGGCCCGTACCCCCGACGCCGTCGCCGTGGTCTTCGACGGCATCGAGTTGACGTACGCGGAGCTGGAAAGGCAGTCCAACCGGCTGGCCCGGCTGCTGATCGCGCGGGGCGCGGGGCCGGAGTCCCTGGTGGCCCTTGCACTGCCGCGCTCCCACGAACTGGTCGTCGCGGTGGTGGCGGTCCTGAAGTCCGGCGCCGCCTATCTGCCGGTCGATACGGGGTCACCCGCCGACCGCATCGCCTTCACGCTCGACGACGCCGCGCCCACGGTGCTCCTGACCACCCGTGACGTGCTGGCGGAGCTGCCCTCCACGGGGGCCGAGCCGCTGCTGATGGAGGAGCTCCCGCTCGCATCCGTGGCCGCGACGCCGGTGACCGACGCCGACCGCCGCACCCCGCTGCGGCCCGGCCACCCGGCGTACGTCATCTACACGTCCGGGTCGACCGGGCGCCCCAAGGGCGTGGTCATGCCCGGCGGCGCCCTGGCCAACCTGCTGGCCTGGCACACGAGCGCCCCATGGGCGCGGCCAGGGACGCGCACGGCCCAGTACTCGGCGATCAGCTTCGACGTCTGCGCTCAGGAGATCCTGGGCACGCTCGCCGCCGGCGGCACGCTGTGCGTGCCCGACGACGAGACGCGCGTCAGGCCCGAGGAGTTCGTGCGCTGGCTCGACCGGCACCGCGTGGAGGCGCTGTTCGCCCCCAACCTCGTCATCGACGCCCTGTGCGAGGCCGCGGGAACGGTGGGCAGCACCGTGCCGGCCTTGCGCCATGTGGCACAGGCGGGTGAGGCGCTGACGCTCTCCGAACGGCTGGCCGACTTCTTCCGCCGGGGGGACGGGAGGCGGCTGTACAACAACTACGGGCCCGCCGAGACCCATGTGGTGACGTCGTCCCACGCCCTGCACGCGGAAGTCGGCGCGTGGCCGGTCACGCCGCCGATCGGACGGCCGCTGCCCGGCACGCGCGCCCGCGTCCTGGACGGCGGGCTGCGGCCCGTCCCGGTGGGCGTCGTGGGTGAGTTGTACCTGTCGGGACGCGGGCTGGCCCGCGGCTACCTGAGCCGCCCGGCGCTGACCGCGAGCCGGTTCGTGGCCGACCCCTCCGGGCCGCCGGGAAGCCGGATGTACCGGACGGGCGACCTGGTGAAGTGGCGGGCCGACGGCGATCTGGAGTTCGTCGGGCGCACCGACGACCAGGTGAAGATACGCGGCATCCGGGTCGAACCCGGCGAGGTCGAGGCGGTCCTCGCAGGCCACCCCGGTGTCGCGCGGGCCGCCGTGGTCGTACGCGACGACGTGACCGGCGGCCGCGGTCTCGCCGCGTACGCCGTCCCGCGCGACGGCGCCCGGCCAGGCGCCGCGGAGCTGCGGCGGTTCCTGGCCGACCGCCTGCCGGCGGCCATGGTGCCCGCCGGGTACGCGCTCCTCGACGCCCTGCCGCTCAACGCCAACGGAAAGCTCGACCGGGCCGCGCTGCCGGTACCGGAGAGCGCGGCAGGACCCGTCGGGCGCCCGCCGGGATCGCCGCGCGAGCAGGTGCTCAGCGATCTGTTCACCGAGGTCCTCGGGGTCCGCGCGGGCGTCGACGACAGCTTCTTCGACCTCGGCGGCCACTCCCTGCTCGCGGCCCGGCTCGTCAGCCGCATCCAGGCGGTGCTCGGCATCGAGGTCGGGCTGCGGACCCTGCTGAGCGCGCCGACCGTCTCCCGGCTGGCGCGCCTGGACGGGCGGCCGACGGACGACGCGCTGGCGCCGCTTCTGGCCCTGCGGACCGGCGGCTCCGGCCCGCCCCTGTTCTGCGTCCACCCGGGGCAGGGGCTGAGCTGGTGCTATGCCGGGCTCCTGCCCCACCTGCCGACGGGGCACCCGGTGTACGGACTCCAGACCAAGGCGGTCCTCGACCCGTCGGCCCGCGAGGGCAGCATCGAGGAGTTGGCCGCGGACTACGTCGACGAGCTGCGCAAGGTCCAGCCGTCGGGTCCCTACCGGCTGCTCGGCTGGTCCTTCGGCGGGCTCCTGGCGCACGCGATGGCGACCCGGCTTCAGGACGAGGGCGACGAGGTCGCTCTGCTGGCCCTGGTGGACGCCTACCCCACTGACCTCGACGCCCCGCGGGCGCCCGTCACCCCTGCCGATGTGCTGTCCCTGCTCCTTGGCGGCCCGGAACCGGCGGCGGCCGTCCTCGCGCACACGCCGGGCGGCGTCCACGGGGACGAGCTGGTACGGGCCGTGCGCCGGCACAACCCGGTGCTCGCCGAGTTGAGCGCGGACGAGTTGTCCGCGCTGCGGGACGCGGCGGAGCGGCATGTGCGTCTTCTGGACGACTTCCGCCCCGCCCCGTTCCACGGCGACCTGCTGTTCTTCGCGGCGGGGGAGCACGAGGGGGTGGCCGGGGCGCCGATGGCCACGGCGTGGCGCCCGTACGCCGACGGGGAGATCACCGTCCACCAGGTCCCGGGCGGGCACCACGACATGGCCCGGCCGGGACCGCTCACGTGCATCGGTCGCGAGCTGACGCCGTACCTCTGACCCCGCGTTGGTCCGCCGCGGCGCGGTCGGCGGTCAGACGAGTGCGCGGCCGTGCGCGGTGTACCTACGGCCCGCCGCCCGGCGCAGGTCCGCGAGTACGTTGATCCGCCGCAGCCAGCGGTCGGTACCGTCGTACCGCGCGGTGAAGGGCCGGCGCCCGTGCACGGCACGCATGTTGTCCACGATGAGGAGGTCTCCGGGGCCCAGGATCACATCGCGCAGCTTCGCGTCGAAGGCGGCGATCACCGCTTCCAGGGCCTTCGTCGCCTCCGGGTCGAGATCCTTCGGCATGAAGGCGGGGTCGATCCGGACGTACGGGGCCTCCTTGTCGCCGGACAGGACCGCCGCGCGCCGCGGACTCTCGTTCATCTCGGTGATCTTCGCGAAGGCGTCCTTGACCCAGCTCGCCTCGCCCATACCGGTGGTCTCGCTGTTGAAGGCCGCCGTGTGCGATTCGTCCGGCAGGATGACGAAGCGCTCCTGGAACAGCAACTCCCTGGTTTTCTCGTCCAGTTCGAGTTCCTGGACCGGGGCGAACGTCGTGGGGACGTGGTCGTGGTTGCGCAGCCCGATCAGCATGATCCAGTCGGCGCGCAGCGGGTGGAACGCGTCCTCGTTGTGCCACTCCAGGTTGGTGGTGGAACTGGACCCGAGCTGCTGGTCCTCGTGCCCCTTGATCGGGAAGACGTCGAGCGCCATGCGCCCGCGCTGCTGGGTGAGGTACGAGACGGGGTCACCCATGAGGGAACCGATCAGCAGCAGCAGCGCTGTGGCCCGGTCCGCCTCCCGGCTGTCCGGCTCGACGGCGTAGTCCGTCGGGGTGGGGCCGACCAGGGCCTCGTCGATGGGGAGGTTGGACAGCACCATGCCGCCGTAGGGCCGGCCGGTCAGCCGGAAGTCGATCAACTGCGCCCGGATCCTGGCGGGCACATCGTGGGCGGCGAGCGCTATCCGGTCAAGTCTGTTCTCCAGGGGGACATCCCCGGACGCGTCGAGCAGACTGTCCGCGAGCTCCTTGATCTCCGCCCGCTCCTCGGCGGTGAGCTCCAGGCAGGGCGATCCGTCCTTCGGGCGCAGCGGGAGCTCGGCCACGGCTACGGGAGTCGAGAGGTTCATCGAAGTGCTCTCCTCGTTGCTTCGGGTGGATGGTCGGTGCCGCTCGGCCGGCCCGTCGACCTGATGTCCGGCGGCGCGGAGCAGCCGGAGGGCGAGATCGAGCCGGTGCTCCGGCACCAGGACCAGATCGGCGTCGTGGGTGGAGGCGACGAAGACGGGCACGCCGCCCGCCGCCAGCGGTGCGAGCAGACCGGCCAGCATGCCCGGCACGTCGAGGCCGTGCGCGGTGCCGCCGCTGTAGAGGGGTGCCCACGTCTCCCGGCCGGGCCCGGCCCGGTGCGGATCGACGGGATGCACCACGGTCAGGCCCTCGGGTCCGCGGACGGCGAAGAGCCAGTCGTCGGTGGGTGGTCGGTCCTGGTCGAAGAGGCTGATCACGTATCGGCCGGGGAGCGTGCGGACGCTCTGGGGGAACACGGTGAGGTGACCTGCCCTTCGACGGATGGGTTTATCGACGGCATTCGCTGCACCCCGTCCGTCGGCCCCTCTGCCGGGAGACAATGCCAGAGTAATGATTGATCAGCAAGACTGCCCAGAAAGGGAGTTGCGAACTCTTTTGCGAACTCGGAGGGCTGGGGAAAAGATAAGGCAAAGGCTTTGGATACCCCTCTCCACCGGCAATCGGCTATTGCCCCGCATTCGTCCTGCGGGCGATGCGGCGTTTCAGCGCGTAATCCTTCAATTGCGGCTCTATGAACATTCACACACCCCTCAGCGGTGCAGCTCCACCGGGAGGCTGCTCACCCCGCTGAGGAAGTTGGAGTAGAAGCGCCCCACAGGACCGGTGACCTCCGCCCGGCCGACCGAGGCCCGCAGCGCCTCGAACAACGCGCTCAGTTCGACGCGCCCGAGCTGGGCGCCCACGCAGAAGTGCGGACCGAAACCGAAGCTGACGTGGCGGTTCGGGTGGCGTGCGCCGTCGAAGGTCTCGGGGTCGTCGAAGACGCGCTCGTCCCGGTTGGCGGAGGTGTTCCACAGGGTGACGACGTCGCCCTCGGCGATCCGCCGCCCGCCGAGCTCGGTGTCGCGCAGCGCGGTCCGGCCGACGTGGACCGCCGGGGTGGTCCACCGCATGACCTCCTCCACCAGCAGCTCGACCGGCGTCTCTCCGCTCTTGAACCGCTCCCACTGGTCGGGGTGTTCGATCAGGGCGAGCAGTCCGCCGACCATGCCGAGGCGGGTGGTCTCGTCGCCGCCGAGCACCAGGCTGTAGCAGTTGAAGACGATCACGTCGTCGCGCAGCGGACTGCCGTCGAGCTCGCTGGTCGTCAGCATGCTCAGCAAGTCGTCCCGGGGTGCGGCGCGCAGCTTGCGGGTGTGCTGGGAGAAGTAGACGAGGATTTCGCTCTGGGCCAGTTGCGCGTCGCGCGCCGTCTGCCCAGGGGCGTCGGAGCCGAGGGCCGAGTTGGCCAGCTTCATGATGTATTCGCTGTCCGCGTCGGGCACGCCGAGGAGTTCGCAGATCGCGGCGATCGGGATGTGGGCGGCGACGTCCTTCATGAAGTCGCAGCGCCCGCGCTCCACCGCACGGGCGACGAGTTTGCGCGTTCCCACGCGGATCGATTCCCCGAGCCGGTCCATGAGCTCGGGGGAGAAACCCCGCTGCACAAGCCGCCGGACCCCGCGGTGCTGTTCGCCGTCGGAGACCGCGAGCATCCGGCCCGACGACGAGTCGCCGCCGTGCAGCAGGGTGTCCATGACGTTTCCGGCCGCAGAGCCGAAGTCCTGCGGCCTCCGGTAGGCCTCCATGACGTCGGAGTGCCGGGAGACCACCCAGAAGCCGTCCTGGCCGGGTACGTGGTCGTGCCGGGCGACGGGCTCCTCCAGGCGCCGGCGGCGCCAGAACTCGGTGAGGTCGAACTCCGCGTGCACGGACGGATCGGCCAGATTGACGCTGTGCGGATCGGCGGGCCGGGGCCGCTCGTGCGTGGTGGGCAGGCTCATCCGTTCGTCCCCTCACTGCTCGCGGTGTCGAAGCGGAAGCCGCCGAACTCCGCCGCCGCGGGGCTCCGCGGGACCGGCTCGCCGAGATCCACCTGCTGCCACGGCGCGCCGGGCTGCGTGGCCAGGGCGGTGAGGGCGAACCGCCACCGGTCGAGGAGCAGGCGCGCGGTGTCCTCGTTGTAGAGGTCACTGTCGTACTGGAGGATCAGGGTGAGCCCGTCGCGGTGCTCGCAGCCCTGGAACGACAGGTCGCACAGGCCGGAGTCCAGCGGCACCACCCGCCCGGACAGCGTCGGCCCCGGCGCGCTGCCCGCCTCGCTCTGGCGGTAGCACGTCACGAACACGTCGAACAGCGCGTTGCGCAGCGGTTCGGCCGGCGCCCCCAGGCCGTCCACGACGTGGTGGAAGGGCAGGCGCGCGTGGTCGATCGCCGCGTGCATCTGCTCCGCCACGTCGGCGAGCAGCTCCGACAGGGCGGCGGGCCGCAGCCGCAGGCGGAGCGCCGTGGAGTTGGCCCCGTTGGTGAGGTGCTCGGTCAGGCCGAGCTGGCCCCGCAGATTGACCGGCGTGCCCAGGCAGATGTCGTCGTCGCCGGTGGACCGCTGGAGTACGACGGCCACGGCGGCCGCCAGCGGCGCCGCGAGGCCGGTGCGCGCCTGCCGGGCGACTGCGGTGAGTGACGCGGTGAGCCCGGCGCCGAGCTCGGCCTCGACGGCGGCCGTCCGGGTGCCGCCGGGGCGCAGCCGGGGCCGGTCCACGGGCAGCGCCAAGGGGGCCGGCGGCGGCGTCAGCAACTCGCGCCAGTGGTCGAGCTGTTCGTCGAAGGCGCCCTCGGCCAGCAGCCGCGACTCGGCCTCGCCGACCGCCAGCGGGTCGCGGGTCAGGGGCGGCAGGGCGTCTTCCGCGCCCTCGTACGCGGCCATCAGATCCCGTACGAGGACGTCGATCCCCGGCCCGTCGCTCACTATGTGGTGGCAGACCGTCAGGAGGCGCTGCCGGTCGCCGGGCAGGCGGAACAGCGTGGTGCGCAGAGCGGGGCCGCGGGCCAGGTCGATCGTCCGGTTGGCGCGCTCCCGGACGGCTTCGGCGCATGCCGCCTCCGGGTCGGCGGAGGAGCGCAGGTCGACCTCTTCGAGCGGCAGCCGCGGGCCGTCGAGCGCGACTTGAGGGGCGCCCTTCACCTCGTGCACCGTCGCCCGCAGCATCGGGTGCCGCAGCCGGAGGGCGTCCAGGGCGGCGCGGAGCCGCTCGGCGTCGAAGGTCCCGCCGCAGCTGAACAGCGTCGGCACGTTGTACGCGGCGTCGTCCTCAGGACGGGCCTGCCGGAGCAGCCACTGCCACGCCTGCACCGGCAGCAGACCTGCCTCGCCCGCCACGGCGGCCGGCTGCGCGGTGGGTTCAGCGGCCGGGGTGGCGGTGGTGGGCAGGAGTTGGATGAGGCGGGTGGTGAGAGTTGCGGGGGTGGGGTTCTCGAAGAGGTCTCGGGCGCGGATGTCGGTGTGGTAGTGGTCGTTGAGGCGCGCGGCGATTTCGGCGACGCCGAGGCTGTGGCCTCCGGAGGCGAAGAAGTCCTGGTCGGGGCCGATGCCGGGGATGTTGAGGACGGCTGCGAAGGCGGCGCTGACCTCGGCGAGGACGCCGTGGTCCGGCGCGAGGCCCGAGCCGGTCACCGGCTGCGACTCCGGCTCCGGCACCGGCTCCGGAGCCTCGGCCGTCGTCGTCCCGGGCAGGGGCCGAAGGGCCAGTACCGTACGGTCGATCTTGCCGTTGGGCGTGTACGGGACCTCGGTGAGCGGCACGAAGGCGCTCGGGATCATGTAGTACGGCAGCGCGTCCGCCAGGTGCGCCCGCAGCTCCGCGGCGGGCGGCAGCTCGGCGCCGGGCCGCGGGATCAGATGCGCCACCAGGACCCGTTCCCCGCTGGTCTCGTGGATCACGGCGATCGCGGTGTCGATGCCGGGGAGGGTGCCGAGCACCGTCTCCACCTCGCCGAGTTCGACCCGGAAGCCGCGCAGCTTGACCTGGTTGTCCTTGCGGCCGCGGAAGTCGATGGCGGCGTCCGGGCGGAAACTCGCGAGGTCACCGGTGCGGTACAGCGTGCGGTCGCCGTCAAGGCCGGGCCGCACGACGAACTTCTCGGCCGTGGCTTCCGGCAGCCCGACGTAGCCCGCCCCGACGCCGAGGCCACCGATGTACAGCTCGCCCACGGCACCGGGCGCGGCGTGGCCGCCCCAGGGGTCCACCAGCCACATGCGGAGGTTGGTCATCGGCCGCCCGATGGAGGGCGCCGGATCGGCGGCGTCGGCGTGGCAGTGGTGCCATGACTGGAGGGCGGTGGCCTCGGTGGGCCCGAAGGCGTAGATCATGTCGCGGCCCGGCTGCCAGCGGTCGACGAGGTCCTGGCTGAACAGCTCGCCCGCGGTGATGACGGTCCGGATGCCGGGGAAGTCCGCGGGGTCGAGCCGGATCAGCAGCGGGGAGAACGGGAAGAACGTATCGGCGTCGGTCTCCCGTACACACTCGGCAAGGCCCTTCGCCGAGATCATCTCGTCGTCGAACGGCACCACCGCGGCCCCCGCGTACAGCGGGGCGATCAGCTCCCACACGTTGGCGTCGAAGCCGGGGCTCGCCAGGCTCAGCGAGCGCCGTCCCGGTCCGAGGCCGAACTGCCGGGCGGAGACGTGCATCAGGTTGCGCAGGCCGATCTCACGGATCGCGACGCCCTTGGGAACGCCGGTCGAGCCGGAGGTGTGCATGACGTAGACCACCGAGTCCGGCGTGGCCGCCACCGGCCACGCGCCGCCGTCCGGCAGAGGGGCCTCGTCCGGCAGAGGGGCCTCGTCCGGCACGTCCAGGTCGACCGGGATGCGGCGGGCGTGCGGGAGCAGGCCATGGGTCGAGGCCACCGTGAGGACGACCGGGGCGTCCCCCCGGACGATCTGCTCGATCCTGGCCCGCGGATAGGCCGGGTCCACGGGTACGCACACGATCCCGGCGCCGAGGGCCGCCGTCCAGGCGACCACGAGTTCGGCGGAGCGGGGGAGGCAGACGTACACCGAGTCACCTTGCCGGACCCCGGCCTCGGCGAGGCGGTCCGCCAGGGTCCGGGCCAGGGCCTGGAGCCTGCCGCGGCTGAGCGTCCGGTCGCGGGTGATCACCGCGGGGGCGTCCGGCTGCCGGGCGGCGAGATCGGCGATGGCCTGGGCGACCGTACGTTCGGGGACCTCGCCCGCGGTGTCGTTGAGCTCCACGACCAGGCGGCGGTGCTCGTCGGCGGTGAGGAACGGCAGCCGGGACAGCGGGGTGTCGGCGGCGGCCGGGTCGGCGAGGTGCCGGGCCACGCGCAGCAGGATGTCCGCGAGACGCTCCGGGGACGCGGTGCGTGCCCAGGCGGGCCCGGTCGTGACATGCACGGTGTCGTGCCCGAGACGGACCAGCAGGTCGAGGTCGGCAGGGGCGGGGGCGTCGCCGGTGACGTCGAGGAGCCGGGCCGTCCCGGCGGGCGACGCCGGTTCGGCCCGCCGCAGCGCCGTCCGCGTGGCGTGGAGGAGAGTGGCGGACACGGCGGAGGCGTCGGTGGCCACGCGGATGGTACGGGCCGAACCGTCCTGCCACACCGTCAGCCGCTGGTCGGCGTCGCCGTCGAAGTGGCCGAGCACGGCGATGGCCGCGGCGATCAGGACGTCGGGTCCCGGCACCGTCCAGCCTTCCGGAACGTGTGCCGTCGGCTCGGCAGAAGTCATGGCGGGATCCTTTCGGCGTACGGGCGAGGCGGGCGGTCGGTGGGCGGCGGTCGGTGGGCGGTGGCTGTTCGGGCGAAGGGCGTCGCGGGACCCGGAACGGCGTGCGGGCGTCAGCCGATGAGCCGCGGGGTCGAGGGGCGGCGCGGATCCGCCGGCTTGCGCAGATCGTGGGGTTCGTGGTGCGTCCGGGTCTTGCGGTTCCAGTGGGACGGGGTCCGCCCGATGCGCGGATCGTCGATCGCATGGCCGCCGATGACGCAGTGCCCCGCCAACTGGTCGAGACAGCGGGCGCGCTGGAAGTGCTGGACACGCTCGGGCAGCCGCGCAGCGATTGGCGGCGCCTCCTGGAGGAACTCCGGGTCGTCCGCGGCCCGGTACCTTCCGGCCACCTCCATGGCCGGTTCGGCGGTCCGGTGCGCCTCGTCGGGTATCAGGACGAGCCGCGTCCGCGATGTGGTGTCCGTGATGGTCACCGTGGCTCCTTGTCGGCCGAGTGACGGTCCGTGGCCGGCGCGTCCGGCACCGCGCGCTGACGGCGAGGAGGGAGACGCCGGGCCCGAGCGACTGCTGCCCGGACCGGAATCAAGGGGTCGGTCCCGGGCGAGCAGTCCGCTGTGGGTGGAGGTCGACGCGCGCACTCCCGGGCCGGCCGGACGGCCGAGGTGCGCGGCGGTCATGCGGAAGGGGTAGGGGCCGTGCCGCGTGTCGGGTCGTCGTCGGAGGCCGGCGCCTCGACCTTGTCGTTGGGGTCGTCGGCCCGCAGCCCCGGCAGACAGAAGACGGTCACGACCATGAGGCCCACACCGGCGATGATCAGCGAGGCGCGGGGCTCCAGCGCGGTGGCGACGAACCCGCCGACGGCGTAGGCGAGGGCGCTGCCCGCGAAGGCGGCGGACGAGAGCGCTCCGCCGACGCGTCCCAACATCTCGGCGGGCACGCCCTTTTGCAGCAGCGTCTCCTCGCCGATCATCGCGACGCTGTTGCCCACGCCCATCAGGGCCTGGGTCGCCACGGCCACGGCGAGGATCGGTGCGATACCGGTGAGGGCGATGCCCAGTCCCGCGACGAGCCATCCGCCGGCCAGCAGGGTGACGGCGGAGATCTTCGTCGTCGACCGGGTCAGCCAGAGCGAGGCGATGACCATCGCCGCACCCGAGCCGGTGCCGAGCAGACCGAAGCCGAACGAGCCGGAGTCGAGCACGTCACGGGCGAGGAAGACCAGGACGACGTTGTCCAGGGAGGCGAACATGATGCCGAAGAGCAGCAGCAGGAAGATGGAGCGGGCCATCCGGTGCCGCCAGGTGAAGGCGATGCCGGCGCCGATCCCCGCGAGGAATCCGGGGCCGTCGTCCGTGCCGGAGCCGAGCGGCTGCATCCGGGGCATGCCGATCAGCAGCAGGGCGCCGACGAAGAACGTCACCGCGTTGACCAGCAGCGCGCCGCGGGGCTCGATGAGCGCGGCGATCGTGCCGCCGAGGACCGGGCCGAGCGCCGCCTGGAGGTTGAACGCCGTGCCCATCCAGGCGTTGGCGGGCACGAGTTGCTCCGAGTCGACCAGGCGCGGCATGACCGTGCGTCCGGCGGCGTTGAAGACCGTGGACAGCGACGACGCGAGGGCGACGAGGGGAACCAGGAGCGCCGTGTTGGACGGCACCAGGGCGATGGCGATGAAGACGACGCCCTGGCCGATCTCCGCGAGCAGAAGCAGGCGCTTGACCTCGAACCGGTCGGGCAGCGCGCCGGCCACCGGCCCGAAGAATCTCGGCACCGCCTGAGCCAGCAGGAGCGCCGCGACTCCGGTGGCGCTCGCCCCGCTGCCGGTGATGAGCAGCAACAGGGCGACGGTGGCGACGCCGTCCCCCACCAGGGAAACCGATCTGGCGGACCAGTACCGCCGGAATGCCGGATTCGCACGGAATAGCTGGAACGAACTCACACAGTTCCTTATTTCCCAGGGGGGAGTGTGAGAAGGCGTGGCCGTTGCCGCTGACCCGGCGCTTCGTTACATCCCCCGAAAATGTTTTGGCACGAGCCTCGACCGGTAAGTCGGCCGTCAGAAGCGTCCACAACCTAACCACTGTCGTTCTCGCCCCTCAATCGAATTGCTTGTGACCCGGGTCACATTGACGCTGTGTGAGTGCCGTGCTTCGCTCCCTAACGCACCGTCAACTATGCGCTGTTACGGGGGGATTGGCAGCCGGACAAGTGCTGCGGAAATGCGCCTTCCGGGTGATTCGCCGCCGATTGCGGTTCCGGCAATTCACTTTGCTCCCCTCTAGAAATCTCGACCTCCATCCTGCTGTTATTCCGCCGGGTGTACAGGATCCCAGGGGGCGGCCTCTCCAGCCGTTCTGGTTTTTGAGGGGGAAATCATTGTTTGAACAAGCGGCTGTCCGAGTGCACTGGCTGACCGCGCTCCGCGGAATGAGCCGCGAGGCGCTGATCCCCACCGGGGGGCCGACGGTGCCGGCCCCCGCGGAGACCGAGCTCCCACCGGCCCGGGCCGCGGTGCTGCGCCGCCTCGCCGGTGACGATCCGACGGGCCTGCACCTGCTGCTCGTCGCCGCCGCCCGCCTCTCGCTGGGCCGCTTCGGCGCCGCCGGGGACCTCGCGGTCCTGTGCCCACTGCCCGGAGCGACACCCGGGGAAGTGGTGCTCCGCACGGCGCTGGAACCCGACCTCAAGATCAGCGACTTCCTGTCGGCCCTGTACGCGGACCTCGCCGAAGCGTCCGCGCTGCCCTGGCAGGACCGCGAGGCGCTGACCGCCCGGCTCGACGCGGTGGGCGAGGCCGACGGTGCCGCCCTCGGCCAACTCGCCGTCGCGTGGGGTGATTCGCGGCTCATCGCCCCGGTGGACCTGCTGGTGCGGGGCGGGTTGACGGACGGCGGCGGAATCCGGCTGAGCGTGAGCGGCCCCGCGGGCCGCGTCCCGGCCGCCGCCGCCGACCTGCCCCGCTGCCTCGCCGCCACCCTCGACGCCATCGCCGCCGACCCGCACCGCACCGCGGGCGAGACGGACCCGCTGAGCCCCGCGCACCGGGCGGAGCTGGAGCAGTGGAGCGGTCTGCCGCTGCCCGGGTCCTTCGCCCGGCGCACGCTGCCGGGCCTCGTCGGCGCCGCGGCGGAGCGCCACCCCGGGCGGACCGCCGTGGTGGAACCCGGTCTCGCCTGGACCCACGCCGACCTCGCCGCCCGCTCCCTGCGCGCGGCCGAACACCTCGTGGAGCACCACGGCGTACGGCCCGGCGACCGCGTGGCGGTCGCCCTGCCCCGCGGCGCCGACCTCATCCTGGCCGTCCTTGCCGTGCTCAGGGCGGGCGCCGCCTACGTCCCCGTCGACCCGCGCCACCCGGCCGCACGGGTCCGGCGGCTGCTCGACGGCAGCGCGGCCCGCCTGGTCATCGGCGAGGCGACCGCCGCGGACGACCGGCTGCCCGTGCTCCCGGCAACCGAACTGCGCACCGCCTCCGAGGCGTTGACGAATACCCCCGCAGAGGAACCGAGCCCCGAGCCGCGAGGGGGCCCCGAGCCGCGGCCGCTTCCCGAACCGCAACCGAGGCCCGAGCTGCGGCGGAGCCCTGAACCGCAACCGAGGCCCGAGCCGCGACGGGGCCCCGAGCTGCGGCGGAGCCCCGAGCCGCAACCGAGCCCCGAACCGCGACCGAGCCCCGAGCCGCGACGGAGCCCCGAACCACGGCCACTGACTGAACCACGGCGGCTTCCCGAGCCGCGGCCGCACGACGACGCGGTCGTCTTCTTCACCTCGGGCTCGACCGGACTGCCCAAACCCGTGGTCCTGCGGCACGACCAGATCGCCCACCACGTGGTCGCGTCGGCCGGGCTGCTCGGCGTCGACGAGAACCTGCGCTGCGCCCTGCTGTCGGCCATCTCCTCCGACGCCACCACCTTCCAGATCTTCCTCGCCCTCGGTGCGGGCGGCACGCTCGTCGCCGTCGGCGCCCCGGACGAGCTGGACCCGATGACCTTCTGGGCCCGGCTGCGCGAGCACGGCGTCACGATGGTGAACTGTGTGCCGAGCCTGCTCTCCAGCATGATCGAGGCGCTCCCGCCGGACGCCGGGATCGAGCTGCCCCACCTCCTCCTCGGCGGCGACGCCATCCCCCGCGGCCTGCTCGCCCGCACCCGGGGCCGCCTGGACATCGGCACCTTCGCCAACCTGTACGGCCCGAGCGAGACCACCATCGCCTGTACGACGTTCACCTGCACCGGAGAGGAGGCGGCGGCGCTCACCGCCGTCCCCATCGGCCGCCCCACCCCCGGCTACGCGGTCCTGCTGCTCACCCCCGACGGCGGCCTCGCCCCGGCCGGGGTGCCGGGGGAGATGTACGTGGCCGGACCGGCGGTCGCGGCGGGGGGATACCTCGGGGCGCCCGAGGCCACCGCCGCACGGTTCGTCGACTGCCCCCTGCCCGGCGTCGGCCGGGCGTTCCGCACCGGTGACCTCGCGCGCTGGAACACGGACGGGACACTCGACTTCCTCGGCCGGACGGACGACCAGATCCAGCTCCACGGCAACCGGGTCGAGCCCGGCGAGGTGGAGCAGGCCCTGATCGCCCTGGACGGCGTCCGCGAGGCGGTCGTCATGCCCCTGCCCGTCGGCTCGGGCGTGGTCCTCGGCGGCTGGTACACCGCGGACCGCGCCGTCGCGCCGGAGTCCGTCCGTACCGCACTGGCCGGGCAACTGCCCGCGCACATGGTGCCCGCGCACCTCCTCCAGCTGGACGGACTCCCACGCACCCGGCACGGCAAGATCGACCGGTCGGCCCTGACCGCGGGCGCCGAAGCGGAACCCGACACGCTCTGGACGCCCGCGGACAAGGCCGAGCACGCGGTGGCCGACGCCTGGGAGACCGTGTTCGGCCGCCCGCCGCGCTCGGCGGACGAGGACTTCTTCGCGGCGGGCGGACACAGCCTCACCGCCGCCCAACTGGTCGGTGTGCTGTGCGCGGGCCCGGCCGCCAGGGACCTGCCGGTGCGTGAGGTCTTCAGCGCCCGTACGCCCGGCGCCCTCGCCCGGGCGCTGCGTGCCGCGGCGGCCGACAGCGCCCCGGCGGCACCCGCCGCCGCTCCCGCGCCCGCCGCCGACGGGACCCTGCGCCGGCCCGCCTCCCACGCCCAGGCCCGCATCTGGCTCCTGGACTCCCTCGACGAGGGGACGATCCGTACGTACAACATGGTCGAGGCCTACCAGCCGGCCCGGCCGCTTGACCCCACCGCGCTCGAAGCCGCCCTCCAGTACGTCGTGGACCGTCACGAGGCGTTGCGCACGGTCTTCGAGATGTCCGGCGAGCACGGCTCCAGCGAACTCCTCCAGGTCGTCCGCCCGGCGATGCGCGTGCGGCCCCGCTTCCAGCGGGTCGCTCCCGAAGCGTTCGACGACGCCCTGGCCGAGGCCCGCGCGCAGGAGGCCCGCCGGCGCTTCGACCTGGCCGCCGGGCCGCTCATCCGGGTGCGCTGCCTCACCACCAGGGGCCGCCCGCCGGTGCTGCTCCTCAACGTCCACCACGCGGTCAACGACGGCTGGTCCTACGGAGTCCTCGTACGGGACCTGCTCGCCGCGGCCCGCGCCTTCGAGCGGGGCACGGCGCCGCGGCTTCCCCCGACGTCCGGCTACCTGGCGCACTCGGCCCGCCTCGACGCCCGCCTGGCCGGGCCGCGGGGCGAGGAGCACGCCGCGTACTGGCGCAGGACACTGGCGGACCTGCCGCCCGCTCCGCCCCTCCCCGGTGACCTGGTCCCGGGGCCGGAGCGCGCCAACGCGGGCGGCTTCGTCCGGGTCACGCTGGCGGAGCGGGTGAGCCGCGGGGTCCAGGACCTTGCGGTGCGGTGCGGGGCCACGCCGTTCATGGTCTGCACGGCCGCCGTACGGGTGCTCCTGCACCGCCTCACCGGCGCTACCGACCTCGCGCTCGGCACCGTCTCCGCCGGTCGCACGACGCTCGGACTCGCCCATGAGGCGGGCCTGTTCGCCAACACGGTCGTCCTGCGCACCCCGTACGACCCGGCCGCGGGCTTCCCCCGCCTCGTCGAGGACTGCGTACGGACCGCCCTGGACGCCCAGGAGCACGAGGAGTACCCCTTCGACCGGCTGGTGCGCGACCTCGGCGTGCCGCGACGGCAGGGCCGCAACCCGCTCTTCGACGTGCTGGTGGAGACCGTCATCTCCGGCACCGTCGAGGCGGCGGGGGCGGACGGGATGGACGGGGCGGACGGGGAGACCGTGCGTCATCTGCGTACGGAGGAGCAGGTGTCCGACTTCGACCTCGCGTTCAGTTTCCTGATCCCGCCGGCGGGCTCCGCCGGGGACACCGAGGTGTGGGTGGGCCACCGCGGTGACCTGTTCACCCGCGACGCCGCGGCGCGGCTCGGCGAGCAGTTGCATGCCCTGCTGAGTGAGCTCGTCGTGATTCGCGGGTGAGTCGGCGCACGGCCACGCGCAGGAATTCCGTGTGATGCACGTCGCATTACAACAGGGTTGACCAGGCCTTCAGTTGGGGAGTTCCGTACGGTCGAATCCGGCACCGCAAAAAACCGGCAATCATCGGAGTAGGTGGTCTTGCCTTGTGGTAGACATGGATCTTGTATTGAGGTGGAGGGACGCGCTTACCCCTCCGGGGGCGCCGATCTGCAAATGCGCGGTCCCGCTTTCTTGCTGTCCGGTCCGGTCCGTGTTCACGAGCGGGCGAAATGCCGCGAACTGACGCGATCGTGATCGATTTCGACTACGTGGGGGATACGTGTCGGCCGAGCAGAAAATATATCCGAATTCATCCGTGATCGCGCAGCCGTTGCTTCACCGCCGGCACACCTGGCCATATCTTCTGGCGCCGAATATCCGCCGTGCCCCGACGCGTTACGGCGGCCCGTTCCTGAATCCCAATTCACCGGATACGAGTACGAGGCGGATGCCGAACCGGTGCGACGAGCGGCGCTGCTCGGCGAGCTGACCGCCCGTCGCGGAGTGATCGCCGAGCTCCTGTACCGCCGGGCCGAGCGGAGCCTGCCCGCGGTCTGAACGGCGCCCCACCGACCGCCGTCGCCCCAAGCGCCGCAGGCCCGCGCGAACCGCGAGCCCGTGGCACCACCGCCGACCTCCCGCCGCACACCGACGGCGGGCCCCAGCCCGGCAGACCGGCAACCGCACCGACGAGGTGGCTGACACCATGACCCCACAGGAATCCGCGCGACCGGCGAACCCCTGGCTGATGCGCGCGGAAGACCGCTCGAACACCCGACTCGTGCTCTACTGCCTGCCGCACGCCGGCGGCGGCGCCTCCGCCTACCGGGACTGGGCGCACGGCCTGCCCGACTGGATCGAGGTGGTCGCGGTTCAGTTGCCCGGGCGCGAGAACCGCATCCGCGAGCGGCCCGGCATCGACCTCGACGCGGTGGCGGACGCCGTCTCGGCCGACCACCGGGGCCTGCCCTACGCCCTGTTCGGCCACAGCAACGGTGCGCTGCTCGCCCACGAACTGGCGCACCGGCTCGGCGGTACGGGACCGGGCCCCGTGCACCTCGCGGTCTCGGGCTCGCCGCCCCCGGCGCTGGCCGCCCCGAGCCGGGCCGTGTCGCACTGCGACGACGCGGAGCTGCTCGCATGGATGGTCGAACAGGGCGGCATGCCCGAAGCGTTGCTGGCCCACCCGGAACTGCTGGAGCTCGCGCTGCCCGCCGTGCGCTCCGACCTCGCCTGGCTGGAGGCCTACCGGCCCACTCCCCGGCCACCGCTCGACTGCTCCATCACGGCGTCCGCCGGTGAGGCGGACCCCCGGGTCTCCGCCGGCGTACTCCTCGGCTGGTCCAAGGAGACGGCGGCCGACTTCACCACCCGCCGCTACCCCGGCGGCCACTTCTATCTGCACGACGCGCTCCCCCTCCTCCTCGGCGACCTGGCCGAGCATCTGTCCGGCCTCCGGTTGTGAAGGGTCCTCAGTTGCGCAACGAACAGCAGACCGGCGACGACGATCCCCTGGATATCTACTGGCAGGAGGCCCTGGCGGGCCTCACCGCGGTGGAACTGCCGCTCGACCGGCACCCGGGCCCCGACCGCGACGACGCCACCGCCGTCGTACGGGCCACCCTGGACGAAGAGACCGGCGAACGCCTGCACGCCATCGGCACGGAGCTCGACGCGCCGCCGCTCGTCGTGACGGCCGCCGCCGTGCGAGTGCTGCTCGCCCGGCTCGGCGGGGACGGGGACGTGCCGCTCGGCGTGATGGCCGACGCACCCGCCCCGCCCCTCGTGGTGCGCGGCGCGGTCGACGGCCGGCGCACCTTCACCGAGCTGGTGCGCGCGGAGGCGGCCGCGTTCGCCGCCGCCGTCCGGCACGCCGACACCCTCGCCCCGGCACTCGACGCGCTGGGCCGGGCCAGGGGCGCCGGACGCCACCCCGTCCTCGACGTCGTCGTACGGCAGGAACCACCCGGGACCGACGAGGCCCCGGTGGGCGAACTGGCCCTCACCCTGGGCGGACCAGGGCCGGACGGGCTCCCGGAGCTCTCGGCGGCCTACCGCACCGATGCGCTGGGGGAGCGGACGGCCCTGCGGATGCTCGACCACCTCGGCTTCCTGCTGCGGCGCCTGACGGCGGACCGCGACGCCCCCGTGGCGCGATCCTGGTCCCTGCCGCCCGCACAGCGCGCGGAGCTGCTCGCGCTCGGCTCCGGCGGCGCGGCCGGCACCCCGGCCGCCCACAACCTGCTCGAACTGGTCGAGGCCCAGGTGGCCCTGCGGCCTGACGCACCCGCCGTACGCTGCGGAGAGCTGACCCTCACGTACGCCGAACTCGACGAGCGCGCCCAGGCGTTGGCGTGCCGGCTGGCCGCCGCCGGACCGGTCGGTCCTGACCTCGTGGTGGCCTTCGCCTGCGCCCGCTCCGAACTGATGGTGGTGACCCTCCTCGCCATCCTGAAGACCGGGTCCGCCTTCCTGCCCCTGGACCCCGAACAGCCCGCGCACCGGCTGGCGAGCCTGGTCCGGGGCAGCGGCGCCGTCTCGGTCGTGACGGACGGTACGCCGGCCGCGGCGTTCACCGAGACCGGCGTCCCGGTGGTCGACGCGCGCCACGCCCCGGCCGACGGTACGCCGCAGGCGCCGGCCTTCCCCTCCGCCGGCCGCGACGACCTCGCCTACGTCGTCTACACCTCCGGCTCCACCGGCACCCCCAAGGGCGTCATGGTGGAACACCGCGGCATCCTCAACACCGTTCAGTTCAGGATCGGTTACTACGGCCTCGGTCCCGAGTCCCGCGTGCTGCAAGTGGACCCGATCCACGCCGACGCGGGCATATCCGACGTCTTCACGGCGCTGGCGTCCGGCACCCCGCTCGTCGTCATCACCCGGGAGCAACTGCTCGACCCCGACGAGGTCGCTCTGGTCATCCGGCGGGAGGGCATCACCCACGCCCAGATGGTGCCGAGCCTCTACCAACTGCTCCTGGACTACGCGGGGTCGGCGCTGGCGTCGGTGCGGCAGGTCGTACTCGGCGGAGAGCGGATCACCGAGGCGCTCGCCGACCGGCACGCCCAACTGCTGCCGGACTGCGCCCTCTTCAACGAATACGGCCCCAGCGAGGACAGCGTCCTGTCGACCCTGCACCGGCTCGCCCCGGGGGAGGAGGAGATCCCCATCGGGCGGCCGCTGCCGGACCGGTGGGTCGACATCCTCGACGAGGACGGCCGCCTCGTGCCCTTCGGCACCCCCGGCGAACTCTGCGTCGGCGGCGTGGGCCTGGCGCGCGGCTACCTCGGCGCCCCGGACCTCACCCGGCGGCGCTTCGTCCCGCATCCCGAACGCGACGGCGCCCGCATGTACCGGACCGGCGACCTCGCGCGCCTGCTGCCCGACGGCACGTTCCTCTACCTGGGCCGCATCGACGACCAGGTCAAGATCCGGGGCAACCGGGTCGAGCCGGGCGAGATCGCCGCCGTGCTGGAACGCGCCCCCGGAGTGCGCGCCGGCGCCGTGATCGCGGCTCCCGGCACGGGCGGCGAACCACGGCTCGTGGCCTACGTGGTGGGCGACGCCGACCACACCGGCCTGCGCGCCTTCCTCGCCGCACGGCTGCCCGCCTTCATGGTGCCGGAGGCCTTCGTCACGGTGGACGCGCTGCCGCTCTCCCCGAGCGGCAAGCTGGACCGGCAGGCGCTGCCGCCCGTGCCCGGGGCCGCGGGGCCGCACACGACGGCACCGAACGCGGACAGCACCTGGACCGCGGCCGAGCAGCGCGTGGCCAAGCTCTGGTCCAAGCTCCTGGGACGCCCGGTCACCGACCTCGACGCCGACCTGTTCGCCCTCGGCGGGCACAGCCTGGTCGCCGCCCGGATGGCCCAGGAACTCGGCGTCGGCGTGAGCACCGTGTTCACCGGGCCGACCGTCCGCGCCCTGGCCCGCGCCGTCGCCGACGCCCCCGCGGCGCCCGCTCCACGGACGGCGGACCCGGCCGGGTCGGCGGAGGACGGAAGCCACGCGGGAACGGAGGACCGGAAGCACGCGGGAACGGACAAGCGCCGCGCGGCGGCGGGCCCGCTGTCCCGTGCGCAGCACCGGGTCTGGCTCACCTCACGGCGGGCCACGGCCGACGCCTTCATCATCTCCGACCTGGTCCGCACCGGGCGGACCATCGACGAGGCCGCGCTGCGCACCGCCCTGTCCGCTGTCGTGGCCCGGCAGTCCATGCTGCGCGCCTGCGTCCGCGCCGAAGGGCGGTCGGCCGAACTGGTCGTGGTGGACCGGCTGCCCGACGGCCCGCCGCTGACCGTCGTCGCGCTGCCCGACGCGGACCCCCACGGCCCTGAGGTGGCGGACGCGCTGCGCGAGGCCCGGCAGGTCTCGTTCGACCTGCGGCGGCCCCCGCTCCTGGACGTCCGGCTGCTCAGGGGCCCGCGCGGCGGCGACCTGCTGACTGTCACCGCCCACCACCTGGTGTACGACGGGGCCAGCGTCGAGGTACTGCTCACCGACCTGTTCACGGCCTACGACCGCGTGCTCGCCGGGGAACCCGCGGGCCTGCCGGAGCTGGAGTACGACTACCGGGACTGGATCGCGGAGGAGCGCGCCTGGCTCGACAGCGCCGAGGCCCGCGAGCAGGAGGACTTCTGGCGCGAGCGGCTCCTTGACGTACAGCAGTCCCCGGACCTGGTCGACGCGGCCCGCCGCGGCCCGCGCCGGGGCCGCGTCGGCGCCGCCTCCCGCCACGTGCCCGTCACCGTCCTGGACGGCGCCGGAGGCACCCCGTTCGCCGTGGTCGTCACCGCGTTCACCGCGCTCGTCCACCGCGCCACCGGCAGCCGCGACATGGTCCTCGGGTTTCCCGCGAGCCTGCGCCGGCACGCCGACGCCGACCCGCTGATCGGCTACCTCGCCAACGCCGTCCCGCTGCGCCTGCGGTTCGGCCCTGAAGCGGATCTGGCGGACCTCCTCGAACACGTCCAGGACCAGGTCTTCGAGGCGTACGAGCACTCGCGGCTGCCCTTCGACGTGCTCGCCGAGCGGATTCCGCTGCCCAGCGGGCCGGGCCGCAGCCTGCTCCTTGATCTCGGGGTCAGCTGGGAGAACGCGAGCATGCGCGAGGAGACCTACCTCGTCGAGGACGTGCTGCCCGACCAACTGCCCGCCAGCAGCGACCTGTGGCTGTACGCGAGCCGCCGCGGTGACCACCTGCGTCTGGACCTCACCTACGACGACCGTCTGGTGACGGCCGACGAGGCCGAGGAGTTCGCCGACCGGCTCGTGAGCTTGGTGGGCGAGGTGACGACGAACCCGGCGGCACCCGTCTCCACCGCCACGAGGACCGCCGAGTCCGCCAAGCCGATCGAGACCCCTGAACCATCCGCCGGGGAGCCGGACTGGGGCGTGACGCACTACGACTTCTGAGACCCCCGCCCGCCCAGCCGCACCGTCTCCTCGGTGCAGTCGAGTCAGAAACTCTGGAGCAGTGGAACACAACCCTTCCCTCCCCGGCCCGTCGGCGTCCGGGGCGACATTGACCGGGCTGTTCCGGGAGACCGTTCTGCGGCACGGCGAGCGGCCGGCTGTCAGGGACGACCGGACCGAGCTGAGCTACCGGGACCTCGACCGGGCCTCCGACGCGCTGGCGGCACGGCTTCGTGCCGCCGGTGTCACGCACGGCGACCGCGTCGTCTACCACCTGGAGCGCGGCGTCCAGGTGTTCGTCGCCCTGCTCGCCGTACTCAAGGCGGGCGCCGCCTACGTGCCCGTCGACGCCCGCTACCCCGACGCGCGCCGGGACCTGATGATCGCCCGGAGCCGGCCGGCGCTCGTCCTCACCGACGCGCCCGACCCGGAGCGCGTCGCGGGTCCCGGCGTGCGGGTCCTCGCTCTCGACGGCTCCCCGGCCCTCCCGGCGGACGCGGCCCCGGCCGCCCCGGCCGTACAGGAGAGCGATGCCGCGGCCCTGCTCTTCACCTCGGGCTCGTCCGGCACCCCGAAGGCCGTGGTCCTGACGCACGGCAACCTGCGCCGGTTCGCCGACAACAAGGCGCTTCCCCGGCTCGGGCCCGACGACCGCGTCGGCCATGTGTCGAGCCTCTCCTTCGACGCCTTCCACTACGAAACCTGGTGCGCCCTGGCGGGCGGCGCCGAGATCGTGGTCCTGCCGACCATGCCGGACCTCGTCGGCCGGGACATCCAGCGCGAACTCCGCCGGCACGGGATCACCGCCATGCTCGTGCCGACGATGGCCGTCAACCACGTGGTCCGCGAGGACAGGGACGCGTTCTCCCCCTTGCGCGTCCTGTGCACGGGCGGCGACGTCATCCTGCCGCGGACGTGCCGTGACCTGCTGGCCGGATCGTTCTCCGGACGGCTGTTCAACCTCTACGGCCCCACGGAGGCGACCACCGCCTGTGTGGCGCACGAGATACGGGAGGTCGCGCCGGACGCGGACTCCGTCCCGATCGGCAGGCCGCTCGACGGAGTCACCGTCCGCGTCCTTGACGCCGACGGCACCGAGGCGGCGCCGGGCGAACCGGGCGAGCTGTACGTGGCGGGCCCCGGCGTCGCCGCCGGCTACCTCGACCAGCCCGAGCTCACCGCCGAGCGCTTCCCCGCCGACCCGTTCGCCGCCGACGGCAGCCGGATGTACGCCACCGGAGACCTGGTACGCGCCGACGCCGACGGCCGCCTGCACTACCTGGGCCGCACCGACGACCAGGTCAAGATCCGCGGCTACCGGGTCGAACCCCGCGAGGTCGAGCGGACCCTGGCCCGGCACGGCGACGTGCGCGAGGCGGCCGTCCTCACGGCGGGCGAGGGGGAGGACCGCCACCTGGTGGGGCTCGTCGTCGCCGACGGCGCCGTCTCGCTCACCGACCTGCGCACGTACGCCGAGACGTCGCTGCCCGACTTCATGGTGCCCAGCGCGCTGATCCGCGTCCCGGAGATCCCCGCCACCGCGCACGGCAAACGCGACCTGGACCGGCTCCGCACCGTCGTCGAGGAACACCAGCGCCGCGACGCCGGATACGTGACCCCGCGCGACGAGGAGGAGCGCTATCTCGCGGGCATCTGGCAGGACCTCCTGGCCGTCGAACGGGTCGGCGCCGCCGACGACTTCTTCGAACTGGGCGGCAACTCCCTGCTGTCCTTCCGGCTCCTGCGCCGCGTCGCCAAGGAGCTGGGGGTGACGCTCAGTTCCCGGGAGGTGCTGACCACCAGCCGCCTGGAGACCCTGGCCGCCCTCATCCGTGACCGGAAAGAACTGGTGCGCACATGACCCGGCCCGTCATAGACCTGACCGATCCGGACCGTTTCATGCGGCGGGAACACCACGAGACGCTCGCCTGGCTGCGCGAGAACGACCCCGTGCACTGGCACGCGACCGGTCCGGACGGCGGCTTCTGGGCGCTGACCGGGTACGACGAGGTCTCACAGGTGTACCTCGACCACACCGGCTTCAGCTCGGAGAGCGGTCCGATGCTCGGAGGGTCGTTCCGCAGCGAGAAGGACCCCTCGGCCGGGCTCATGATGGTCGCCACCGACCTGCCCCGGCACCGGATGATCCGCCGGCAACTGCACTGGGCGTTCAGCCAGGACATGATCCGCAAGGTCGCGGAGCAGGTCACCACGCTGGTGGAGGCGGCCCTCGACCGCGCTCTCGCCGAAGGCGGCTGCGACTTCTCCACCGACGTGGCGACCGAACTCCCCGCGGGCGCCGTGATGGCCATGACCGGCGTCTCGCACAAGGACGCGCACGAACTCATCGCCCTCACGCGCCGCATGATCGGCTTCCGCGACCCGCACTTCGCCGACCCGACGGAGGACGAGCGCCTGGTCCTCGCCATGACGCAGGCCGACATCTTCGAGTTCTTCGCCGAGATCGTCCGGGACCGCCGCAAGAACCCCGGCCCCGATCTCATCAGCCGGCTGCTCGGGGCGGAGATGAACGGCCGCGCCTGGACCGAGGACGAGATCCTCTACAACTGCATGAACATCGCGGTCGGCGGCAACGAAACCTCGTCGTACACGGCCTGCTCCGGCCTGGAGGCGCTCATCGGCCATCCCGAACAGTACGACCGACTCCGTGTCCAACCGCGCCTGTTGGACAGCGCCGTCAATGAGATCCTTCGATGGAGCTCCACCAATCTGTACGTCCGCCGCGGCGCGCTGCGGGACGTGGAGGTCGGCGGCAGGACCATCCGCGGCGGCGACGTCGTCACCCTGTGGAACGTCTCGGCGAACCGCGACGCCAAGCAGTTCACCGACCCCGGCACCTTCGATCTCGCCCGTACGCCGAACCGTCACCTGTCCTACGGGACGGGCCTGCACCGCTGCATCGGGGCGATGCTCGCGCAGACCGAGCTGTCCATCCTCTTCCGCAAGGTCGCCGACCTGCCGGCGACCGCCGCCCTGGCCGGGCCGGTCCAGCGGCTCAGATCCAACTTCATCAACGGAACCACCAGCCTGCCGATCAGCTTCCACGGCCGGAACTGAAGGGACCGACGCGTATGACCAACGCGTTCCTGCGACTGGGAGACCCCGACGCCCCAGCACGGCTGCTCGCCTTCCACCACGCCGGTGGCTCCGCCACCGCCTATCTGCCCTTCGTCCAGAGCCTGCGGCCCGGACACGAGGCGCTTCTCTTCGAGCTTCCCGGCCGTGACGAGGGCGAGGCCGCCCTCAGACCCAAGGACTTCGAGGACGCGGTGGACCGCCTCACCCCCGACTTCCGGGCCGCCCTCGACCGGCCGTGCGTGGTCTTCGCCCACAGTATGGGCGCCCTGCTCGCCCACCGGCTGGTCGGCGCGCTGCCCGCCGGGCAGCGCGCGCTGGTGCGCACCGTCGTGGTGTCGGCCGCCCGTTCGCCGCAGTCCGCGGCGGGCCTCGCGACCATGCCCGAGGCCCCGTTCGTCACCCGTACCCGCGACTCGGTCCTCGCCGACCTGCGCCGGTTCGGCGGCTGCCCGCCCGAACTGTTCGAGGACGCCGAACTCGTCGAGCACTTCGTCGACGTACTCGGACACGACCTCCACCTGGCCGACACCTACACCAGAGGCGCGGGCGATCACGGCGGCGTGCCCTACGAGGTCTGGTACGGCACCGAGGACGGGACGCTGGCCCCCGAGGACCTGGACGGCTGGGCGGAGTGCGGTCCGGACGGCGTCACGACGCGAGCCTTCCCCGGCAGCCACTTCTACCTCTTCGAGCACTCCGGGGCCGCGTCGGCTCTTCAGGAACTGATGGACAGGGCGGCCGAGTCCGCGTACTCCCCAGCACCAGCGACCGGAGGAGAACTGTGAGCCCGGATCTGACCATCACCCACCTCGTGGGCGCCACCGCGGTCATCCTGGTGGTCGCCAACGGAGCGGGCATGCTGGCGCGCAAGCTCGGCCAGCCCTCCATCGTCGGCCAGTTGATCGCGGGCATCGCCCTCGGCCCGAGCCTGCTCGGCCAGCTGCCGCCCGGAGTGACGAAGACGCTCTTCCCGGCGGAGATCACTCCGATGCTGACGGGACTGAGTCAGGTCGCCCTGGTGCTGTTCCTGTACTTCGTCGGCTACGAACTGGACCTGCGGCTGCTGCGCGGCCGCTCCCGGGCCACCCTGACCATCGCCGTTGCGGCCCTCGCGGTCCCGATGGTGATGGGCGCGGGCGCCGCCGTGCTCTTCCACGGAACCCTCGAAAAGCTCGGGCTGCCCCACGAGATGACGGCGAGCTCCATCCTCTTCCTGGCCGTGGCGCTGTCGATCACCGCCGTGCCGGTGCTGATCGTCGTGGTCCGCGAGAACGGTCTCGCGGGCACGGTGCCCGGGGTGATCGCCGTCTCGGCCGCCGGAGTGATCGACGTCGTGGGCTGGATGATCCTGATCGCCACGCTCATGGGCAGCGACGACGAGTCCGGCATGTCCGTCCCGCTGCGGATCGTGCTGCTCCTGGTGGCCGTGGCCGTGATGGCCTGGCCGGTGCGTCTGCTGCTGCGCCGCGTGATGAGGTCCCCCGGCGTGTCCACCCAGGGGCGGCTCGCCGTGCTGGTCGGATTCGCCTTCGCTGCCGCGTGGGTGACGAGCGCCCTCGGGCTGCACGTCATCTTCGGCGCGCTGCTGGCCGGAGTCGTCACGCCGCGGGAGCCGGACGGCACGCTCGACCCCGACCTCGTGCGCTGCCTCGACGGGATCGGTTCGCTCCTCCTGCCCTTCTTCTTCGTGGTGTCGGGCCGCAGCGTCTCCGTCGGGGCGCTGGACGGAACGGCGGTCGCCGTCCTCATCGGTGTCACTGTGCTCGCGGTGGTGGCCAAGGTGGGGTCCGGCGCGCTGGCGGCCCGCGCCTGCCGCCTCGACAGCCGTACCTCGCTGACCATCGGGGTGCTGCTCAGCACCCGTGGCCTCACCGAGCTGATCGCCCTCAACGCGGGCTTCGAGGCCGGTCTGTTGAGCGGCCCGCTGTACACCGTGCTGGTGCTGATGGCGATCGCCACCACCCTGCTCACCCAGCCGCTCCTGGTCCTGACGCGCCGGATCGGCAAGGGGGACGCCGGCGATCCGGCGCCGGCCGGCCTGCTGGAGAAACACGCGGCGAAGGGAAGTTGACGTCCCTCCTGAGCAGCAGGGCCGTACCCACGCCGCTGCCCCGGCCCGGAGCCGCGACTCGGGGGAGCCGTCGCCCGTGGCCGGGGCAGCCGTGGCGGGGGTTCAGAGGCGCGGCCCCGGACAGCGGACGGCGGCCGACATCCGGAGGCCCGCGGCCGTCAGGGCCACGATCACCAGGGCGGCCAGCGCGGCGACCACCGCGGAGAGCACGGGGAGCGGTGTCGGTACGCCCTCGGGCCGCAGCACCTGGGCGAGCGGGCCGGAGACGAGCCGGTCGTCGACCAGGTGCGCGACGGCCAGCGCACCGGCCACCAGGGTGCCGGCCACGGCCGCGTACAGCGAGCGGCTCAGACAGAGCGCGACGCCGGCCACGGCGCAGACGATGAAGACACCGATCGCCGCGGAGAGGCCGGAGGCGGGCCCCCGCGACCAGTCCATCGGGAGATGCGCCACCGCGCAGAGCAGCAACAGCACGCCGGCCGCGCGGCGCATCCACACCAGGGGCGTGGTGCCGTTCCGCCTCTTCTGCGGGTAGAGGACCCCCGCGGCCATGCCGGGCGCGGGGCGTGCGGGCTCCGGGGGCGGGGCCACGGGCGCGGGGGGAGGGGCCGCCACGGACGGCGTCGGCGCGGGAGCGTGCTCGCCCAGGCTGCCGATGAGCTGCATCAGGTCCTCGACGGACCTGCTCGTGGCGGCGGCGTGCACCGCTTCGGCACTGCTGCGCGGGTCGTGCGGGGGACGCGAGAGCAGCTGGACGAGGCGGGTCACCTCCGGGATGGGCCGCTCCTGCGCGGCGTGCCGGATGGCCTCGTCCATGCGGTCGGCGGTGTGCTCCGGCGGGCCGAGCAGCTCCACCAGCCGGCTGACGTCGTCCACGGAGCGGGCGACGGCGGCGAGCCGGAGGACCGTCGCGGCGGTCGGCGCGCCCTCAGGTGTCTGCTCCAGGCGGGTGACCAGGTCGGCGACGTCGTCCAGGGGCCGCGACGCCACGGCGAAACGTATGAGCTCGTCCACCGCGTCGCCGTCGGCATCGGGGGCCGCCTCGACCGGCGGTACGGCGGGCGCCTCCGGGGGACGGGCGGGTACCGCAGGCTCCTGGGTGATGCCGATGTCGATGTCGGGGGTGTGGTGCGGCGCGTGGTCCGGCGGGGCGCCGGCCGTGCCGAACTCCGTCACCTGCGGCCACGGTGCGGGCCGGACAGGCGGCGGAGGCGGGGCGCCGAGCTGCGCGGTGCCCCGGTGGACCGGCGTCGAGACCAGGGGCTCACCGGTCCCCGAAGTCTCCGGCGCGGCAGGGAAAGACTCAGCGGCCATCTTCGCGACTCCATTTCAGCGGGGCGTCCTCGCCCCGCGTATCAGCGTCATCCCGTTGTATGCACGCTTCCTGCGCCTCGCCACTGGAGGAGGCGCCCGGGGGTACGTACCGCGCCGCTTCGGGGAACACGTGTGGGTGCGCAGCGACGACCGCCCCGACCCGAGGAGCCCGACGTGTCATCCACCGCCGATGTGGCAGCGGCCATGGAGCCCGTGTACGCCCGTATCAGGCAGGAGGTCGGCGCCAGGGCCGACCGGCTCTGGGACGTGAGCCTCGCGCTGCACCGCGATCCGGAGACGGCCTACGAGGAGCACGGGGCGGCAGGACTCCTCGCCGCTGAACTCGAACGGGAGGGCTTCGAGGTGGAGCGCGGCCCCGCCGGGCTGCCCACCGCCTTCGTCGCCCGCACAGGCACAGGCACAGGCACAGGCGCGGGCCCAGGCACAGGCACAGGGCCGGCTTTGGGCCAAGCCCCCCGCGTGGCCCTGCTGATGGAGTACGACGCCCTGCCGCTGCTCGGCCACGCGTGCGGGCACAATCTCATCGCCTCGGCCGGTCTCGGTGCGGCACTGGCCGCGCGGGCCGCGCTCGGCGAGATCGACGGGACCCTGCTGGCCGTCGGCACGCCCGCGGAGGAGAGCGGCGGCGGCAAGGTGGCCGAGGTGGCGGCGGGGCTGTTCGACGGGGTCGACGCGGCGCTGATGTTCCATCCGGGGGTCCACGACTGGGCGTGGGCACCGCTGACGGCCAGCGCGCAGCTCAGGGTGGGATTCCACGGGAGGGCCGCCCACCCCACCGGTAGTCCCACGGAGGGCATCGACGCGCTCGGCGCGCTGATCCAGCTCTTCAACACGCTCGGCGTACTGGACAGGCGGCTGCCCCCGGGCTCCCACGTCCAGGGCATCGTGACGGACGGCGGCCGGGCCACGAACATCGTCCCCGAGTACGCGGAGGGGCTCTTCGGGCTGCGCGGGGGTACGAGCACCGCGCTGGCTGAGCTGGTGGAGGAGGTGCGTTCGTGCGCGCGGGGCGTGGCCCTGGCGACCCGTACGAAGGCGGAGGTGACCGACGTGGGCGGCAGGTACGAGCACTTCCGTGACAACGACGTGCTCTCCGGGACGTTCGCGCGCCACCTGGAGCGGGCCGGCATCGCCTTGTCGCAGCCCACGCCGGGCGTCCATCTGGGCTCGTCGGACATCGGCGACGTCAGCACCCGGGTGCCCGCGATTCACCCGTTCGTCGCCATCATGGGCTCCGAGGGTTCCGACCACACACCCGAGTTCGCCCGGGCGGCGGCCGGTCCGCGCGGCCGTGCGGTGATGCTGGCGGCGGCGGAGGCGCTCGCGTGCACCGCCGCGGACGTGCTGCTCCGTACCGACGTGAGGGAGCGGGCCTGGGCCGCCTTCCGGGAGAAGGCGGCCCGGGGGATGTGAGGAGCCGTGCCCGGCGTCAGTCCTCCACCGACACCCGCACCGTCTTGACCTCGGTGTCGGCCGCGTCCGGCACGACCATCCCGGCGTCCACGCCCTCGCGCAGATACCGCAGGACCTCGTGGTTGAGCTTCTCGCCGGGGAGCGCGGCCGGGATGCCGGGCGGGTAGGGCGTGAGCATCTCGGCGGTGACGCGGCCGGCGGCCTTCTCCCACGGCACCTGCTCGACGCGCCCGAAGAAGGCGTCGCGCGGCAGCATGACCTGCTCCAGGCGGAGGGTGGCCGGGGCGGGGACGTCCACCTGGGGCGCGGGCCGCAGTTCACCGGCGTGGTCCGCGACGTCGCGGAGCGCGTTGATCAGTTTCTCCGTGCTGTCGGCGTCGTCCGCGTGGGTGAGCTGGGCGCTGGCGCGCCGGTGGTCGGACAGGTGCAGGTTGATGTGGTGGTGCTCGCGGATCCAGTCGGCGATCCGGTAGCCCGTGGTGCCCAGAGCGGTGACGTCCACGATGATCTGGAGCGGGTCGAGGTCGTGCGCGCGGCCGGGCCCGCAGAAGTCCTCGCGGCCGTGGACGTGCATGCCCGCGATGTCGCCGAGCCGGGCCCGCACGGTCCCGGCCAGGGCGAGGGCGTCGTCGTACAGCGAGCGGCCGTGCTCCACCATCTGGCGGCGCCAGCCGTCGAGCGCCGCGTACATGAGCACGGAGGGGCTGGTCGTGCCCAGGAGGTCCTCGCGGTTCTTGAGGACCTCGGGCTGGATCAGGTCGCCCTGGAGGTGGAAGACCGAGCCCTGTTCGAGTCCGGAGCCCATCTTGTGCACGGAGGTGACGCACACGTCCGCGCCGGCGTCCATGGCCCAGGTCGGCAGGTCGGGGTGGAACGGCAGATGGGCGCCCCACGCCTCGTCGACGATGAGCGGCACGCCGTGCTCGTGGCAGGTCTCGGCGATGGCGGAGAGGTCGGAGCACGTGCCGTACGGCGTCGGCGTGGTGACCAGGGCGCCACGGGCGTCGGGGTGTTCGGCCAGGGCGGCGCGGAAGGCGTCGGCGGACGGCGGGTGGGCGAGATGGCGCTCGGCGTCCCACTGGGGGTCCACCCAGATCGGCACGATGCCCGCGAGGACGAGGCCCGAGACCACGGACTTGTGCGCGTCACGCCCCACGACCAGTTTCTCGTGCGGTCCCGCCACGGACAGCATGGCGGCCTTGACCGACAGGGAGCTGCCGCAGGTCGAGAAGAAGGTGTGCTCGGCGCCCACGGCGTCGGCCATCAGCTCCTGGGCCCGGCTGAGCACGCCCTTGGAGGAGGTGCGGTCGTCCAGGCCGCTGGTGGCGAGGACGTCGGAGCGGAACACGGCGTCCCCGAGGACCGCGCGCACGCGGGGGTCGGTGCCGCGCCCCTGCTTGTGGCCGGGTGGGGTGAACGGGGTCTGTCCTTCCGTGTGGTACGCGGCCAGCGCGTCGAGCACGGGTGCCTGTGAGTGGTCCATGGCACACCGGGTTCCCCGGATAATCGGGGCAAAAACCCCGCTTTCCCGAACGGCAGACCGGCTGAAAATGTCCGATTAATCACTTTGTTCCGTGGGTACCCGGAACGCATGATCACGATTGGGGTCGAGGAAGAGTACTTCCTGCTCGATCCGGAAACCTTCCTGCCGGTACCACTCGCGGACCAGGTGCGGGCGGCGGCCGGACTGGGGCCCATCGCCGAGGACGGCGAGGTCCAGTCCGAGCTGCTCCAGGCTCAGGTGGAGGTGGCCACGCCCATCTGCACCGACCTGGACGAGGTCGGCGGCCATCTGCTGAGGCTGCGGCACGCGCTCGGCACGGCCGCCGAGAAGAACGGCTGCCGCATCGCCGCCAGCGGGGTCGCGCCGTACCGGGCGGAGGCGCCCGTACCGGTGACCCGGAACGCCCGTTACCTGGCCCTGCGCACCCACGCCCCGCAGCTCGTGGCCGAACATCTCGTCAACGGCATGCATGTGCACGCGGCCGTGCCGGACAAGGAGACCGGCGTCGCCGTCCTGAGCCGAGTCCGGACCTGGCTGCCGGTCCTGGTCGCCATGTCCGCGAACTCACCCGTCTGGGACGGCAAGGACACCGGCTGGGCGAGCTGGCGCACGGTGATGTTCGGCCGCTGGGCCGTCAGCGGCCCGCCACCCCACTTCACCTCGCTCGCCGACCACGACAACCGCATCAAGTCACTCATGGACACCGGCATCATCACCGACACCGGCCAGCTCTACTGGCAGGCCCGCCTCTCCGAGCGGTACCCCACGATCGAGGTGCGCTGCGCCGACGTGCAGCTCCGCGCCGACGCGGCGGTCATGTTCGCCGGGCTCGTCCGGGCGCTCGTCGCCACCGCCCTGCGCGAGCAGCGGGCCGGCGCCCCCTTCCCGGAGTGCCCGCACGAACTGCTCCAGGCCATGAACTGGCACGCCGCGCGGCACGGCCTGAGCGGTCAGCTCGTCGACCCGAGCGGCCGGGCGCGCAAGGCGGGCGACGTGCTGTGCATGCTGCTCGACCACCTCACCCCGGCCCTCGACGAGGCGGGGGACACCCGGGAGGTGACCTCACTGGTGCACCGGCTGCTCCAGGAGGGCACCCCCGCCGACCGCCAGCGCCGCGCCCTCGCCGAGGGCGGTCTGCCGGGACTCACCGAGCTGATCACCGGCGAGACGGTCGCCACCTGACCCCGGGCGCCCGGGCGGATTCCCCCGCGTCATCTCCCGCGCCACCTCGCGGGCGGTCCTGGCGAAGGCCTCGACCGGCCCTGTGCCCTGCCCGGTCCGCCACACCAGGCCGTAGCTGACCGGTTCCGCGTCGGTGAAGGGGACGTAGGCGACACCGGGGCGCGCGTAGTACGTCGCCGTGTGCGCGGGGGCGAGCAGCGCGCCCCTGCCGCCCGTGACCAGCATCAGGGCTTCCTGCATGTTGGTCACGCCGGGACCGCGGGCGATCGGCCGGCCGGCCGGTGTGCGGGTGGGGACGTGGTGCTCCAGCCAGTAGTCCGGCAGCTCGCCGTCGAGGGTGAGCAGGGTGACGTCGGCCAGGTCCTCCAGGGACACCGACCGCCGCGCGGAGAGCGGGTGCGCCGAGCCGATCACGAGGACCCGCTCCTCGGCGAGCATCACCGGCCCGCCGCCCAGATCGTCCTCGCGTACGGGGAGTTCCTGGAGCTGGACGTCGAAGTCCCCCTTGCGCAGACTGCCGTACGGATCGGTGAGCGGCACCTCGCAGATCTCCACGGCGAGCCCGGGATGGCTGACCCGCAACGCCTCCGTCGCCTTCATGACGATCTCGCCGGTCAGCGGGTTGGCGAAGCCGACGTGCAGCACCGTGTCGATCCCGCGCGCGGTGGCGGCGGCCCGTGTGAGCGCGTCCGCGATGCCGCGGTGGTGCGGTGCGAGGTCCGCGCGCAGCTGCCGGCCGAGTGAGGTGAGGGCGACCCGGCGGCTGGTGCGGATGAACAGCGGGGCGCCGACCCGGCGTTCGAGCCGCTGCACCAGCTGGCTCACCCGGGCCCGGGAGAGCCGCATCTTCTCGGCGGTACGACCGAAGTGCAACTCCTCCGCGAGCAGGAGAAAGCACTCCAGTTCGTCGCGTTCCATCGAGGTCCCCCAGGTAGAGCGGATCGGTAAGCCTGACTGAACGAACGTTGCGATCATCGCCGTTGTTCCGCCCGGTCACTCTGGCCGAAGGTGAAGGAGCCGCCGGAAGGCGGCCCCAACTCCCTTACCTCCACCGAGGAACCGCCATGACTTCGCTGAGCACGAATCCCCGGAAACCGGCAGGAGCCATGAGCACCCGGGACTGGCGCGTACTGCTCGTCCTGTGCGGCGCGATCTTCCTGGAGGGCATCGATGTGGCCATGCTCAACGTGGCCCTGCCGTCCATCCGCGCCGACCTGGGCCTGTCCACCGGATCCCTCCAGTGGGTGATGAGCGCATACGTCCTGGGATACGGCGGCTTCATGCTGCTCGGCGGACGCGCCGCCGACCTCTTCGGGCGCCGGCAGATGTTCGTCCTCTGGCTCTCGGTCTTTCTGCTCTTCTCCGGACTGGGCGGATTCGCCACCGAGGGCTGGATGCTGATCGTGGCCCGGTTCGTCACCGGAGTCGCGGCCGCCTTCATGACCCCGGCGGGCCTGTCCATCATCACCACGAGCTTCGAGGAGGGCCCGCAGCGCAACAAGGCGCTGCTCTTCTACTCGGGCACCGCGGCCGGCGGTTTCTCGATCGGCCTGGTCGCCGGCGGTCTGCTCACCTCGGTCGGCTGGCGCTGGGTCTTCTTCGCCCCGGTGGTGTTCTCCGCCCTGATCCTGTTCGCCGCGCTCGCCTTCGTACCCAAGTCGCCGCGACCGGCCCGCACCGGCCGGAAGTTCGACCTGGCGGGCGGCCTCACCGTCACCGCCGCGATCGTGCTGATCGTCCTGGGCGTGGAGCGTGCCTCCCACACCGGCCTCACCCAGACCCTGCTCACCCTGGGAGCGGGCCTCGCGTCACTGCTCGCCTTCCTCGCCGTCGAAGCCCGCTCCGCCAACCCCTTGGTCCGCCTCGGCATCTTCCGCAGCGGCGCGCTGGTCAGAGCCAACCTCGCCGGACTCCTGCTCGCCGCGGGCTTCTTCGGCTTCCAGTTCCTGGTCGTCCTCTACCTCCAGGAACTGCGCGGCTGGTCCAGCACGCAGACCAGCTTCGCGATGATCGTCATCGGCGTCGACGCGATCCTCTCGCCTGTCCTCGTACCCAGGCTGGTGACCCGCTTCGGCAACGCACGCCTGATCCTCGCCGGCCTGCTCACCGCCTCCCTGTCGTACGCCCTCTTCCTGCCGGTCGGCGCCGACTGGACCTACCTGGCGATGATCCCCAGCCTGCTGCTCGTCGGCATCTCCTTCTCACTCGCCTACGGCCCCCTCACGATCGTCGCCACCGAGGGCGTCAAGGAGGAGGAACAAGGTCTGGCCGGTGGACTCCTCTACACGTCCTTCCAGTTCGGCGCGGCGCTCGGCCTCTCGGCGGCCACGGCCGTCAACGTCGCGGCCACCACGTCGAATGCACCGGCCGCGCTCCTCGACGGCTACCGCGCGGCCCTGTGGGTGCCGCTCGCCGCGGCCTTGCTCGCCGTGCTCGTCGCTGCCTTCGGGGTGCGTTCGCGCACCGACGGCCCGGTGACCGCCCCGGGTGAGCCGGCCGCCGATGACCGTACGGCCGTCGAACTCCCCGTCTCCCGCTGACGGGCGACAGACACCCGCCGCACCGACCCGTACCGGACTCCACATTAAAAACATGAACGACTCTGGTTGCGGGTCTTGACGTTCCTTTCACTCCCGAGCAACATCCACCGGCGAGAGAGCGCTCCCACGCACCTTGATCGTTCAACTCCTGAACTCCGACCAAGGAGAGTCGCCCATGCCTGCCCAACCCCCCACCGATGCGCCAGGCACCCCCCAACGCCCCCTCACCCGCCGGACCGTCCTCGGGGCCGCCGCCGCGACAGCCGCCGTACCGGCCCTGCTCGCCACGTCGACAACCGCCTCCGCCCGCGGCGGCCGACGCCGGCCCGCCGCCCTGCCCGGCGGCGGAGACCTCGGGCCGAACGTGATCGTGTTCGACCCCGCCACGGCCGGCATCCAGGGCAGACTGGACGAAATCTTCAGACAGCAGGAGTCGGCGCAGTTCGGCACGGGCCGCTACGCCCTGCTGTTCAAGCCCGGCACGTACAACGGACTCAACGCCCAACTCGGTTTCTACACCTCGATCATGGGCCTCGGCCTCTCACCGGACGACACCACCATCAACGGCGACGTGACCGTGGACGCGGGGTGGTTCAACGGCAACGCCACACAGAACTTCTGGCGCTCGGCCGAGAACCTCGCGCTCAAGCCGGTGAACGGCACCAACCGCTGGGCCGTCGCCCAGGCCGCGCCCTTCCGGCGCATGCACGTCAAAGGCAACCTCAACCTCGCACCCGCGGGCTACGGCTGGGCCAGCGGCGGCTACATCGCCGACAGCCGCATCGACGGCGAGGTCGGCCCCTACTCGCAGCAGCAGTGGTACACCCGCGACAGTTCGGTGGGCGGCTGGACCAACGCCGTCTGGAACATGGTGTTCTCGGGCGTGCAGGGCGCACCCGGGCAGAGCTTCCCCAACCCCCCGTACACCACCCTGGACACCACGCCCATCTCGCGCGAGAAGCCGTTCCTGTACCTCGACGGCGGCGACTACCGGGTGTTCCTGCCCGAGAAGAGGACCAACGCCCGCGGCACGACCTGGGGCAACGGCACCCCGCGTGGCACCTCGCTGCCGCTCGGCCAGTTCTACGTCGCCAGGCCCGGCGTCAGCGCCGCCACCCTCAACGCCGCCCTCGACCAGGGGCTGCACCTGCTCCTGACACCCGGCATCTACCACCTCGACCAGACGGTCCAGGTGCGGCGCGCCAACACCGTCGTCCTCGGCCTCGGGTACGCCACGCTCATACCCGACAACGGAGTCGTCGCCATGAAGGTGGCCGACGTCGACGGAGTCCGCCTCGCCGGATTCCTCGTCGACGCCGGCAGTGTCAACTCGCCCGTGCTCCTGGAGGTGGGCCCATCAGGCTCATCGGCCGACCACGCGGCCAACCCCACCACCGTGCAGGACGTGTTCGTGCGCGTCGGCGGCGCGGGCGCGGGCAAGGCCACCACCGCCATGGTGATCAACAGCCGTCACACCGTCGTCGACCACACCTGGATCTGGCGCGCCGACCACGGCGAAGGGGTCGGCTGGGAGACCAACCGCAGCGACTACGGCTTCCGTGTCAACGGCGACGACGTCCTGGCCACGGGCCTCTTCGTCGAGCACTTCAACAAGTACGACGTGCACTGGTTCGGCCGGCGGGGCCGCACCATCTTCTTCCAGAACGAGAAGGCCTACGACGCGCCCAACCAGGCGGCGGTGCAGGACGGCGACACCAAGGGCTTCGCGGCCTACAAGGTGGCCTCATCCGTGACCACCCACGAGGCCTGGGGCCTCGGCAGCTACTGCTACTACAACGTGGACCCGACCATCCGCCAGGACCACGGCTTCTCCGCGCCCAACACCCCTGGCGTGAAGTTCCACCACCTCTCCGTGGTCTCGCTGAGCGGCCACGGCCAGTACGAGCACGTCATCAACAACACCGGCGGCCCCACCTCGGGCACCTCGACGGTGCCGTCCACGGTGGTCTCGTACCCCTGACCGACCCGACGCCGCCGCGTCGTACAGGGTCCGGTGGAACGATGGGCGATACGCCCTGATTGGCGCGACTGCCCCCGTATGGTCCATGATCGTATGGCCGTGCCGCACAGGGGGAGACATCATGAGCCGACTCATACGGCCGTACGCGTGGTGCGCGGCGCTCGTCCTGGTGACGGGAGCCGCGTGCACGGGCCCCGGTGACGGCGCCCCGACGGGCGCCGCGGGTTCCGCGGGCGCCCGCGGAGCGGGAGACGCCCTCTTCCCGGACCTCGGCAACGGCGGCTACGACGTCGCGCACTACGGCCTGACCCTCGACTACGACCCCGAGACCAACCACCTGAAGGCCACCGCGGTCATCACCGCCCGCGCCACCCAGGACCTGAGCCGCTTCGACCTCGACCTCGCGGGCCTGAAGGTGCGCGGCGCCGAGGTGGACGGCGCGAAGGCCCGCTTCACGCGCGTGAAGAACGAGCTGGTGCTGACGCCCGCGAAGACCGTGCGGGACGGCGCGACCTTCAGGACGACCGTCACGTACGACGGGACGCCGAAGATGATCGAGGACGCCGACGGGGGTGTGGAGGGCTGGATCGAGACGGACGACGGCTCGACCGCGCTGGGCGAACCGACCGGCTCCATGACGTGGTTCCCCGGCAACCACCACCCCTCCGACAAGGCCACCTACGACATCACGGTCTCGGTGCCCAAGGACGACGACGGCGACCCGTACGACGTGGTGAGCAACGGTGAGCTGCGCAAGGTGGAGGACGAGGGCGAGCGCGTCACGAGCCACTGGCGCACCGAGGAACCCATGGCCGCCTACCTGGCCAACGTGACCGTCGGCTACTTCGACCTGTACAAGGGCAGGACCTCCGAAGGCATCCCCGTCCACGTCGCCGTCGACCCCGACGAGGCCGAGGACGCCGAGGGCGTCGAGGACCTGGTGTCCGAGGTCACCGACTGGGCCGAGGAGCGCTTCGGGCCCTACCCCTTCTCCTCGGTGGGAGCCACCGTGGACCACCTGCCCGGTCTCGGCTACGCCCTGGAGACCCAGACACGGCCCTACTTCGATGAGGCGCCCGAGGACACACTGCTGGTGCACGAACTGGCCCACCAGTGGTTCGGCAACTCGGTCACCCCGCGCGAGTGGAAGGACATGTGGCTGAACGAGGGCTTCGCCACGTACGCGGAGTGGCTCTGGCAGGAGGACCACGGCGGCGACACCGCCGACGAGATCTTCGACGCCTTCGCCGACGGCAGCCACCCCGAGAGCGAGGGCATCTGGGACTTCCCCCCGGCCGCCCCGCCGAGCGGCCCGCGCACCTCCGACCCGCCGGTGTACGGCCGGGGCGCCATGGCGCTGCACAAGGTGCGCGAGAAGCTCGGGGACGAGGCCTTCTTCGACGTCGTCCGGAAATGGACGCGGCAGTACCGCCACAAGAACGCGGACACCGAGGACTTCATCTCCCTCTGTGAGGGAGAATCAGGGACCGACCTTTCCGATGTGTTCGACACGTGGCTCTACGAGCCGGGGAAGCCCGACTGAGCGAAGGCTCAGCCGATGGACGCCCACTGCTTCCAGTAGTTCGCGTCACCGAAGGCGGCCCGGTTCTGAAGGGTGCCGTCTCCGTCGCCCGCGTTGAGCCACATGCGGTCGGACGTGTCGCGCGAGAGCAGGTCCTGCTTGCCGTCGCCGTCGACGTCACCCGCGCCGATGACGTCCTTGTACGAGGACCCCCAGTCCTTGAAGACGCGGACGCGGTCCCTCAGCTTGCCGGTGGGCAGGCCGTCGTAGCGCCACAGCACCCCGGACCCGTCGAGCGCCAGCACGTCGCCGAGGCCGTCGCCGTTGAGGTCTCCGGCGCCGATGACCTTCTTGTAGCCCGTCCAGGCGGAGCGGATCTTCACGCGCGCCTCGAAGCCGCCCGAGCCGTCGTGGGTGTAGCGGTAGACGTCTCCGGTGGCCTTGTCGCGGGCCAGCAGGTCGGGGCGGCCGTCGCCGGTCTGGTCACCGCTCGCGAACAGCGTGTCGTACTTGCTCCAGTCGCGGGCGAGCCGCTTGTACTCCGAGTCGGGCGCGGGCAGCCCGCCCCCGCACACCGGGGTATACAGCCGGACCTCGCCCTCCGGCAGCCGCACGATCAGGTCGTTGCAGCGGTCGCCGTCGAAGTCGCCGAACGGCACGGCCCGCGTCGTGTCCTTCCACGGCGACGCGTAGAAGGTCTCCGTCGGGTTGGTGGTGTCCCCGGTGTAGAGCTTCATCGAGTCGCTGAACGACAGGCCGACGATGTCCCCCCGGGTGTCGTCGGCGTAGTCGTGCCACTGGGGCGTGGTGCGGGTGCCCGTGGTCGCGGTGTACGAGGCGCGCGTGCCGCCGTCGCCGGCCGACTGCGTCCACACCGCCACCGGGCGGCCCTCGCCGTCGACGGCCACGCGACCCGTGCTCGCGGTGTCCTTGGTCTGCGCGTTGAGCGTGCGCGGCTTCGCCACGTCGCCGCCCTCGACGGTCTGCGCGACGAAGTCCTGGCGCAGGGTGTCGCCGAGCTCGAAGCGCTTCTGCGTGTACGTGACGACGACCGCGCCGCCCGCGGTCGCCGCGGAGCTCAGCGAACCCGACGCGACGTTCGACGCCAGCTTGCGCGCCGCGCCCCAACTGTCGCGCGAGGCGAGGCGGGCGGCGACCCCCGGGGCGCCGGAGCCCTGCATGCCGACCGCCGTGACGTCGCCGTTGGCGGCCGTGTGGAGCTCGGCGGGCGCGTACGACTGGGCGCCGATGCCGGTCTGCTCCGCCGGGCCCCACTCGGTGGCCCCGGCGGCCTTGCGCGCGTAAGCGCCGTTCGCCAGGAAGTGGAAGCCGCCCTGCGGGTGGGCGGCCAGCGCGACCTGTCCGGGCTTCTCGCCGAGCTGCGGCACGTCGCGCGGCTCGGTCCACGCGGAACCGGCGCCCGTCTGCTTCTCCAGGTACTTGTAGTGCCACTTGTACGCCGTCGGGTCCGGGTCGACGCCGTCGCCCGTGTAGTGGCTGTTGCCGCCCCAGAGCACGCCGACCGTGCCGGCGGGGTCGACAGCGACGCGCATGTCGTACAGGTCGTACTGGTAGACGTTGTCGTCGCGGACGATCGGGTCGGGCAGTTGGTCGAGGGTCTTCGGCGCCGACCACGTGCCGCCGGGGCCCGACCTCTCCACGACGGTCAGGCGGTGCTCCCCGTCCATCCACGCGACGGCCTGGTGGCCGTCGGCGTTGGCCGCGAGCGTGGTGACCTGGGCGCCGTAGTGGATCCAGTCACCGGCGAGCGTGCCGGTGGTGACGGTCTCGGCGGGCGCGAAGTCGCCGCCGTCCGCTGCGAGGCGCGACATCTTGAGCGTGCCGGTCCCGCCGTCCGCCGTGCCTTCCCACCAGAGCAGCGAGACGGCGCCGTCGTCGGTGCGCTGGAGGGTGGCTGCCGGTGCGGGTGTGGCCGCGCCCCAGGTGGTGCTGCCCGCGGGGCGCACCGACAGGACGGTCTTGCCGTCCCGCGTGAAGAGTCCGGCAACGCTGCCGTCACGGGCCGACTTCAGGTCGACGACGCCGGTGACTCCGGCCAGTTCCTTCGGCGCCGTCCACGGGCCGATTCCGGCCGGAACGGCCGCGGCCGCCGTGGGCGCCGCCTGCGCGTACGGCGCGATGACGCCGAGCGCGAGTGCCGACACCAGCAGACTCTTCGGAAGCGTGCTTCTCAGGAGCGCGCGAGATTGCCTGGTCATACGGATGAGCCCCCCCGGGCTTGAAGTCCCTCCCGGCACCCTGCCGGGAAAGTAGCAGAAGCGTATATCAGCCAAGATCGTGCCTTCCGTGGCGACGGGCACCGGGTGGGGGAGCGGAGCGGTGGCAGCCCATGGGCAACTCACACCCGGAGTCCGGCGTCACTCGCACCGCGGGGGCAACACCGGCCCCTCGGTGACTTGGAGGCGACGCGCAATGAAGCAACGAGCCGCATGTACCGCTCTGTTCGCACTGGCCGTGACGGGGGCCCTGGGGGCGGCGACGCTCACCCCGGTGGCGCGTGCCGCGGACCGGGGGCCGGGGCACGAGGCCACCGCGAGGGCGCTGGACGACCTGGTCGGGAAGGGGGGCCTGCCCGGAGTGGCCGCCATGGTCCGTGACGGCGGGGGGACGTGGTTCGAGGCCGCCGGGCACGCCGACACCGCCACGGGGCGCGAGCGTTCGGCCGGTGACCACTTCCGCGGGGCCAGCATCACCAAGACGTTCATCGCGACGGTCCTGCTCCAGCTCGACGCGGAGGGGAGACTCGACCTGGACGACACGGTGGAGAAGTGGCTGCCGGGCCTGGTGCGGGGCAACGGCTACGACGGCGCCGCGATCACCCTGCGGCAGCTCCTCAACCACACCAGCGGCATCGCCAACCACACCGACGACCCGCAGTTCCTGCACGACGCCGCGGGCCCCGGCTTCCCGGACCACCGCTACGACGACCACGCCCCCGAGGAACTGGTGGCGCTGGCCCTGAAACAGCCGCCGCACCCCGACCCGGAGAAGAAGCCGCTGTACTCCAACACCAACTTCGTGATCGCCGGGATGGTCATCGAGAAGGCGACGGGCCGCGGTTACGAACGCGAGGTCACCCGCCGCATCATCCGCCCGCTGAAGCTGCGCGGCACCTCGTTCCCCGGCGCAGACCCCCGGATGCCGGAACCGCACCCGGTCGGCTACTCGCGGCTGCACCAGGACGCCCCCGACGCGCCCGTCATCGACGCCACCGAACAGAACATGACCTGGCTCGGCGCGTCCGGCGACGTCATCTCCACCGCCGGCGACCTCAACCGCTTCCAACGAGCCCTGCTCCGCGGCAGGTTGCTGCCCCGCGCGCAGCTGAAGGAGATGCTCGACGAGGTCCCGTCGGGCGACGGCACGGGATTCGGCCTCGGCGTCGAGTTCGCCGAGCTGTCCTGCGGCGTGAAGGTGGTGGGCAAGAGCGGCCGTACGAACGGCTCGCTCTCCGCGATGGTCGCCACGCGCGACGGCAAGCATGAGCTGACGTTCAACGTCAACGGCGACTGGCTGCCGGACGCGTCGCTGTACGTCAACGTGATCGAGGCGGAGTTCTGCGGGGCGCCCGCTCCGAAGGGCGCGAAGCTGCCGCAGAGCCTCGGGTGACCGCCGGCCACGGACCGTGACGGGCGGGCCGGCCTTGAACTGTCCCGACGGGTCATGTGTCCCGTTGGGACAGTTCGAGGAGTACAGTCGATGGCATGAGCAGCAACGAGGGCCGCAGCAGTGAGGGCCGCAGGACCCGCAAGGTGCAGGAGAGCCGGGAGGCCATGGCCGACGCGGCCGTGGACCTGGCCCTCGCCCACGGGCTCGACCAGGTCACCGTCGAGATGATCAGCGAACGCGCCGACGTCTCCCGCCGCACCTTCTCCCGGTACTTCTCCGGCAAGGAGGACGCCCTGGTCGAGGCCCTGCGCGCCGACTTCGCACGGATCAACGCCGCGCTCGCCGCACGGCCCGTCGACGAGAGCCCCCTCACCGCCTACTACCGGGCCCTGCGGACCTGGCTCGACGGCGAACCGACCGCCTGGCACCGGCTGCCCCGCTCGGGCGACCTGCTGCGGCTGCTCCACACGGAGCCCTCGCTGCTCCCCGCCTACCTGCGGGTCCAGGACGAGGCCGAGGCCGAATCCGTGCTGATCGTGGCACGGCGCCTCGGCATGGACGCCGAGCGCGACCTGCGCCCCGCGCTCGCCGTCTCGCTGGCGGTCGGCGCGTTCGCCACGGCCGTCCGCTTCTGGATCGCGCCGGGCGGGAGCGACCCGCTCCCGCTCCTCATCGACTCGGCGTTCGCGGCGCTGGCCGCCGAACCCGCACCCAGCACCACCGACTGAAACCAGGCACCACCATGAGCAACACCAGCACCAGCACCAGCACCGGCACGGCCGCACCGGCGGAGTTCGCGGGCAGGACCGCCCTCGTCACCGGAGCCGCCTCCGGCATCGGCCTCGAAGTCGCCCGCCGCCTCGCCGGGGCGGGAGCCTCGGTCGTCGTCGCCGACTTCAACGAAGCGGGCGCGCGGGACGTCGCCCGCGAGCTGACCGCGTCCGGCGGCCGGGCCACCGCGGTGAAGGTCGACGTCACCGACCCCGAGTCGGTGCGCGAGGCCGTCGAGTCCGCCGTCCGGACGTACGGCGCGCTGCACCTGGCCGTGAACAACGCGGGGATCGCCGGTGCCTCCGCCCCGACCGGCGAGTACGCCGTCGAGGACTGGCAGCGAGTCATCGACACCAACCTCAACGGCGTCTTCTACTCCCTGCGGTACGAGCTGCCGCACCTCATCGCCGCGGGCGGCGGCGCCGTCGTCAACATGTCCTCCATCCTCGGCACCAACGGCTTCGCGGGCTCGCCCGCCTACGCCGCCGCCAAGCACGCGGTCGTCGGCCTCACCAAGACCGCCGCCGTGGAGTACGCGTCGCGGGGCGTACGGGTCAACGCGGTCGCCCCCGGGTTCATCGACACCCCGCTGCTCAAGGGCGACACCGCCCAGCGCGAGCAGCTCGTCGCGCTGCACCCGCAGGGCCGCCTCGGCACGGCCGAAGAGGTCGCCGAACTGACGCTGTTCCTGCTCTCCGACCGCGCGTCGTTCGTCAACGGCAGCTACCACCTGGTCGACGGCGGATACGCGGCGCGCTGATGCATACGGAGATGCGTACAGAGAGGCATACAGAGATGCGTACAGAGATGAAGGCGGTGCAGTACCGCAGCGTCGGCGCCGCCCCCGAGGTGGTCACCGTCCCGCGCCCCGAGCCGGGGCCGGGCCAGGTGCTCCTGAAGGTCACCGCGGCGGGCGTCTGCCACTCCGACATCGCGGTGATGAGCATGCCGGCCGAGGCGCTGGCCTTCCCGCTGCCGCTGACCCTCGGCCACGAGGGCGCGGGCACGGTCGCGGCCCTGGGCGAAGGAGTCACCGGCTTCGAACTCGGGGACTCCGTCGCCGTGTACGGGCCCTGGGGCTGCGGAAGCTGTCTGCTGTGCGCGCAGGGCAAGGAGAACTACTGCACGCGCGCCGCCGAGCTCGGCATCCGCCCGCCCGGCCTCGGGGCGCCCGGCGCCATCGCCGAGTACATGATCGTGGACGACCCGCGGCACCTGGTGCCCCTGGGCGACCTCGACCCGGTGACCGCCGTGCCGCTCACCGACGCGGGACTGACCCCGTACCACGCGATCAAGACCGCCCTGCCGAAACTGACCCCCGGCAGCACCGCCGTGGTCATCGGCACCGGCGGCCTCGGCCACGTCGCCATCCAGCTCCTGCGCGCGCTGACCCCGGCGCGGGTGATCGCCCTGGACGTGACCGAGGAGAAGCTGCGTCTCGCCCGCGAGGTCGGCGCCCACGAGACCGTACTTTCCGACGAGCACGCGGCGGGCCGGGTGCGTGAACTGACCGGCGGCCTCGGCGCCCAGGCGGTGTTCGACTTCGTCGGCGCGCCGCCCACCGCCGCCACGGCGGCCGCCTGCGCCGGCGTCGAGGCGGACGTCTCCATCGTCGGCATCGGCGGCGGAGCCGCGTCCGTCGGCTTCGGCACGACCGCGTACGACGTGGCCGTCCGCTCCCCGTACTGGGGCAGCAGGGCGGAACTGGTCGAAGTCCTCGACCTGGCCCGCGCGGGCGCGATCGACGTCCACGTCGAGACCTACACCCTGGACGACACCCCGGAAGCGTACGAGAACCTGCACGCGGGACGCGTCAACGGCCGTGCGGTGATCCTGCCGAACGGCTGACGCCCGGGACTCCCACCCATCCGCACACCCCCTCCGCAAAAGAAATTCTGCAAAACTTCTTTTGCGAACGGGGTGGTTCGCCGTACGCTCCCGCCATGACTCCTCCCGGCGACGACAAGAGGCGCGTACTCGACCCCGAGAGCGACGCGGCGGCGCTCAAGGCGCTCACGCATCCGCTCCGCATCAGGCTCCTCGGTCTGCTGCGCTTCGACGGACCCGCCACCGCGACCGAGCTGGCGGCGGTGACCGGTGAGTCGTCCGCCTCCACCAGCTACCACCTGCGGGTCCTGGCGAAGTACGCGTTCGTCGCCGAGGCGGAGCAGCGCGACGGCAGGGAGCGCCGCTGGCGGTCCGTCCACGAGGTCACCTCGTGGAGCAACCAGGCGATGGAGGAGTCACCCGGCAGCGGTGACTTCGTCGGCGTGATGCGCAGGCGCCAGATCCAGCACCTCATGGAGACGGTCGAGCGCCACGAGGGCGACGTCGCCGCCGGGCGGATCGATCAGCCGTGGCTGGAGCCCGCGGGCATCAGCGACCTCATGCCGCGCCTCACCCCGGAGTCCCTGACCGAGCTGTGGCAGACGTTCGAGGCGAAGCTCGCAGAGCTCACCGCCCGCGACGCGTCGGACCCGAGCGCCCTCCAGACGGTGGTTTTCACGGCGGGGCTGCCCCTGGCGCCCCGCGCGCAGGACCGGGCCACCGGGCCGGACGCCGAGAGCTCACGGTGACCAAACCGCTGGACATACGCACCGCGCGGCGCCGCTACGTCACGGTCAGCGTCCTGTTCTGGCTGCCGCTCGGCCTCGCCATCGCCCCGCAACTGCTGCTCTTCACCGAGCGCGGCATGAGCCTCGCCGCCATCTCGGGCTTCTTCGCCGCGCACTCGCTGACCGCCGCCGTGCTCGAACTCCCCACGGGCGGGCTCTCCGACGTCCTGGGCCGCCGGGCCGTCCTCGTCGCCGCGGGCCTCCTCGACCTGGTCGCCTTCACCCTGGGCGGACTCGGCACCACCGCCGGTGCACTGGCGCTCGGCATGGCGGTCAAGGGCGCGGGCCGCGCCCTGTCCAGCGGCCCCGCCGAGGCCTGGTACGTCGACACCGTGCACGCCTCCGCAGGCCCGGACGCCGACCTGCGCACCGGCCTGGCCCGCGCCGGCGCGGCCACCGCCGGAGCACTCGCCGTCGGCACCCTGGTGGGCGGCGCGCTGCCCTGGCTGCTCGGCCTCGGCCCCGACCCCGGCGCATGGCTGGAGCGCACCACCTCCGGCCTGGTGATCCCGCTCGCCGTCCCCGCCTTGCTCGCCGCGGCCCTCGACATCGTCTTCGTGGTGTACGTCCTGACGGCGCTGCCCGAGCCGCCCAGGAAACCCACCACCCTGCGTGAGGTGCTGCGCGGCGTTCCCACCACCATCGTGACCGGCCTCCGACTGGGCGGCGGCGACACACTCGTACGCCGAGTCCTGCTCAGCGCGGCGGCCGCGGGCGGCGCCCTCGCCGCGGTCGAACTGCTCACGCCGGGCCGGGCCGCCGCCCTGACCGGCGACACGGAGACGGGCGCGGTGCTCTTCGCGGGCCTCGCCTGCGCCGGGTTCCTCTGCTCGGCGCTCGGCAGCCACCTCGCGCCGCGCACCGCCAGGCTCGCGGGGGACGGCGGGCGCGCGGTCCTGTGGAGCATGGCGGCGGGCGCGGCCGGACTGCTGCTGCTCGCCGCCACGGCGTCCTTCACTGGCCCGGCGCCCATGCTCCTCGCGGTGACCGGTTTCGCCCTGGTCTACCTGGGCCTCGGCGCGGCGGGCCCCAACGAGAACGACCTGCTGCACCGCCGAGTGCCCCCGACGGTACGCGCCACGGCCCTGTCGGTTCAGTCCCTCGCCCTCCAACTGACCTGCGCCCTCGCGGGCCTGGCCGTCGGAGCGCTCCCCGCGGGCCCGCTGCCGTGGCTGGTCGGGGTGGCCACGCTCACGGTGGGCGCACTGCTCTGGACCCGCCGCGCCGCACCTACGACGGAGCCGGAGCCGGGGCCGCTGCCGGCCGACGCGGGGAGCAGCCGGTAGGCCGAAGCCTGGCCGAGGGGTGCCACGGGCCGGTGCGCTCGGGCCGGAGCGGGTCCGGTGCCGGGCCGGTGCCTACAGCTGGATCCACTCCTTGGCCGTCGTCACCCGCTCCAGTATCTCGTCGAGGGGCTCCACGCCGAGCCCTGCCCCGGTGGGCACGTCGAGGTGACCGTCGGCGAGTTCGAACGGCTCGGTCACGTCCGTGGCGAAGTACCGGCTCGACCCCGAGGTGTCGCCGGGGAGGGTGAAGCCGGGCAGCGCGGCGAGGGCGACGTTGGCGGCGCGGCCGAGGCCGGTCTCCAGCATCCCCCCGCACCACACGGGGACGCCGTGGGCCACACAGACGTCGTGGATGGCCTTGGCCTCCAGGTAGCCGCCGACGCGGCCCGGCTTGACGTTGATGATGGAGGCGGCGCCCAGCGTGATCGCCGCGGCGGCGTCCTCGGCGGACTCGATCGACTCGTCCAGGCAGACCGGCGTACGCAGCCGCTTCGCGAGCGCCGCGTGCTGGACGAGGTCGTCGTCGGCCAGCGGCTGCTCGATGAGCAGCAGGTCGAAGTCGTCCAGCTTGGCGAGCTGCCTGGTGTCGGCCAGGGTGTAGGCGGCGTTGGCGTCCACCTGGAGCAGCAGATCGTCACCGAACCGCTCGCGCACCGCGCGCACCGGCGCCACGTCCCAGCCCGGCTCGATCTTGAGCTTGATGCGGACGTACCCCTCGTCGATGAACCCGCCCACCGAGTCGAGGAGTTGCGGGACCGAGTCCATGATGCCGACTGACACCCCGCACGGCACCCGCTCGCGCTCGGCGCCGAGGTAGGCGCCGAACGACTGCCCCGTGGCGCGCAACTGCGCGTCGAGCACGGCCGTCTCCAGGGCGGCCTTGGCCATCTTGTGCCCCTTGAAGGGCTTCAGCGCGCGCTTCACCGCGTGCGCGTCCGCCGCGGCGGGCAGGGCGGGGATGAGGAAGCGGCGCAGCACTTCGGCCGCCCCGTCGACGTACTCGGAGCAGTAGCGCGGCTCCGACATGGCGACGCACTCGCCCCAGCCCTCGCTGTCGGGCGTGACCACGCGCACGAGCAGGACGTCGCGCGCGGTCTCCACGCCGAAGGAGGTACGGAACGGCGCCCGCAGGGGCATCGCGATCCGGCGCAGTTCGATTCCGGTGATCTTCATGGTGCGGGCTCCTGAGAAGGGAGGCGGGAGGAGGGAGGAGGGAGAGGGGTACGGCAAGGGCAGGGGGAGGCGCGCCGTGGCGGCGCGCCTCAGACCGTGGTGTCGCGGACGACCACGTACGAGGAGCGGTCGTGGAAGCCGGTGACCGCGGCCCCCGTGGCGAGCAGCCCGCCGAGCACCTCGCGCAGCGCGAGCCGCCACGCCTTGGCGGCCCCCGGGTCGGCGCGGCGCAGCGCCTCGATATCGGGCGGGACGCCGACCAGCAGGGCGGGGGCGTCGAGCCGGCCGACGACCGGCAGCCCGTCCCGCGCCGCGAGGGCGGTCACCGTGCCGGCGGGGACGGTCACGGGGAGCGGGGCCGAGGCCGCGGCGGCGACCACCGCGGGGTCGGACAGCTCCCAGGCGCACAGGGCGCGGTCGGTGTCGTCGCCGCCGTTGATCGCGTCGTCCATGGGGCCGTAGAAGCTGGTGAGGTACTCCACCGGGCGCGCGCCCAGCTTGGTGAGGTTGAAGTGGGCGTTGCGACGCACCAGCGGGTCGTAGGTCCAGGTGATCCTGGAGAGGCCGCGGGCCAGCGCCCACTCGCGCTGGTGCCGCTTCAGGGCGAGGCCCGCCGCGTGGCCGGGCAGCGCGCCGGTGACGTGCGAGTGCAGTGCCTGGCCTGCCGGAGCCGCGAAGAAGGCGACGGCCGCGCCGACCAGGCGGCCGTCGGCGTACGCGCCCGCGACGTAGTTGCCGGCGTGCGACAGCGCCCGCATCTGCTCGACGCCCATGGGCGAGCCGCCGGGGCCCGAGCCCCAGATGCGCTCGAAGAGGGCGTTGACCGCCTCCAGATCGGGCAGATCGTGCAGTTCTCGTACGGAGAGGTCACTCACCGGGCCACCCCCTCGGTCCGGCCCCGGACGGTGGGCGCGCTCACCGGGCCACCTCCTCGACCAGGGCCGCCAGGAGCCGTGCCCGGGGCACCATCTCGGCGACGATCACGTGCTCGTGGTCGGCGTGCGCCCCGCCGCCCACGGCACCGAGGCCGTCCAGCGTCGGGCAGCCGAACCCGGCGGTGAAGTTGCCGTCGGACGCCCCGCCGACCGCGGCGGAGCGCAGCGGCCCGATGCCCTGACGCGCGGCGATCGCGCTCGCCCGCTCGAACAGGCCGGCGGACGAGGCGGCTTCGAGCGGCGGCCTGTTGGGCCCGCCGCGCACCTCGAGACGCGCCCCGGGAACCGGCACCTTCAGTTGCCGTATCGCGGCGTCCACCGACTTCTGCGCGTCCAGGGTGGGTACGCGTACGTCGACGCAGACGGTGGCCTCGGCCGGCACCGTGTTGGTCGTCGAGCCCGCCCAGGACATGGTCGGCGTCACGGTGGTCCGCCAGTCCTCGGGCGCCCCGGTGTTGACCTCGGCGGCCAGCTCCTCCAGGGCGAGGGTGACGTGCGCGGCCCCGATCGCCGCGTTGATCCCCTTGTCGGGTTCGAGACCGGAGTGGGCCGCCTTGCCGTGCACCACCAGTTCGTAGGCGGACGTCCCCTTGCGGCCGGTCTTGACCGCGCCACCGTCCGCGGAGGCCTCCAGGACGAAGGTCGCCACGCACTGCCGCGCCGTCTCCTCGATGAGCGCCAGTGACGTGTCCGAGCCGACCTCCTCGTCCCCGGTCACCAGCACGCACACCCCCTCCAGGGAGGGCAGCGAACCCAGCGCGTGGAACATCTGCACGAGCCCGGCCTTCATGTCGAAGATGCCGGGGCCGCGTGCGACGCCGTCCTGGAGCGACCACGGATGGGTGACGAGCGAACCCATGGGCCACACGGTGTCGTGGTGGCCGAGGAGCAGGACCTTCGGTGTGCCGAACGTCCACCGCAGGTGGGTGACCCCGTCCACGACGATCCGCTCGGGCGGTGCGCCGAGGTGCCGGGCGCCCTGCGCGGCCACGATGTCGGCGCTGTGCGCCACGGCGTCCAGGTCCGCGGAGAAGGACTCGCAGACCACCAGTTCCCGCAGGTCCGCGACCATCGCGGAGAGCTGGTCGGCGGGTGTGGCCGTCGGTGTGTCACTCACAGGGACCTCCCATTCGAAAGCATGCTGGCGATGCTAAGGGAGACCGATGATCAACGGTTCGTCGTGCCGGACCAAGGTGAGCGGCTCGGTTCGTCCCTATGGACCAACCGCGGTGCACGGGTCCATGCCGTCACGGGCGCCAGTACAGCGCCGGATCGGGGTGGTCGACGAAGCCGAGACCGCGGTAGAGCGGCTCGCCGTCGGCCGATGCGTACAGGTCCACCCGGGAGGCGCCCTGTTCGCGGAACCAGTCGAGCAGGGTGCGCATGATGGCGCGGCTGTGGCCGCGCCGCCGGTACGCGGGGTCGGTGACCACGCCGATCACATGGCCGACGCGGCCGTTGCGGTTGTGCGGTCCGGGAAACCACTCCTCGACGGTTCCGATGGCGCAGGCGGCGAGGCCCTGATCGCCGTCCACGACCAGGATGCGCGCGTTCTCGCAGGCCAGCTTCGCCGCCAGGACGGCGGCGAGGTCGTGACGCCGGTCGCCGGGGGCTGAAGTAGTCGCCGCCGCGGACTTGGACCACGTCGGGGCCGTGCTCGACGCGTGGGAGAAGGTCGTCGACGCCACCGAGGAGCAGGAGCGTGCCGCCCTCGCCAACCGCATGCTCGCCGAGTCCACCGCCCACCCGAGGCTCCGACACCTCCCGCACCGGGCGGCAGCGCTACTGCTCCCACCGGTGCGCCAACCGTGACGCGGTCCGTCGTCACCGGGCGCGCACCCCGTCGCCGTAACCGTGGCGGCCGGCCTGCCGGAAAACGCGGTTGATCGTCCGCGGCCACCGCGATAGGAAGGCGGGATGACGACTCTCGGCATGGTGTTCCGTCCCCAACTCCCGCCCGAGCGGCTGCGCGACATGGTGCGCGAGGCCGAGGCGGCGGGCCTCGCGGAGCTGTGGCTCTGGGAGGACTGCTTCCTGGAGAGCGGGATCGCCAGTGCCGCCGCGGCGCTCGCCTGGTCCGAGCGGCTGCGCGTGGGGGTCGGCCTGCTTCCCGTACCCCTGCGCAACGTGGCGCTGGCCACGATGGAGGCGGCCACCCTGCACCGGCTCTTCCCCGGCCGGGTCATGCTCGGGGTGGGTCATGGCGTACAGGACTGGATGGGGCAGGTGGGCGCGCGGGCCGAGTCCCCGCTGACGCTGCTGCGCGAACACCTGGACGCCATGCGGGCGTTGCTCGCGGGCGAGCGCGTCACCACCGAGGGCCGGTACGTACGCCTTGACGGTGTCGCCCTCGACTGGCCGCCCGCCGCGGCGCCCGCCGTCTACGCGGGTGCGCGCGGCCCCCGCTCGGTGCGGCTCACCGGAGAGGCCGCGGACGGCACCATCCTGGACGCCAGTACCCCGCCGGACGGCGTGCGCCGGGCACGGCAGCTCATCGACGAGGGCCGGGAGGCCGCGGGCCGCACGGACCAGGCGCACCCCGTGGTGGTCTACCTCCACGCCGCGACCGGACCCGACGCGCGCGCACGCCTGGACGCCGAGCTGCGCCGCGACGGCAACGAGGACGTGCCGGGACTCGGCGTGGCGGGCGACGCCGAGGACGTGGTGAAGGCGGTCGTCCGGCTGGCCGAGGCGGGCGCCGACACCGTGGTCCTCCAGCCCACCGCCGATGAGCCGGACCCCGAGGGCTACGTCCGCTTCGTCACCGACCAGGTCGGCCCGCTGCTGCCCTGACCGGGGCCCACCCCGCGCCCCCGGGGCGGGCGGACCATAGGCTCGGCCCCATGCACAGAGGAGAGAACGGAAGACAGGGCCAGGGCGACGAGGTGGCCGCCGGGGCCGCGTCGCTGGACCTGAACCAGCTCCGGACCTTCCTCGCGGTCTACCGTTCCGGCTCCTTCACGGCCGCCGCCCACCTCCTGGGTCTCTCGCAGCCCACCGTCACCGCCCAGATCCGTTCCCTGGAGCGCCGGCTCGACCGTGAGCTGTTCGCGCGGACGCCGCGCGGCGCGGCCCCGGCGCCGTTCGCCGACGAGCTGGCCGCCCGCATCGGCGAGCCCCTGGACGCCCTGGCCGAGGTCGCGGGCCACGGCGGCGACGGCAAGGCCGAGCCGGTCCATGTGGCGGGCCCGGCGGAGTTCCTCTCCCACAGCGTGCTGCCCGGCCTCGGGCCCCTGGTGGAGAAGGGGGTGCGGCTGCGGATCACGACGGGCCTCACCGACGACCTCCTGGCGGAGCTGCGCTCGGGCCGGCACGACCTGGTCATCGCCACGGCCCGGCCTCGCGGGCGCGCGCTCGCCTCCGTGCCGCTCGCGGACGAGGAGTTCGTGCTGGTCGCGGGCGCTTCGTGGGCGGCGCGGATCGGCGGCCGGGGAAAGATCGCCGCCGACGGCCCCGCGGTGCTGCACCGCGTGCCCCTGGTGGCCTACGCCGAGGACCTGCCCATCGTCCGGCGCTACTGGCGGCACGTCTACGGCAGGCGCCTGGTGTGCCAGCCGGCGCTCACCATGCCCGACCTGCGGGCGGTCAAGGCCGCCGTGGTGGGCGGAGCGGGGTTCAGCGTGCTGCCCCGCTATCTGTGCCTGGACGAACTGGCCTCGGGGGCGCTGGTCCTGCTCGACGACCCCGACGACCCGCCCATCAACACCGGCTACCTCGTGCAGCGCCCCGGCTCGTCGGAGAACCCGCACGTGGCCCTCGTCCGCGATCACCTGCTGGCGTCGGTGCGCGCCCAGGACTGAGGGGGGTCACACGTCCTGCCGCTCCGCGGGCGCGAGCCGGAGACCGTTCTCCCAGATCTTGTTCAGCGTCGTCACGAGCCGCTCGTACGGAATGCGCTGGCCGAGCACGAACACCAGGTAGGCCATGCGGCTCACCATGACGGACAGGGCGTGCGCGGTGACCAGCGGGTCGAGGCTCGTGTCGGCCTCGCCGTTCTCCTGGAGGGTGCGGATGAGCTTGGCGTTGCGCCGGGCGAAGGCGTTGCCCCGCTCGATGCGCAGCGCCATGAACTCCTCGTCGACCTGCGCGACCTGCTCGAAGAGCGCCATGAGCCGCGCGTTCTTCTTGTACGCCCGCAGGTACTCACGGTTGGAGGCGTCGATCAGCTCGCGGGGATCGGTGATCCCGGTGCGCTCGCGCAGATGCGGGTGCAGCATCTCCTCCTGCACCTGCTCGACGAGCGCCCGGAAGATCTCTTCCTTGCTGTTGAAGTACGTGTAGAAGGACCCGGAGGCGACCTGTGCCGCCTTGGAGATGTCCGTGATCCGGGCGTCCAGGTAGCCGTCGCGCTCGAAGACCTCGCGGGCGGCGGCGATCAGCGCGTTGCGCGTCCTGACGCCGCGCGCGCTGCGGGGCGTGATCGGTTGCTTCTGGCCGCCGTCCGCGGCCGGGGCCTGGGCAGCCACCGCCATCCATTCACTGTCGTTCGAAACCGTACGTAACCGGAGGCAGCGGATGTTATCAGCCGACCGTGGAGAGGAAGCCGAGGAGCGCGGCGTTCACCTCTTCCGGCCGCTCCTGCTGGATCCAGTGGCCCGCGCCGTCGAGGACGACGTGTCCGCGCAGGTCGGTCAGTATCCGGTCGAGCCCCTTGGCGGGCATGAACTGCCCGACGACGTCCTGGGAACCGGTGACGAACAGTGAGGGGCAGTCGATGGTGCGGCCCTCGTGGTGCTCGGTGAGCGCCCAGTTGCGGTCCAGGTTGCGGTAGTAGTTGAGCCCGCCGGTGAAGCCGGTCTCCGTGAACGTGTCGACGTAGTACGCGAGTTCCTCCTCGCTCAGCCACCGGGGCGCCACCGCCTCCTCGTCCACGCGGGCGGCCCACCTGTCGGAGTAGATCTCCCGCGCGGTCATCGTCCTGCGCACGTTGCGGCTCAGCGCGCGGTCCGCGACGCCCGGCTCCTGGAACCACGCCATGTAGAAGTCGTCGCCCATGCGCGAACGCAGGATCGGCAGGGGCGGGGCGGGGGCCCGCGGGGTGACCGGCACGCTCATGCCGGCCACGGCCCGCACCCGCTCGGGGCGCTCCAGGGCCATGTTCCACACCACGGAGGCGCCCCAGTCGTGCCCCACGAAGACGGCGTCGTCGGCGCCCACGTCGTCGAGGAGCCCCGCCAGGTCGCCGCAGAGCGTCAGGATGTCGTACGCCCCGACGTCGGCGGGACGCCCGCTGCCCCCGTAGCCGCGCATGTCGGGGACGAGGACCCGGTACCCCGCGTCGGCGAGCGCGAAGAGCTGGTGGCGCCAGGAGAACGCCAGCTCCGGAAAGCCGTGGCACAGCACCACCGGCGGCCTGCCCGGCCGCGCCTCGCCGTGGTCGAACACCCGCAGCGTGATGTCACCCGCGGTCACCTCGCGGGTCGCGACGCGCTGCCAGTCGCCGACCGGAATGTGTGTCGTCATGCGCAGGGCTCCTGTCGCCTCGCCGGTGTTGAACTTGACGTTGGATTCGAATGTACAGGGAGCCGCGGACGGTGCGGGGTGTGCCGGGTGGCGTCCGGTCACCATTGAACATGAACCCGGATTCAAGTACGGTCCGCGGTAAGACGCGACGACGGCGGGACCACGGCTCGGGCAGGGGGACGGCGATGAGTGACCGGGCGGTGCTCTTCGACTTCGGCGGCGTGCTCACCACCAGCGTGGTCACCGCCTTCGCCGAGCTCGGCGCGGAGCTGGGCGGCGACCCGGGGCTACCGCTGCGGCTCCTCTCGCGGGACCGCGAAAGCTCCGCGCTGCTCGTGGCGCACGAGGAAGGGCGCATCGGCGAGCGGGAGTTCGAGGACGGCTTCGCGGCCCGGCTGCGGGCGCACGGCCTGGCGGTCGAGGGCCCCGGCCTGGTGAGCCGCTTGCAGGCACGGCTGCGCCCGGACCACGGCATGATCGCCCTCGTGGCCCGGCTGCGGGCCGACGGCCACCGCGTCGGACTGCTCTCCAACTCCCTGGGCGACGACTGCTACGCGGGCTTCGACCTGCCCGCGATGTTCGACGCCGTCACGGTCTCCGGCCGGATCGGCGTGCGCAAGCCCTCGCGCCGGGCGTACGCGATCGCCTGCGAGCGGCTCGGCGCCCCGCCCGAGGCCACCGTCATGGTGGACGATCTGCGGCAGAACATCGACGCGGCGGCGCGGCTCGGCATCGCGGGAGTGGTACACCGTGACGCGGCCACGACGACCGCGGAACTGGCGCGGCTCCTCGGCGCCACGCGCACGCACAGCAACAGGCACAGCAACGGGCACAGCAACAGGCACAGCCGATAACAGCACCGTGGGAGGACCCCGTGTTCGACGTCAGTGACAGGGCCAAGGAGTACCAGGAGCGGCTGCTCGCCTTCATGGACGAGCACATCTACCCGGCCGAGGCGGTGTACGAGGCGCAGATGGCGGAGTCCGGCGACCCGCACTTCCACCCGCCGGTGCTCGAAGAGCTCAAGACCGAGGCGAAGAAGCAGGGCCTGTGGAACCTCTTCCACCCGCACCCGGAGTGGGGCCCCGGTCTGACCAACCTGGAGTACGCCACGCTCGCCGAGATCATGGGCCGCAGCGCGCACCTCGCCCCCGAGGCCACCAACTGCAACGCCCCGGACACCGGCAACATGGAGGTCCTCACCCTCTTCGGCACCGAAGAGCACAAGGAGAAGTGGCTCAAGCCGCTGCTCGCGGGTGAGATCGCCTCCGCGTTCGCGATGACCGAACCCGCCGTGGCCAGCTCCGACGCCCGCAACATCGAGATGCGCATGGTGCGCGACGGCGACGACTACGTCCTCAACGGCCGCAAGTGGTGGACCTCCAACGCCCTGCACAAGAACTGCCGGGTGCTCATCGTGATGGGCAAGACCGACCCGGAAGGGCCGAGCCACCGGCAGCAGAGCATGATGGTCGTCCCGCTGGACACCCCGGGCGTCACCGTCCTGCGCAACCTGCCCGTCTTCGGCTACCAGGACCGCGAGGGCCACGCCGAGGTGCTCTTCGAGGACGTACGCGTCCCGCACACCGCCCTGCTCGCGGGCGAGGGCGACGGCTTCATGATCAGCCAGGCCCGGCTCGGCCCCGGCCGCATCCACCACTGCATGCGCACGATCGGCATGGCCGAGCGCGCCCTCGACCTGATGATCGACCGCGCCCAGTCCCGTACGACGTTCGGCGCGCCCCTCGCCGACCGGGCCAACATCCAGGACTGGATCGCCGAGTCCCGCATCGAGATCGAGATGGCCCGGCTGCTCACGCTCAAGGCCGCGCATCTGATGGACACCGTCGGCAACAAGGAGGCCCGTACCGAGATCGCCGCGATCAAGGTCGCCGCGCCCCAGGCGGCCCTGAAGGTCATCGACCGCGCGATCCAGGTGCACGGTGGCGGGGGAGTCTCCGACGACTTCCCGCTCGCGAGCATGTACGCGCACCTGCGCACCCTGCGTCTTGCCGACGGCCCCGACGAGGTGCACAAGCGGAGCATCGCCCTGCGGGAGCTGCGCCGCCGCGCGACCGAGCGGAACGCCGGGTGAGCGGGCCGCTGGAGGGCAAGGTCGCCCTGGTCACCGGTGCCTCGCGGGGCATCGGCCTGGCGGCGGCCGCGGCCCTGCGGGACCGCGGCGCGCAGGTGGTGATCACCTCGCGCAGCGAGGAGCGGGCAAAGGAGGCGGCGGCCCGGCTCGGCGACGGCGTGACCGGCTTCGGCGCGCACGCCACCGACGAGGAGGCCGCCCGCGCCTGCGTCGAGCACGTCGTGGCGTCGTACGGACGGCTCGACGTCCTGGTCAACAACGCCGGTACGAACCCCGCCCACGGCCCGGTCATCGACCAGGACCACGCCCGTTTCGCCAAGACCATGGACGTCAACCTGTGGGCGCCGATCCTGTGGACGTCGCTCGCGGTGAAGGCGTGGATGGGCGAGCACGGCGGCTCGATCGTCAACACCGCCTCGATCGGCGGTCTCTCGGTCGCCCACGACGTCGGCGTCTACCACGTCTCCAAGGCCGCGCTCATCCACCTCACCAAGCAGCTCGCGCTGGAACTCGGCCCGAAGGTACGCGTGAACGCCATCGCGCCCGGCGTCGTACGGACCAGGCTCGCCGAGGCGCTCTGGCAGGAGAACGAGACGCGGATCGCCGCGGCCACCCCGCTCGGCCGCATCGGCGAGCCCGAGGACCTGGGGGAGGCCGTGGCGTTCCTCGCCGGCGACGGGGCGCGCTGGATCACCGGGGAGACCCTCGTCGTCGACGGAGGACAACTGCTGGGCAACGGCGCCCTCTGAGCGCCGCCGCCCCCCGGGGTCAGGCGGGGAGCGCGTCGACGGTCGCCACCACCGTGCCGAACAGGTCGGTGACGGCCGTCAGCGCGGCGCTCTGGAGGGCGTCGGCGGACAGGACCGTGCCGTCCGGGGCGGCGAGCGGCCGGGTGGCGGTGGCCTCGGCGACGACGGTCGGCCGGTAGCCGCGGTTGAAGGCGCCCTGAGCGGTGTAGTTGACGCACATGTGCGTCATGAACCCGGCGAGTACGAGGTCCTTGCCGCCGTCCGGGGCGAAGCCCAGGCCGCTGAGCGTCTTCTCCAGATCCGTGCCGTGGAAGGCGTCGGGGACCTGCTTGACCACCACGGTCTCACCGTCCACCGGGGCCACCTCGTCGATGATGGCCCCGATGTGGGCGCGGATGTCGTACGGGGTGTTCTCGCCGCCGTCGTTGACGACGTGGACGACCGGCGTACCCGCGGCACGGGCCCGTGCGAGCAGCCGGGCGCCCGCCGCGAGCGCCGCGTCGGCGCCGGGCAGGGCCATGACGCCGGTGCGGTAGGTGTTCTGGAAGTCGATCATGACCAGGGCGCTCTCGCCGAGGCGGGGCGGCCGGCCGTCCAGACCGATCACGTCACGCAGGGTCGTGGAGGGGCGGTCGGTGCTCATGAGGTGCCTTTCGTTGAGGGGCAGACGGGTCTGCCCACAGGTGTGAGGCCGCGGGAGTGCCCGCGGCTGCTCGCCGTGAGGGAGAGTCGTCGAGAGGGCGGCGGTGGGGTCAGCTGGTCCGGACGCGGAAGCGGCGGCGGTAGGCGCCGGGTGTGCTGGCCAACTGCCGGCGGAACGCCCGGTGCAGCGTCTCGACCGAGCCGAGTCCGGACGCGGCGGCGACCTGTTCCAGGGAGCGGTCGGTGCCTTCGAGCAGCCGGCGGGCGGCCTCCACCCGGGCGGCCTCGACATAGTCGGCGGCGCTGGTGCCCGTCTCCTGTTTGAAGACCCGCGCGAAGTGCCGCTCGCTCAGACACATCCGGGCGGCGAGCGCCGCCGCCGACAGGTCCTCCGCGAGGTGGTCGGCGATGAAGGCCCGGAGCGCGTCGATGTCCCTGCGGGCCGACGCGGGGAGGCTGAGCGGTACGGAGAACTGGCTCTGGCCGCCCTGGCGCTTGAGGTACATCACGAGCTGCCGGGCCACCGCGAGGGCGACCTCCTCGCCTTGGTCCTCGGCCACCAGGGCGAGCGCCAGGTCCAGGCAGGCGCTGATCCCGGCCCCGGTCCACAGCCGCCCGTGGTCCGTCCGTACGTAGATGGGGTCGGGGTCGACCGTGACGGCCGGGTGGTCGGCGGCGAGCTGGGCGGCGGTCGACCAGTGCGTGGTCGCCGTCTTGCCGTCCAGGAGCCCGGCCGCGGCGAGCAGGTGGGCGCCCACGCACACCGAGGCCACCCGCCGGGTCCGCGGGGCGGTCGCCGCCAGCCACGCCACGACCTCGGCGTCGATGCGGGCGACGGGCCCGTCGTCGGTCATGTCGACCGCGCCGGGCACCAGGAGGGTGTCGACCCGTCCGCCGGTCTCGGCGAACGCCAGATCGGTGAGCAGCCGCACGCCCGCCGACGTGCGGACCGCACCGGCCTCGGGCCCCGCGAGCAGGACCTCGTAGCCGGCGCGGCCCCCGGTCTCCCGGTTGGCCAGCGAGAAGACCTCGGCAGGGCCTGTGACGTCGAGCAGATCGACATCGGGGAAGACCGCGATGACGACGCGGTGTGTGGTGGGCATGCGGCCATCCTCGCGGGCGCCCCGGGACGACCGCAATGACGATTCCCTGTCACATCCGGACATGGCGCCGGTCCGGGTGTCCGGGCACACGGAAGCGGGGGGGGGGGGGGGGGGGGGGAAATAGAAGGGGAAGAGGACCTCCTCCCCCCGAGAGCCGGAAGAGGGAGGT
>NZ_JBVJFF010000010.1:0-163328 GCF_055587985.1 Streptomyces sp. NPDC046335 | reverse complement strand
GGGGCGCCAAGGAAAAACGAAAAGGGGGGTTCCGTGTCACCCCAGAAGGGGGGTTTGGTCGGGTTTTCGGGACCAAGGAAGGTGGCCCCGGGTGGGGGGGGGACACCCCCGGGCCCCGCGGGCCTCACTCCGTACGACCGATGGCCGGGGTCAGTCCGTGCCGGACTCCATCGCCGCGCGGTCGAGCGCCGACTCCTCGTCCGTCACCTCGCCGCGCGAGGCGATCGCCTGGGCGCCGCCCGCGTCCATGGCGCCGATCAGACCGGTCGAGGCCGCCTGCGCGGCGCCGATCGGCGTCGGGTGGCCGCTGCCGACCAGGCCCATGCCCGCGTACTGCTCCAGGCGCGCACGGGAGTCGGCGATGTCGAGGTTGCGCATCGTGAGCTGGCCGATGCGGTCCACCGGGCCGAACGCCGAGTCCTCGGTCCGCTCCATGGAGAGCTTGTCCGGGTGGTAGCTGAACGCCGGGCCCGTGGTGTCGAGGATCGAGTAGTCCTCGCCGCGCCGCAGCCGCAGCGTCACCTCGCCGGTGACCGCGGCGCCGACCCAGCGCTGGAGCGCCTCGCGGATCATCAGCGCCTGCGGGTCCAGCCAGCGGCCCTCGTACATCAGCCGGCCGAGCCGCCGGCCCTCGTTGTGGTACGCGGCCAGGGTGTCCTCGTTGTGGATCGCGTTGACCAGGCGCTCGTAGGCGATGTGCAGCAGGGCCATGCCGGGCGCCTCGTAGATGCCGCGGCTCTTGGCCTCGATGATGCGGTTCTCGATCTGGTCGGACATGCCGAGACCGTGGCGGCCGCCGATCGCGTTGGCCTCCATGACGAGGTCGACCGGGGAGCCGAACTCCTTGCCGTTGACCGTCACGGGGCGGCCCTGCTCGAAGCCGATCGTCACGTCCTCCGTGAGGATCTCCACGTCCGGGTCCCAGAACCGCACGCCCATGATCGGGTCGACGGTCTCGATGCCCGTGTCGAGGTGCTCCAGGGTCTTGGCCTCGTGGGTGGCGCCCCAGATGTTGGCGTCCGTGGAGTACGCCTTCTCCGTCGAGTCCCGGTAGGGCAGCTCGTGGGCGAGCAGCCACTCCGACATCTCCTTGCGGCCGCCGAGCTCCGTGACGAAGTCCGCGTCCAGCCAGGGCTTGTAGATCCGCAGGTGCGGGTTGGCGAGCAGTCCGTAGCGGTAGAACCGCTCGATGTCGTTGCCCTTGAACGTGGAGCCGTCGCCCCAGATCTGCACCCCGTCCTCCAGCATCGCCCGCACCAGGAGCGTGCCGGTGACGGCACGGCCCAGCGGCGTGGTGTTGAAGTAGGGGCGGCCGCCCGACCTGATGTGGAACGCGCCGCAGGCCAGCGCCGCAAGGCCTTCCTCGACCAGCGCGGCACGGCAGTCGACGAGCCGGGTGATCTCGGCGCCGTACGCGGAGGCACGGCCGGGCACGGAGGCGATGTCGGGTTCGTCGTACTGGCCGATGTCGGCGGTGTACGTGCACGGCACGGCGCCCTTGTCGCGCATCCAGGCGACGGCGACCGAGGTGTCGAGACCGCCGGAGAAGGCAATGCCGACGCGCTCGCCGGTGGGGAGGGAGGTGAGGACCTTGGACATAGGAAGAGTATGCATGAGGATGCATGGCCATGCAAACCCCCGCATGGTCGTCCTCCTCCCGCGCCCTCAATCGCCTCTTCCCCCAGCGCCCTCGATCGCCCTTCCACCGGCGCCCTCATCACCCCTTCCGACGGCGCCCTCATCACCGAGCTCCCGGGGCAGCTCCTTCAGCCCGGCCAGCGGCGAGAGGGCCAGGGTCAGCGGGGACAGCGCCAGGCAGCAGCCGGCGAGCAGCAGCGCGCCGCGCGTCCCGCAGGCCCCGGCCAGCAGCCCGCCGAGCAGCGAGCCCACGGGGGTCAGCCCCATGCCGAGGAAGTTGAGCGTCGCGACGACCCGGCCCTGCACATGTACGGGTGTCAGCGCCTGACGCACGGCCGTGACCGTGACGTCGACGATCTGGCTGGAAGTGCCGAAGGTGAAGTTGACGGCCATGAGCAGGGCGACCGTGGCCGTGCCGGAGCCGTGCAGCGCGGGCACGCAGAGCAGCACCCCGTCGGCGAGCAGGGCCGCGCCCACGAGGACCCTGCCGTGGCCGAGGGCTCCCGGCAGCCGGGCGGCGAGCAGCGACCCCAGGAGCGCGCCCGGCCCCGTCGCGGCGAGCACGAGGCCGATGGCGGCCCCCGACAGGTGCAGCCCGCGCGCCAGGAACAGCAGGTACACGGTCATCAGCGCGGCGAAGGAGAACTGGAAGACCGCCGACGCGATCGCCACGGCCCGCAGGGCCGCACTCCCCGCGACGAGGCGGAGCCCTTCATGGATCTGCCGCCAGATGCCGGTGGGGCGCACGCTGCCGGCACTCCGCGGCTCGCACCGCCGGATACGCCGGATGCGCCGGATCGACAGGGCGGACAGCGCGAAGCAGAACGCCCCCGTCAGTACGGCCAGGGGCGCCGAGACGAGCGAGGCGAGCGCCCCGCCGAGCGCGGGCCCGCCGATCCGCGCCGCGGACTTGCTGCCCTCCAGCGCGCTGTTGCTCCGCACCAACCGGTCGCGCGGGACGAGACGTACGAGAAACGCCTGGTACGCCACGTCGAACACCACACCCAGAACGCCGACGAAGAACGCCACCACGAGCAGCACGGGATAGCCGAGCACGCCCAGCAGATACGCGACCGGCACGGCGGCCATCGCCAGGGCGCGCCCCAGATCGGCGAGGACCATCACGCCGCGGATGTGCCACCGGTCGACCCACGCGCCGACGAACAGCGAGAAGAGGAGGATCGGCGCCTGCTCGACCGCACGCAGCAGGCCCAGCTCGGTGCTTCCGGCGTCGAGAGCCAGTACGGCGATGAGCGGAAGCACGACGAGACTGAGCTGCGCTCCGAGGTGGGAGGCGGTCTGCCCCGCCCAGAGCAGACGGAAGTCACGGTCACCGGACTCGCCGGAGCGGGCGCGGAAGAGGGACGGCACAAGGACCCCTTGGCATGCCGAGAGCGACGCCCGCCGGGGGAGCGGGGAAGCGCTCCGGTTCGGCGGCGGGCGGAGAAAGGCTCGCTGTGCCGCGTGTCAGGGGCAGCACGCGATGACGGGTCGATCGACCTACGACGTCAACGCGCGCTCGTGCGACCGGGCATGTCCACTCCTCGGGGGTCCGGCTCGGGACCGACAGATTAACCGTGGGGGCCGTGCCGTACGCAACGGTATTTACCCGAAGTGGCTGATGTGCTGCGGACTACGGACCGCTCCGTGAGTGGCGACGGCGGTCTGCCGGTGCCGTGACGCAGGTCACAGGCGGGGGTCGGAACTCGGCCGGGGCGCGGGCCGACTCCTGGATCGGCTCGGGCCCAGCCGGGCCGTGGTCCGTCTATCCAGGGGAGCGCCATGCCCGCCGAATCCACCGTCCTCACCGAAGGTGACGGGCAGCCACCGGCAGAGTCCGGGCAGGCGTCGCGGGACGCGCGGGGCGGTGGCGCGCCGAAGCGGTCCGGCCGGGAGGCGCTGCGCCCGCTCGTGCTGCGGCTGCACTTCTACGCCGGGCTGCTGATCGCGCCGTTCCTGCTCGTCGCCGCCACGACGGGTCTGCTGTACGCCTGCTCGTACCAGGCCGAGAAGATCATGTATGCCGACGAGCTGCGCGTCCCGGTGCCGTCGGGCAAGGGCGAGCTGCCCCTGACACGCCAGGTGGCCGCCGCCCGCGACGCGCACCCCGAGGGGTCGGTCAGCGCGGTCCGGCCGTCACCGGAGGAGGGGGCCACCACGCGCGTCCTGCTGTCCGGGGTGCCGGGCGTCGACGCCGACCACACGCTCGCCGTCTTCGTGGACCCGTACACGGCCGAGGTGCGCGGCGACCTCGAACAGTACGGTTCGAGCGGCGCCCTGCCGCTGCGCACCTGGATCGACGAACTCCACCGCGATCTGCACCTCGGCGAGACCGGCCGCCTCTACAGCGAACTCGCGGCGAGCTGGCTGTGGGTGATCGCGGGCGGCGGTCTCCTGCTCTGGTTCGGGCGTCGCAGGTCGCGGCGGAAGCCGCGCGCCACGACGGGCCGCCGCCGCACCCTGTCGCTGCACGGCTCCGTCGGCGTCTGGGCGGCCCTCGGCCTGATCTTCCTCTCGGCCACCGGACTGACCTGGTCGGCGTACGCGGGCCAGAGCATCGGCGACCTCCGGGAGGCCATCGGCCAGACCACGCCCGCGGTGACGTCGACCCTCACCCCCGGCGCGGAGCCGGCGGCGGAGTCCGGAGGCGAGCACTCCGGCCACGGCGCGAGCGGTGGATCAGGGGCGGCGGAGAGTGAGGGGGCGGACGTCGGGCTCGACGCCGTCCTGGGTGCCGCCCGCGGCCAGGGGCTCTCGAACCCCGTGGAGATCGTGCCGCCCGCCGACGCCTCGTCCACGTACGTGGTCAGCCAGATCCAGCGAAGCTGGCCCGAGAAGCAGGACTCGGTCGCCGTGGACCCCGCGAACGGCGAGGTCACGGACGTCCTGCGGTTCGACGACTACCCGGTGCTCGCCAAGCTGACGCGGTGGGGCATCGACGCGCACTCCGGCTCGCTGTTCGGCATCGCCAACCAGATCGCCCTGGTCGCGCTCGCACTCTGCCTGATCCTCCTGATCGTCCTGGGCTACCGCATGTGGTGGCAGCGCGGCCGCGGCTCCGCCTTCGGGCGGCCCATGGCGCGCGGGGCGTGGCAGAACGTACCGGCACACGTCCTCGTCCCGCTGCTCGCGGCCGTCGCGGTGGTCGGCTACTTCGTGCCGCTGCTCGGCATTCCGCTCGCGGCGTTCCTCGCGGTGGACATCGCGCTGGGCGAGATCGCCTACCGGCGGGGGAAACGTACGTACGCCTGAGCCCCCCGATGCGCTAGGGCGAGGCGGTCGGCGGCGGCTCGGCGGCGACACAGAATTCGTTCCCCTCGGGGTCGGCCATCACGACGTGGTGGCCGGTGAACTCGGCGAGCACGCGACCGCCCGCCGCGACGAGCCGCTCGGACTCCGCCTTGATCCTCGCCCAGAGCTCGCCCGGAGAGCCGTGCCCGGGCACGCGGACGTCGATGTGCAGGCGGTTCTTCGCGGTCTTCGGCTCGGGCACCTTGAGGATCGACAGGCGCGGGCCGCGCCCCTCGGGGTCGCAGAGCCAGGCCCCGTCGTCCAGGGACTCGCCCTCCGGCGGGCCGAAGCTCGCGAACCACTCCTCACGGGTGGCGAACGGTCTCGGCGGCGGCTCGTCGACATAGCCGAGGGCCGTCTTCCAGAAGGCGCGGAGAAGCTGTGCGTCACCGCAGTCGAGGGTCAGGTCGATCATGTTTGCCATGTATCGGACCGTACTGCGCGGCACTGACAACGGGCCCGGGCTGTACAGGCCACGGTGATTCCGCCGAAAGCAAGTGCGGTACGGGTGTGTGAGGCCCCCGGAGCGGGCACTCGACATATGGGCCCCGCCGTGTCTCCCCCGTCGCGGCGGGGCTCCTCGTGTCCGGGACGCCCCGGGCCCCCTTCCCGGCAGGTTTGAGTGACCCCAGGTCGGCTACTCGTGACCGCGCCGAAGGGAGAGGCATCGTGACCGCCACGACACCCTCGCCGAGCGCGGAGCGCAGCCGGCCGGAGCTCGTCAGATACCTGGAATGCCGCTTCGCCTGCGCGCAGGCCTGTGAGGAGTGTGCGCGGGTGTGCGCCCGGCGCCGCTTCCCCGCCGAGCCGTGTCATGTGTCCCGCCTCAACACCGCCTGCGGCGACGTCTGCGACGCGACCTTCCGTGTCCTCGCCGAGCAGGGCGCGCACGGCGACGAGGACGAGGAGCTGGTGCGCGCGCAGGTCGAGTGGTGCCGCGCCATCTGTCACCAGTGCGCGGACCTCTGCGACGGGAGCCCCGAATCGGCCCGCTGCGCGGACGCCTGCCGCCGCTCCGCCACGGCCTGCGACGACTTCCTGGCGGCCATGGGGTGAACCGGCGGGGCCCCGCTGCCCCGCGCTACTCGCCCCGTCACCGCCATTCCCAATTTCTGCAACGCGTTCTACTGTGTGCGCCGTCAGGTCCGGGAGCGAGTGAGCCAGCCAGAGCCTGGAGGGGCCGTGCACCTCGAATACACGCCTGAGCAGCAGCAGTTGCGCACCGAGCTGCGCGCGTACTTCGCCGAACTGGTGCCGGACGACGCGCACGCCCGCCACGCCGACCCCGCCGCCCAGAAGCGGTTCTACCGGGAGACCGTCCGCCGCCTGGGCTCGGACGGCTGGCTGGGGGTGGGTTGGCCCAAGGAGTACGGCGGGCGCGGGCTCACGCCCATGGAACAGTTCATCTTCTTCGACGAGGCCGCGCAGGCCGGCGTGCCGCTGCCGCTGATGGCCCTCAACACCGTGGGCCCGACGATCATGCGGTTCGGGACGGAGGAGCAGAAGAGCTACTTCCTGCCGAGAATCCTCTCCGGAGAACTCGACTTCGCCATCGGCTACAGCGAACCCGACGCCGGAACCGACCTGGCGGCACTGAAGACCAAGGCGGTCAGGGAAGGGGAGGAGTACGTCGTCAACGGGCAGAAGATCTGGACGACCAACGGTGACACCGCCGACTGGGTCTGGCTGGCCGTGCGCACCACGGCGCCCGAGGAGGGCGTCCCGCTCCACAAGGGCATCACCATGCTCCTCGTACCGACGAGCGACCCCGGCTACTCCTGCACCCTCATCAACACCCTCGCCTCGCACGACACCACGGCCAGTCACTACGAGAACATCCGCGTCCCCGTCTCCCGGCGCGTGGGCGAGGAGAACAAGGGCTGGCGCCTCATCACCAACCAGCTCAACCACGAGCGCGTCACCCTCGCCGCCCACGGCGCGACGGCCATCCGCGCCTTCCACGACGTGCAGCGCTGGGCCATGGACACCAAGCTCGCCGACGGCCGCCGCGTCATCGACCTCGGCTGGGTCCGCAGGCGCCTCGCCATGACCCACACCAGGCTCGACGCGATGAAGCTCCTCAACTGGCAGATGGTCAACGCCGTCCAGGAATCCACCCTCACCCCGCAGGACGCCTCCGCCGTCAAGGTCTACGGCTCCGAGGCGCGCCGCGACGCGTACGCCTGGCTGATGGAGGTCGTCGGCGCGGCGGGCGCCCTCAAGGAGGGCTCGGCGGGCACGGTCCTCCGCGGCGACCTCGAACGCGGCTACCGCTCCGCGGTCATCTTCACCTTCGGCGGCGGCAACAACGAGATCCAGCGCGAGATCATCTCCTGGATCGGCCTGGGGATGCCCCGCGTACGGCGGTGACCAGGGTGCCGGACACGCGTCACACGGGCAGGGTCACACTGGAGGACAGGCCCCTGGAGGTGGACACCGTGACCGACCCCGCGCACGCGCCCGACCCCGGACTCTTCGGTCCGCGATCGGTGACCTGGCAGGTGCACTCCGATCCCATGATGTGGGTCGCCGGAATCCGCGCCCTCTATCTCCAGGCCCTGCATCCCCGGGCGGTCCGCGGCGTCATGCAGAACAGCGATTTTCGCGCCGACGCCTGGGGGCGGCTGATGCGCACCGCCGGCTTCGTCGGGACGACCACGTACGGCACCACCGAGGCCGCCGAGAGCGCGGGCGCCCGGGTGCGGAAGATCCACGCGATGCTCACGGCCACCGACCCCGGGACGGGAGAGCGGTACGGCGTCGACGAGCCGGAGCTGCTGCTCTGGGTGCACTGCGCGGAGATCGACTCCTACCTGCACGTCGCACGCCGCTCCGGGATACGGATGCCGGACGCGCTGGCCGACCAGTACGTACGCGAGCACCGGCAGAGCGCCCGGCTCGTCGGGCTCGATCCGGCCGAGGTGCCCGGGTCCACCGGTGAGCTCGCCGCCTACTTCGCCGCAGTGCGGGGGCAGTTGGCCGCCGGACCCGGTGCCCGCGCCGTGGACGACTTCCTGCGGCGGCCGCCCACACCCGCCCTCCTGGTCCCGGCGCGGGCCCTGCTCTGGCGGCGCGTGGCCGATCTCGCGTACGCCTCGCTGCCCCCGTACGCCCACCGGCTGTACGGCAGGGCCGCCCCGCCGCCCGCCACGGTGACGCGCCGCCTCGTCCTCACCGGCACCGTCCTGCGCACCGTCCCCAGCCGCCTGCGCTGGCAACTTCCGCCCAAGCACATCCTGCGCGCCATGGCCAGGCTCGGACCCGGCAGCCGCCCTGCCCCGTACAAACTCCACAGACCAGACGCCATACTGGACGGGCCGGGGAGGGCGCAGCGAGGCAACGGGGGCGACGGCACGAGATGGCGGACACCAGGCTGATCCAGAGCCGCTACCGACTCCTGGATCTGATCGGGCGCGGCGGCATGGGCGAGGTGTGGCGGGCGCGCGACGAGTCGCTCGGACGCCACGTCGCGGTCAAGTGCCTCAAGCCGATGGGGCCGCAGCACGACCAGTCCTTCACCCGCGTCCTGCGCGAGCGGTTCCGCCGCGAGGCCCGCGTCGCCGCCGCGCTCCAGCACCGCGGCGTCACCGTCGTCCACGACTTCGGCGAGTACGAGGGCGTGCTGTACCTGGTGATGGAGCTCCTCGAAGGGCGCAACCTCAGCCAGATACTGGAGGACAACAAGCAGCACCCGCTGCCCGTCGCCGACGTCGTGGAGATCGCCGCCCAGGTCTCCGCCGCCCTGGCGTACACGCATGAACAGGGCATCGTGCACCGCGACCTGAAGCCCGCGAACATCATGCTGCTCACCGACGGCACGGTGAAGATCTGCGACTTCGGCATAGCCCGGCTCGGCGCCGACATCGGCTTCACCTCGCGCCTGACCGGCACGGGCATCGCGATGGGCACCCCGCACTACATGTCGCCCGAGCAGATCAGCGGCGAACCGGTCGACCAGCGCAGCGACCTGTACTCCCTGGGGTGCGTGCTCTACGAGATCGCCACCGGCGCCCCGCCGTTCGACCTGGAGGACGCCTGGGCCGTGCTCGTCGGGCACCGCGACACCGAACCCGCGCCGCCGCGCCGCCACCGCGGCGAACTGCCCGAGTTCTTCGACCACCTCGTCCTCGACCTCCTCGCCAAGGACGCGGCCGACCGGCCGCAGGACGCCCGCGACCTGGGCCGCCGCATCGCCGAGGGCCGCGCCACCCCCAGTTACGTCCCGACGGTCGTCACGCCGCACCCGCGCCGCCGGGGCGAGCAGCGGGACCCAGGCAGCTCCCACGAGCCGCGGCTGCCCTCCTGGACTCGGGGCATGACCACCGGGCTGAAGGCGGGCGGCGGCTCCACGCGCGGCACCCCGCCCGACACGGCGGCGGGCCTGACCGGCGAGTGGATACCGCGGCTCGACGCGCGCCGGGCCGCCGCGCCCCGCAGGCCGGAACGGCCCGCACCGCCGCCCGAACTGGTCGCCACCCTCGCGGGACGCCACAACGCGGGCCTCAGCCTGGGCAGGCTCGGGCGCTGGACCGAGGCGGGCGAGGTGCACCGCGCGGTCGCCGCCGAGCGTGAGCACGCCCTGGGCCCCGACCACCCCGACACGCTCGCCAGCCGGTACGAGGTGGGCTTCACGCTCAGCCGCACCGGGCGGGCCGCCGACGCGCTGCGTGAGTACACCCGTGTGGCGCAGGGGCGGGAGCGCTCCCTCGGCGCCGAGCATCCGGAGACGCTCGCCGCCCGCCAGGAGATGGCGTACGTACTCGGTCAGCTCGGACGGCACTTCGAGGCCCACCAGACGTACACCTCCGTACTCGCCGTGCGGGAGCGGGTGGCGGGGCCCGACCACCCGGACACCCTGCGCTGCCGTCACAACCTCGCCTACAACCTCAGCCGTCTCGGCCGCCTTGAGGACTCCTACCGGCTGGCCGACGAGGTGGCGGCGGCCCGTGCGCGCGTCCTGGGCGCCACGCACCCCGACACGCTCGTCACGCGGTACGAAGTCGCGTACGCACTGGGCCAGTTGGGACGCTGGCCGGAGGCGCTGCGGACCTACCGCGAGGTCGCCGACGCACGGGTGCGGGCGCTCGGCGCCGACCACCCCGACACGCTCGCCGCCCGCTACGAGGTCGGCATCAGCCTCGGCAGGCTCGGCCGCAGCGCCGAGGCGCTCGACCTGTACCGCGACCTGATCGAGGACCGTACGCGCGTCAACGGCCCCGCCGATCCCGAGACGCTCAGGGCCCGCCACGGGCTCGGCGTGAACCTCGGGCGGCTCGGCCGCTGGGAGGAGGCCCTCGCCGAGGCGCGGGACGTGTGCGCGATCCGGGAGCGGGTCCTCGGCGCGGACCACCCCGACACCCTGGTCAGCCGCCGCGAGGTCGCGGTCGGCCTCGGCTGGCTGGGGCGCTGGCCCGACGCCCTCACCGAGTACCGCGGGGTGGCCGCCGCCAGGGAGAAGGTCCTCGGCGCCGGTCACCCCGACGCCCTGGCCAGCCGCAACGACGAGGCGCACTGCCTGGAGCAGCTCGGCCGCGGCACGGAGGCCGTCGAGCTCTACCGCAGGGTGGCGGCGCTGCGGCAGCAGGCGGCCGCGGGAGGGCTCTGACACCGGCTCCCAGTGACCCGATGCGGGACCGGTGGGTCCGGGCGCGGTCGCGCGGGGTCCCCGGCGGTGGTCCTTCGTGTTAGGAAGAGCCATGTCTGATCGCGATGTGTACGACGCCGTCATCGTCGGCGGTGGCCACAACGGTCTCGTCGCCGCCGCCTACCTCGCCCGCGCCGGACGTTCCGTACTGCTTCTCGAGCGGCTCGGCGGCACCGGGGGCGCCGCCGTCTCCAGCCGGCCCTTCCCCGGGGTCGACGCGCGGCTCTCGCGCTACTCGTACCTCGTCAGCCTCCTGCCGAAGAAGGTCGTCCGGGACCTCGACCTGGACTTCCGGGTGCGCACGCGCACCGTCTCCTCCTACACCCCGGCCGAGCGCGGGGGCCGCCCCGGCGGGCTGCTCGTCGGCGGCGGCGAGGCCCGCACGCGGCGGGCCTTCACCCGGCTGACCGGCGACGGCAGGGAGTACGAGGCCTGGCGGGAGTTCTACGCGATGACAGGACGCCTCGCGGGCCGCGTCTTCCCCACGCTCACCGAACCGCTGCCGACCCGGGCGGAGCTGCGCGCCCGCGTCGACGACGACACCGCCTGGCGCACGCTGTTCGAGGAGCCCATCGGCACGGCGATCGAGGAGCGCTTCGCCGACGACCTGGTGCGCGGCGTCGTCCTCACCGACGCCCTGATCGGCACGTTCGCCGACGCGGACGATCCGTCCCTGAAGCAGAACCGCTGCTTCCTTTACCACGTCATCGGCGGCGGGACCGGCGACTGGAACGTCCCCGTCGGCGGCATGGGCGCCCTCACGGACGCCCTCGCCGACTCCGCCCGCGCCGCGGGCGCCAAGCTCCGCACGGGCTGCGAGGCGACGCGGATCGCCGCCGACGGGCGGCGCGCCGAGGTCACCTACCGGCAGGATGACGAGGGCGAGCACACGGTCGCCGCCCGGCACGTCCTGGTCAACGCCTCCCCGCAGGCCCTCGCCGCACTCCTCGGCGACGAGCCGCCCCCGCCCGCCGAAGGCGCCCAGCTCAAGGTCAACATGCTGCTCAAGCGGCTGCCGAGGCTCCGCGACACCACGGTCGACCCGAGCGAGGCCTTCGCGGGCACCTTCCACATCTCCGAGGGGTACGAGGAGCTGGCGACCGCCTACGCGCAGGCCGCGTCCGGTACGCCGCCTACCGCGCCGCCCTCCGAGATCTACTGCCACTCGCTCACCGACCCGACGATCCTCGCCCCCGACCTCGCCGAACGCGGCTACCAGACCCTCACGCTCTTCGGCCTGCACACCCCCGCCCGGCTCTTCGCCGCGGACAACGACGCGGTACGGGCCGACCTCCTGGAGTCGACGCTCGCCCAGCTCGACGCGCACCTGGAAGAGCCGATCGCCGACTGCCTCGCGCTCGACGCCGAGGGACGCCCCTGCGTCGAGGCGAAGACGCCGCTGGACCTGGAGCGCGACCTGCGGCTGCCGGGCGGCCACATCTTCCACGGCGACCTCGCCTTTCCCTACGTCCAGGAGGGCAGCGGGCGTTGGGGCGTGGAAACGCGGCACGCCAACGTCCTGCTCTGCGGGGCGGGCGCGGTGCGGGGCGGCGGTGTCAGCGGGGTGCCCGGGCACAACGCGGCGATGGCCGCGCTGGGGGAGTGACACCGCCGTGGCCGGGCCGTCCGAGCGGCCCGCTTGAGTATCCCGTAGGGGGAGACGTGAGAGTAGGCGCATGAACGGCGACACCGTCCCGCACCCTGACCCCCTTTATTCGATCGGCGAGCTCGCCCGCCGCACCGGACTCACCGTCAAGACCATCCGGTTCTGGTCCGACTCCGGGATCGTCCCGCCGAGCGAGCGCACCCCGGCGGGCTACCGGCGTTACGGCACCGACGCCGTGGCCCGCCTCGACCTGGTGCGGACCCTGCGCGAGATCGGACTCGACCTGCCCACCATCCGCAAGGTCGTGGAGCGGGAGATACCGCTCGCCGATGTGGCGGCGGCGCACGCCGACGCGCTGGACGTGCAGATCCACGCCCTGCGCCTGCGGAGGGCCGTCCTGACCGCGGTGGCCAAGCGCGGCGCGAGCCCCGAGGAGCTGGCCCTCATGCACCGCCTCGCGAAACTGTCCGAGGCCGAACGGAGCCGCCTCATCGACGACTTCCTCGGCACGGTCTTCGAAGGCCTCGACACCCACCCCGCGTTCGGCGCGGTCATCCGCTCCATGACCCCGGAGCTCCCGGACGACCCCACGGTGGAGCAGGTCGAGGCGTGGGTGGAGCTGGCAGAGCTGTTCCAGGACCCCGGCTTCCGCGCGAGCATGCAGGGCATGGCGCGGGACCTGGCCGCCGACCGGGCACAGGACGATGCCACGGGCCTGCCGCGCATCCTCGCCGATGCCGTCCGCCACCTGGCCGAACCGGCCCACGCCGACGGCACCGCCCCGCGCTCCCCGGAGGCCGCCCGCATCGTCAGGGCGCTCACGGCGCACTACGCCCGCATCACAGGACACCCCGACGACGACGCCCTCCGCCACCGGCTCGCCGCCCGCCTCCAGACCATGAACGACCCCCGCAGAGACCACTACCTGCACCTCCTTGCAGTAGTGAACGCCTGGCCACCCCCAACCATCCTGACCCCGACCCTCAACTGGACGATCGAGGCCCTGACCACCCCGGACACCACGACGTGACCGCCGTCGGCACAAGAAACTGACGCAGCATCAGAAAACCCCTTCCCCCGTGACGGACCCTGCGGCATCCTGCGCCCATGCAGACGGAGCTGAGCAGGAAGCTGGGAGTCGAGTACGCCGTCTTCGGGTTCACGCCGTTTCCGGCGGTGGCCGCTGCCATCAGCAGGGCGGGTGGGTTCGGGGTGCTGGGGGCGGTTCGGTATACGGCGCCCGACGAGCTGGCCAGGGATCTCGACTGGATGCAGGAGCACGTCGACGGCAGGCCGTACGGGCTCGACGTCGTCATGCCCGCCAAGAAGGTCGAGGGCGTGAGCGAGGCCGACGTGGAGGCGATGATCCCCGAAGGGCACCGGCGGTTCGTCAGGGACACCCTCGCCAAGCACGGCGTGCCCGAGCTCGCCGAGGGTGACGTGTCAGGGTGGCGCATCACGGGGTGGATGGAGCAGGTCGCCCGCAGCCAGCTCGACGTGGCCTTCGGCTATCCGATCAGACTGCTCGCCAACGCGCTCGGCTCACCGCCGGCCGACGTGGTCCGGCGCGCCCACGACCAGGGCGTTCTCGTCGCCGCCCTCGCGGGCAGCGCCCGGCACGCCCGCAAGCACGCCGAGGCGGGCATCGACGTCGTGGTGGCCCAGGGGTATGAGGCGGGCGGCCACACCGGCGAGATCGCTTCCATGGTGCTCACCCCCGAGGCCGTCGAGGCGGTCGCGCCACTGCCCGTACTGGCCGCCGGGGGCATCGGCAGCGGGGAGCAGATCGCCGCCGCGCTCGCGCTCGGCGCGCAGGGCGTCTGGCTCGGCTCCCTGTGGCTCACCACCACCGAGGCCGACATGCACTCACCCGCCCTCACCCGGAAGCTGCTCGCCGCGGGGTCCGGCGACACCGTCCGCTCCCGCGCCCTGACCGGTAAGCCCGCCCGCCAGTTGCGCACGGAGTGGACCGAGGCGTGGGACGACCCGCAGGGCCCCGGCACCCTGCCCATGCCGCTCCAGGGGCTGCTCGTCGCCGATGCCGTATCGCGCATCCAGAAGTACGAGGTGCAGGAGCTGCTCGGCACGCCCGTGGGGCAGATCGTCGGCCGGATGAACAGCGAACGGGCCGTCCAGGAGGTCTTCGACGACCTGACGCGCGGCTTCGAGCGGGCCGTGGACCGCGTCAACCGCATCGCGGGAAGGGGAAGCCAGCCGTGAGCACACCCCCGGGCACCAGCCCCGGCACACCACCCAACGGATTCTGGGCGCAGGCCACGGCCGACCCCGGGCGCACCGTCCTCGTCGCCCCCGGCGGCGAGCAGTGGACGGCGGGGCAACTGCACGCCACGGTCAACCAGTTGGTCCACGGCCTTCGGGCGGCGGGCCTGAAGCGCGGCGACGCCTTCGCCGTGGTCCTGCCCAACGGCGTCGAGTTCCTCACCGCCCACCTTGCCGCCTCCCAGGCCGGGTTCTACCTCGTCCCCGTCAACCACCACCTGGTCGGCCCGGAGATCGCCTGGATCGTCGCCGACTCCGGCGCCAAGGTGCTCATCGCACACGAGCGGTTCGCCGACGCGGCCGTCGCGGCGGCCGACGAGGCGGCGCTCCCGGCCACCCACCGCTACGCCGTCGGCGACGTGCCCGGCTTCCGCCCCTACCGCCAACTGCTCGACGGCCAGCCGGAAACGGCGCCCGCCGACCGCACGCTCGGCTGGGTCATGAACTACACCTCCGGCACCACCGGCCGCCCCCGCGGCATCCGCCGCCCGCTGCCCGGCAAGCTCCCCGAGGAGTCCTACCTCGGCGGCTTCCTCGGCATCTTCGGCATCAAGCCCTTCGACGGCAACGTCCACCTGGTCTGCTCGCCGCTCTACCACACCGCCGTGCTCCAGTTCGCGGGCGCGGCCCTGCACATCGGTCACCCGCTGGTCCTGATGGACCGGTGGACGCCCGAGGAGATGCTCCGCCTCATCGACACGCACCGCTGCACGCACACCCACATGGTGCCGACCCAGTTCCACCGCCTGCTCGCCCTGCCGGACACGACGAAGGCGGCGTACGACGTGTCGTCGATGCGGCACGCCATCCACGGCGCCGCGCCCTGCCCCGACCACGTGAAACGGGCGATGATCGAGTGGTGGGGCGAGTGCGTCGAGGAGTACTACGCGGCCAGCGAGGGCGGCGGCGCCTTCGCCACCGCCCAGGACTGGCTGAAGAGGCCGGGGACGGTCGGAAAGGCCTGGCCCATCAGCGAACTGGCCGTCTTCGACGACGAAGGGAACCGCCTACCGCCGGGTGAACTCGGCACCGTCTACATGAAGATGACCACCGGCGGATTCTCGTACCACAAGGACCGGACGAAGACGGAGAAGAACCGCATCGGCGACTTCTTCACCGTCGGCGACCTGGGCCTCCTCGACGAGGACGGCTACCTCTTCCTGCGCGACCGCAAGATCGACATGATCATCTCGGGCGGCGTCAACATCTACCCCGCCGAGATCGAGTCGGCGCTGCTCACCCACCCCGCCGTCGCGGACGCCGCCGCCTTCGGCATCCCGCACGACGACTGGGGCGAGGAGGTCAAGGCCGTCGTCGAGGTCGCCGAGGGCAGGACGGCGGGCGACGCGCTCGCCGCCGAGATCCTCGCCCACTGCGAGCGGCGGCTGGCCGGCTACAAGCGGCCCAAGAGCGTCGACTTCATCGAGACCATGCCGCGCGACCCGAACGGCAAGCTGTACAAGCGACGGCTGCGCGAACCGTACTGGGAAGGCCGCGAGCGCGCGATGTGAGGTGTGTGGGGGGCGGGCCACAGCGTGGGCCGCCCCCCGCCGCACTCAGCGGCGCTCGCGCACCTTCACCACCTTCAGCGCGGGATCGCCGAGGATGTCCTTCTCGCAGAAGCGGGACGTCACCCAGCGCTCCTTGGCGTACAGCCGCGTCTGGTCGCTGTAGTGCGGCGAGGCGGGATTCGACGACTGCGAGTAGGTCAGGAGCGTACGGGCCTTCGGGCAGCGTCCGTCGTCCCAGCCGACCGCCTGGACATGACTGGAGCCGTGCGCGACCTCGGTGTAGCCGGCCTTGGCGTCCCATACCGCCTCGACCTTGTTCCAGACGCCGAGCGACTCCGTGCCGCCGTGGACGGGGACGCGGTGCTTGCCGCGTACGACGTACTGGTGCTCGCCCAGCGGTGCGTCCAGGGCGATGCCCGAGGTGTTCAGCTCGCGCACGGCGTCCGCGAGCGCGGTGGCGAAGCCCGGCGCCGAGGTGTTCAGCGTGTTCGGGGTGCGCACCGGGTCGGCCGCCGAGAACGGCACCTTCCACAGCCGGTCGTTCGGCACGGCCGCCGTCAGCTTGCGCCAGAAGCGGTCGAAGAGCAGGGCGCCACGGCTGCCGGTGTCCATCCGGTGGTCCCAGCGCGCGAGGACCCGGCATGCCTTGCCCACGTCGACGCTTCGGCCGTCGCCGCCGGTCGCGGTGCCGCCCGGCAGCGCCGCACAGGCCTTCGCCGCGTCACCGGCGGCGAGATCCGCAGCGGGGACACGGTTGGCGAACTGCTGCCGCTGGAGGTCCCGTACCGTCAGATCGCCCTTCTCCGCCATCGCCGCCACGTCCTCGATGCCGCCACGGGTGCGCAGCGAACGCTGGGTGCCGATGGTGCCGAAGATCCGCTCGTAGCCGGTGACCGGCTTGTCGGCGTTGCTCAGCCAGGCGCTGTCGTTGGAGTTCACCGCGTACGAGGCGTCCTTGAGGGTCGGGGCCTTGCCGGGGCCGAAGATGCCGGGCTGCACGGCGTCCTTGTCGGAACCGAGCGCGCAGTCACCGCGCGAGCCGTCGAGCACGGCGACGCCCGCGGCCGGGTACGTCACCTTGCCGAGGGCCGTGCCGCAGCGCCGCGCCAGGTCGTCGGTGATCCGGGGCAGCACCTGCGACTGGCTGAGCAGCGAGTGGCCGCGGCGGTCGGCGGCGACGGTGTTCACCCACGGCAGTCCCTGCGTCTCGCGCAGGGACGCGAGGACGCCCGCCGTGGAGCGGGCCTTGGCGAAGCCGAGGCCGGTGTCCGTGCCACGCAGGTTGACCGCGTTCGGGTCGTTGAGCGCGTACGCCGTCGTCGAGGTCCAGGGCAGCGGGAGCTGGGCGCCGAGCCCGGTGACCACCGGGCCGTACCGGGTCCACCACTGGGTGCGGGTGACGGGCGCGCCGCCCTTCACGTCGACCGTGACCGTCCGCTTCCGCATCCTGTGCCGCTCGCCGTCCACCACATAGACGGTCGGGTCGGCCGGGTCCAGCGTGAGCTGGTGCACGTTGAAGGGGACGCCGGTGGCGACGGTGTGGCTCCACGCCACGTCGGCGTTGAAGCCGATGTTGACGTGGCCGGTGCCGAGCAGCGAACCGCCGGAGACGTTGAACTCGCCGGGGATCGTCTGCTGCGACTGCCAGAACCGGCGCCCGCCCTGCCAGGGGTAGTGCGGGTTGCCGAGCAGCAGCCCCTTGCCGTTCGCGGTGGTCCGGCCGTTGAAGGCGACGGCGTTGGAACCCATGTCGGCGTCCTGCGGGGCCAGCAGCTCGCGGGCGGCCTCTGCGGTCCGCCGCGGATCGGGTGCCGCGGGCTCCGGCGAACCCGCGGCCGGCGGCTCGGCGCCCGTGATGCCGTCGACGGCACGGCCCTGGCCGCCGAGCACCTGCACGGCGAAGCCGTGCCGCGCCACGTCCAGCGTGGTGATCGGCTTGACCCAGGCGGCCTTCGCGCAGGCCGGGTCGGTGACGCGGTTCTGCTTCAGCCAGGCGTTGTAGCCCGCCGCGAAGCCGCGCATCAGCTCCTTGGAGTCACGGCTCGCCCCCGCGGGCGCGGGCTGCTTCAACAGCTTCTCCACCGTGCCGCTCTTCCGCACGCCACGGAAGAACAGATCACTGCGCAGGTTCGTGGACGCGGAGGACAGCGCGGAGCCGGGCGCGGTCTCGGGCCCGAAGTGACGCGAGCGCTCGCCGCGCACGGTCACATAGCCGTCGGCGAGCGTGCACACCTGGTCGGCGGCCTGCGCCCAGCCGGTACCGAAGCCGAGGTCGGCGTAGTCACGGGCGACTATGTGCGGTATGCCGTACTGCGTGTAGCGGATGGTGGCGTGCAGCCCGCCGTCGGAGGGACGCGCGTCGCCTGCCGCGGCTCCGGCGCCGGCCGGCAGCAGGGCCACGGCGGTCAGCAGCGTGACCCCGACGGCGGACAGACGTCTCCCACGGGTGCGCTTGGTACTTGCCGTGCTTGCCGTACTTGCCGTACTTGCCGTGCCAGCGGTGCCTGTGGTGCTTGCGGCGTGCGTGGCGCGTGTGGTTCGGCTGGTGCTCATGGTGCCTCCCGACATCGTTGAGGGAAGGAGCGGTTGAGCGTACCAAGCGGTATGTCATCTGCGTCCTCCCTTGACCGGGGTGGCGCACGGCACCCAGGATCACGCCATGACGGGTGCACGCGACAACACGGTCGACGGAGTCCTCAGCCGCAGCGCGCGCCGCACGCCGCGGAGCCCGGCGCTCCACTACGGCGAGCGGTCCTGGACGTACGGGGAACTGGACACGGCCGTCTCGCGCGCGGCCCACGTGCTGCGCGAGCAGGGCCTGTTCCGGGGCGACAGGGTCGCCGCCTACGCCCACAACTCCGACGCCTATCTGATCGGCTTCCTCGCCTGCGCGCGGGCGGGCCTGATCCATGTGCCGGTCAACCAGAACCTGGCCGGCGACGACCTCGCGTACATCGTCGGGCAGTCCGGCAGCTCGCTGGTCCTCGCGGACCCGGACCTGGCGGCGCGGCTGCCTGCCGGGACGCGGACCCTGGCCCTGCGCGACACGGACGACTCCCTGCTCGCACGGCTTGCCGCGTCACCCGCGTACGAGGGGGAGGGCATCGGCGGCGACGACCTGGCGCAGCTCCTCTACACCTCGGGGACCACGGCTTCGCCGAAGGGCGCCATGCTCACGCACGGGGCACTGGTCCACGAGTACGCCAGCGCCATCGCGGCCCTGGACCTGAGGGCGACCGACAGGCCGGTGCACTCACTCCCGCTCTACCACTCGGCGCAGATGCACGTCTTCCTGCTGCCCTACCTCGCGGTCGGCGCCGAGAACACCGTCCTGGACGGACCCGACGCCGGGCGGATCTTCGACCTCGTCGAGGCGGGCCGCGCCGACAGCCTCTTCGCGCCGCCCACCGTGTGGATCGGCCTCTCCCGCCACCCGGACTTCGCCACGCGTGACCTCGGCGCCCTCCGCAAGGCCTACTACGGGGCGTCGATCATGCCCGTGCCGGTCCTGGAACGGCTGCGGGAACGGCTGCCGGGGCTCGCCTTCTACAACTGCTTCGGGCAGAGCGAGATCGGCCCGCTCGCCACCGTCCTCGGCCCCGACGAGCACGAGGGGCGCATGGCCTCCTGCGGTCGCCCCGTCCTGTTCGTCGAGGCACGCGTCGTCGACGAGGACGGCCGGGAGGTTCCGGACGGCACCCAGGGCGAAGTCGTCTACCGCTCACCGCAGTTGTGCGAGGGCTACTGGGAGAAGCCGGAGGAGACCGCGGAGGCCTTCCGCGACGGCTGGTTCCACTCCGGCGACCTCGCCGTACGCGACGCCGACGGCTACTTCACCGTCGTCGACCGGGTCAAGGACGTCATCAACTCCGGGGGAGTCCTCGTCGCATCCCGCCAGGTCGAGGAGGCGCTGTACGACCACGCGGGCGTCGCCGAGGCCGCGGTCATCGGCCTGCCGGACGAGCGCTGGATCGAGGCGGTCACGGCGGTCGTCGTACGCGCGGACAAGGAGCTCACGGAAGGGGAACTCATCGCCCACGCGCGCGACAGGCTCGCCCACTTCAAGGCGCCCAAGCGGGTCCTCTTCGTGGACGAGCTGCCGCGCAACGCGAGCGGGAAGATCCTCAAGCGGGAACTGCGGGACCGTTTCGGCCCCGCAGACGACGCCTGACGGTCAGTCCTTGCCCCGCAGGTCGACGATCCGCTTGAACTTGCCCACCGAACGCTCCAGCGTCTCCGGATCGACGATCTCGACGCCCACCGAGACACCGATGCCGTCCTTGACCGCGGCGGCGATCTCCCGCGCCGCCGCGTCGCGCCGCTCGGGAGCCGTGTCCGCGCGGGCCTCGGCGCGCACGGTCAGGGCGTCCATGCGGCCCTCGCGGGTCAGACGGAGCTGGAAGTGCGGGGCCACGCCCGCCGTACGCAGCACGATCTCCTCGATCTGCGTGGGGAAGAGATTGACCCCCCGCAGGATCACCATGTCGTCGCTGCGCCCCGTCACCTTCTCCATCCGCCGGAAGACCCGTGCCGTACCGGGGAGCAGCCGCGTCAGGTCGCGCGTGCGGTAGCGGACGACGGGCATGGCCTCCTTGGTGAGGGAGGTGAACACCAGCTCGCCGCGCTCACCGTCCGGCAGCACGTCGCCGGTGACCGGGTCGACGACCTCGGGGTAGAAGTGGTCCTCCCAGATGTGCAGGCCGTCCTTGGTCTCCACACACTCCTGCGCGACGCCGGGACCGATCACTTCGGAGAGCCCGTATATGTCGACGGCGTCGATGGCGAAGCGCTCCTCGATCTCGCGCCGCATCTCCTCGGTCCACGGTTCGGCGCCGAAGATGCCGGTCCGCAACGAGGTCGTACGGGGATCGACGCCCTGCCGCTCGAACTCCTCGAGGAGGGTGAGCATGTACGAGGGGGTCACCATGATGATCTCGGGCCGGAAGTCCTGGATCAGCCGCACCTGGCGCGCGGTCATGCCGCCCGACGCGGGAATGACCGTACAGCCGAGCCGCTCGGCGCCGTAATGCGCGCCGAGACCCCCGGTGAACAGCCCGTACCCGTACGCCACATGCACCTTGTCGCCCGGTCTGCCGCCCGCGGCGCGGATCGAGCGGGCCACCACGTCCGCCCACATGGACAGGTCCCGCTCGGTGTACCCGACGACCGTCGGCAGCCCCGTCGTACCGCTGGAGGCGTGCAGACGCCGCACCTCGGACTGCTCGACGGCGAACATGCCGAACGGGTAGTTGGCCCGCAGGTCGTCCTTGGTGGTGAAGGGGAAGCGTGCCAGGTCGGCGAGCGAACGGCAGTCGTCGGGGCGCAGCCCCGCCTTGTCGAACGCCGCCCGGTAGAACGGGACGTTCTCGTACGCGTGCAGCAAGGTGTCCTGGAGGCGTTCCAGCTGGAGGGCCCCGAGTTCCCGGGGGCCGAGCCGTTCCGCCGCGTCCAGCTGGAGCGGCCTGCGCGTCATGGGGTTCTCCCGTCCCGAACGGGCGACCGATCATTCGGTCGTCGATCTTCCGTGGAGGTCAGTAATCCAGCCCCGGCCGTGGGCGTCAAGAGATCGCGCGACACGCCCGCGAGCTGCGGCGCACCGCCCGAGGCCAGGACCGAAAGGCGTTGCCCGCATCCGGCACGGGATGTGATGATCGCCCTCATGCCGACATTCAGCGCGTACGACGGGACGGAGCTCGCCTACCACGAGAAGGGGGTGGGCGAGCCGCTGCTGTGCGTTCCCGGCGGCCCCATGCGCGCCTCCGTCTACCTGGGCGACCTCGGCGGCCTGTCGGCGCACCGCCGCCTGATCCTCCTCGATCTGCGCGGCACGGGTGACTCCGCGGAGCCGGCCGACCCGGCGACCTACCGCTGCGACCGGCTCGTCGACGACATCGAGGCGCTCCGCGAGCACCTGGGGCTCGACCAGGCCGATCTGCTCGGCCACTCCGCCGGCGGCGACCTGGCGATGCTGTACGCGGCCCGGTACCCGAAGCGGATCCGCACCCTCGTCCTGGTCACCCCGGCCACGACGGCCGTCGGCGGCACCATGACCCTCAAGGACCGCGCCGAGGCGGCCGCCCTGCGCAAGGACGAGCCCTGGTACCCGGCGGCCGAGACCGCGCTGCGCGAGATCGCGGAGAGCGGCGCCCCCAGCGCGGGCTGGGATGCCATCGCCCCGCTCACGTACGGCCGCTGGGACGCCGCCGCCCAGGAGCACCGCGCCCGGAGCGCCGAGCAGAAGAACGCGGCGGCCTCCGAGGCCTACTACGGCGAAGCGTCCTTCGACCCGCCCGCCACCCGCGCCGCCCTCGCGTCCCTCAAGGCCCCGGTCCTCGTGCTCGCGGGCGCCTACGACGGCGGCCCGTCCCCCGCCCGCGCCGCCGAGCTGACCGAGCTGTTCCCCGCCGGTGTCCGCCATGTGCAGCCCGGCGGCGGTCACTTCCCGTGGCTGGACGACCCGGAGTGGTTCACGCGGCGGGTGGCCGGATTCCTGGCACAGGACTGACATCGACCTCTGAGGAACCGTCATGCGCTCCGCCTCTCCCACCGGCCGTCTCCTGGCTGCCGGAGCCCTCGCCGCCGCCCTGCTCGCGGGGGCCGCGGGCCCGGCCGTCGCGGCGCCCACCGCCGCCCCCTCCCGGACTGCGGGGACGTACGAACGGCTGCGGCCGCTCGCCGACCTCTCCGCCCGGCGCCTGGCCACGGCCGACCTCGTCGCCGCCGCCAAGTACGGGACCGGCAGCCCGATCGACGACCCGGCCCGCGAGAAGGTCGTCCTGGACGCCGTGGCCCAGCAGGCGCGGGAGGCCGGCGCCGACCCCGCGGCGACCGTGCGGATCTTCCGGGACCAGATCGAGGCCAACAAGGTCGTCCAGCGGGGGCTGTTCCGGCGCTGGGACGCCGACCCCGGGCAGGCCCCGACCGAGCGGCCCGATCTCGCCGAGGTGCGCGAGGAGATCAACCGGGTCAACGGCGAACTGGTGCGGGGCATCGCGGCCTCCGAGCGGGCGCGGACGTCGCCGCGCTGCGGTGGCGCGCTGACCGCGGCGGCCGTGCGGGTCCGGCACGAGGGAAGGCTCGACGCCCTGCACAGCGCGGGGCTCGGGCGTGCGCTGTGGTCAGTCTGTTCGCGCTGAGGGGCCGGGGAAGGCGAAGCGCGGCACGAAGAACTGGGTGACCGGGCCGACCGCGAACGCGTACAGGACGGTGCCCACGCCCACCGTCCCGCCGAGCAGCCAGCCGAGGGCGAGCACGGCCACCTCGATCAGGGTGCGCACGCGGCGCAGGGAGTGGCCGGTGAGCGCGGACAACCCGGTCATCAGGCCGTCCCGCGGGCCGGGGCCGAAGCGCGCGCCGACGTACACGGCCACCGAGAGGCCGTTGAGGAGCACGCCCCCGATGAGCATCCCGCAGCGGGCGGGCAGCCCCGGATGGGCGGGGAGCAGCGCGAGGCCCAGGTCGGAGGCGGCGGCGAGGACCGCGATGTTGGCGAAGGTGCCCAGCGCCGGACGCTGCCGCAGCGGAATCCAGGCCAGCAGTACGAGCACGCCCACGACGGCGGTGACCGTACCGAAGCTCAGCGGCGTGCGGTGCCGCAGACCCTCGTACAGCACGCTCCACGGGGTGACGCCCAGTCCCGCCCGCACCAGGACCGAGAGACTGAAGCCGTACAGCGCCAGGCCGACGAGGAGTTGGGTCAGCCGCCTCAGCGGTCGCTCGCTCAGGGAGACGTACGTGATGTCCTGCCGCATGCCGGGGTGCCTCCGTGGGTCGGGCTCGTTTCCGGGCCATTGCGGCCACTCTGTAGAGTGATTGGCCCTGGAAACACGGCCAATTACGGGAGAATGGCGTGGTTGACGCGAGGCCGGAGCTCCCGGCGAGCCATATGACGGGTTCGGCGGGGCGCGCGGACCGGAGCCTGGGCGGTCGGCAGCTCGCCGCGCTGCTGCCCGACCCCGACGGAATGCGGCCCGCCTACCGCCACCTCGCCCGCGCGATCAGCGAACTGATCCTGGACGGGCGCGTCGCCCCGCACGTCAGGCTGCCCGCCGAACGGGACCTGGCCACCGTCCTGAACACCAGCAGGACCACCGTCACCGCCGTCTACGACCTGCTGCGCCAGGGCGGCTACGCACGCAGCCGCCAGGGCGCGGGGACCTGGACGGCACTGCCCGAAGGCCGTACCCCTACCGGGATACGGAGGCATCTCGACACGGACGAGGACGCCGTGATCGATCTGGCGAGGGCCGCGCAGGGGCTGCCGGAAGGGGTACTCGCCGACGCCCTCGCCCGGATCACCCCACGGCTGGCGGAGCACGCGGGCACTCCCGGCTACCACCCCTACGGGCTGCCCGAGCTACGGGCGGCAGTCGCCGCGCGCTTCACCCGGCGGGGGCTGCCCACCGTGCCGGAACAGATTCTGGTGACCTCCGGCGCCCAGCACGCCCTCACCCTTGTCCTGGCCCTGCTGTGCCGGCCCGGTGACCGCGTCCTGACCGAGAACCCGACGTACCCGAACGCCCTGGAGGCCATGCGCCGCGCCCGGCTGCGTACGGTGGCGGTCCCGGTGACCGACGCGGGCTGGGACACCGGCATCGTCGAGTCGTCCTTCCGTCAGACCGTGCCCCAACTGGCCTACCTGATCCCCGACTTCCACAACCCGACCGGGTGCCTCATGCCGGAGGAGGACCGGGGGCGCGTGCTGCGCGCCGCTCAGCGCTCCGGTGGCCGGCTCGTCGTCGACGAGACCCTCGCCGAGCTCGCCCTGGACGTCGAGGCACCGCCGCCCCTCGCCTCCCACGCGGCGCGGGGCGAGGCGGGGCAGATCATCACCGTCGGCTCCATGAGCAAGACGCACTGGGCGGGGCTGCGCGTCGGCTGGCTGCGCGCTCCCGCGCGGCTCGTCACCGAACTCGCCGGGCAGCGCGTCGCCAACGACATGGGCGGCTCGGTCCTCGACCAACTGCTCGCCCTCGATCTCCTGGACCGCGCAGACGACCTGCTGCCCGGCCGTCTCGAACGGCTGCGCTCCCAGCGCGCGGCGCTGGCCGGCGCCCTGGCCGAGCACCTCCCCGGCTGGCGATGGCAGCTGCCGCCCGGCGGCCTGTCGCTCTGGGTCGACCTCGGGGAGCCGGTCGCGGCCGCCCTCGCCGAGCGGGCACTCGGCAACGGGGTACGGATCGAGAGCGGCTCCTGCTTCGCCACCGACCCGGGCGTCTTCGAGCAGCGGCTGCGCATCCCGTACACGGCACCGCCGGACACCTTGCGCGAGGCGGTGCGGAGAATGGCCGCCACCCTCGCCGAGGGGCTGCCGCCGGCGAAGGGGGACCGGCGGCCGCTCTGGGTGGCCTGAACGGTCTGAGCGGTCCGAAGCCGTCCGAACGGCGGGTGCTACCCCTTCGCCGCCACCGCCTTCGCCCACCGGTAGTCCGCCTTGCCGCTCGGGGAGCGCTGGATGTGGTCCGTGAAGATAACTGAGCGCGGGATCTTGTAACCGGCGAGCAGGGTCCGGCAGTGGGTCTGTACCGCCGTCAGGTCCAGGCCGTCGGCCAGGGGCCGGAGTTGTATCACCGCCGCGACCCTGTTGCCCCACCGTTCGTCGGGGACTCCGGCCACCAGTGCGTCGTAGATGTCCGGGTGGGACTTGAGGGCCTGCTCGACTTCTTCGGGGTAGACCTTCTCACCGCCGGTGTTGATGCACTGCGAGCCGCGGCCCAGGACGGTGACGATGCCGTCGTCGCCGACCGTGGCCATGTCGCCGAGCAGCACCCACCGCTCGTCGCCCTTGCGGAAGAAGACCTCCGCGGTCTTCGCCGGGTCGTTGTAGTAGCCGAGCGGCACGTGGCCGCGCTGGGCGATGCGGCCGACCTCGCCGACCCGTACGGGTTCGTGCGTGGCCGGATCCACCACCTGGGTACGCTCGTTGACCTCCAGGCGGAAGCCCCGCTCGGGGCCCGAGTCGTCCGTGGCCTTGCCGTTGGAGCCGGACTCCGACGAACCGAAGTTGTTCAGGAGCAGCACGTTCGGCGCCAGCTCCTGGAACTGGGCGCGCACCGTCTCCGACATGATCGCCCCGGAGGAGGAGACGCTGAAGAGGGAGGAGAGGTCGGCGCCCTTCAGGGGGCCGGTCAGCGCGTCGATGAGCGGCCGCAGCATCGCGTCGCCCACCAGCGACACGCTGGAGACCTTCTCCTTCTCGATGGTGCGGATCACCTGCTCGGGCACGTACTTGCGGTGCAGGGCCACCCGCTGGCCGTAGTGGAACGCGATGAACGACGTCAGCGTCGACGTGCCGTGCATCAGCGGGGGAGCGGGGAAGAAGGTGAGGCCGGGGCCGCCCGCCGCGACGCGCTCGGCCAGCTCGTCGGGCCGCTTCACCGGTTCGCCCGCGGGATCGCCGCCGAAGAGCCCGGCGAAGAACAGGTCCTCCTGGCGCCACATGACGCCCTTGGGCATGCCGGTGGTGCCGCCGGTGTAGATGATGAACAGGTCGTCCGCGGAGCGCGGCCCGAAGCCCCGCTCCGGTGAGCCCGACGCCTCGGCCCCGGTGAACGCCACGGCGTCCAGCGCGGGCGCGCCGGCGGGCGGCTCGCCGACCCGTATCAGGTGCCGCAGCTTCTCGGTGCGCGGCAGCGCCGCCGCGACCCGCTCCGTGAACTCGGCGTCGAAGACGAGCGCGGCGAGGTCCGCGTCCCGGTAGAGGTAGACCAGCTCTTCCTCCACGTAGCGGTAGTTGACGTTCACCGGCACCAGGCGGGCCTTCAGGCAGGCGAGGGCCGTCTGGAGGTACTCGACGCCGTTGTAGAGGTGCAGGCCCAGGTGTTCGCCGGGGCGCAGGCCGCTGTCGATCAGGTGGTGCGCGACGCGGTTGGCCGCCGTGTCGAGTTCGGCGTAGGTCAGGCGGCGTTCCGCGCCCGTACCGGGGTGGTCGACGTAGACGATGGCCTCGCGGTCGGGGACCACGTCGACGACCGACTCGAACAGGTCGGCAAGGTTGTACTCCACCACGCTCCTCCTGACCCCGGCGTCCGCCTCTGTCGTCGCGCTCGGCGGTCATCAGAGCAGAGGCACCGGTAAGTGGGAAGGGCCGCCGCGAGAAAAACTGACTGACTGTCAGAAAAGTATTGAACTGGTTCCCCGCCTGCTGCAACCTGTTCCAGGTCCGGAAGCGACAGGCCGGCCGTGCGGTGGGCCGTCGATGGAGGGAGCACGGCACATGGGTGGGACGGAACACCTCTCCGTGCGGCGCGAGGGCGCCACACTGGTACTCACGCTGAACAGACCCGAGGCGAGGAACGCCCTCTCGCTGCCGATGCTCGTCGGCCTGTACGACGGGTGGGTGGCGGCCGACGCGGACGACGAGATCCGCTCGATCGTGCTCACCGGGGCGGGCGGCGCCTTCTGCGCGGGCATGGACCTCAAGGCCCTCGCGGGCAAGGGGATGGCGGGGGACCACTACAGGGACCGGCTGCGGGACGACCCCGACCTGCACTGGAAGGCGATGCTGAGGCATCACAGGCCCCGCAAGCCCGTCATCGCCGCCGTCGAGGGCTACTGCGTGGCCGGCGGCACGGAGATCCTCCAGGGCACGGACATCCGTGTCGCGGGGGAGTCGGCGACCTTCGGGCTCTTCGAGGTCCGGCGTGGGCTCTTCCCCATCGGGGGGTCGACCGTGCGGCTGCCTCGGCAGATACCGCGTACGCACGCCCTGGAGATGCTGCTGACCGGGCGGCCCTACTCGGCTGCCGAGGCCGCGGCCATCGGGCTCATCGGGCACGTCGTGCCGGACGGGGCCGCGCTGGACAGGGCCCTCGTCATCGCCGAGCAGATCAACGCGTGCGGGCCGCTGGCCGTGGAGGCGGTCAAGGCGTCCGTGTACGAGACCGCGGAGCTCCCCGAGGCCGAGGGGCTCGTGGCCGAGCTGAAGCGGGGGTGGCCGATCTTTGACACCGCCGATGCGGGGGAGGGCTCCAGAGCCTTCGCCGAGAAACGGGCCGCCGTGTTTCGGCGGGCCTAGGTCTCGCGGGCCGGGGTCGTCTCTCTTCGGCTGCCGGTTCGTCGTGGCTTGTCGCGCAGTTCCCCGCGCCCCTTGAGGGGGCGGCGGCTTCTCGGTTCCGTCCATCGAAACGGAGTGTTCATGTCGGCTGTCGGCTCTACCGGGGTGCTTCGTGCCCCTCTTGTCGTCGAGTTTCCCTTCACCCGGTCGCTCGGGACCGTCCAGAGCGCCTTCCTCACCGGGCTGCGTGAGCGCACCCTGCTCGGGGTGCGGACCGGGGACGGGCGGGTCCTCGTGCCGCCCGTCGAGTACGACCCCGTCACCGCCGAGGAGATACGTGACCTCGTCGAGGTCGGTGCCACCGGGGCCGTCACCACCTGGGCCTGGAACCACGAACCCCGGCGCGGACAGCCGCTCGGCACTCCGTTCGCCTGGGTTCTGGTGCGGCTCGACGGGGCCGACACCGCACTGCTGCACGCGCTCGACGTGCCGGGGCCCGAGGCCGTGCGGACCGGGATGCGCGTGCGGGTGCGGTGGGCCGGTGAACGGGTCGGTGCCATCACCGACATCGCCTGTTTCGAGCCGGAGGAGGGCGGGGAGACGGGCCGGGGCCCCGTGCCGCACAGCGGGGTCTTCGACGAGCCCGTCACCGGGATCGTCGCCGCCGCCCGGCTCGACTACAGCTACTCGCCGGGCCGCGCCCAGACCGCCTACATCAACGCCCTGTCCGAGCGGCGGACCGTGGGCGAGCGGTGCCCGTCCTGCCGCAAGGTGTACGTCCCGCCCCGCGGCGCCTGCCCCACCTGCGGCGTCGCCACGGCCGAGCGCGTGGAGGTCGGGCCGCGCGGGACCGTCACCACGTACTGCATCGTCAACATCAAGGCCAAGAACCTCGACATCGACGTCCCTTACGTCTACGCGCACATCGCGCTGGACGGAGCCGACCTCGCCCTGCACGCGCGTATCGCGGGGGTCCCCTACGACCAGGTGCGCATGGGGCTGCGCGTCGAGCCGGTGTGGACGGACGGCGGCCGCTTTCCCGACCACTACCGGCCCACGGGCGAGCCCGACGCCGACTACGACACGTACAAGGAGCTGGTGTAGATGGCGCCCCGCACGCCGTCCGTGATGCGGCCCGCCCGCGAGGTCGCCGTCGTCGCCTTCGGGCAGACCGATCACCTGCGCTCCACCGACGAGCTCTCCGAGGTGGAGATGCTCATGCCGGTGCTGCACGAGGTGCTCGCGGCCACCGGGCTGAAGACCAGCGACATCGGGTTCACCTGCTCCGGGTCCTGCGACTACCTCGCGGGGCGCGCCTTCTCCTTCACCATGGCGCTCGACGGGGTCGGCGCCTGGCCGCCCATCTCCGAGTCGCACGTGGAGATGGACGGGGCCTGGGCGCTGTACGAGGCGTGGACGAAGCTCCAGACCGGCGAGGCCGACACCGCCCTCGTCTACTCCTACGGCAAATCCTCGCCGGGCTCCGTGCGCGACGTGCTGACCCGGCAGCTCGACCCGTACTACGTCGCTCCCCTCTGGCCCGACTCCGTGGCGCTCGCCGCGCTCCAGGCGCAGGCGCTCATCGACGCGGGGCGGACCGATGAGCCGGCGCTCGCCGGGGTGGCGCGGCGCAGCCGTGCCGATGCCGCCGCCAACCCGCACGCGCAGCTCGCCGGGACCGTCGCGCAGGGGGAGTACGTCGTGCGCCCGCTGCGTACCGGTGACTGCCCGCCGATCGGTGACGGGGCGGCCGCCGTGATCCTCGCGGCGGGGGAACGGGCCCGTGAGCTGTGCGGACGGCCGGCGTGGATCCGTGGCATCGACCACCGCGTCGAGGCGCACGGCCTCGGGGTGCGCGACCTCACCGACTCGCCCTCCACCCGGCTGGCCGCCGAGCGCGCCGGAGTCTTCGAACGCCCCGTGGACACCGCCGAGCTGCACGCGCCCTTCACCTCCCAGGAGGTCGTCCTGCGCGAGGCCCTGCGGCTCGGCGACGACGTCGCGGTGAACCCCTCGGGGGGCGCGCTCGCCGCCAACCCCCTGATGGCCGCGGGGCTGATCCGGCTCGGCGAGGCCGCCGCCCGCATCCACCGCGGCGAGTCGGACCGGGCCGTCGCGCACGCCACCTCCGGGCCCTGCCTCCAGCAGAACCTGGTCGCCCTCCTGGAAGGAGAGGCTCGATGAGCCGTCCGGCAGGCAGAGAACCCGTCGCCGTCGTCGGGATCGGGCAGACCAAGCACGTGGCCGCCCGGCGTGACGTGTCGATCGCCGGGCTCGTCCGCGAGGCCGCCGTGCGCGCCCTGGCCAACGCCGAGCTGACCTGGGCCGACATCGACGCCGTGGTCATCGGCAAGGCGCCCGACTTCTTCGAGGGCGTCATGATGCCGGAGCTGTACCTCGCCGACGCCCTCGGCGCGGTCGGCAAACCCATGCTGCGCGTGCACACGGCCGGGTCCGTCGGCGGGTCCACGGCGCTGGTCGCCGCCAACCTCGTCGCGGGCCGCGTCCACGGCACCGTGCTGACCCTCGCCTTCGAAAAACAGTCGGAATCCAACGCGATGTGGGGCCTGTCGCTGCCCATCCCCTTCCAGCAGCCGCTGCTCGCCGGGGCGGGCGGCTTCTTCGCCCCGCACGTGCGCGCGTACATGCGGCGGACCGGTGCGCCCGACACGGTGGGCTCGCTCGTCGCGTACAAGGACCGCCGCAACGCCCTCAAGAACCCCTTCGCGCACCTCCACGAGCAGGACATCACCCTGGAGAAGGTCCAGGCCTCGCCCATGCTGTGGGACCCGATCCGCTACTCGGAGACCTGCCCCTCCTCCGACGGCGCGTGCGCGATGGTCCTCACCGACCGTGCGGGCGCGGCGCGTTCGCCCCGTCCGCCCGCCTGGATGCACGGCGGCGCGATGCGCAGCGAGCCGACGCTCTTCGCGGGCAAGGACTTCGTCTCGCCGCAGGCGGGCAAGGACTGCGCGGCCGACGTCTACCGGCAGGCGGGCATCGCGGACCCGCGCAGGGAGATCGACGCGGTCGAGATGTACGTGCCGTTCTCCTGGTACGAGCCGATGTGGCTGGAGAACCTCGGCTTCGCGGCGGAGGGCGAGGGCTGGAAGCTCACCGAGGCCGGTGTGACGGAACTGGACGGCGATCTGCCGGTGAACATGTCCGGCGGCGTCCTGTCCACCAACCCCATCGGCGCCTCGGGCATGATCCGCTTCGCGGAGGCCGCGCTCCAAGTGCGCGGCCAGGCAGGCGAACACCAGGTGGAAGGGGCCCGCAGGGCTCTCGGCCATGCCTACGGGGGCGGCTCGCAGTTCTTCTCGATGTGGCTCGTCGGGGCGGAACCGCCCACCTCCTGAGCGGCTTGTACGAGACATAATCCGGAGCGGCGTAGCACCGCCTTCTCACACGGCCTGTGCGGCGCCCGGAGCGAAAGCTAGGCTGACGCCGGACCGACGCATTCGGGAGGAGCACGGACGTGGCCGAAGGCACCATTCAGCAGCATCCACTCGCGGGCTGGGACAAGCCGGAGCTCGACCTCAGCAGGGCCGACTGGCGATCGAGCAGCGAGGGGCGCGGCGACGTACAGATCGCCTTCGTCGAAGGCTTCATCGCGATGCGCAACGCGGGCCGCCCCGAGAACCCGTCCCTGATCTTCACCCCGGCGGAGTGGGGGGCGTTCGTCCACGGTGCCCGCGAGGGCGAGTTCGACCTGACGTAGAGCTCCGTGGTCGGGGGGAGCCGAATGGCGTCCCCCCTAGCGGAGCACCACGCAGCCCTTGTCCTGAAGCGCCCGCAGCAGCCCGCCGTGGACCTGGGTGTCGTTCCAGCGCAGGTCAAGCTTCTCCAGGGCGGGCAACTCCGCGAGCCAGTCGGGGAGTCGGCGAATGCCGTTGGCGCGCAGGTCCAGACGGCGCAGCAGGGGCAGGCCGCGCAGGGCCTCAGGGACGGCCGTGAAGGCGTTCTCCCGGAGCTCCACCTCGCGCAGCTCGCGCAGGCGGCCCACGGACGCGGGCAGGTCCCCGAGCCGGTTGCCGCGCAGCCACAGTTCGCGCAGCGAGGTGAGCGAGCCGGCCGTCTCAGGGAGGCACGCCAACCGGTTGTGCTGGGCCCGGAGTTCGACCAGTCCTTTCATGGTGCCGAGTGCGTCGGGCAGCGCGGTCAGACGGTTCTCGCCCACGTTCAGGTAGGCGAGCCGGGTGAGCCGGCCGAGGGACGCGGGCAGCTCGGTGAGTTCGTTGTCGTGGAGGTAGAGGAAGCGGCTGAGCCGGGTGAGGTCACCGAGCTCGGCGGGGATCGTGCGCAGTCTGTTGTGCCCGAGATCCAGGGTGTGCAGGTTCCCGAGCGTGCCGATGCGGGGCGGGAGGCGCGTGAGCGCGTTGTCGGGCAGGAGCAGCACCTCCAGACACGGGTGGTGCCAGACCTCGTCCGGTACGGCGTCGAGACCGCCGTGCCAGTAGTTGAGTACGGTGCTTCCGTCGTCCATGCGTCGGGCCTCTCCGTCTGTGCCGGGTGCGCCATTCTTCCCCGTGAGTGGCAGCCGCCGGCGCCGGGCCGTGTCCGTGGATGTCAGCCGTCACCGCCGGTGTTCACCCGTGCGAGCGTCACCACTGGTCGGGCAGGCGCTCCGGGCATGCGGACACGCCCCGGCAGGGCCCGCGCGGCCCCCGGCGGGGCACGGCCCCCGCGCCGGTAAACCTCGCGGGCCACGTACCATGGGCGCATGTCCTTCCTCCGCCGCCGCAGCTCCGCCACTCCCGCGGGCCCGGAATTCGACGTCCTGGCCATGGATCCCGGTGACTGGCCCGGCAACCTCGGCGCGGGCCTGCTGCCCGCGCCCGACGGCAGCTGCCAGGGCGTGTTCCTGCGCTACGACCTCTTCGGCGGGCGCGGCCCCGCGATGATCATCGGCAATCTCCCCGAGGGCTCGCCCGCGCGCGACACCGAGGAGGGCGAGATCCCCTTCGAGGTGGCGCAGCTCCTCCTGGCCCTGGAGAACGACGAGGACATCACGGTCGTCTCCACGGAGGACATCCCGGTGATGCAGGGGGACAACCTCCTCATCGTGCGCCGCCTGAAGCTCTCGGAGAGCCGCATCTCGTGCGTGCAGTTCGACCGGAGCGACAATGTCCTGGTGACCATCGCCGCCTGGGACCGCCCGATCACCGACGATCTGTACGCGCTCCTGAAGCCGCTGCCCGCGGAGCTCTTCCAGCAGGGCTGACCTGCGCCTGGCGATCACCCGGGCCCACATCCGTCCAACCTTCGCCCCGTTCCGTCCATGGAACGGGGCTGTTCCATGCCTTGCCACCCAGTCATCGGACCTTTAGCGTGGCCGGTCATGACTCAGGGGACCTCTCACGGGATCACGCGAAGAACCACGATGAAGTCGGCGCTGGGCGGTGCCGCCGGGCTCGCGGCGAGTGGCGGAGTGCTCGCCGACGCCGCGGCCGCAGAAGACACAGCGGGCGACACCTCCGATGACTTGCTGCTCTGGTACGCCGCTCCCGCCGCCGACTGGGAGCGCGAGGCCCTGCCCATAGGCAACGGCGCCCTCGGCGCCATGGTCTTCGGGACGCTCGCCTCCGAACGGCTCCAGTTCAACGAGAAGACGCTGTGGACCGGCGGCCCCGGCTCGAAGGACGGCTACGACTCCGGCAACTGGCGCGCCCCGAGGCCCGGCGTCCTCGACGCCGTCCGCACGGAACTCGACGCCGAGGGCCGGCTCGCCCCCGACGCGGTCGCCTCCGAACTCGGCCAGGCCAAGCGCGGCTACGGTGCCCACCAGAGCTTCGGCGAGCTGCACATCGACGTGCCCGGCGCCCCGGCCGCGCCCGACGCCGGCTACCGCCGCGCGCTCGACCTCGGCCAAGGGCTCGCGACCGTCACGTACGAGCGGCAACAGGTGCGCCACCACCGGGAGTTCTTCGCCTCGTACCCGGACGGGGTGATCGTCGGGCGGCTCTCCGCCGACCGTGCCGCCAAGGTCACCTGCACCCTGCGTTATACCTCGCCCCGCGCCGACTTCACCGCGAAGGCGGACGGTGACCGGATCACCGTGCGCGGTGCGCTGGCCGACAACGGCCTGCGGTTCGAGGCGCAGCTCCGGGTGCGGCACCAGGGCGGCACCCGCGCCGCGAACAGCGACGGCGGCGTCACGGTGACCGGCGCCGACCACGTCTGGTTCGTGCTCGCGGCGGCCACCGACTACGCCGACACCTACCCCCGCTACCGCGGCGAGGACCCGCACGCCGCCGTCACGCGGACCGTGGACAAGGCGGTCGCGGCGGGCCACACGGCACTCCGCGCCCGGCACCTGCGCGATCACCGGGCCCTGTTCGACCGCGTCGCCCTCGACATCGGACAGGCCCTGCCCGCCGACGTGCCCACCGACCGGCTGCTCACGGAGTACGGGGGTGGCGCGAGCGCCGCCGACCGTGCCCTGGAGGCGCTGTTCTTCCAGTACGGGCGCTACCTCCTCATCGCCTCCTCGCGCGCGGGCTCCCTGCCCGCCAACCTCCAGGGCGTCTGGAACAACAGCACCAACCCGCCCTGGGCGGCGGACTACCACACCAACATCAACCTGCAGATGAACTACTGGCCCGCCGAGGCCGCCAACCTCGCGGAGACCACCGCCCCCTACGACCGCTTCGTCGAGGCGCTGCGCGCGCCCGGCCGCCGTACCGCCGAGGAGATGTTCGGCAGCCGCGGCTGGGTCGTGCACAACGAGACCAACCCCTACGGGTTCACCGGAGTGCACGACTGGCCGACCGCCTTCTGGTTCCCCGAAGCCGCGGCCTGGCTCACCGCCCAGCTCTACGAGCACTACCGCTTCAGCGGCTCCACGGACTACCTGCGCGCCACGGCCTACCCGGTGATGAAGGAGGCCGCGGAGTTCTGGCTGGACAACCTGCGCACCGATCCGCGCGACGGCAAGCTGGTCGTCACGCCCAGCTACTCGCCCGAGCACGGGGACTTCACCGCGGGCGGCGCCATGGCCCAGCAGATCGTCCACGACCTGTTCACCAACACCCTGGAGGCCGCGCGGACCCTCGGCGACTCACCGGCCTTCCGCGCCGACCTCGAACGGACGCTCGCCGACCTCGACCCGGGGCTGCGGATCGGCTCCTGGGGCCAGCTCCAGGAGTGGAAGGCCGACCTGGACGACAAGAACGACGAGCACCGGCACGTCTCCCACCTCTACGCCCTGCACCCCGGCCGCCGGATCGAGGCCGGCAGCGCGTTCGCCGACGCGGCCAAGGTCTCCCTCACCGCCCGCGGCGACGGCGGCACCGGCTGGTCCAAGGCCTGGAAGATCAACTTCTGGGCGCGGCTGCGCGACGGCGACCACGCCCACAAGATGCTCGGTGAACAGCTCAGGTCCTCCACGCTGCCCAACCTCTGGGACACCCATCCGCCGTTCCAGATCGACGGCAACTTCGGGGCGACCTCCGGCATCGTGGAGATGCTGCTCCAGAGCCAGCACGACGTGCTCGACATCCTGCCCGCGCTGCCGGCGAGCTGGCCGGACGGCTCGGTCAGGGGCCTGCGCGCACGCGGCGGCGCCACACTCGACATCACCTGGGCGGCGGGCCGCGCCACCCGTGTCGTCGTCAGGGCCTCCCGCACCCGTGAACTCACCCTGCGCTCCACCCTGTTCAGGGGCGGGACGAAGACCTTCAGGGCGCGGGCCGGGCAGCGCCACGTCTTCGGCTGACGCGCACACGCACACGCACGCGCACACGCGCCGGGTCCGGGCCCGCTTCCCACGCGGACCCGGACCCGGCCGGTCACCACACCGTCACGTGGACGAGGGGACCACCCGCACGTCGGCCGCCCGCACGTACCCGATCCGGTGCCCGTACTGGATCACGTAGTACATGTCCTTGCCGCGCACCACCTTGTGCGGCGCGGTGTCGAACGTCGGCGAGTAGAAGTACTCGCCGGGGACCTTGTCGCCGATCACGTACCGCTGGCCCGCGAGGATCTTGTACGGCAGCGGGGAGACCGCCTGCACGGGGACGCCCGCAGGGTAGGCCTCCTTCTCCGGGTAGGCCCGCCCGTAGACCGGCACCTCCGTGGCGCCCGCCTTCGGCGTCACCACCAGGCCCTTGGCGTCGACGGCCGTGGGCTGCTTCTTCGGGTTCTTGAACCACGCCTTCTGGCCGAGGTACCACACGGCGGTCCAGTCGCCCCTGCGCTCGGCGACCGCGTACTGCTGGCCGGTGGAGAGCCGCGCGCCCACGTCGTTCACGTCGATCGTGGAGTCCTGGCCGCCGGGCCGCTTGCCGATGTCCTTGATCAGCGGCGCGTCGTCGCGCGGCTCGGTGTGCACGCGCACCGCGGCCGAACCGTGCGGCACGCACTTCTCGGCGGGCTTGACGCAGCCCGTGTACTCCGGCTTGTTCTTCGCGTACTCCGGCGCCACCGTCACCACGCCGCCCTTCGCCCCCGCCGTGCGCTGGAACGGCTTGCCGAGCAGCGTGAAGTAGTGCTGCCAGTCCCAGTAGGGGCCGGGGTCCGTGTGCATGCCCGGGATTCCGGAGGACGTCGTGCCCTGGACGTTGTCGTGGCCCAGGATGTGCTGGCGGTCCAGCGGGATGTCGTACCGCTTGGCGAGGTACTTCACCAGCCGGGCCGACGTCCGGTACATGGCCTCGGTGTACCAGGTGTCCGGGGCGACCAGGAAGCCCTCGTGCTCCAGGCCGATCGACTTGGCGTTCACGTACCAGTTGCCCGCGTGCCAGGCGACGTCCTTGGCCTTCACGTGCTGGGCGATGTGGCCGTCGGTGGAGCGCAGGGAGTACTGCCACGACACATAGGTCGGGTCCTGCACCATCTTCAGGACGCCCTCCCACCGGCCCTCGGTGTCGTGGATGACGATCGAGTCGATGCTCTGGCTCTTGGGACGGTCCCCCAGGTCGTGGTTGCCGTAGTCGGGGTTGCCGTTGGGGTCCTTGAACTCCTCGTACGGCGCGGGAATCCACTCGCACGAGACGGTCCTCGGACACTCCGTGTTGCCCGTCGGCGCCTTGCGCAGACCCATGCGTTCGAGCTGCGCGGCGTCGGGCCTGAGACCCGGGCGGGGCGCGAGCGTCACGCGCTGCCCGGAGTCCGTGGTGCGCCGCTGGCCGTCGCGGATGACGGCGAACACGTCATTGGCGTACGTCGCCGCCGTCGCCCGGTCGTCGGCCCCGGAGAAGCGGGCGATCGCGCCGTACCAGTCGGCGGGGTCGCCGCCCAGCGGCTTGCCGAGCTTCTTCTGGGCCGCGGCGAGCAGCGCCGCGCCGCCCTCGACGTTCGCGGCGGTGTCGCCGCGCAGCTTCTCGGCGGGCAGGCCGGTCAGCTCCGCCGCGCGCGGCAGCGTCTTGAGCCGCGCGGGGACCTCGCTCTCCGCGGGCACCTCGGCCTTCGGCGTCTTCGCGGGGCGCGAGGTGTCGCCGCGCGGGTCCTCCGTCCCCTCGCTGTGGTGCGAGGCGGCGGCGAGGGCGGCGCGCGCGTCGGTCAGGTGCATGGGGCCGTAGCCGCCGGTGACGCTGGCCGCGCCGCCGTGCGCGTCCCAGCGGGACTGGAGGTAGGAGACGCCGAGCAGCACGCTCTGGGGCACGCGGTACTCGGCGGACGCGGCGGCGAAGGCGCTCTGCAGGTCGGTGTCGGACGACGGTCGGTCGGCACCGGACGACGGAGCCGCGCCGAGCAGCGGCACGAGCAGCCCGGCCGACGCGAGGGCGCCCGCCGTCCTGATGGTGCGTCTGCGCGCGGACGACGTACGGGCACGGGCGGATCCTCGCAAAGCAGCCTCCTGGGACTTCTGGGCCGGTGATGCGTGACGGGGCGTGCGGGCCGGGCGTGGGTCAGTGGTACCGGCTCGCCGACGATCCGTCAATCATGCCCAGGACAGGGAATTTCCCAAGTCAGCGCTGGTCCGGCCGGGTCAAGGAGGGTTTTCGCCAGGGGAGGCCACACCGCCTGCGGTGCGTCAGTGGCATGGACCAATGAGCGGCGTGAAGATCACCTGTTCGGATGAGCGGCAAGAGGTGGTGAACGGCGAGAGGTCAGACGAAGCGGCGCACGAACGCGAGCGCCGTCTCGGCGACCTCCTGCCACCGGCTGTCCAGGGTCAGCGCGTGGTCCCGCCCGTGCAGCTCGACGATCTCCGTGACGTTGACGTTGGCCTTCTGCCGCTTGTACGCGCCGTTGGCCAGCGACCAGGGCACGGCGTTGTCCCGGCCCCCGGAGATGATCAGCAGCGGGCCGCGCCGCGCGGTCCGGCAGTCCGCCCTCGCCTCTGTACGCGGATTGAGGTTGGCCATCGCCGCCTGCGCGGGCGGGGCACAGGGCGCCGGCACGGCATAGCGGTCGTAGATGGCCCTGGCCTCCTCCTCGCTGACGGCGTTGGCGTACGCGTAGCGGAACTGGGGGAAGGTCAGGAGCTTGGCGCGTTTCCGGTCTGCCGGGTTGGCGATCATGGGGCGCAGTGAGCGCACCGTCGACATCGGCAGCGCCAGGACGCCGCGGAACGGCGCCGGGTCGATCGCCACGGAGACCTCGGACAGGCCGCGCCCCGCGAGGATCTGCGTGAGCAGACCGCCCACGGAGTGCCCGACGACGGCGGGCTTGCGCTCCAGGGTGCCGATCAGGGCGGCCAGGTGGTCGGCGACCATCTTGACCGTCTTGCCGGCGATGGCCTCGGGGTGCTCGCGGGCCTCGGCCACCGTCGCCGGTTCACCGGGCCAGGTCAGCGCGACCGGCGCGTACCCGGCGGCCTCGAAGTGCGGGAGCCAGTGGTCCCAGCTGCTCACGGTCATCCACAGGCCGTGCACGAATACGACCGGCGTGCGACCGGAGGCGTTGGCCCGGTCGATCTGCTCTGCGTCAGTGGCGGACATACCCTGACGCTACGGTCGCAAGGCCGCGGCCGTACGGCGAACGTGACAGGATGGCCGATACTGCCGCCCGCGCAACCGGAACGGCGGGTGAGACGCGGGCCGTGGCATAGGCCACGGTGCGTTGTCCCCCGCCCAGGACACGGGAACAGACCAGGGGCATACGAAGGTCCGCGGTACGCCCGGACCCCCCCCGGCGCGCCGCGGACCTCCGGTCCCCGTCAGCGAGTGCCGACCGCCGCACGCACGGCCCGGCGGGCCAGCTGGCAGTCGTCGTGCAGCCGCCTCAGCAGCAGCCGCTGTTCCTCGCCGGACGGCACAGCACCGGGATGGGCCGGGCCCGGTGCCGCCGGGGTCGAGTCGTGCATCGAACGCTGCACGGCCGTTTCGTACGTACGGATCTCGCGGGTCAGCACCAGCATCAGGTTGACCAGGAAGGCGTCGCCCGCCGCCGGGCCCGCCGACTGCGCCAGCTGACTGATCTCGCGCCGCGCCACCGGGGCGTCACCGAGGACCGCCCACAGCGTCGCCAGGTCGTATCCCGGCAGGTACCAGCCCGCGTGCTCCCAGTCGACGAGGACCGGCCCGGGCGGCGAGAGCAGGACGTTGGAGAGCAGGGCGTCGCCGTGGCAGAACTGCCACATCGCCTGCGTCCCGCCGCCCTGGTGGACGGCCGAGTGCGCGATCCCGTGCAGCAGCTTCTGAAGGTCGCCCATGTCCCGGTCGGTCAGCAGGCCCAGGTTATGGAAGTAGGCGATCCGCTTGCCGTAGTCCAGCGGCCTGCCGAACATCTCCGCCGGCGGCCGCCACTGGTTGAGGCGGACGACGGAACCGAGCGCCGCGCGGATGTCCGCCCGCGGCGGGGCCTCGATCGGATGCCGCTGCAACGCCGCCACACGCCCCGGCATCCGCTCGATCACCAGCGTGCAGTCATCGGGGTCGGCGGCGATGAGCCGCGGCACCCTGACCGGCGGGCGGTGGCGGACGAAGGAGCGGTAAGCGGCTATTTCGTGCCGCAGCCGCTCCGACCAGGCGGGCGAGTGGTCGAGCAGACACTTGGCGACGGCGGTGCCGCGCCCGGCGGTGCCGATGAGCAGGACGGTGCGGCCGCTGCGACGGAGCACCTGTACGGGGTTGAACTCCGGGCAGATGCGGTGCACCGAGGCGATCGCGGTCCGCAGTTGCGCCCCCTGGGGGCCGGACAAGTCGAGTCTCCCGCTGAGCGGTTGTGTGCCGGCCCCGGGCAGTCGGTGCGCACGGCCGACGCCGAGCTGCGCGGCGGAGGACCGCACCGGCTCCAGATAGGGGCCGCTCCCCGGCGAGGGGGATGCTTCGCGGCCCCGCTGGACGGGGGGGCGCGGACGCGGCGGCCGAGGCGGGGCGGACACGGAGGACGATGCTGCGTACATGGGAGATACAGATCCCTTCGTGTGCCTGTGGATTGCGAGCACCTCCCGTCCCGGCCGCTTCGGGTGCACCCTGGGGAGTGCCTTGCGGCGACCGGGTCGGGGTGGCGCGTTCCTACCTGACACCCGGCGCCCCCTGGCACACCATGTGGCGCACCCTGGCGAACCCTGGCGAATAGTCGCTCAGCAACTGACAGACGGTTACTGTCAACTCAGCCGAGAACCTGGGGGCTTGACGTGAACGGACAACCCAACACCCGCCTTTCGGACCTGTTCGGCCTGGCCGGCTGGTCCAAGGGTGAGCTCGCGAGACTGGTGAACCGGCAGGCGGCGGCCATGGGCCACCCGCAGCTGGCCACCGACACCTCGCGGGTGCGGCGGTGGATCGACATGGGGGAGATCCCGCGCGATCCGGTGCCCCGGGTGCTGGCTGTTCTGTTCACCGAGCGTCTCGGCCGTGTCGTGACCACTGAGGATCTAGGTCTGGTCCGACAGGGACGCCCAGGGAAGCGGCAGGGCGACGGGAGTGTGGAGCACCCCGACGGCGTGCCATGGGCGCCCGAGCGGACGGCCGCGGTCCTCACCGAATTCACGGGAATGGACCTCATGCTCAACCGACGCGGCTTGGTGGGCGCGGGCGCTGCGCTTGCCGCAGGCTCCGCGCTCAGCAGCGCCATGCATGACTGGCTGCACGCCGACCCGGCCCTCGCGGCCGACGCCCCCCGCATCAACGACCCCCTCCACGTCGATCCCGCCGGGGCCGACCGCTACGAGGCCGCTCCCATCGGCTCCCAGGAGATCGAGGAGCTGGAGCGCTCGGTGGAGGTGTTCCGCGCCTGGGACGCTTCCCGCGGCGGCGGACTCCAGCGCAAGGCCGTGGTGGGCCAGCTCAACGAAGTGGGCGGCATGCTCGCCTACCGCCACCCCGACCATCTCCAGCGGCGCCTGTGGGGCGTCGCCGCCAACCTCGCCGTCCTCGCCGGGTGGATGTCGCACGACGTCGGCCTCGAACCCACGGCGCAGAAGTACTTCGTCATCGCGGCGCACGCGGCGCGGGAGGGCGGAGACCGGCCGCGCGCCGGGGAGGCCCTGTCACGGGCCGCCCGCCAGATGGTGCACCTCGGCAAGCCGGACGACGCCCTCGACCTGATGAAGCTTGCCAAGTCCGGCGGCGGCGACGAGGCCCTGCCGCGCACGAAGGCCATGCTGTACACCATCGAGGCCTGGGCGCAGGCGTCGATGGGGCACGGCCAGGCCATGCGGCGCACGCTGGGCCTCGCCGAGGATCTCTTCGTCTCCGACAAAGGGGACGTGGAGCCGCCGAGCTGGATGCAGATGTTCGACGAGGCGGACCTGCACGGCATGCAGGCCCTGGCCTATCGCACCCTCGCCGATCACGAGCCGGCCGCGGCGAGCGTCGCACAGCGGCACGCCAAGCTGGCCATCGAACTGCGGGCCAAGGGCCGCGACCGCTCGCAGATCTTCGACTACATCTCGCTGGCATCGGCCTGCTTCATCGCCGACGACCCGGAACAGGCCGACCGTTACGCGCGCCTGGCCCTGGTGTCGATAAATTCCAACTCGTCCCACCGCACCTGGGACCGGCTGCGCGAGATGTTCAGGCTGACGGGGCAGTACTCCGGCTACCCGAAGATCCAGGATTTGCGCGAGGAGATCAGGCTGGCGCTGCCGAAGGGGGTCAGATCGGCGAGCCGGACGGCGAGGGTGTGACGCGCCCGTCCTGACGAGCGGGCAAAAAGGTTCCGACACAGCGGTTCCGACACAGTGATTCCGACACAGCGGTTCCGATACGGCGGGCAGAGGGCTAGACCCGTGCCATCAGCAGGCAGGCGTCGTCCTCGCGAGGGGTCTCGCCGAACGCCTCCACGACGGCACGCACACAGTCCTGCGCGCTCTGTGCCCCGGTGAACCGGGGTGCCATCGCGAGCAGTTCGGTCGTGGCCGCGTCCCGGTCGCACCGGGGCACCAGGCCGTCGGTGTGCAGCAGCAGGAGGTCGCCGGGGCGCAGTTGTACTTCCGCCTGCCCGTACGCGGCTCCGGAGGTGGCTCCGAGGGGTACGCCGCCCGGTGGCGTCAGCGCGCGCCCCGCCCCTTCGCGGAACAGCAGGGGGGCGGGGTGGCCCGCCTGCGCCCAGGTGAGCAGGCCCGTCGCCGGGTTGTACCGGCAGCAGATGGCGCTGCCGATGGCGGCCTGTGCGGTGGCGTCGAGGAGCTGGTTCAGCCAGCCGAGGAGGCTGCCCGGGTGGGCTCCGGTGACCGCCATGCCGCGCAGGGCGCCGAGCAGCATCGCCATGCCGGAGGTGCCGGTGACGCCGTGCCCGGTGAGGTTGCCGACGCTCAACAGGGCGTCGCCGCCCGGGAGTTGTATGGCGTCGTACCAGCCGTCGCCGATCGGGGCGCCGGCGGTGGAGGGGAGGTGGTCGGCGGCGAGGTCGAGCCCGCCGGGGCCGCCGGCCGGGAACCACAGGGTGTCGCGCCAGGGCGGAAGGACCGCTTCCTGAAGGGCGGCCGCGAGCCGGTGATCGGTGTCCGCGAGCCGGTGGTCGGTGTGCACGGGACCGTGACCGGTGTCCCTGAGGTCGTGGTCGGCGTCCGTGAGGCCGTGGCCGGTGTCCCTGAGGTCGTGCGGGCGCCGCAGTGAGTCCCGGCTCTCGTGGACGGCGAGCCTGCTGCGGCGCAGCTCGCTCACGTCCCGCAGGACCGCCCACATGGAAGCGGTGGAGCCGTCGGCCGCGAGCACCGGCTCGCCCATCATGTGCACCTGGCGCACGCCGCCGCCCGGCCGCACGACGCGGAACTCGCCGTCGATCGGCTTTCCGTCGACGAGGCAGTCCGTGACCATCGCGGTCAGCAGAGGCTGGTCCTCGCTGTGCACGAGGGCGGGGAGTTCGTCCAGGGACAGGGGCGGGGCGGCCGTGTCGCGGCCCAGGATTTCGTAGAGCTCGCCGGACCAGGTGGCCTCGTCGGTCAGGAGGTCCCACTCGGCGCTGCCGACCCGGCTCAGGAGCGAGCCCCGGCGCGGTCCGTTCGTGGCGGGTGCGGCCGGCGCCGCGGGCTCCCCTCCTGCCCGCGGCGGGCCCTCCCGCAGCTGGGCGAGATGGTCGTCGACGTCGTTGAGCTGGTGCACCGCCAGGTCGCACAGTGCCCGCTGCCAGCGCCCCGTCGGGTCCCCGCCGTCGGCCGCGGTCTCGCGTCGCATGGCGTCGACCTCGCCGCGCAGGCGGCGCGTCTGCGAGATCAGCGCGTCGACCGCGCCGCGCTCGGGCGGCTGGGCGGCGGTGTGGTCCGCGAAGACGTGGGACGGCATGGGGTGCTCCGTTGAAGTGGCGGTGCGACCGACTCGGCGGTGGTGGACCGCTCACGACTCTGGCACAGCGGATGGGGGCCCGTAAGGCATTTGGCAACAGTCGATGCGGTGTTGCTTACGGCATATGCCTTTGTCCTGCGGGTATGTGCGTACCGGGGCGTAAGTCCATGGATAAATGGTGAAGAAAGCGTAGGCGTTTCCGGATGGAATGCGGGGTTCCTGTCCGGTCTTCGAGGCTGTGCCAGGGTGGTTCGTCTACGTCGACCCGGTCCGTCCCGTTCCGTACTCGCGTATGTGTGCAAATCCCGTTCGATGGTCGTACGTGTGTGCCAAATCGGCTCCGCCGTCGGGTGCGTACGGAAAACGGCGTGCGCCGGGCGTCCGGGAACGAACGCACGGCGCATTCGGGAACGCAGGTACCACGCCGGCCACCGCGACACCGTCAGCGCGGTGTTCGGCCCGTCGTGGCGATGATCACCGCTCCGACCAGACACGCGGCGCCGCCCACGCAGTACGCGAGGTGGTAGCCGCCGAGCTTGTCGTCCTGGGTCGCCGCGGTCAGGACCATGACCGCCACGCCGACGCTGGCGCCGATCTGCTGGGCCACGACGTTGACCGCACCGGCCACCGCGTGTTGCTCCGGCGCGACGCCGGTGAGCGCCGCGGACGTCATCGCGGGGAAGTTCAGCCCCTGGCCGATGCCGCTGATCAGCAGGCCGGGCAGCACGTACAGGGCGTAGGAGCCGTCGTGCGGTGTGCTCATCCACAGCGCTGTTCCCGCGCCGATCAGGACGAGCCCGACGACCATCAGCGTGCGCGGGGGGTACTTGGCCAGCAGGCGGCCGGTGGCGAAGTTGGCGGTGAGGAAGACGCCCGCCGACATCGGCACCAGGGCGAGACCGGACTCCAGCGGGGAGTAGTCCAGCATCTCCTGGAGATACAGCGGTGCGAAGAAGAGCTGCCCGACCGAGCCCATGTACTGAAGGAACGCCGCGAGGCTCGAGGAGCGTACCGAGGAGACGCGGAAGAGGCCGAGCGGGAGAACCGGGTCGTCGGTGCGGTGTTCGCGTATGACGAAGAGCACCAGGAAGGCCACCGCGGCGCAGAGCGCGGTCCACGCCAGGGTGCCGTGACTGCTCGCGCCGACGACCAGCAGGGTGAGGCCGAGCGTGCCCGATATCGCGCCGGGCAGGTCGAGCCCGCCGCCGCGCCCGGCCCCGTCGGGCAGCCCTGCGCGCGTCGCGGCCAGCACGGCGAGGCCGAGGAGCACCGAGAACCACAGCACGGAGCGCCAGCCGAAGAACTGGGTCAGCACTCCGCCGAGCAGCACCCCGCCGCTGAAGCTCGCGGCGCCGACCGCCGCGTACACACTCAGCGCCCGGTTCCGCGCAGGACCGGCCGGGAACACCTCGGTCAGCAGGGCCAGTGCGGCCGGCCCCGACAGGGCCGCGCCGATGCCCTGCACCGCCCGCGCGCCGAGCAGCACCTCGGTGCTGGGAGCCAGCGCCCCGGCCAGCGCGGCCACGGTGAACAGCGCGACACCGGCCTCGAACACCCTGCGGCGGCCCAGCACATCGGCCAGGCGGCCGCCCACCAGCAGGAAGCCGGCGAATGTGACGGCGTAGGCGATCATGACCCACTGGAGTGTGGAGTCGGCCATGCCGAAACGGTCGCCGACGGACGGTAGAGCGGCGTTGAGCACCGCGAGACCACTCACGTCCAGGGCGAGCGCCCCGGCCAGCACTCCGAGCGCGAGGCCCGGCCGCTGCCGTGACAGCACCTCGGTACTGGTCACGCGGGCCTCCCGGCGAACTCGCCCCGGCAGAGCCCTAATCGGGCGCTCGTCCCGCCCGCGGCGCGGGCGCCGGCCGGCGAAGGGCCGTGGTTCAAGATTTTCATGGCGAGAGCTTGCAACGCCGCTCGACCCCGTGTCCAGACGGGCCCTTCCGCCCCTCGCTCCGCATGACGTCCATAACGCCTCAAAGCCATTGCGCGACAAGAGAGCGAATCAGTCAGCGGGGGGTTTGATTCACGCCAGTGCACCTTCCGGCCCATGAGGCACTCTTGTTCCATCATTCACAAAGTGGCAGTCTGCAGTTCGTCGGTCGGACGAGTACCCGGTGATACGGTCCACGTCAGACCACGTAATTCCTGCCCTGGGCATTGAATTGACCAGGAAACGCACGATGCGCACCGGCGGCCGGACCGCCGGGGGCAGTGATCCTGAATCGGACCGCGCGTCCGATTCAGCCAGGACGACTTAACGGGGGTCGGGCCGCGGTGCGGGTACCAGTTCTTCTCCAGACATGCCTTCCTGCCAGGGACGGCACACTCCGCCCAGCACGTCACGGGTCCTTCCCCCTCTGACAGGGCCACCCCTGTCCCGCTCCACCGCGGTACTCGACGCGTAGAAGCGAAGCTTCCGTGTCCTGAGCCATTCCGGTCGTCGGCTGCCCGAGCGCCGGCCCGTGCCCCTTTGCCGCCCATCGGCCCCGGCCGTGCCCATCGGCACGCTCGCAGGTGAGCCGTACAGCCGTATTCACCCATGACCGCTGTCCCGAATGGGGCCGCGCATTCACCGAGCCGTAAATCAGTCGGCCGCGAGCCGCACCGGTACATTCGATCCGCCCTGCCGAGGAGCCGAAATGCCCCAAGAGCGCGCAGCACGAGATTCGCATGCCATAACGGAGTTTTTACTTTCTCGTGTCGCCGACTTGACGGACCTGTCCAAGAACGCGCTGGACCGCTCGACACCGATGCAGCGATATGGCCTGGATTCGCTGAAGTTGTCGACTCTCGCCGCCTCGTTGTCCGAATTCCTCGGCTGGAAAGTCCCGGTCACCCGGATGTGGCAGCACCCGACCGTCGACGCGCTCGCCCGCGCGCTCGCCGACGGTCCACGGCCCGAGCCGGCCGCGCCGAGCGGCGCCCGCCGCACGGCATCGCACGAGCCCGTCGCGATCGTGGGCATCGGCTGCCGCTTCCCCGGCGGCCCCGACCCCTCCGCGTTCTGGCGACTGCTGTCCGAGGGCCGCGACGCCGTCGGACCGGTGCCCGCCGCGCGGCGCGAGCTCCTGAACGACAGGGTGCGCTGGGGCGGGTTCATCGACGGCATCGACCAGTTCGACCCGCTGTTCTTCGGCATCTCACCGCGCGAAGCCGTCCAGATGGACCCGCAGCAGCGTCTGATCCTCGAACTGGCCTGGGAGGCGCTGGAAGACGCGGGTGTCGCGCCGAACAGCCTCGTCGGCAGCGACACCGGCGTGTTCATGGCCTCCTGCTGGGGCGACTACGCCGCCCTCGCGCACTACCGCGGGCCCGACAGCCAGATCACCCCGCACACCGCGACCGGCATGCACGACGGCATCATCGCCAACCGCGTCTCCTACGTCCTCGGCCTCCAGGGCCCGAGCATGGCCATCGACGCCGCCTGCGCCGGATCACTGGTCTCCGTACACGTGGGGTGCCAGTCGATCTGGCTGGGCGAGAGCGAGCTGGTCCTCGCCGGCGGCGTGAACCTGAGCTTCGTCTCCGACTACTACACCGCCATGGACGCCATGGGCGCGCTCGCCCCCGACGGCCGCTGCAAGTCCTTCGACGCCCGCGCCGACGGCTACGTACGAGGTGAGGGCGCCGGCGTCGTCGTGCTTGCCCCGCTGAGTGTGGCCCTCGAACGTGACCTGCCGGTGTACTGCCTGATCAAGGGCAGCTCGTCCAACAACGACGGCCTGAGCAACGGCATGACCGCGCCGAACCCCCAGGCGCAGGAGAAGATGCTGCGCACCGCCTACCAGCGGGCGGGCATCGCGCCGCACCTCGTGGACTACATCGAGTGCCACGGCTCCGCGACCCCCCTCGGCGACCCCATCGAGGCCAACGCCATCGGCGCCGTCCTCGGCGGTGACCGCGCGGAGCCGCTGCGCCTCGGCTCCGTCAAGTCCAATGTCGGGCACCTGGAGGCGGCGGCCGGCATCGTCGGCCTGGTCAAGCTAGCCCTCTCGATGCGCAACGGCGTGCTGCCGCCGAGCCTGCACTACACCGCCCCGAACCCGCAGATCATGTTCGACGAGTACCACCTCACCGTCCAGGACCGGCTGACGCCGTGGCCGCGACGGTCCGACGCGCGCCGCGGCGGCGTCAGCTCGTTCGGCTTCGGCGGCGCGATCTGCCACGTTGCCGTCGAGGAACTGCCGCGCCCCGAGAGCTCCCTGCTGCTCCTCGCCGCGGACTCACGGGAGGCGCTGGCCGAGCGGGCCGCGGTGCTGCGTGACGAGAGCGACCTGCGGGCGCTCTGCGGCCGGTCGCCCGGCGACGGCACCTTCCGGCTCGCGGCCGCCGCCCGCGACATGACCGAACTCAGGACACAGCTCGACGCCTTCCGCAGCGGGGCCGCGGCCGCCGGGCTGAGCGTGGGGGAGAAGGGCGCGCGCAAGCCGCGGGTGGCGTTCCTGTTCTCGGGCAACGGCTCGCAGTGGGTGGGCATGGGCAGGCAACTGCTCGCCGGAATGCCCGTGTTCCGCCGCTCCCTGATGCGCTCCGACCAGCGCATGCGGGAGCTGCTCGGTTTCTCGCTCGTCGAGCAGATGCTGGCGCCCGACGGCCGCATCGACGACATGGACGTCTTCCAGCCGCTGCTGTTCTCCCTCCAGGTCGCGCTGGCCGACGCCTGGCGCTCGCTGGGGGTGGAGCCGGACGTCGTCGTGGGACAGAGCGTCGGCGAGTTCGCCGCCTCTCACATCGCCGGAGCCCTCGACTTCGACGACGCCTCACGCCTGGCCGCCCACCACGGCAGACTCCTCCAGCAACTGGCCGTGGGGCGCGGCGAGGGCATCGTGGTCATGACCGGCGCGGACGAGGCCGGGCGGCACCTGACTGGCGGGCTCACCGTCTCCGGCCGCAACGGCCTCAACTCCACCCTGGTGACCGGCACACCGCAGGAGATCGACGACCTCGTCCAGCGGCTGACCGACCAGGGCGTCACCCACCACCGGGTGCGGATGGGCCACGCACCGCACTCACCGCTGGTCGACCACGTCCTCGCCCCCCTCAAGGTCGAACTGGCGGGCATCACGCCCCGCGCCACGCGCATCCCGATGATCTCGACGGTCACCGGCGAACGCGTCGACGGCCCCGAGCTGGGCCCCGACTACTGGGCGGACAACCTGCGCCAGGAGATCCGGGTGGTCGACGCCCTGACGACCCTGCGCGCCCACGACATCGACGCGGTGATCGAGGTCAGCCCGCACCCCGTCCTGCTCAAGTCGGTGTCGGAGATCCTCACGGCGGCCACCCTGCCCTCGCTGCGGCGCGGCGCCGACGAGGCCTCGACTCTGCTCGGCTCCCTCGGAGCCCTGTACGCGGCGGGTCACCCCGTCACGCCCCACCCCTTCCTCGCGGGCGACCGGGGACGCCACGTCACCCCGGGCGGAGGCGAGCCGGCCGCCGACGAGCAGGTGCAGCTCGTGGCCGTCTCGGCGCGTACGGCGGGCGCGCTGGCCGACACCTGCCGTGAACTGTCCAACCACGTCGAGCGCGACGTGCGGCTGCGGGTCTCCGACCTCGCCCACACCCTCGCGACCAGGCGCACCCACCACAACCACCGGGTGGCGCTGTTCGCCCGTAACCGCCAGGACGTCCTGGACGGACTCGCCCGGGTCGCCGCCGGCCGGCCGCACCCCGACGTCGTCACGGGCACCGTCGCGGGCAACAGCGACCGGCGGGTGGCGCTGGTGTTCTCCGGCGGCGGCACGCAGTGGGTCGGCATGGGCCGGGAGCTGATGCGCTCGCACACCGGATTCCGTACGTGGATGACCGCCTGCGACGCGGCCGTGCGCGCGGCGGGCGGCGGCTCGGTGCTCGACCGGCTCGCCGCCCCCGCCGAAGAGGCCGGGTACGAGGAGATGGACGTCCAGCAGCCCGTCCTGTTCGCCCTCCAGGTCTCGCTGGCCAAGGTCTGGCTCGGACTCGGCATCGAGCCGGCCGCCGTCGTCGGGCACAGCCTCGGCGAGGTCGCGGCCGCCTGCGTCGCGGGGTCGCTCTCGCTCCAGGACGCCGCCCGCGTCGTGGTCGCCCGTTCGCACCTGCTCGAACGGAAGGCGGCAGCCGGTGCCATGATCTCCGTCGACCTGCCGGAGGCGGAGCTGCTGCCGAGGCTCGCCCCGTACGCCGAGCACGCGGCCGTCGCCGTGGTCAACAGCCCCACCAGCGCGGCGGTCTCCGGCTCGCCCGACGCCGTCGACGCCCTGGAGGCCGACCTTCGGCGGGACGGGATCTCGACGCGGCGCATCCGGGTCGAACGGCCGGTGCACAGCCCCGGCATGGACCCGCTGCTCCAGCCGCTGCGCGAGAGCATCGACGGCATCACCCCCCTGACGAACACCATCCAGTTCCGCTCCACGGCACTGGCCGACACGGTGGACCCGGTCGCCGACGCCGAGTACTGGGTGCACAACCTGCGCAACCAGGTCCGGTTCGCCGAGACGATCGGTGCCCTGGTCGAGGACGGGATCGGCACCTTCATCGAGATCGGCCCGCACGAGACGCTGCGGGGCGCGGTCGAGGAGATCGCGGTGACCCGTGGCGCCCAGGTGCACGCGGTCAACTCCCTGCGGCGCGAGGAGAGCGACGTCCGCTGCCTGCTGGCGGCCGTCGCGTCGTTGTACGTCAGGGGCCTGCCGCTGACCTTCGACCCGTTGTTCGCCGATGACGTCGAGGTGGTGGAGACGCCGCTCGTGCAGTGGCAGAAGGACCGCTACTGGCTCGACACCACGCCCGGCCCCCGGTCCGTCGCGGCCTCCGGCGCCGAACATGTGGCGGTGGCCGAGCAGGTGGAGCGGCAGCCCGCGGAGAGTGGACTCGACAAGGCCGCTTCGGCGGCCACGTCGGTGCGGGAAGTCGTCCTCGCCGAGCTCGCCGACGGTCTCGGCGTGCCGGTGAGCAGGTTCGACGAGAACGCCACGCTGCGCGAGTTCGGCCTCGACTCGATGCTGGCGATCCGCCTCGTCAACCGGATGCAGGCGCTGCTGGGGCAGCGGGTGTCGCCGGTGGTGTTCCTGGACGGCCGGACGATAGCCGAGGTCGTCGGGCACTTCGTCGAAATCACCGGCGGGCCGCCCGCACCCACGGCCCATCCCGGCCGCACGTTCCTCGACGACCTCTCCGACCTGGACGCCGAAGAACTCGTGGAGGAGCTGGCCGCGCGCGGGCTGCTCGACCCCACCGACGCACCGGCGGCGGAACAGTTGCGCGCCGACGATCTGGGGCTCGAACTCGCCCCGACGTCGCACGGCCAGGCCTCGCTGTGGTTCATGCAGATGGTCGCGCCGGACGCCGTGCCGTACAACTTCATGGTCGCCGCCCGCGTCCGGGCCGCGGTCGACGAGAAGGCGCTGGAGCGCGCCGTGAGGGCCGTGATGGAGCGGCACCCCGCGCTGCGCACGCTGTTCGTCGAGGCGGGCGGCCGTCCGTACCAGGTCATCCTGGATGAACCGGTCTACGAGTTCGCGGTCATCGACAGCACGGAGCTGGACGACGAGGAGGCCCGCGAGGCGCTGGCCGAACTCGGGCACGAGCCGCTCGACATGGACAACGGGCCGCTCGTCCGGGTGGTGCTGATGCCCCGCGGCCCCGAGGACCACTACCTGCTGGTGCTCGTCCACCACATCGCGTCCGACGCGGCGTCGGCCGACGTGATGATCCGCGAACTCCAGGCGTACTACGAGGGCGCCGACCCGGCCGACAGCGCACCCGTCGCCCCCTACACGGAGTTCGTCGAGTGGGAACGGCAGTGGCTCGCGGGCCCGGCCGCCGACGCGGCCCTGGACTGGTGGTCCCAGAAGCTGGCCGACCCGCCCGCCCACCTGGATCTGTCCACCAGGGAACGACCGCCCGGCGTCACCTACGAAGGCCGCGACCTCACGTTCCGCTGGAGCGCCGAGGAGAGCCGCCTGCTCCGGGAGTTCGCGGTCAGCGAGGGCGTGTCGATCAGCACCGTCGTACTCGCCGGCTTCTTCGCCACGCTCAACCGGGCGACCGGCGCCGAGGACTCGGTGCTGGCCACCGCCATCGCCCAACGCGCGGAACCCGGCCGGGAATCCGCCGTCGGCTACTACCTCAACACCGTGCTCGTACGGGCGAACCCGGCCGGGGACCGCAGCTTCCGCGACCTTCTCGCCGAGGTCCACGCCTTCTCGCTCGGCCTCCTCGAGCACATGAACTACCCCCTGGACCTGCTGGCCTCCGCGTTGAAGCCGCCGCGGGCCGAGGGCCGCTCCCCGTGGTTCGACGTGGTGGTGAACTGGCTGTCCTCGGACGCCTTCCCCCGGTCCGTGAAGCTCTTCCACGGCATCGGCGACACCATCGCGCCCGACGGCGCCCTGCCGCTCGAACCGCTCCCGGTGCGCAGGCACCTCGCCAAATTCGACCTGGAGATCTCCATGGCCGACATCGACGGCGAGGTGGCCGGCCACATCCAGTACAAACCGAGCTATCTGGAGAGGCAGACCGTGACGGACCTGCTCGCCCTCTACCGAACCGTGCTCTTCGACTCGATCGCCCACCCCGACCTGGCGCTGAAGGACATCGCGCCGAACGGCCGCCCCGAAGGGACGGACCAGTGACCGAGACCCTGCACTCCGAGTTCATCGAGCAGGCGGACAAGAACCCCGACGCGCCCGCGGTCTACTCCGACGCCGGTGTCCTGACCTACGGCGACCTGAACGAGCGCTCCCGCGTCCTGGCCGAACGGCTCGCCGCCGAGGGCGCGGGGCCCGGGGTCCCGGTCGGCATCTGCGTCGAGCGCACCCCCGACCTGCTCGTCGCGCTCCTGGCCACGCTGCGCACCGGCTCCTGCTACGTCCCCCTCGACCCGGACTACCCCGCCGAGCGGCTGACCTTCATGGTCCGCGACAGCGGCACCCGGCTGCTGCTGACCACGCCCGCGTCCCGGGCCAACTGCCCGGCGGGGCCGACCGTGGTCGTCCTCGGCGAGAGCGTGACGACCGAGCCAGGTGAGCGGCCCGTGCCGGTCGTGCCCGGCGACACCGCGTACATCATCTACACCTCGGGCTCCACCGGGCTGCCCAAGGGCGTGGCCATCCACCACCCCGGCTGTGTCGCCATGCTGGCCGAGCTGGACCGGATCCTGGAGGGCCGCGACCTGAGCGGCGTCTCGGCGGCGAGTTCGGTCTGCTTCGACATGTCCGTGATGGAGATCTTCGGCGCGCTGTGCCGCGGCGGGGCCGTCGTGCTCGTGCAGAGCGCCGTGCATCTGCCGGAGAGCCCGTACGCCGACCGGATCACGCACCTCAACGTCGTCCCGTCGGTGATGAACGGGCTGCTCGACGCCGGGTACCTGCCGCCCAACGTGCGCACGATCGTGTTCGGCGGCGAGCCCCTGCGGCGCAAGCTGGTGGACCGGGCGTACGAGGAGACCGGCGCGGACCGGGTCTTCAACGCCTACGGGCCCACCGAGGGAACCGTCTTCTGCTCGTTCGGGCTCGTGCCGAGGGACGGGACCGGTGAGCCGACGATCGGCCCGCCGTCGGCCCACGCCCGCGCCTACGTGCTCGACGAGAACATGGAGCGGCTGCCGGCAGGTGTGCCCGGTGAGCTGTACATCGGCGGCGTCGCACTGGCCCACGGCTACGTCAACCGGCCGGAGACCACGGACGAGCGGTTCCTGCCGGACCCGTTCGTGGACGGCGAGCGCGTCTACCGCACCGGTGACATCGTCACGTTCACCGAGGACGGTGAACTCCGGTTCGGCGGCCGCACCGACCACCAGGTCAAGCTCCGCGGCTACCGCATCGAGCTGGAGGAGGTCGAGGCCCGCCTCACCGGCTGCCCCGAGGTAAGGGAAGCCGCCGCCGTCGTACGCGGCAACCGGCTGATCGGCTACGTCGTGCCCGAGGGCGAACCCCGCGACGGCGTCTGGCTGGACGCCGCGCTCCAGACAACCGTCAACGGCAGGCTCGCCACCGAACTGCCCGACCACATGGTGCCGGGAACACTCGTGTTCCTGACCGCACTGCCGCTGGCGCCCGGCGGAAAGCTCGACCGCGCCGCGCTGCCCGAGCCGCCGGCCGCCGGCACCGACGTACCCGTGACCGCCGCGAGCACGCCGACCGAGGTGGCGCTCTCGGAGATCTGGGGCCAGTTGCTCGACCTCGAACCCGCGGGCATCGACGTCAAGGCCGCCTTCTACGACCTGGGCGGCGACTCCCTGCTCCTCGTCCGCCTCGCCAGGCTGATGACCAGGCGGTTCGGCCGCCGTGTCCGCGTGCCCGACCTGTTCAGCTTCCGTGACATCTCCTCCCTCGGCCGCTGGCTCGACGAGGAGAGCGGCGCCACCCCCGAGGTGGTCACCTCCGCCCGCCGCCGCGCCAACACCCGGCGTGCCGCGCTGCGTGGCCGTGCCACCTCCACCGGCAGCTGAGCCCCCGACTCGACCGAAGCAGGAGCCTTCATGACCGAGAGCCCCGAGTCCATGACCGACAACCCCGAGCAGGACTACGACCCGGGGGACGTGGCCGTCATCGGCATGTCCCTGCGAGCGCCCGGCGCCCGCACCAAGGAACAGTTCTGGGACAACCTCGTGCACGGCAGGGAGTCCGTGTCGTTCCTGGCCAAGGACGACATCCACGTCGACGAGACGCTGATCCACAGCCCGTACTACGTGCGGGCCTGCGGTGTGCTCGACACGTACGACAAGTTCGACCCGTCGGTGTTCGGCATCAGCGAGCGGATGGCGGCCGCGATGACCCCGGAGAACCGGCTGTTCCTGGAGAGCGCCTGGGAGGCGTTCGAGGACGGCGGGTACGACCCCGAGCGGGTCACGTGCGAAGTGGGCGTCTACGGCGCGAACAACCCGCAGACCGCCGCGCTCTACAGCTCGCCGCCGGACCGCGTGTCGGTGGGCCCCGAGGCGATCGAGGCGAGCCTGGCGTGGTCGCCGGACACCATGACGTCCAACGCGCTGTACTACATGGGCCTCACCGGCGAGGCCGTCACGGTCGCCGCGGTCTGCGCGGGCTTCCACTACTCGGTGCACCTGGCCTGCCAGTCGCTGCTGCTCGGCCAGACCGACATGGCGGTGGCGGGCGGTTCGATGGTCCGCCTGCCGCACCCCCGCGGTCACCTGTGGGAGGAGAACCGCATCCTGTCCAAGGACGGCCACTGCCGCCCGTTCGACGCCAACGGCACCGGCACCGCGCTGTCCAGCGGTGTCGTCACGGTGCTGCTCAAGCCGGTGGCCCAGGCCGTCGCCGACCGCGACCACATCTACGCCGTGGTCAAGGGCTCGGCCGTCAACAACAACGGTGTCAGCGCGATGGCCTACGGCCTCGCCCAGCCCGAGCGGCTGAGCGCGTGCATCGCGGGCGCCATGGAGGTCGGCGGTGTCACCCCGGACACCGTGTCCATGTACGAGGCCAACGGGCTCGGCATGCCGATGACCGACGAGCTGGAGGTGCACGCGGCGAGCATGGCGTTCGGCAAGCAGACCGCCACCACCTCGATCGGCGGCGTCAAGGGCAACGTGGGCCACGGAGGTGTGGTCTCCGGCGGCTTCGGCACCATCAAGGCCGCCCTGGCCCTGCACCACAAGAAGCTGCCCGCGACCATCAACCTGACGGAGGTCAACGAGGACCTCGACTTCCCCGGCACCCCCTTCGTACCGCAGATCGAGGCGGCGGACTGGGAGACGGAAGCGGGTGTCCGCCGCGCCGGCATCACCTCGATCGGCGGCGGTGGCTACAACGCCCACCTGGTCCTGGAGGAGGCACCGGCCCTCGCCCGGCGGGCCCCCGAGGCCGAGGGCACGCCGCGCCTCGCCACCCTCTCCGCCCTGGACGACGACGCCCTGGCCCGCCAGCGCGCACGGCTGAAGGACCGTCTTGCGGCCGATCCCGGCCTGCGTCTCGACGACATCTGCTTCAGCCTCAACCTGGGCCGCAAGGTGATGCCCCGCCGCTGGGCGGCCGTCGTCCGCAGCCGTGCGGAGCTGATCGCGGCGCTGTCCGACGACGCTTCCCGCGGCCTGGCCACCGAGACCTCCGCCGCGCCGCGGGTTGACCTGGCCTCCTTCCGGCGCAACGACCACGGGATCGTGCGGAGCGGCACGGACGCGCGGTCGCTGGCCGATCTCGCCGCCGCCTGGGTGGGCGGCCAGCAGGTGGACTTCGCCTCCCTGCACGTGGGGGAGACCAGTCACCGCGTACCGCTGCCCACCTACCCCTTCCAGCCGCGCCGGTTCTGGCGCACGGACTGGTGACCATGAGCGCACCGGTACTGGACACCAGGGACCTGGGCGACCCCGACACCTTCGCCGGCCACGACCTCGACGCGTTCTGGCGCACCCTGCGGGACACCGCCCCGGTGCACTGGAACCCGCCGGCCGGCGGCCGCAGAGGGTTCTGGGTGGTCACCCGCCACGACGACATCATGACCACCTACCGCGACGACGCGCACTTCACGTCGGAGCGCGGCAACGTACTCGTCACCCTCCTTGAGGGCGGCGACGCCGGGGCCGGCCGCATGCTGGCCGTCACCGACGGGCACCGCCACCACGAGCTGCGGAAGATCCTCCAGCGGGTGCTCTCGCCGAGGGTGCTCGACGAGGTCGCGCGGACGGTACGGGCCAACACCCGGCAGTGGATCCGCGAGGCGGTCGAGGCCGGCGGCTGCGACTTCGCCGAGGAGATCGCGAGCCGCATCCCGATGACGACCATCTCGAATCTGCTCGGAGTGCCCGAGCAGGACAGGGAGTTCCTGCTCGGCCTGACCAAGACCGCGCTGTCGACCGATGACGAGGACGTCGACGACGTCGACTCCGAGATGGCCCGCAACGAGATCCTGATGTACTTCATGGACATCGTGGAGGAGCGGCGCGAGGCGCCCGGCGACGACGTGATCAGCATGCTGATCGGCAGCTCCATCGACGGGGAGCCGCTGTCCGACGAGGACATCGTGCTCAACTGCTACAGCCTGATCATCGGGGGCGACGAGACCAGCAGGCTCACGATGATCGACGCCGTCCACACGCTCGCGGCCGAGACCGGGCAGTGGCGGCGGCTCAAGCACGGTGAGGTGTCGGTCGACACGGCGGTGGACGAGGTGCTGCGCTGGGCGTCACCCACGATGCACTTCGGGCGCAGTGTCGTCGCGGAGACCGAACTGCACGGCGTACGGCTGCGTCCCGGCGAGATCGTCACGCTCTGGCACGCCTCGGGCAACCGGGACGAGCGGGTCTTCGAGCGGCCCGGCGTGTTCGACCTCGGCCGCACCCCCAACAAACACCTGGCCTTCGGCTACGGCCCGCACTTCTGTGTCGGCTCGTACCTGGCCAAGGTGGAAATAGCCGAACTGCTCATGGCGCTAAGGGACTTCACAACCGGATTCGAGCGGACCGGCGAGGCCGCGCGCATCCGGTCCAACTTCCTGACCGGGTTCTCGACGCTGCCGGTGCGGTTCCTGCCCGATCACCTGGGACTGAAGGAGGGCGAGTGATGAACATCTACGTCTCGGGGCAGGGGGCGTTCGCGGTGCAGGTCGCGGAGGCCCTGCTCGACGAGGGGCACAAGCTCCTCGGCGTGGCCGCCCCCCGGCTGCGCAAGGGGCAGTCCGACGAGAGCAACGCCATGTCCTGGGACCGCCTGCGCTCCTGGGCGTACCCCAGGGACATCGCCTGGACGGACTCGGCCGAACTGCGCGCGATGCACGTCCCCGACGGGGTGGACATCATCGTCGCCGCGCACTCCCACGCCTTCCTCGGCCGCCATACGCGTGCCAGGGCGGCCGTGGCCACCATCGGCTACCACCCCAGCCTGCTGCCGCTGCACCGCGGCAGGGACGCGATCCGGTGGACCGTCCGCGACGGCGACAAGGTGACGGGCGGGAGCGTCTACCACCTGACCGAGCGCACCGACGCGGGGCCGCTCGCCGCCCAGGAGCACCTGTTCGTGCCCCCTGGCTCCACCGCGCAGAGCCTGTGGCGCGAGCACCTGGCGCCGCTCGGTGTGCGGCTGCTGCTCAAGGTGGTCACCGACCTCGCCGAGGGCCGGCGCATCGAGGTCCCCCAGGACGAGAAGCTGGCGACGTGGGAGCCCGCGATGGGCGCGCCGCCGCTGTTCAAGCCCGAACTCATCGCGCTGCCCGGGACGGCGCACGTCAACGGCAGCAGGTGGGCGCTGCACGCGCAGTGAGCCCGGGGCGCGGGATCAGGCGGTGCCGCGCAGGACCAGGCGGTGCGGGACGACCAGTTCCTGCGGCGGGACGGCGTTGCCGGGGCTGTATATGCGGTCGGCCAGGCACTGGAGGGAGCGTTCGGCGATCTGCCGCTTGTCCGGGGCGATGGTGGTCAGGGGAGGGTGGCTGTAGCGGCCGTCCTCGATGTCGTCGAAGCCGACGATCGCGATGTCCTCGGGCACGCGCAGACCCCGTTCGTGCGCCACGTGCAGGGCGCCCAGGGCGAGTTCGTCGCTGAAGGCGAACACGGCGTCCGGGGCGGTGGGACCGTCGAGGAGTTCGGTCATGGCCCGCGCGCCGTCCGCCCGGTGCAGCGCGGCGACGGCGCGCTGGGCGTCGGCGGGGTGGGGGAGTCCGGCCCGGTCGAGCGCCCGGCGGTATCCCTCGGCGCGCAGCCGGGCGGTGCCGTTGTGCAGGTGGGGCTGGCGGCCGATGGCGGCGATGCGCCGTCGCCCGAGGCCGATGAGGTGGCTGGTGGCCTCGTCGGCTGCGGCGACGTTGTCCACGGCGACGTGGTCCGCCGCGCCCTGCGGGCTGCGCTCGCCGAGCAGGACGAGGGGAACGGCCGGTGCCGTCGCCGCCAGCTCGGCCGGGTCGAGGGCCCAGGGGCTGATGATGAGGCCGTCGACCACGCGCCCGCCGCCCTGGGCGAGCAGGCGGCGCTCGGCGTCGGCGTCCCCCCGGGTCTGGTCGATGACCACGGTCCAGGAGCGGCGCTGGGCCTCGTCCACCAGGAGCCCGGCCAGTTCCCCGAAGTACGGTGAGTGCAGTTCGGGGATGGCGAGGCCGATGATGCCGGTACGGCCCGCGCGCAGGCTGCGGGCGGCGAGGTTGGGGCGATAGCCGAGCTCGTCGATGGCCTCCTGGACCCGCTGCCGGGTCTCGGGCGCCACGGAGGCGGACCCGCTGACGACGTTCGACACGGTGCGTACGGAGACGCCTGCTCGGGCGGCCACATCCTTCAGACGACTGCTCACCGCGTCATCCTTTCATGCGACGCCCGTCACGGAAATCGGTCCCCCAAAGGGTATTGCAACGTTGCATTCAACGATGCAATCTGTGGGCGGAAGCTCTGCTTGCAAGGAGGCAAGGATGACTGTGTCCGAATTTCCCGGTGTGCACGTCTTTCCCGGTGTGAGCGCCGCCGACCTGGACGTCGACGTGGCGCGGGACGTGGCGAACCTGTACGAGGACGGCATCACCGCACGGAAGGGGGCCTTCTCCAAGGAGTGGGCCGACCGGCTGCGCGAGGACATCGAGACCGCTTTCGAGGATGCGCGCGCCCGGCCCGGCGGCGCCGTGGGCCGCGGTCCCCACCGCTATTACGTGGAGATCCACCCCGAGCAACTGCGGGGCTTCGTCGACCTCGTCGACCACCCGTGGGTCCGCTCGGTGGCCACCGCCGTCCTCGGCCCCGGCTACCGCATAGTCGAGCTCGGCTTCGACGTCCCGCTCGAAGGCGCGGTGAACCAGCCGTGGCACCGCGACTTCCCCATCCCCGCCGAGACGCGCACCGAACGCCGGCTCACCTCCCTGGCCTTCAACGTCACCGCGGTCGACACCGCCGAGGACATGGGCCCCTTCGAGATTGCGCCCGGCACCCAGTGGGACGACGAACCGGACTTCGGGCACGGGATGTTCCCGCCCCGCGCGTCCTACGGCCGCTACCAGGAGCGCGCGGTGCGCAAGTACCCGCAGCGCGGCGACATCTCCGCCCGCACCGCCCTGACCATCCACCGCGGCACGAAGAACGAGTCCGCCAAGGCGCGGCCCGTGCTCGTCCTCGGTCTCGACGGCCCCGAGGCGGACAACGCCGACCGCCACGACACCGCCGTCACCCGGGCGTACTGGGAGGCGCTGCCGGAGCGGGTGCGCCGCCACCTGGACTGCCCGGTCGTCGACGAACTGACGCCCATCACGCAGAAGCACACCATCGAGGGCCTGGTCATGGGCGATGCCTGAGGCGACCAGGGTGGCCGACCGCCCACCGGCCCACCCCACGAGCACAGGCACAGGCACAGGCGCGGGGCGCCCCCCGGCGCTGGTCTACGCCGTCGCCGCGGTCTCGGCCCTCGGCGGCCTGCTCTTCGGCTACGACACCGGCATCATCTCCGGCGCCCTCCTCCACCTCCGCGACGACCTCGACCTCTCCTCGCGCGAGCAGGAGATCGTCGTCAGCGTCATCCTGCTCGGCGCCATGGCAGGCGCCCTGCTCTCGGGGCGCGCCGCCGTACGGCACGGCCGCCGCAAGGTGGTGGTGGCGGTAGCCGTGATCTTCGCCGTGGGCGCTGTGGCGGCGGCGGTCGCCCCCGGCGTGGGGACGCTGATCGCCGCGCGCTTCGTGCTCGGCCTGGCCGTGGGCGGAGCCTCCAACATGGTGCCCGTCTACATCGCGGAGCTGGCGCCCGCGGCCGTGCGCGGCAGGCTCATGGTGCTCTTCCAGCTCATGGTCGCCATCGGGCAGCTCATCGCCTACCTCTGCGGCTGGGCCCTGTCCGGCAGCGGCGGCTGGCGCGTCATGTTCGCCCTGGCCGTCATCCCCGCCGTGGCCCTGGCCGTCGGCATGCTGTTCCTGCCGGAGAGCCCGCGCTGGCTCATCGAGCAGAACCGCGCCGACGACGCGCTGCGCACCCTGCGGCGCCTTCGGCCCGCCGGAGCCGACGTGGCGTCCGAAGCGGCCGAGATCACCGCGGTGACGAAGAACACCCCGGCGGGCGGCGGGAGTTGGGGACAGCTCCGGCAGCGCTGGCTGCGCCCCGCCCTGCTGATCGCCGTGGGCATCGCGGCCTTCTCCCAGCTCACCGGGATCAACGCCATCGTCTACTACGCGCCGACGATCCTGGACGACGCGGGCTTCGGCGACTCGGTGGCGCTGCTCACCGGCATCGGCATCGGCGCGATGCTCGTCGTGGCCGGGGTGGTGGGCGCCATCGCGGTCGACAAGGCGGGGCGGCGCCGCACGATGCTGTGGTTCCTGCCGGGCTCGGCGCTCGCCATGGCGGTGCTCGCGCTCGCCTTCTCCACCTCCACGCACTCCGCGGCGCAACGCTGGACAGTGATCATCTCGCTGTTCGCGTACATCCTGTTCAACGGCGTGGGCATGCAGGCGGTCGTCTGGCTGATCGGCCCGGAGATCCTGCCGCTCTCCGTGCGCGGCCCGGCCACCAGCCTGGCCACGCTGTCCGTGTGGGGCTTCGACCTCCTCATCGCCATGACCGCCCTGACGGCCATCAACACCATCGGCCGCTCCGGCACCTTCCTCTTCTACGCACTGATGAACGTCGCCTGCATCGTCTTCGTGGTGGCGAAGGTGCCGGAGACGAAGGGACGGAGCCTGGAGAGCATCGAGCGGGCGCTGCACAGCCCGCTGCCCTTCCGCAGGGCCCTGGAGAAGAGGTGACCGGGTTACGCGGCCGGGTCCCGGTCAGAGGCCGGCCAGACGTAGGGCAGGTCGTCGGGGACGCCGGGGAAGCGCTCCGCGTAGATCTCCGGGGCCTTGCGCACCAGCGCCGACCGGTGGCTGTGGTGGAAGGCGTGGTCACCCAGCCAGGGCGGCAGCTCGCCCGCCTCGGCGAGCTGCTCCTGGCTCCGTACGGCGGCGCCGGGGCGATGGCCGCCGAAGTCGGTGATCATCGTGGCCGCGCACGTGTCGGCGCGCCCCTGCGCCACCCACTCGGCACACACGTCGAGTCCGTAGCGGACCAGGGCCTCCTCGTAGCCGGTCCACATGCGCACCGCCGGATGGTTCCGCCATCCGTAGCCGGGCACGGTCAGACCGCGCAGCACCTGGAGGGCCTCGACCCGCTGCTTGCCCAGGCGCGCCCGGTCCAGGACCGCGGCGGACCGGGCGAAGTCGGGGTACGGGAGAAAGGTCTGCACACGGGATGCCTACCGCGGCGGGCCCGTTCTCATACGGGGGTCGGGGCGCACGGTATCCGGCCGGTCAGGGCAGCGGGCCGCCGCGGGCGGTGACCCACAGGTCGTACCACTCCTCATGGGTGAGGTCGGGTTCGCGCCGCACGGCGTCGCGGCAGGCGCGGATGCGCTCGGGCCTGCTGGTCCCGATGACCGGGGCGATCCGGGCCGGATGGCGCTGGAGCCACCACAGCAACACCGTCTCCGGCGTCGTGCCCTTGCGGTCCGCGAGGCCGGCGACGAGCCGGGCGGCCGGCGAGTCCTGGCCGCCGGTGTAGCGGCCCTGGGCCAGGGCGCCCCACGCCTGGAGCTGGATCTTGTGCGCGTGGCAGTACTCGACCGTCCCGTGCGGGAAGCCGTTGCCTGCGGCGGCCTCGGTGTTCACGAGGACACCGGACTCCACCCAGTCCCTGCGGGCCAGACTCATCTCCAGCTGGTCGGCGACGAGAGGCAGGTCGAGATGGGCCTGAAGGAGCGCTATCTGTGCGCCGCTCATGTTCGACACGCCGAAGCTCCGCACCAGGCCCTGCCCGTGCAGGGAGGTGAGCGCCTCCGCGATCTCCTCCGGTCCCGTCAGCGGATCGGGCCGGTGCAGGAGCAGTACGTCGATGACGTCGGTGCGCAGCCGGGTGAGGCTCTCCTCGACGCGCCGCACGACGGTCTTCGCCCGCAGGTCGTACATGCCCGGCAGGCCGCCGTCGGCCTGCCTGATGCCGCACTTGGTCTGGAGGACGACGCGGTCCCGCAGCTCGGGCGCCCTGGCCAGCACTTCGCCGAAGACCGACTCGGCCTTGCCGCGCCGGTAGATGTCGGCGTGGTCGAACGCCGTGATCCCGATGTCGAGCGCCGCCTCGACGGCGGCCTCCGCGTGGGCGATGTCCGCGGCGGTGTACGGCTCGTCGTCCCAGGTGCCGCCGAGTCCCATGCACCCGTACAGCGGCCGGCCGGTGCGCGCGTCGGTCTGCGCTGTCATGCGTTCCCCTCTTCCCTTTTCCTTCTCGGTGTCTTCCTTCTCGTGCCTGTTCACGCTTTTAGCGCGGCCGCCAGCATCTCGGCCGCGGCGAGCACCGGCAGCTGGGTGTTGGCCGCCGGAACCGTCGGCAGGATCGAGGCGTCCACGACCCGCAGACCGCTGACGCCGCGCACCCGCCCCTCCCCGTCGACCACCGCGTACGGATCGTCCGGCGCACCCATGGCGCATGTGCCGACGGGATGCCAGTACGTGCCTACCCGGCCCCGGAGTTCCTGATCCGGCAGATCCCGTACGGGCGGGCCGTCCGCCGGGTCCGCCAGGGACTTCAGCGGCCCGGTGGCGGCCATTTCCTCGGCCATGCGCAGGCCCGAGCGGAGAACGGCGATGTCATGGCCGTCCTCGTCCGAGAGGAAGGCGGGCTCGATGTCCGGGTCGGCGGTGGGATCGGCGGAGCGCAGCCGGACATGACCGCGTGACCTGGGCTTCATCAGGAAGGTGGCGATGCCCGCCTCGTACTGCCCCGGCGGCAGGGAACCGAACAGGGGCGGGCCCGCGACGGGGTTGATGTGCAGGTCCCAGGCGCCCTCGGGGCAGTACGGGCTCGCCGCCCTGACCAGCATCCGGCTGACGTACAGATCGCCGGCGGCCTCCTGCTCGGCCAGGCGCGCGTTCAGGCCGGCGGTCGGGCGCAGCGGCAGGAAGACGCCGGGCTGGTCGGTGAGGTTGGCGCCGACGCCGGGCAGGTCGAGCACGGGCCGTACGCCGCTCGACGCCAGTCGGTCGGCGGGCCCGATCCCGCTGCGGAGCAGCACGGCGGGCGACCCGAAGGTGCCGCATGCCACCACGTAGGTGTCGGCCCGCAGGGTCGTGGGCCCGTGGTCCATGAGGATGTCGACGCCGTGCACGCGCCCGGTGCGGACGGTCAGCCGGTCCACGGTGGCGCGTTCGAGGATCGTCAGGTTCGGGCGGGCGCGCGCCTCGTCCAGGTAGGCGAAGGCGGCGTTGGCGCGGACTCCGTCGACGGCGTTGAGCAGCGGGGTCCCGTATCCGGGACCGCCGGGTGCGGCCATGTCGACCTCGGGGTGGCCGAGGGCGCGGGCCGCGGCCAGGGCCGCGTGGCTCCATGCCGAGTGCTCGTGCTCCGGTACCGTCCTGAGGTCCATCCGCGCCGCCGCCGCACGGCGGAAGGGCTCCATCGCGGCGGCCGTCCACCGCGGGCCGCCCGCCCGCGCCCACTCGGCGTGGTCGGCCTCGGAACCCCAGGTGTGCCAGCAGCCGTTGACGCAGGAGGAGCCGCCGAGGACGCGGGCGCGGATGCGGTGGGCGGCGGTGCGCCGCTCCCACACGTCGTCGCGGGGCAGGGCGCGGGCGTTGAGCAGCTTCGCGGGCCAGTCCCGCCGTCGCGGGCCGTAGTCGCGGCCCGCCTCCACCAGGCAGACCGAGCGGCCGGGGTCCTCGCTCAGCCGGGCCGCGAGGACGCAGCCCGCCACGCCGCCGCCGAGGACGACGACGTCGTAGCCGGTCGCGGGTGTCGGGCCCGTCATGCCCGGCCGCCGTGCTCGGCGACCCGGGCGAGGAGCTGGTCCCGGCGGATGACGTCGGTGCGGGTGGCGGGCACCGTACAGGCGTGGGCACCGGCGATGGAGCCGTACAGGGCGCAGCTCATGGGTGGTTCGCCGGCCAGCAGCCCGAAGAGGTAGCCCGCGGCGAAGGCGTCACCGGCACCGTTGGAGTCCACCACCGGGGCCGGGGGAGCGACGGCCGGCACATGGGTGACCTCGGCGCCGGTCTCGCCGCCGGTGAGGAGGTACGCCCCCTCGGCACCGGCGGTGGCGACGACCACCTGGGCACGGCCGCGCGCGGCGATCCGCCGCATGGTCCGCTCGGGGTCGGCCAGGGCGGCCGTCGACAGGAACACCAGGTCGGCCTCGTACGCGAACGCCTCGTGGTAGGGGTCGTCGCCGTCCCAGTTGTGCAGGTCCGTCGAGATGGACACCCCGGCCGCGCGCAGGGTGGGCAGGGCGTCGGCACAGGGCTGGGTGAGGGAGACGTGGGCGTGCCGGCTCGCTCCGGCGAGCGCCGCGACCGTGGCGGTCGGCAGCCGGTCGGTCTCGTGGGAGCGGGTGTTGTCGTACAGCGAGAGCCGCAGGCCGTCGGGGGAGACGAGGTTGACGGCGCGCTTGGTGCCGGCGGCCAGCGGGACGTCGGTGAGCGCGATGCCCCGGTCGCGGTGGAGCGCGCGGACCAGCTCGCCCGGGTGGTCGTCACCGATCAGGTCCATGTGGTGGGTGCGCAGCCCGAGGGCGTGGACGCCCATCGCCACGAAGTCACCGGTCTGCCCGGCCCGCATCTCGATGGAGGGGACCATGTGGCTGTCGGCGAAGGGCAGCGGCAGCTCGGGGACGTACACGATCGTGTCCACCCCCGCACCACCCAGGACGAGCACGTCGATGTCAGTGGGCACGGATCCTCCTGGCGGGGGCTGGTGGCGGCGCGGCTGGGCTGGTCGGACCCGGGCCGGAATGCAGTCAAGCACGGCGACTGATCACGATGGAAGAGTTTGTGCAATCTTTCAGACTGCTTGCAGGTGAAGCCGCCTGGACGGTGTGCAAGTGGGGGAGGTTGGGGCTCGAAGTGGGCTCTGTGGTGGACGAGTTCACCTGGACGCAAGGGGTTGACCCTTCAACGGGCGGCACTTAAGGTCCGTCGCAATATGTTTCTGCAAGGCGGCAGAAAAGTTTCAAGTGCCGTCGTGTACGGCGCCGTTACGGCCGCGGAGTTCCCCCACCCCGCGTCGGCGCCGGCCCCTCTCCCCCCACTCAGAGGAGGACCTCCGATGTACGGCCGAACAACACGATCCCGCAGGCGTACCGCCCTGGCCACGGCCCTTGTCGCGGCCGCGGCGGGCAGTCTCGGCATAGGTGCGCAGGCACAGGCCGCCCCGGCCCCCGCCCCGGCGAAGGCGAAGGCGGCGGCCGGCGAGAAGGACGTCACCGCCGTGATGTTCGAGTGGAACTTCGACTCGATCGCACAAGCCTGTACGGACACACTCGGACCGGCCGGATACGGCTACGTCCAGACCTCACCCCCGCAGGAGCGGCTGACAGGACCGGCCTGGTGGACCGCCTACCAGCCGGTCAGCTACAAGATCGCCTCACGCCTGGGCGACCGGGCCGCGTTCAAGGGCATGGTGGACACCTGTCACAAGGCGGGCGTCAAGGTCGTCGCGGACGCGGTCATCAACCACATGACCAACGCCCAGGGCACCGGCTCGGGCGGCACCGAGTTCACCAAGTACGACTACCCGGGCGTCTACGCGGCCCAGGACATGGACGACTGCCAACAGGACATCAAGGACTACACCAAGCGCGAGGAGAGCCAGAACTGCGAGCTCGGCGGCCTCGCCGACCTCGACACGGGCGAGGACCACGTCCGCAAGACCATCGCCGGATACCTCAACGACCTGCTCGGCCTCGGCGTCGACGGCTTCCGCATCGACGCGGCCAAGCACATCCCGGCGGACGACCTGAAGGCCATCAAGGCGCAGCTCACCGACCCGGACGTGCCCTGGAAGCAGGAGACGCTGCCAGGACCCGGCGAGGAGGTCCAGCCCGGCGAGTACCTCGGCACCGGGCTCGCCCAGGAGTTCAACTACGCCTACGCGCTCAAGGGCGCCTTCGACAGCGGCGGCCTGGCCGGACTGAAGAACATCGCGGACGGCAAACTGCCCTCCGAATCCGCCGGGGTCTTCGTCGCCAACCACGACACCGAGCGCCAGGGCAACGTCCTCACCTACAAGCAGGGCGCCCCCTACACCCTGGCCCACGTCTTCATGCTCGCCTTCCCCTACGGCACCCCGGACGTCCACTCCGGCTACGCCTTCACGAACAAGGACGACGGCCCGCCCGCCGACGGCAAGGCCGACTGCTCCGGCGACGCCTGGGTGTGCCAGCACGCGCAGAAGGAGATCACCGCCATGGTCGGTTTCCGCAACGCCGTGGGCGACGCCGAACTCACCGACTGGTGGGACGACGGAGGCAGCGCCGTGGCCTTCGGCCGGGGCGCCAAGGGCTTCGTCGCCGTCAACGGCGGGGACGGCGAGCTCAAGCAGACCTTCAAGACCTCGCTGCCCGCGGGCGAGTACTGCGACGTGCAGGCGGGCAAGCCCGTCACCGTGAACGACGGCGGGCAGCTCACGGCCACCGTCGCCGCGAAGAGCGCACTCGCGCTCCACGTGGACGCGCGGAGCTGCGCCTGACCGACCCGGCCTGACCCGACCCGAACCGACATCCACAACCCCGTCCCCCAGAGCTGTGCGGACGAACCTGGTTGCCCGGCGCCCGCGGCCCACGCCGCCCGCGCCGGGCAATCGGCGTTGTCCGCGACCACCACGAAGGAGCCCACACCCGTGACCCGCGTCCGATGGAGATCGGCCGTCCTGCTGGCCCTCGCGCCCCTGGCCGCCCTCCTGCCCGCGAACCACCAGCCGGCGGCAGCCGCACCCGCCCCGCCGCCCTCCGACGCCGCACTCGCCGCACAACCCACCCGGCACGACCTCACCCGCGAGCAGTTCTACCTGGCGATGCCCGACCGCTTCGCCAACGGCGACCGCGCCAACGACCGGGGCGGACTCACCGGAGGGCGCGAAACCACCGGCTTCGACCCGGACGACGACGCCTTCTTCCAAGGCGGTGACCTCAAGGGCATCACGAAGAAACTCGACTACATCAAGGGCCTCGGCACCACCGCGATCTGGCTGACCCCGGTCTTCGAGAACCTGCCCGTACAGGAGCGGGGCGGGCGGCCGGTCGCCAACTACCACGGCTACGCCATCACCGACTTCACCCGTGTCGACCCGCACTTCGGCACCGACGAGGAACTGACCGAGCTGGTCGACAAGGCGCACGCCAAGGGCATGAAGGTCTTCTTCGACGTCGTGACCAACCACACCGCCGACGTCATCCACCCCGCCGAGAAGGAGTCCGGCTACCGGTCGAAGGGGTCGCACCCCTACCTGGACACCACGGGCCGCCCCTTCGACGACAGCGCGGGCATGCGCCCCGTCGACGACGGCGGCTTCCCCTACACCCCGCGGATCGCGGACGCCGACCGGCACGCCAAGACCCCGGCCTGGCTCAACGACCCCACCATGTACCACAACCGCGGCGACTCCACCTTCGCCGGGGAGAGCGGCCTCAACGGCGACTTCATGGGCAACGACGACCTGTGGACCGAACGCCCCGAAGTCGTCGACGGCATGAAGCGCGTCTACGAGCGCTGGGTACGCGACTTCGGCATCGACGGTTTCCGCGTGGACACCGCCAAGAACGTCAACATGGAGTTCTGGACCCAGTGGGCCCGCGCGCTCGACACCTACGCGGCCACCCGGGGCAAGAAGGACTTCCTCATCTTCGCCGAGGCGTTCTCCGCCGACCCCGCCATCACCGCCCCCTATGTGACACAGGGCGGCCTCGACTCCACCCTGGACTTCCCCTTCCAGGCCATCGCCCGCAACTCCGCCTCGCGCGAGGGCCCGCCCCGTGACCTGTCCCGCCTCTACGCCCAGGACTACCGCTACACCACCGGCAAGGCCAACGCCTACGAGCAGGTGACCTTCCTCGGCAGCCACGACATGGGCCGCATCGGCGGCCTCATCGCCCAGGACAACCCCGGCGCGAGCGACGCGGAGCTGCTGCGCCGGGACCGCCTCGCCCACGAGCTGATGTTCTTCGGCCGCGGCAATCCCGTCGTCTACGCGGGCGACGAGCAGGGCTTCACCGGCCCCGGCGGTGACAACGCCGCACGCCAGCCCCTGTTCGCCACCGACGCCCCGGCCTACCGCGACGACGACCAGATCGGCACCGGCCGCACCCACGCACAGGACGCCTACGACACCCGGCATCCGCTGTACCGCGCCATCTCCCGCCTCGCCAAGCTGACGAAACGCCACCCGGCCCTGCGCGACGGCGTCTTCAGCGAGCGGTACCCGGGCCCCGCCGACGGGCCCGGCGTGTACGCCTACTCCCGTACGGACGCCAAGAAGCGCGTCGAGTACGTCGTGGCGCACAACAACGCCTCCGAGGCGAAGACGGTACGGATCCCGACCGGCGCGGCCCACCGGCGCCACACCCCGCTGTACGGCACCACGGACGCCCCGGTCCGCAGCGGCGCGGACCGGCACATCACCGTCACCGTCCCCGCGCTCTCCACCCTGGTGCTGAAGGCCGACAGGCCCCTGCCGGGACCGAGCGCACGGCCCCACGTCACGCTGACCGCGCCGAAGGAGGGCGCCACCGGCACGGTCGAACTCACCGCCGACGTGGACGGCGGCGAACTCAACCGCGTCGTCTTCGCCGCACAACAGGGCGAAGGCCCCTGGCAGGTGCTCGGCTCCGCCGACCACGCCCCCTACAAGGTCACCCAGCAGGTCGACCCCAAGCTGCCCGAGGGCACCGAACTGCGCTACAAGGCGGTGGCCGTGGACAGCCGCGGGCGCACCGCGCACGACCTCGCCACCAGCAGCACGGGCCCCACCCCACCGGCAACCACGCCCACCGTCCGGCGCGGCTACGCCGTCGTGCACTACCAGCGGCCCGGCGGCGACTACGACGGCTGGCGGCTGCGGACCGGCACGGACGGTGCGGGCGCCGCCTTCACCGGCCGTGACGCGTACGGCGCCTTCGCCTGGGTGAAGCTCGGCAAGGGCGCCGAGACCGTCTCGTACACCGTCGAGAAGGACGGCACCACCGACGGGCCCGAGCGCTCCGTCGACCTGACCCGCACCGGCGAGGTGTGGATCACCGAGGGGCAGGGCGGCCAGCGCGAACAGCGGCCGCAAGGCGCCTACCCGCCGTCGGACGGCTCCACGGCCGTCCTGCACTACCACCGGCCCGACGGCGACTACGACGGCTGGGGGCTGCACGTGTGGGACGGTGCCGCCACGCCGTCCGACTGGGACGTCCCCGTGCGGCCGGTGCGCACCGACGCCTACGGACTCGTCTTCGAGGTGAAGCTGAAGCCCGGCGCGCGCAGCCTCAGTTACACCTTCCACAAGGGCAACGACAAGGACGTGGCCGACGACGAGGCCCTGGACATCGGCCTGTACGGGAACGAGGTGTGGCGTGTCGCGGGCGAGCAGGCGTATCTGACGCCGGCGCTCGGCGGCTCACTCGGCCTCGATCTCGCGCGGTCCCACGTCAGGTGGCTCGACGAGTCCACCGTCGCCTGGCCGGAGGGCGGTGCGGGAGTGGCCTCGCGCCAGCTCGTCCACGCGCCAGGTGGCGGCATCACCCTTCGGGACGGCGCGCTCTCCGACGAGGGGCACTGGCTGCGGCTGCGCCCCGCCGGGGCGGACGCCGCGCGCCGGTACGGGCTCGCGGAGGGGGAGACGGCCCTCACCGTCGACCCGCGCGACCGGGACCGCATCCCCGACGCGCGACGCGCCCGGCAGCTCCTGGCCACCGAGCGCGCCGCGGACGGGGCTCTCCTGGGAGCCACGGGCGTACGGAAGAGCTAGGGCGAGCGGAAGGCGCCCGCCAGGTCGCGGGCGCCTTCCTCCACCCCGCGGACCGCGATGCCGCGCGTGGCGGGCAGCGCCGCCAGGAACGTGCTGGACAGGCAGGCGTTCCGGGGCCGGGACGCATAGCGGCTCAGCGCCTTCGGCACGGGCCGCACCAGGCCGGCCGGGAGGTGCAGGCCCCGGGCGATCACGGTGGCCCACTCCGCGCGGCTGATCCGGTCGGGGCCGCCCAGGTGGAGCACCGGAGGGAGCGGGTCCACGCTCGTCAGGAGCGCGGCCACCACCTCGGCCACGTCGTCGACGTGCACGGGCGTCGTCCACTGGTCCTCAGGGGCCTCGACGGGCGCTCCGGCGCGCAGCCGGTGGGCGCAGGCGGCGAAGTAGTTGAGCCACTTGCCGGCGTCCGCGGGCTCATGGCCGTAGACCAGGCTCACCCGCAGCGAGACCGCGTCGGCGGCGCGGGCGAGCAGTAGCTCCTCGGCCCGGCGCTTGGCCCGTCCGTAGGCGTTCGCCGGGGAGACGGGCGTGGCCTCGGTGTTCTCCGGCGAACCGCCGTCGAAGACGTTGTCCGTGGAGATCATGACGATGCGTGAACGTCCGCCGAGGGCCGCGAAGGAGGCGGCCACCGCTGAGTGCGCGCGGGCCGCCTCCTCGGGGTGTGCCTCGCACCAGGTGACGTCCGAGGGGCCGTGCACCAGGACGATGCGGCGGGGCCGCAGCCGTGACACCAGACGGCCGCAGGCCTCCGCGTCGGTGGCGTCAAGGGCGGACCAGCGTGCCCCGTACTCCTCCGGGGGGTCGGCGGGGTGACCGCGCGAGACGAGGGTGACCGCGTCGCCCGCCGCCACGAGGCGGCGGGCGATGCCCGTGCCGACGAAACCGCTGCCGACGACGAGCGAGGACACGCGCCTCACCGCGCCGCCCGCCCGGTCCGAGCCGGATGGCGGGCGGCGAGCAGCCGGCCCGCGCCGATCAACCCGTGGTCGTCGTCGGGCGCGCCGAGCGTGACCATGGCGTCGATCCGCTCCGGCGTGAGCCCGAAGCAGCCCTGCCGCGCCAGCTCCTCGACCAGGAGCTGCCGGTAGCGCTCGCCGACGGCCAGCGCGAAGCCGCCCACGATGATGTAGCGGCACACCCCCACCGAGGCGAAGACGGCGCCGATCGCCCGCGCGAGGTGTACGAGGGCGCCACGCAGCACGCCGGTGGCGAAGGGGTCGCCCTCGGCGAGCGCCTTGGCGAGGGCCGGGTTCTCGACGCGGTCCTCGCACAGCTCCGCGAGGCGGGAGCGGGCGAATCCGTCCGGGTCGGCGGCCGCCGCGCGCCGGGCCGCGGCGAGCACGCCCCGGCCCGAGGCGATGGCGCCGAGGTGGCCCCGGCCCCCGCAGTCGCACAGCGGCGCATCCGGGGAGGGGTCGCAGGTCCAGTGGCCCAGTTCGCCGCCGTGGCCCGCCGGGTGCAGCAGCACGTCACCGTCCCGGAAGACCTTGTTGCCGATGCCCGAGCTGACGGTCAGCAGGCAGAAGGGCTCCTGCTCCGTGGCCGCGTACCGCCAGGCCGCCGCCGTGAGGTCGTTGACGACGGTGACGGGTCTGCCGAGCCGTTCGGTGAGCAGGGCGCCGAGCGGCAGGGGATCGCCGCTGCGCCCCCATACCGTCGGTGCCGCGAGGACCAGGCCGTCCGCGGTGATCGGCCCGGCGAAGGCGACCCCGACAGGACCCGGCGCGCGCCCGGCCGTGTGCCGCGACACCTCACGTACGAGCTGTTCCACCATCCGCTCCTGGAGCACGGGGACACAGGCGCCGGGATCGCGGGCCATGCCGTCGACCGGCATCCGCCGCACGCGGGTCAGTTCGCCGGTGGCGGGCGCGTACGTGCCCACCCGGAGCGTGGTGCCGCCCACGTCGACGACGGTGTGTTCGGGGTCAGCCGTGATGGTGGCCGTCGGCACGGAGTTCCTCCTCGAAGACCAGCAGGTGCAGGTCGGTGTCACGGTCGTTCAGGAGCCCGTGCTCGCCATGGGGAAGGTTGACGACGATGTCGCCGGGGCCCACGCGGAACTCCTCGCCGTCCCGGTACATCAGGCCGTCACCGGCGAGCACGACGTACGTCTCGTGGTCCGCGCCGTGCCGGTGGCGCCCGATGGAGGTGCCCGGCGGCAGCACGGCGAGGTCGATGAACTCGGCGCCGGGGCCGCCCGGTCCGCGGGTGAACACGCGGTGCGCCAGGATCGTGCCGAGCCCGCCGTGGTCGTGCTCCTTGCCGGCGAGGAGGTCCCGCAGGTTGGGTACGCGGTCGGTCATCGCGTCGCTCCCTTCGTGGCCGGAGAGGTGCGCGGGGCGCGGGCGGCCCGGGTGGCGAGCGCGTCGAGGGCCTCGCGCAGGACCTCCTGGGGGATGTCCTCCAGTTCGTCGACGAAGCCCGCCTTGCCGATCCCGGTGGGCACCACCAGGTGGAGCTTGCGGCCCCGGCGCTGCCAGGAGGCCCACAGGGCCTGCGTCATCTGGTCGGGCGTGCACGTCGCTGCGTCGTGGACGGGCAGGCCGATCCGCTCGAGGAGCGTGACGATCCGCTCGCAGGTGCCGGCGTCCGCGAGACCGAGCAGCCGGGCGAGGTGGGCGGAGAGCGCCATGTCGACGGCGACCGCCTCGCCGTGCTCAAGGCGGTGGCCGCCCGCCGTCTCGATGACGGGGCTGAAGGTGTGGCCGAAGTCGACCAGGCGCGCGAGCTCCTTCTCGCGGAGGTTGGGGCAGAGTTCCTCCATCATCAGCCGCATCGACGTACGGATGACGTACGTCTCCAGCTCCGCGTTGGCCGAGTGGCCGGGGCGCCGGAAGACGTCCGGGTGCCGCTCCAGGGCCTGGAACAGGTCACCGTCGAGGATCACCGCCATCTTCACGATCTCGGCGAGACCGCAGCGGATCTCGCGGGCCGGCAGGGTGTCGAGGAGCGCGGGGTCGTTCAGCGAGGCGTGGGCGGGGTGGTAGGCGCCGAACATGTTCTTCGTGTGCAGGCCGTTGACCCCCGTCTTGACGCCGACACCGACGTCGACCTGACCGACCAGGGTGGTGTTGACCTTGATGTAGCGGATGCCGCGCGAGTACATGGAGGCGGCGAAGCCGACGATGTCGGCGACGATCCCGCCGCCCACCGCGAGCATCACGCCGTGCCGGTCGAGCCCGGCGGCCTTGGCGGTCGCGCACACCTGCTCGGCGGAGGTGAGCGACTTGTTGTGTTCCCCGGACGGGATCGGGTGGACGCTCCAGCTGTCCGGCTCCAGACGCGCGCCCAGGTAGGCGCGCAACTGCCGCCCGTAGAGGCGTTCCACGGTGGGCCCCACGAAGGCCACCACGCGGCGCCCCTCCAGGTGGCGGGCAAGAAGCGGGTTGTCCGGGGAGAAGACCCCGTCGGTGACGTCGACCCGGTAGCCGGTGCCGTCCGGTGCGTGCAGGTCGAAGCCTCCGGCGTCCTCACGGACGCCCGCGGCCTCGGCAAGAACCTGGCCTGCCATCTCTCTCCTCGGTCTTCGTTCGGTCTTCAGGTCGTCGACGGCGTCGTCGATCGGGTGTCGGGGTGGTGCGGTGGCGGCGGTACGGGGTGCGGCCGCAGATCGGCGAAGACACCGGCGACCGTCCGTACGAGGGGTGATGCGGGAAGCTCCTCCAGCGGAACCGGGCGGCCGCCCGCGTCGGACACCGGAAGGCGCCAGTTGGGGTGCACCGTGGAGGTGCCCGGCAGGTTCTGCGGGCGGCGGTCGCCCGTCGCGTCCGGCAGCCAGACCCCGAGCATCAGGGCCGGGGTGAGCGGCAGGAAGCGGTGCAGGGCCGCCACCTCGCCGTCCGGGGACGGCAGCAGGCCGAGCCGTGTCAGCTCGGCGAGCCAGCCGTCGCGCTCGGCAGCGGCTGTCGCCTTCTCCTCCCGCGCGGGGCGGGTCAACAGGCCGAGCCGCTCGCGCAGTTCGACGTGTTCACCGCTGAGCCAGGCCGCGGTGGTCGGCAGGTCGTGGGTGGTGAGGGTGGCCAGGCAGTTCGCGCGCCACTGGTCGGGCGGCAGCGGCCCGTGCCTGCCCTCGCTGCCGCCCACGTACTCGAAGCGCTGCACCGAGGTGCCGAGGATGCCGCGTCCGGCCAGCTCCTCGCGCACGCCCTTCTCCACCGTGCCCAGGTCCTCGCCGATGACGCACGCGCCCGCCCGGTGGGCCTCCAGGGTGAGCGCGCCCAGCATGGCCTGCGCGTCATACCGTACGTACGTGCCCTCGGACGGCGGGCGCCCCTCGGGGACCCACCACAGCCGGAAAAGGCCCATCACATGGTCGACGCGGAGTGCGCCCGCGTGCCGCAGGTTCGAGCGCAGCAGGTCCGCGAAGGGCCGGTAGCCCGCCGCGGCGAGCGCGTCCGGGCGCCAGGGCGGCTGGCCCCAGTCCTGGCCCAGCGGGTTGAAGTCGTCCGGTGGCGCGCCGACGCTCATCCCGGTGGCCAGACAGTGCTGGAGCGCCCAGGCGTCGGCGCCGTCCGGCGCCACCCCGACGGCCAGGTCGTGCACGAGCCCGACCGCCATGCCCGCGTCCTTCGCCGCCCGCTGCGCGGCGGCGAGCTGTTCGTCGGTGATCCACGCCAGCCAGCGGTGGAACGCGACGCTCTCCGCGAGCGCGTCGCGGGCCCGTGCCACGGCGGGGGAGTGCGGATCGCGCAGCTCCACGGGCCAGGCCCGCCAGTCCGCGCCGTGCACGTCGGCCAGCGCGCACCACGTGGCGAAGTCGGTGAGGCCCTGCCCCTCGCGCGCGGTGAAGGCGGCGAAGGAGGCCGCGCGGCCGGGGGAGAGCGGCACCGTGTGCACGACGCGCAGCGCCTGGTGCTTGAGGGCGCGGACCGTCTCCCGGTCGATGAGTGAACTGCCGTCAAGGACCGCGGAGTTGAGGGTTCGGGCGCGGGCGGTCAGGGCGTGCGCGGCGTCGCGTCCCGCCCGGTCCAGGTACGCGTACTCCGGGACCGCCTCCACCCGCACGTGCATCGGATCGGGGAAGCGGCGCGAACTCGGACGGTACGGGGAGGGGTCCGGCAGCGGCCCCGGCGGCACGGCGTGCAGCGGGCCGAGCTGGACGAAACCGGCCCCGAGGTCCCGCCCCGACCAGGTGGCGAGATCGGCGAGGTCCGACAGATCGCCCATGCCCCAGGAGCGGCGGGAGAGCACGGAGTAGAGCTGGACGAGGAAGCCCCAGGTGCGGCGGTCGGGCACGGCCACGCGGTCGGGGACGGCGAGCAGCGGGGCCCGCGCCTCGCGCCCGCCCACGCGCACCCGCAGGGTGTGGTGGCCGGGCGGCAGCGGAGCATCCGCCGGCAGGGTTCCGCCGCCCTCCACCGCCACCTCGGCCACACCGCGGAGGGGCAGCGTCACGCCCTTACCGGCGCGCGTCACGACGCAGGGCGGCAGCAGCCGCGCGGCCAGCTCGCCGTGGTGGCGGTCCAGGGCCTCGCGTGCCGCGGACGGCGTGGTGGCGTCCACTCCGCAGGCGCCGAGGACCGCGACGAGGGTGCCGGAAGGGACGGAGACGCGCTGTCCCCGGTCGGTGGTGTACGCGGTCGCCACGCCGTGGGCGCGCGCGAGTTCGACGAGCGCGTCAGTCATGCGCCGCCTCCCTGCGGAGAGCGGGCACGGGGGAGCCCGGCGCCCGAGCGGGGGCGAAGAGGCGTTCCAGGACCGTCGCGACCCCGTCCTCGTCGTTGCCGGGCGCCGTCTCGTCGGCCATGGCCCGCAGCGCCGGATGTCCGTTGGCCACCGCCACGCCATGTCCCGCCCAGGCGAGCAGCGGGATGTCGTTGGGCATGTCGCCGAAGGCGATGGTGTCGGCGCCCGTGAAGCCGAGGAGCGCCGCCGCGCGTGCCACGCCCGCGCCCTTGGTGACGCCGGGCGGCAGCACCTCCACCATGCCCTTCACCGAATGCACCACGGAGACCGCGTCACCGCACAGCTCGGCGACGGTGGCGGCGACATCGTCCTCGGGCACATCCGGGTGGTGCAGTACGAGCTTGTCGATGGGCGAGGTCCACAGCAGGGCCCGGTCGGTGGTGACGTCCCAGCCGTGCCTGACGCGTTCCCCGAAGCGGGGGGTGACCTTGAAGCGGCTCTCGGGCGGTGCCGTGACGACACCGAGTTCCAGGGTGCCGAGCACCGCCTCGGCGCGCTCCACCACGTCGCGGGCGAGGTCCAGGTCGAGCGCGACGGACTCCAGGAGCTGGTCGGTGGCCGCGTCGTAGAGCTGGGCGCCCTGTCCGCACACGGCCAGACCCCGGTAGCCGAGCCCGGCCAGGAAGTCCTTGCAGGCCGTCGCGGGACGCCCGGTGACGACCAGGTGGTGCGCCCCGGCCTCCGCGACGAGAGCCAGAGCCCGGCGAGTGCGCTCGGAGACGGTCAGATCACCGCGGAGCAGGGTGCCGTCCAGGTCCGTGGCGACGACACGGTAGGGCGGATCGGTCACCGGCACGGTGTCCCAGGTGACACGGCCCGACCGCAGCGTCAGCATCAGCGCCAGGTCGCGGCCGTCCTGCGGCCCGTCGACGCGGCCCCGGAACACTCCGTCGCCGGCCGGTTCGAGGGCCACGAGCGCGGCCCCGCTGCCGGTGGGCACCGGCTCGTCGGAGGCCAGCGCCTCGGCGGCGGACTCGCGCGCGTCGACGGTCCCGGCGGCGGCCGATGCCACGATCTGGACCCGTTCGAGGCCCGGGTGGCGGTAGGTCACCGTCAGCGTGCCGCCCTGCGCGCGGGTCACCCGGCAGCGCTCGCGGATCAGGTCCGCGAGGTCAGGGCGGTCCGCCGCGCGGGCCACCTCCGCGCAGCGGGCGAAGTCGGCACGCGCGTACGCGGCCTCGAAGAGACGCTCGTACGCCGTCGCGTCCAGCGGGGCGACCCGCCCGTAGGCGGCGAGGTCACCGCGCTCGGCGGCGACGCGCGCGATGAGGTCGCGGTGCTCGTGCCGGGCCGCGTCGGACAGCCGGTCGAACCAGCCGTACCCGATGGCCTCCTCGTCGGGGAAGCGCAGCGGCTCGCCGCGCAGCAGGGAGGCGAAGGCGGCGAGCCGCGCATCGGCGGCACGCTCCCAGGTGAACTCCCGTGCGGTGCGGCGGGCGTTGGCGGACAGGCGGGCGTAGGTGTCCGGGTCGTGGCGGAAGACGGCGGCGGCTTCCCTGATGCGCGCGGCGAGCTCACGGGCAAGGGCTGGATCGTCGTCGTGGAACGAGCCGCGTACGGCGAACCCGGTCGCCGCCGGGTCGGTGAGCGGCAGCGCGTGCCGGAAGTGCGCGGTGACCTGCTGGGCGGTGGCGATGGGCACCGCCCCGCACGCCATCGCCTCGGCCTGGGCGATGAGGAAACCGTCCAGCTCGAACTTGGACGGGTAGACGCAGAAGTCCGCGCAGGAGGCGTGCGCGAAGAGGGTGTCCTCGTCGGCCAGCCGCCAGTCGAGGTGGACCTGGCCCGGATGGCGGTCGGCGACCTGCTGGAAGTAGGCGTTGGCGGCGCCCGTCGACTCCTGGCCGCCCCGGCCGGTCGAGCAGCGGATGACGAAGCTGACCTCCGGGTCGGTGGCGAGGACCTCCTCGATCGCCCGCACCAGCTCCAACTGGCCCTTGTGGTGCACCGCGTAGCGGGCCGCGTGGTAGAAGACGGGGCGCGCGGGATCGAGTCCGAGCGCACGCAGGACCTCGTCACGGTCGACGGCGGCCGGGTCGCGGTCCAGCCAGCTCTCCGCGATGCCGCAGCCGCCCACCAGGAGCTTGTGGGCCTGCTCGCGCAGCCGCCGCGCGACCGGCAGGGTGTCGAAGAGCGCCTCCACGGGGGTGTCGCGGAAGGTGCTGTAGTACGCGCGCTGTCCGGGCGACACGAAGTCCACGAGATCGGCGTGCTCGGTGACCAGCGGGAAGAGCCCGACGTGGTCGGGGCCGTACTCGTCGTGCATGCGGGTGCCGGCCAGGGCACGGGACATCACCGCCGTGGCGCTGCCTTCCACGGGAGGCGGCGCGTCGAGGGCGTCGAGGGCTACGGCGTCGCCCACCCCGAACAGGTCGAGGAGCCGTTCCACCTGCGGCCGGTAGAGCTTCTGCGTGACGGGCGCGTTGGCGGCGACCGTGACGGCGGTGCGCAGCCGCGGGGCCGCGCCGAGAACCGGCGGCAGCAGCCAGGTGTAGGACGGCTCGAAACCGTGCACCACGGCCGGCTCGTCGCCGGTCAGCTCGTCGAGGAAGCGCACCGCGTCCACCTGGAAGACCAGCGGCTTGAAGTGCGCGAGGTCGCGCCCCACCGTGCCCGGCGGCGGGTACAGGCGGTCGGGGAGCAGATCCAGGTGGGCGTTGGACAGGAAGTACACGTCGACGCCGTCAAGACGGAGCCGGTGGGCGCGTGTGGTCACGTCGAGGGTGACCTCACCCGGATGGTCCGGCCACGCCTCGGGATCCAGGACCAGCGGCACCGAGTGCTCGCGGCGGTAGGCCGTCTCCTCGATCGCGAAGTCCTCCCGCAGCGCGTCCAGGAGGCCGTGCGCCGGGGTGATCACCGAGACGCGGTGACCGCGCGCCGCGTAGGCACGCGACAGGTTCCACACGAGCGGTGAGAGACCGCCGCGCATCAGGCGGCCGTCGAAACCGCCGCACTCGAAGGAGACATGGATGATGTGCACGGAAGAAGCGCTCCCTCACTGTGCGGGGACGGCGCGCGCCGAAGCGGCGCACGGTCCCGGCCGGTCGATGTGTGCGGCGCCGCGGCCGATGGCCCCGATCACGGCCGCACCCCGTCTGCCACCTGCTGCACGCCGCCGTCCTCCAGGACCACCGCCGAGACCAGATCGGCGCCCGGCGGCACGGTGGCACCGGGCAGGACGACGCTGCGCCGCACCCTGGCCCCGGCACCGATACGGACGCCGGGGAACACCACGCTGTCCTCCACCAGGCCGTGGTTGACCAGGTCGGCGGGGACCACGGAGTCCCGTACGCCGGGGGCGCGGGCCACCCGGCGGCGCGCCACCTCGGGCGCGAGGGTCCAGGGCATCCGCTCGACGGGCAGCGCGGGCGGGCCCGGCGGTCCTGGCTGCGGGGAGGCGAGGGCGAGGTGCGCGCGGTGGTAGCGCTCGACGGTGCCGATGTCCTGCCAGTGCCCGGCGACCTCGTGGCCGCGGATGTGCTCCCCGGCCGCGAGCATCGCCGGGATCACGTCGCGGCTGATGTCGTGCTGCCAGTCCGTGCCGTCGAGCAGCTCCAGGTGGCGGCGGAGCACGCGCGCGTCGAAGACGCAGAACGCGGCGAAGACCAGGTCGCTCGTGGGGTTCTCGGGCTTCTCGACGAACGCCGTCAGATGCCCCGTGGCGTCGAACTCGACCATGCCGAAGAGGTGCACCCAGCGCGGTTCGATGCGCTGGTACGCGACGGTCAGCGCGGCCCCCGACGCCCGGTGCTCCTCGATCAGGGGCCCGTAGTCGAAGCGGTAGACGTGGTCGGCGTGGAGCACGAGGACCTGCTCGGCGTCGCCGCCGAAGACGTACTCGCTCTTGCGGATCAGCGCGTCGGCGGTGCCGCGCTCCAGCGGCCACGTGCGCTCGGGCAGTTCGCTCGGCAGGCCGTCGTCGGCCGTGCGGTAGGCGTGGTCGTACGGGCCGAAGTGCACCCGGAAGTCCGCGGAGGTGTTCCACACCCGGTGCAGGTCGTCCATCAGCTGCCGCTCCTCGTACTGGGAGAGCAGCACGACCTCGCCGAGCCCGGAGGCCCGCGCGTTGGCCAGGCTGAAGTCGATGAGGCGGCAGGCGCCGCCGTAGGGCACCAGGGGCTTGAGGCGGCCGGTGCCGAGGGGGCCCATGCGCCGGCCCTCGCCGCCCGCGAGCAGCACGGTCCGTACCGCGTCCGGCTCAGCCATGCCGCACCTCGTCCCAGGTCACGCGTCCGGAGGAGAGGGTGAGCAGCAGCCATGCGCCGGGGCGCTCCGGCGCGGGTCCCGCGAACTCGCCGGGGGCGGTGCGGGCCAGCGGCCGTACCTCGGGCCGTGCCCGGCCGTGGGCGTCGGGCGGCGCGGGCAGGACCAGTTCGACACGGTCCGCGTGCGCGAGCCGGTAGCCGAGCCGTCCTTCGGGCAGGAGCGCGAGGCGGGTGCGCAGCCGGGTCACGTCCTCGGCGGGCACCGCGTCCGGGCGGCTCCGGACCACCCGCTCGCAGGTGGCGAAGTCGGCGCGCCGCCAGGCGGCGTCGAAGAACCGCCGGGCGGCGCCGTCGTCCAGTGGGGCCAGGCGCTCGTACGCGGCGAGGTCACCGTGCTCGACCGCCGCGTCGACGGTGAGCAGGTCGTCCGGCAGCAGCTCCGTCCAGCCGTGGCGCAGGGCGCGTCCGGCGGGCAGTTGTGCGGGCTCGCCGCGCCAGAGCCGGGTGAAGGCGGCCAGGTGCAGGTCGGCGCAGTGCTCCCAGGTGAAGGTGCGGGCGACGGCGGCCGAGCGGTCGGCCAGCTCCCGGTAGCGGCCGGGGTCGTCGGCCCACAGGGCCACCGCCTCCTTGACGCGTGCCGTCAGCGCGGCGGTCAGCAGCTCGTCGTCCTCGGCGAACGACCGGTTCACCGCGAAGCCGGTGGTGGTCCCGGGTCCGTCCGCGTGCCGGAAGTGGGCCATGCCCCGCTGGTCGGTGGCGATGGGGACCGCGCCGGCCGCCATCGCCTCGCCCTGCGCGATCAGGAACGTGTCCATCTCAAACTTGGAGGGGAAGAGGCAGAAGTCGGCGGACGCGGCGTACTCGAAGACGCTCCGCTCGTCCACGCGCTCCCACTCCAGGTGCAGCCGGCCCGGGTGCCGCCGGGCGATCTCGTGGAAGAACGGGTCGTCGATGCCGTCGGCGGAGATGCAGCGCACGACGAAGTTGGCGGCGAGCCCGTCGGACAGGACGCGGTCCACCGCGCGCAACAGCTCCACCTGGCCCTTGTGGTGGACCGCGTAGCGCGCGTTGTGGAAGAAGGTGGGCAGCGCCGGGTCGAGGCCGAGGCCGCCGAGCACCTTGTCCCGGTCGACGTCGGCGGGGTCCCAGCCGAGCCACTCGTCGGAGATCGCGCAGCCGCCCACGAACATCTTGTGCGCGTTGCGCCGCACCACGTCGGCGATCGGCAACCGGGCGAAGAGCTGCTCGAAGGGCGTGTCCCGGAAGGACGCGTAGAAGTCGAGCTGTCCCTCGGAGAGGAAGTCGATCAGGTCGGCGTGCTCGGCGGTCAGTTCGTAGACCGCGACGTGGTCGGACGGGTAGTCGTAGTGCAGATGGGTGAGCTGCTGGTACTGGCGGATCGCCGCGGGAAGCGCGTCGGCGGTGTCCGGCGCGGGCAGGGAAACATCCACCCCCAGTTCGTCGAGGAGCCGCCGCACCTTGGGCGCGTACACCTTCTTGGTGATCGGCATGTTGCTCTGCACATTGCTGACGACCAGCTTCGAGGGGTCGTCGCGCAGCGCGGCGGGCAGCAGGTAGTGGTAGTACGGCTCGTGGGCGTGCACGAGGGCCTTCTCGTCGCCGAACCACGTGCGCAGGAACCGCACGCTGTCGACCTGGAAGACGAGCGGCTTGAAGAAGACCAGATCGCTGCCCTTGGCCGAGTACGGCGGATAGAACGTCTCCGGCAGCTTGTTGAGGTAGTCGTCGGCCAGGAAGTACAGGTCGACCCCGTCGAGGCGGATGCGGTGGGCGGTGGTGCGCAACTGGAGGGAGACCTCGGCGGGGAAGCCCCGCCACACCTGGGGGTCGAGGACGATCGGCACCGTGTGGACGTCCTCGTACGGCAGGTCCTCGACCTCGTACCGCTCGCGGAGGTCGTCGAGCCGGCCGTGGGCCGGGGTGACGATGGAGACCCGGTGGCCGCGCGCGGCGAAGGCCCGGGAGAGGTTCCACAGGTACACCGAGGTGCCGCCCTGCAGAAAGGTGTGGTCGAAGCCGCAGCACTCGAAGTACGTCTCGATGATGTGCAGGCGCGGGTCGGTCGGCTCGGTCACGGTCACGTCCTCGCGGAGGTAGAAGCGGAGGCGGGATGGAGGGCGGGGGTGCGCGCGCCGCCCAGCGTCAGGGCGTGGCGCAGGTCGATCGCGGCGTGGTAGGGGCGGGCGTGGGCGCAGTTGTAGGCGAGCTCGTGCAGCAGCCGCCGCAGGTACAGCAGGCGCCGCAGCGGGCTGTCGGCGGCCGGGCCGAGCAGCAGCCGCAGCACGCGCTCGCGCCACAGGTCGGCCGTGCGGAACACCTGGCCGAGGACGGCCCGGTCCGCGTCGGCCCAGCCGGGGGCGCCGTCCAGGGCGCCGCGCATCGTCTCCAGGGAGTCCACGCCGAGGCGCCGGGCGCTCTCGAACGCCGCCTCGTCGGCCGCGAAGTACTCCAGGGCGCGCTCCACGGCGACGAGGTCCTGGAGGGGCGACTGCGCGGCCCAGCCCGGCTCGTCGGGGCCGAGCGCCGGCGTGGAGAGGTCGATCACGCTCATCCGCCAGCCGGTGACGGCGCCGGGCCCGCACAGCAGGTGGGACAGGTGGAGGTCGCCGTGGCACGGGCCCGCCCCCGGCACCTCGCCGAGGCCGTCGAACGCCGCGCCCAGTGAGGCCACTTCGGACTCCAGGGCGGCGAACGCGGCACGCCAGGAGGGCTCGGGCAGGGCCACCTGCGCCCGGGCGAGTTCGGTCCGCCGCTCGGCGGCCCGCGCCAGGGCCTCCCGCGCCGGATACCCCGCGGGCGCGGGGCCGCCGAGCCGCGCCGCGAGGTCGCGGTGGAAGGCGTGCAGGAAGTTGCCGGCCGCGCGGAGCCGGTCCTCAAGCGGCAGCAGATGGGGCCGCACCACGTCGGCGGGTGACTGCCGGGCATCGGTCAGACGCGGCCACAGCGACCGCAGGTTCTCCCGCAGCGGCAGGTCGATGCCGTCGCCGGGGGCGTAGCGGTAGATCACGCCCAGCGGATGCCGGTCGCCCGTGACCGGGTCCGTGTAGGTGTAGTCGCCGACCCACGTGGGGGTGTGCCCGGTGCCGCTCATGCGGCGCAGCAGCTCCGGTTCGCGTACGGCGTCGTCGAGCCTGCGGTAGGTCTTGTGGATGTGCGGGACCCCCGCGATGTCCACCAGGGACAGGGCGTTGGAGGACCAGCCCTGCTCGAAGGGGAGTCTGCGCACCTCGGGCGCGGGCCCGCCCGCACCGCGGAAGCGTACGGTGCCGCCGCGCGCGGTCACCAGCTCCCCGCCGGAGCAGGCACGGGCGACGGCTGCGGCGTCGAACTCCGTGCTGCCGTGCGCCTCCTCGATGCCCCGTGTGCCGCCGGGGCGCACGGGCAGGAAGAACCGCTGCCCGTGCGCGGGGCCGCCGACCGCGGCGACCACCAGGAGCAGCGCGGCCGAGCCGAGCACCGCGTGGTCGACGCGTTCGTAGCGGTCGGCCATGCGGCCGTCCTCGGACATCCAGGGCGCGGTGCGCAGCAGCGGTTCGAGGTCTTCGTCGCGGATCATGCGGCGTCTCAACTCCCGGTCATGTCGAATCGGTTGATGCCGCGCCGCCACACGGCGAGGGCCGTGAGCACCGCCCCCGCCGTCACCACGGGCAGCCACACCAAGAGGCCCGTGTCACCCGTCAGGAGGTAGACGCAGGGCACGTACGAGGTGAAGGCGAAGGGCAGCACCCAGGTCAGCAGGGAGCGCAGCGAGGAGTGGTAGATGTCCAGCGGGTAGGAGGCGAACTCCGACACCTGTGTGGCGGCGTACATCGCGGGCAGGCTCGTCACGGTCCAGAAGGACAGCGAGGCGAAGAACAGCTTCACGGCGGTGTGGATCAGCGCGCCGCAGAGCACCAGCAGCGGCGCGAGCGCCCACTGCAATGCCGTCGGGTCCAGGCCGAGTTCACTGCCCGCCCAGGTCACGAGCACTACGCCGACGATCAGCTCGCCGAGCCCGTCGGGGTGGAAGAAGCGCTCGGACAGCAGGGAGAACAGCGGGTTCACCGGCCGGATGAGGTAGCGGTAGAACTCACCGCGCTGCACCAGCTTGCGGCCCAGCTCCCAGAGCTGGTCGGTGAAGAGGTGGTCCAGGCCGCGCGGCAGCAGGGAGAAGCCGAGCAGGAAGAGCACCTCGTGGTACGACCAGCCGCCCACCGAGGGCACCTGGCGGAAGACCAGCCCCACCACGGCCGTCTGGATGCCGACGCGCACCAGGAACGCCCCGGCGCCGAGCACGAAGTCGAGCCGGTAGGCGGCAAGGCGGTGCAGGCCGACGCCGCCGAGGAAGAAGGAGAGGCGGATGTACCGCAGAGCCGTGCGCGTCATCCGCCGAGCACCTCCAGGCGTCCGGTGGCGGCGCGCCACAGCACCGTGGACAGACCCGCGAGGACCACGACCCAGCCCGCCTGCTGGGCCAGCACCCCGAGGGCTCCCGCGACCCCCTCGTACCGCCCGAGGAGCAGGGTCAGCGGGCCGTCGACCATGCCTCTGAACGGCAGCGCCATGGCGACGGCCGCCAGGGGGCCCGGCATCAGCGCGATCGGCACGAGCTGTCCGGCGAAGAACGCGACCACGCTCTGCTTGAGCATCCGCACGCCCCAGGTGTTGGTGGTGAGGAAGCCGGTCATGCCGGTCAGCAGGTTCACGCAGAAGGCGATGAGCACCGACAGGAGCGTGGAAAGGGCGAACAGCGCGGCGTCCCCGGCGGTCGGCGCCGTCATCGGGACGAGGAAGGAGAACAGCAGCAGGACGGGGACGCCGACGAGCAGCGCGTTGGCCGCCACCACCGGCAGACAGGCGGCGAACCGCACCAGCGGATAGCTGACCGGACGCACCAGCATCACCGCCACGTCGCCGCGGTAGACCTCGGCGGCCACCTCGTCGTCGACGCGGTTGGCGTGAAGCACCTGGAGCACCTGCGCCACCAGGAGGTACGTGGTGATGCCGGCCGACGTGAACCCGCCGGGCCCGGCGCCGGGCGAGCCCGCGTACACGGCCCGCCACAGGAAGACCGTCACGGCTGCCCCCGCCGCCGCGGTGACCCCGGTGACGAAGAACATCGAGCGGTACTGGAGCAGCGACTGGAGCCCGCCGGTGGCGAAGGGCACATAGCGGCGGGTGCGGGTCACCACACTCATGCGGCACCGCTTTCGGCGGGCGCGGCCTGCTCGTCCTTGGACCGGCTCTCGTCGGCGTCGCGTTCGTAGACGCGCCGCAGGACGTCCTCCAGGTCGGGCTCGGGGGCGTAGCAGTCCGCCAGGTCGAAGCGGTCCAGGAGGAAGGCGAGCACCTGCCGTGAGGTGAAGGCCGCGACCGGATAGTCCACCCGGATGCGCCCGCCGTCGTCCTCGCTCGCCCGCACACCGGGCAGCCCGCGCTCGATCTCCTCGCAGGCGGCGGGCAGGGGCAGCGGGTCGCGGTGGTCGAAGGTGACGCTGCGCCGGTCGGCGGTGCGCAGCAGGTCGTGGATGGTGCCCTGGTGGACGACCCGGCCGCGGTCGACGACCAGGGCGCTGTCGCAGATCGCCGCGATGTCACCGATGTCGTGGCTGGTGAGCACGACGGTGGTGTCGAGCTCCCGGTTGGCGCGGTTGACCAGGACCCGCACCGCCTCCTTGAGGACCATGTCGAGCCCGATGGTGGGTTCGTCCCAGAAGACGACGGCCGGGTCGTGCAGCAGGCTCGCCGCGATCTCGGCGCGCATCCGCTGGCCGAGGCTCAACTGCCGTACGGGCGTGGTGCCCAGGGCGTCGATGTCGAGCAGTTCGCGGTAGAGCCGCAGGTTACGGCGGTAGACAGGATCGGGGATGTCGTAGATCCGGCGCAGGATGCGGAAGGAGTCGGGCACCGACAGGTCCCACCACAGCTGGCTGCGCTGGCCGAAGACGACGCCGATGGAGCGGGCGTTGCGCTGCCGCTCCCGGTAGGGCTCGATGCCCGCGACCAGACAGCGCCCGGAGGTGGGCGTCATGATGCCGGTCAGCATCTTGATGGTGGTGGACTTCCCCGCTCCGTTGGCCCCGATGTACGCGGTCCTCGAACCGGCGGGGATCTCGAAGGAGACCCCGTCCACCGCGCGGATGATGCGGTGCTCGCGGGTGAAGAGGGTGGAGAGCGCGCCGAGGAGACCGGGGCCGCGTTCGGCGATACGGAACTCCTTGGTGAGGTTCTCCGCGACGATGACGGGTTCCGAGCCGGTCACGGTGACGTCACCCGCTCGATGGCCTCGGCCAGGATGCGCACGCCGTCGTCGAGCTCGGCATCGGTGAGCGTGAACGGCGGGGCGAGCCGGATGATGTGCCCGCCGACCGAGGTCCGCAGGCCCAGGTCGAGCGCGGTCGTGTAGACGTCACGGGCGATGTCGGGAGCGGGTGTCCGGCTCTCCTTGTCGGTCACGAATTCGAGCCCGGCCAGGAGCCCGGCCCCGCGGACGTCGCCGAGCTGCTCGTACCGCTCGCGCAGGGCGCGGAGCCGCTCGTCGAGCGACGCGCCCAACTCCCGTACGCGTTCGGTGAGCCGGTCGCGTTCGATGACGCCGAGCGTGGCGCGCGCGGCGGCGATGCCGAGCGGGTTGCTCGCGTAGGTGGAGGCGTACGACCCGGCCTTCGCGGCGTCGGGTGAGCGCAGCAGTCCGGCGCGGCCCGCGAGCACCGCGAAGGGGAAGCCGTTGGCCATGCCCTTGGAGAGGACCACCAGGTCCGGTTCGATGCCCAGGGCCTCGCTCGCGAGGAAGGTGCCGGTGCGTCCGCCGCCGGTCAGCACCTCGTCGGCGACCAGCAGCACGCCGTTGGCGCGGCAGGCCTCCGCGATCTGCTCCCAGTAACCGGGCGGCGGGACGATCACGCCGGCCGCGCCGAGGACCGGTTCGAAGACGAGCGCGGAGACGTTCGGCTTCTCGGCGATGTGCTTGCGCACCAGCGAGGCGCAGCGCACCTCGCACGAGGGGTACTCCAGGTCGAGCGGGCACCGGTAGCAGTACGGCGAGTAGCCGAGGACGCTGTTCCCGGCGAAGGCCTGGTTGCCGATGTCCCAGTGCACCAGCATCCGGGCGCCCATCGTCTTGCCGTGGAAGCCGTGGCGGAGCGCGCCGAGCCGGTTGCGGCCCGGGGGAGCGGTCGCCTGCACCACGCGCAGCGCGGCCTCGACGGCCTCGGCGCCGGTGGAGAAGAAGGCGTACGTGTCCAGGTGCTCGGGCAGCGACCGGGCGAGCAGGTCGAGGAGTTCGTCCCGACCCTCGGTCGCGCTGTCGTGCACGTTCCACAGCCGGGCGGCCTGCGTGGTGAGCGCGTCGACGACCTCCGGGTGGCAGTGGCCGAGCGACTGCGTGAGGGTGCCCGCGGCGAAGTCGAGGTAGTCCCCGCCGTCCAGATCGGTCAGCACGGTACCTCGGCCGTGCGCGAAGACGCGCTGCCCCAGAGCGGTTTCCTCCGAGGCGCCGGGCGCCAGGTGGGCGGCCTCCCCGGCCAGCTGTGCGCGCTGGCGGTGACCTGTCACTGCTGCCCCCAGTCATGGTTCCGATCGTGCGTCAAGTGCGTCTACCGAGACCCGAGTTGAGCGGTGCCCCGGTGAACACGGACCGAGTCAAACAAGCCGCCGACGCCTTTGGCAAGAGCTTTCAGAAACTTTCAGACAGCCCTTGCGGCGATCGGGTCGGCTCTGCTTGAGTCATGGAGCCGCTTCGAGTACGAGGAGGGAACCGTGGACACGCACCCCCTTGCCGCCCCGCAGAGCGGGCGGCTTCCTTGAAGGCTCTGGTCCTGGCGGGCGGAACGGGCAGCCGACTGCGGCCGTTCACCTTCACCAGCGCCAAGCAACTGCTGCCCATCGCCAACAAACCCGTGCTCTTCTACGGTCTGGAGGCCATCGCCGCGGCCGGGATCACCGAGACCGCGATCGTGGTCGGCCGGCACGGCACGGAAATCCGCGAAGCCGTCGCCGACGGCGCCCGGTTCGGGCTGCGGATCACCTATCTGCACCAGGAAAGACCACTGGGCCTCGCCCACGCGGTGCTGCTCGCCAGGGAGTTCCTCGCCGACGACGACTTCCTGCTCTACCTCGGCGACAACTACCTGCAAGAGGGCCTCACCGGATTCGTCCGGCGCGCCGAGACCGAGGGGAGCGCGGCCCGGCTGCTGCTCACCCCGGTGGCGGACCCCACGGCCTTCGGCGTGGCCGAACTCGACGAGCACGGCGACGTCCTGCGACTGGAGGAGAAACCGGACCGGCCACGCAGCGACCTCGCCCTCATCGGCGTCTACGCCTTCGGCCCGCAGATCCACACCGCGGTCCGGGCCATCAGCCCATCGGGACGCGGCGAGCTGGAGATCACCGACGCCGTGCAGTGGCTGATCGAACAGGGCATGCGCGTGTCCGCCGAGACCACCGAGCGGCCCTGGCGCGACACGGGCAGCGTCGAAGACCTCCTTGAGGTCAACCGGCAGGTGCTCGACGGCATGACGGGCCTCGTCGAGGGCAAGGTCGACGCGCACAGCACCCTCGTCGGCAGGGTGCGGGTCGCCGAGGGCGCCGTCATACGCGGCTCCCACGTGGTCGGCCCGGTGGTGATCGGCGCCGGTACCGTCGTCAGCAACAGCAGCATCGGCCCCTACACATCCATCGCCGAGGACTGCCGGATCGAGGACAGCGCCATCGCGCACTCCGTACTGCTGCGCGGCGCGCAGGTCGAGGGGGCCTCCCGCATCGAGACCTCCCTGATCGGCCGGGGCGCCGCGGTGTCCCCCGCGCCCCGTCTTCCCGGCGCCCACCGGCTCGTCATCGGAGACCACAGCAGAGTGCAGCTCACCTCATGACCGGCAATGTCCCGGCGCACGCCGCCGGCCCCCGGACCGCGGGCACCGGCCGCGGCTCCCGCATCCTCGTCACCGGCGGCGCGGGCTTCATCGGCTCCGCCTACGTCCGTACGCTGCTCGGGCCCGGCGGCCCGGGCGCGGCGGTGACCGTCCTCGACAGCCTCACGTACGCGGGCAGCCTCACCCGGCTCGCGGCGGTGCGCGACGACCCCCGGTTCACCTTCGTGCACGGCAGCGTCTGCGACGCGGAACTGGTCGACGCGCTGGTGGCCGGCCACGGGCAGATCGTGCACTTCGCCGCGGAGTCCCACGTGGACCGCTCCATCGCGGGCGGCGCCGACTTCACCCGCACCAACGTGCTCGGCACGCAGACGCTGCTCGACGCCGCACTGCGGCACGGCGTGAGCCCCTTCCTGCACGTCTCCACCGACGAGGTGTACGGCTCACTGCCGCACGGCGCGGCCACCGAGGAGTCCCCGCTCGCGCCCAACTCGCCCTACGCGGCGTCGAAGGCGGCATCCGACCTCATCGCCCTCGCCCACCACCGCACCCACGGCCTCGATGTCAGGGTCACCCGCTGCTCCAACAACTTCGGCGCCCACCAGCACCCGGAGAAGCTCATCCCGCGCTTCCTCGCAGCCCTGCTCGACGGGGAGAGCGTGCCGCTGTACGGCGACGGGCTCCAGATACGGGACTGGCTGCACACGGAGGACCATGTGCGCGGCCTGGAGCTGGTGCGCACCGGAGGGCGGCCCGGCGAGGTGTACAACATCGGCGGCGGCACCTCCCTGACCAACCTGGAGCTGACCCACCGGCTGCTCGCCCTGTGCGGCGCCGACCCGGCCCGCATCACCCACGTCACCGACCGCAAGGGCCACGACCGGCGCTACGCCGTGGACCACACCAAGATCAGCACGGAGCTCGGCTACCACCCGCGGGCCGACTTCGACGAGGCCCTGGCCCGTACCGTGCGCTGGTACCGCGAGAACCGCGCCTGGTGGCAGCCGCTGCTGCCGGCCCGCTGTTAGGCGGTGCGACGGTCCTCCCGCCGCCCCGACGCGGTCGAGTCGCGTACGACCAGCTCCGGCAGGAAGACGAACTCGCTGTGCGGGGCGGGGGTGCCGCCGATCTCCTCCAGGAGCGTGCGGACCGCGGCCTGGCCCATCGCCTGGACGGGCTGGCGGATGGTGGTCAGCGGGGGATCGGTGAAGGCGATGAGCGGGGAGTCGTCGTAGCCGACCACCGAGATGTCGCGGGGCACGTCGAGGCCACGCTCGCGGGCGGCACGGACCGCGCCGAGCGCCATCATGTCGCTGGCGCACACGATCGCGGTGCAGCCCCGGCCGATCAGCGTGTCCGCCGCGGCCTGGCCGCCCTCCAGGCTGTAGAGGGAGTGCGCGATCAGCTCCGCGGAGGCATCGGCCGTCATGCCGAGGCGCTCGCGCATGCCGAGCTGGAAGCCCTCGATCTTGCGCAGTACGGGCACGAACCGCCGGGGGCCCACCGCGAGGCCGATGCGGGTGTGGCCGAGCGAGGCCAGGTGGGTGACGGCGAGTCGCGCCGCGGCCCGGTCGTCGGTGGAGACGAATGGCGCCCGCACCTTGGCGGAGAAGCCGTTCACCAGGACGTAGGGCACACCCTTGCCGCGCAGCACCTCGTACCGCTCCATGTCGGCGGTGGTGTCGGCGTGCAGTCCGGAGACGAAGATGATCCCGGAGACGCCGCGGTCCACCAGCATCTCGGTCAGCTCGTCCTCGGTGGAGCCGCCGGGGGTCTGGGTGGCGAGCACGGGCGTGTAGCCCTGGCGGGTCAGGGCCTGGCCGATGACCTGCGCGAGGGCGGGGAAGATCGGATTGTCCAGATCGGGTGTGATCAGGCCGACGAGGCCGGCGCTGCTGCGCTGCCGCAGCCGTGAGGGCCGGTCGAAGCCGAGCACGTCGAGCGCCGCGAGGACGGATTCCCGGGTGGCCGCCGCGACACCGGGCTTGCCGTTGAGTACCCGGCTCACGGTGGCTTCGCTGACGCCCGCCTGCGCTGCGATGTCGACGAGCCGTGCGGTCATGGACTGGACTGTACCTGTCATCAGCCCGCTTTCACACCGGACCCGCAAGAACGTGCAACCTTTCAGCAAGCTCACGTTCATGCAAGAAACTTGCAGCCTTGGAAGCGGAGTCCACGGCGAATGCCACCCACCTCAGGGCCGTGTCAAGCGCCTCGATGGCAACCGTAAGGACACGCAGCGGTAACAATGACCAACGCTTGCAGAAATTTCTCGCAAGGTCTTTCGGAGGCTTTTCAATCCTGTTACGTTCCCTGGCAACCCGGCGCCGCGTCCAGTGCGGCTCACCGGAGGCGCCTCTCGCCGAGATGCCGCCTCCCCTTGTTCTCGGGTTCAGTTGAAGGAGTTCACATGCGGCGTGGCATAGGGGCCACCGCGCTGGTCGCGGCCCTGACCTTGACGGCGGCAGCGTGCGGTGGTGACGACGGTGACAGCGGCAAGAAGAGCTCGGGCAAGCTCTCCGGCACCGTCACGTTCTGGGACACCTCGAACGACGCGGAGAAGGGGACCTACGAGAAGCTCGCCAAGGGCTTCGAGAAGCTCCACCCCGACGTCAAGGTCAACTACGTGAGCGTCGCGTTCGGCGAGGCCAACGCCAAGTTCAAGAACGCCGCCGGCGGCAACTCCGGCGCCCCCGACGTGATGCGCACCGAGGTCGCCTGGGTCGCGGACTTCGCCAACCTCGGCTACCTCGCCCCGCTGGAGGGCACCGCCGCGCTGGACAAGCCGGACGACTACCTCCCGCAGGCGGCGGCAAGCACCAAGTTCAAGGGCAAGACCTACGCGGTCCCGCAGACCATCGACACCCTGGCGCTCTTCTACAACAAGAAGATGCTCAAGAAGGCCGGTGTCCCGGTGCCCGCCACCTTCCAAGAGGTGAAGGCCGCCGCGAAGAAGATCAAGTCGAAGACCGGCAAGACCGGTCTCTACCTGCGCGGCGACGACCCGTACTACTACCTCCCGTACCTCTACGGAGAGGGCGGCGACCTCCTCGACACCAAGAACAAGAAGATCACCGCCGACGACCCCGAGGGTGTCGCCGCGTTCGAGGTGATGAAGGACCTGGTCGACTCCAAGGCCGCCACCACCGACGCGAGCGACGGCTACAACAACCAGCTGAACGCCTTCAAGGACGGCGAGGTCGCCATGGCCATCGACGGCCCGTGGTCCATCGAGGGCGCCATGCAGGGCAAGGAGTTCAAGGCGGACAAGGGCAACCTCGGTGTCGCCCCCGTCCCCGGCGGCAGTGACCGGCAGGCGGCCCCGCAGGGTGGCTGGAACCTCGCCGCCTACGCGGGCTCCGGCAACCTCGACGCGAGCTACGAGTTCATCAAGTACATGAGCTCCGCCAAGGTGCAGCAGCAGACCACCGAGAAGCTCAGCCTGCTGCCCACCCGCAAGTCGGTCTACGACGAGAAGTCCGTCAAGAACAACCAGATGGTGCAGTTCTTCAAGCCGGCCGTGGACAAGTCCGTGGAGCGCCCGTGGATCCCGCAGGCCAACTCCCTCTTCGAGCCGATCCGCCTCCAGATGGGCAAGGTGCTCAGCGGCAAGGCATCGCCGCAGGGCGCCGCGGACGGCGTCGGTGACGCCTACCGCAAGCTCCTCAAGGACTACAAGTAAGCAGCGGGAACGGGAAGAAGAGGAGGGCTGACCGCCTCATGGCTGTCGAGAGCGGCCAGTCGGTGGCGAAGGCCGCGGATGCCACGGGCATCCGCGGCCGCGGCCACCTGACCGGCAAGACCGACCGGACCGGCAAGAACCACCGGACCGGCAAGAGCCCCGGGCGCCTGCGCCGGGCGATGTCCACCCACTGGTACGCCTGGGCCATGGTCGCCCCCGTGATCACCGTGATCGGCGTGATCATCGGCTATCCGCTGGTGCGCGGCCTCTACCTGTCCACGACCGACGCCAACGAGGCGAACGTCGAGCGCACCATCGGCGTCAACCACATCCCGGCGACGTACACGTCGGTCGGCCTCGACAACTACACCGCGGTCCTCTCCGACGGCGTCTTCTGGGACCGGCTGACCTGGACGGTCATCTGGACCGTCTCCTGTGTCGCGCTGTCCTTCGCGCTCGGCCTGGCCCTGGCGAACATGCTCAACCGCAAGCTGGCGGGGCGCTCCTTCTACCGGATGGCGCTGATCCTGCCCTGGGCGGTGCCCGCCTTCGTCTCCGTGTTCACCTGGCGGCTGATCTTCAACGAGAAGAACGGCATCCTCAACAAGCTCCTGGCCGGCGGCGGCATCGACGCCGTCCCGTGGCTGAACGACCCCATGTGGGCCAAGATCTCGGTGATCACCGTCAACGTCTGGCTGGGCGTGCCGTTCATGCTGGTCGCCATGCTCGGCGGCCTCCAGTCCATCCCGGGCGAGCTGTACGAGGCCGCCGAGATGGACGGCGCGAGCCCCTGGCAGCGCTTCCGGCACATCACCCTGCCCGGCCTGCGGTCCGTCAGCAGCACGGTGATCCTCATCAGCAGCATCTGGACCTTCAACATGTTCCCGGTGATCTTCCTGCTCACCCGGGGCGGCCCAGGAGACGCCACCGAGATCCTGGTGACGTACGCCTACCGGCTCTCCTTCGTCGTGAGCCCCCGCGACTTCGCGGGCTCCGCGGCCTGGGGCGTGATCATTCTGCTGCTCCTTTCGCTCTTCGCGGTGGTCTACCGCCGCGCGCTCCGCAAGCAGGGAGAAGTCTGGTGACGACCGTGACGAACCGACCGACGGGGAACACGTCCAGGAGCGAGCCGAAGCCGAAGGTCAGACCGCGCGGCGAGCGCGGGCCGCTGGCCTCCGTGGGGCTCCACGTGACCCTGGTCATCGCCGCCGCCATCGCGGTCCTGCCGCCGCTGTGGCTGCTGATCACCTCGTTCAAGCCGCAGAGCGAGGCGTTCTCCACCGCCGTGGTGAAGGACTTCACGCTCGGCAACTACGACCACGTCATCAACGACACCGAGTTCGTGAGCTGGGTCGGAAACTCCCTGTTCGTCGTCGGCCTGACCACCGTCATCGGCGTCTTCATCTCCGCCACCACCGGTTACGCCGTCAGCCGCTTCAAGTTCCCCGGCATGCGGCCGCTGATGTGGCTGCTGCTGATCACCCAGATGTTCCCCGTCGCGGTGCTCATCGTGCCGCTCTACAACCTCCTCGCCAACCTGGGCCTGCTCAACCAGCCCATCGGCCTCGTCGTCACCTACCTGACGATCGCGGTGCCGTTCTGCGCCTGGATGATGAAGGGGTACTTCGACACGATCCCGGTGGAGATCGACGAGGCGGGGCGGGTGGACGGCCTCAACCCGTTCGGCACCTTCTGGCGGCTCATCGTGCCGCTGGCCAAGCCGGGGCTCGCCGTCACCGGCTTCTACAGCTTCATCACCGGCTGGGCCGAGGTCGCCTACGCGTCCGCCTTCATGACCGGCGAGGAGAACCTCACCCTCGCCGGCGGTCTGCAGACCTTTGTCAACCAGTACACCAGCGACTGGGGCTCGCTGACGGCCGCCGCGGTGATCGTCGCGGTCCCCGCCGCGGTGATCTTCGGCTTCGTCCAGCGCCACCTCGTCGGCGGGCTCACGGCCGGCGCGACAAAGTCCTGACCGACACCGCCGACCACCGATCCCGCCGGCCGCCGACCCCTCGGCCACCGACCCTTTCGGCCGTCGACCCCTTCGGCCACCGTCCTTTCGGCCGTTGATCCCTCGGCTGCCGATCCTTTCGGTCGTCGACCCCTTCGGCCACCGACCCTCTCGGCCGTCGATCCCTCGGCCACCGATCCCTTCGGCCACCGACCCCTTCGGCCACCGCATCTCCCGGCCCAGGCTCCCGGCCCAGGCTCCCGGCCCACCGGGCTTCAGGCCCACCGGCTCCAGGCCCACCGGCTCCAGGCCCACCGGTTCTCCCGGCCCATCGATCTCTCGATCTCTCGATCCCAGGGAAGACATGACCCAGCATCTCGCTGCCCCCACAGCCCCCGCCTCCGGCACCCACACGGACTGGTGGCGCGACGCGGTGATCTACCAGGTCTATCCGCGCAGCTTCGCCGACGGCAACGGTGACGGCATGGGCGACCTGGCAGGCATCCGCGCCCGGCTGCCCTACCTCAGGGACCTCGGTGTCGACGCCGTCTGGCTCAGCCCGTTCTACTCGTCGCCGCAGGCCGACGCCGGGTACGACGTCGCCGACTACCGCGCGATCGACCCGATGTTCGGCGACCTGCACCACGCCGACGCCCTGCTGCGCGACGCCCACGCGCTGGGCCTGCGCATCATCGTGGACCTGGTGCCCAACCACTCCTCCGACCAGCACGACTGGTTCCAGCGCGCCCTGCGCGAGGGCCCCGGATCGCCGCTGCGCGAGCGCTACCACTTCCGCCCCGGCAAGGGCGCCAACGGTGAACTCCCGCCCAACGACTGGGAGTCCATCTTCGGCGGCCCCGCCTGGACGCGGACCCCGGACGGCGAGTGGTACCTGCACCTCTTCGCCCCCGAGCAGCCGGACTTCAACTGGGAGCACCCGGCAGTCCAGGACGAGTTCCGCTCGATCCTGCGGTTCTGGCTCGACATGGGCGTGGACGGCTTCCGCGTCGACGTCGCCCACGGCTTGGTCAAGGCCGAGGGCCTGCCGGACATCGGCGCGCACGACCAGCTCATGCTGCTCGGCAACGACACCATGCCCTTCTTCGACCAGGACGGTGTCCACGAGATCTACCGGAGCTGGCGCGCCGTCCTCGCCGAGTACGCGGGCGAGCGCATCCTCGTGGCGGAGGCGTGGACACCCACCATCGAGCGCTCCGCCGCCTACGTACGCTCCGACGAGATGCACCAGGCGTTCAACTTCCACTACCTGGGCACGTACTGGGACGCCGCGGAGCTGCGGGCGGTCATCGACGCCTCACTTGCCGCCATGCGGCCCGTCGGCGCCCCCGCCACCTGGGTGCTCTCCAACCACGACGTCACCCGCCACGCCACACGCTTCGCCAACCCGCCCGGGCTCGGCACCCAGCTCCGCACCCCCGGCGACCGCGAACTCGGCCTGCGCCGCGCCCGCGCCGCGACCCTCCTGATGCTCGCGCTGCCCGGCTCCGCCTACATCTACCAGGGCGAGGAGCTCGGCCTGCCCGACGTCACCGACCTGCCCGACGAGGTGCGCCAGGACCCCTCCTTCGCCCGGGCCAGCGGGCAGGACGGGTTCCGCGACGGCTGCCGCGTGCCCATCCCGTGGACCGCCGAAGGCCCGAGCCACGGCTTCGGCACGGGCGGGAGCTGGCTGCCGCAGCCCGCCGGCTGGGGCGAGCTGAGCGTGCAGGCACAGACCGGTGACCCCGACTCGACCCTGGAGCTCTACCGGCGGGCGCTTGACGTACGGCGGACACAGCCGGGCCTCGGCGCGGGTGACTCACTGGAGTGGCTCGACGCCCCGGAGGGGGTCCTCTCCTTCCGCCGCGAGGGCTTCGTGTGCACCGCCAACACCACCGGTGCCCCGGTGCGGATACCGGCTCCCGGCCGGATCCTGCTCGCCAACGCCCCCGTGGAGGCCGTGGACGGCAAGGCCGAGCTGCCCGCCGACACCACCGTCTGGTGGGCGGTGTGACCATCTCCCCGTCGCGCGCCTCGGACTGGGCCGACCGCGGTGCTCCGCGCCTCGCGGACATCGCGGCCCAGGCCGGGGTGAGCGAAGCCACCGCGAGCCGGGTCCTCAACGGCAAACCGGGGGTGGCGACGGGTACGCGGCAGCGGGTGCTCGCGGCCCTGGACATCCTGGGCTACGAGCGCCCGCTGCGCCTGAAGCGGCACAGCGCCGGTCTCGTCGGGCTCGTCGTCCCCGAGCTCAGCAACCCGATCTTCCCCGCCTTCGCGCAGGTCGTCGAGCAGGTCCTCGCCGGGCACGGCTACACCCCGATGCTGTGCACCCAGATGCCGGGCGGCGCGACCGAGGACGAGCTGGTCGAGCAGTTGGAGGAGCGCCGCGTCAGCGGCATCGTGTTCCTCTCCGGGCTGCACGCGGACACCACAGCGGACCCGACCCGCTACCTCGAACTGGCGGGCCGTGGAACACCGTTCGTGCTGATCAACGGCTACAACGAGAACATCCCGGTGTCCTTCGTCTCGCCCGACGACCGCGCGGCGGCCCGGATGGCGGTGCGCCACCTGGTCGACCTGGGGCACGAGCGGATCGGTCTGGCCATCGGCCCGACCCGGTACGTTCCCTCCCGGCGCAAGGCCGAGGGGTTCACCGCGGCGCTGCACAGCCTGCTCGGCCTGGCACAGGGGGAGGCCGAGCGGCTGGTGCAGCGCACTCTGTTCACGGTCGAGGGCGGCCACGCGGCGGCCAGCGCGCTCCTGGACCAGGGGTGCACGGCGATGGTCTGCGGCAGCGACATGATGGCGCTGGGCGCCGTCCGCGCGGTGCGTCAGCGCGGGCTCTCGGTGCCGGGGGACGTCTCCGTCGTCGGCTTCGACGACTCGCCCCTGATCGCGTTCACCGACCCGCCGCTGACCACGGTGCGGCAGCCGGTGCAGGCCATGGCGACGGCCGCGGTGGGCGCGCTCCTCGAGGAGATCCAGGGGAACCCCGTGCAGCACACGGAGTTCGTCTTCCAGCCCGAGCTGGTGGTCCGGGGGTCCACGGCGCAGGCGCCGCGCTGAGTGAGGTGTCGCGGGGAGGTGTCGCAGGGAGGGCCCGGCGCCGGCCCGGTCGGGGCAGCGGGGTAACGATGTGGCACCGGGGCCTCCCCGTTCGCGGGACCCCGGCCCGAACGGCCGGGCGCGTGGGGTCCGTTGCTCAGGACCCCCGACCGCCCGGGCCGGAGTCGTCGTTGAACGTAACACCGTCGCAATCTCTTGCGAAAGGTCTTGCGTTGAATGAAATCCAGGAAACCGCAGTGTGGCGCCCAGTTGTGCCGGAAGGGTTGACCCGGGTTCCGTGGGGTCGTACGGTCTCGACCGAAATCGGCGTTGAAATGTTGCTGCAACATCCTTCAACGGCCTGACGGGCACGGCGCGTTGCCGGACAAGGCCATCCCCACTCACGCAGGAGGCCCTCATGGCTGCCCGGAAGACCAGAGTCCGCAGACCCCTCGCCGCCGCCCTCGCCCTCGCCGCCGGAGTCGCCGGCAGCCTCGTCGCCGGAGCTCCGCAGGCGCAGGCCGCGCCGCCCGGCGGCAAGGACGTCACCGCCGTACTCTTCGAGTGGAAGTTCGCCTCGGTGGCCAAGGCGTGCACGGACCAGCTCGGCCCCGACGGGTACGGCGCCGTCCAGGTGTCGCCGCCCCAGGAGCGCCTCCAGGGCGAGGCATGGTGGGCCGCGTACCAGCCCGTCAGCTACAAGATCGGCACCCGGCTCGGTGACCGGGCCGCGTTCAAGAGCATGGTGGACACCTGTCATCGGGCGGGCGTCAAGGTCGTCGCCGACGCGGTGATCAACCACATGACGAACGCCTCCGGCACCGGCTCCGCGGGCTCCCGCTTCACCAAGTACGACTACCCGGGCACGTACTCCCACTTCGACATGAACAACTGCCAGGCGCCCATCAGCAACTACCAGGACCGCTGGAACACCCAGAACTGCGAACTGGGCGGCCTCGCCGACCTCGACACGGGCGAGGAGTACGTCCGCGGCCGGATCGCGGCCTACCTCAACGACCTCCTCTCGCTCGGCGTCGACGGCTTCCGCGTCGACGCGGCCAAGCACATGCCCGTCGACGACCTCAGGAACATCAAGTCGCGGCTGAGCAAGCAGGACATCTACTGGAAGCAGGAGACGCTGTTCGGCGCGAACGAGGCGGTGTCGCCGAGCGAGTACACCGCGGTCGGTGACGCGCAGGAGTTCCGGTACGGCTGGGACCTCAAGCGTGTCTTCAACGACGAGAAGCTCGCCTACCTCAAGAACTACGGCGAGGGCTGGGGCTACATGCCCGGCTCGAAGACGTCCGTCTTCGTCACCAACCACGACACCGAGCGGCACGGCCAGACCCTCAACTACAAGGACGGCGCGAAGTACACCCTCGCGCACGTCTTCATGCTCGCCCTGCCCTACGGCTCGCCCGACGTGCACTCCGGCTACGAGTTCAGCAACACCGATGCCGGGTCGCCCGACGGCGGTTACGTGAAGGCCTGCTACAGCGACGGCTGGAAGTGCCAGCACGCCTGGCCCGAGATCAGGAGCATGGTCAAGTTCCGCAACACCGCGCGCGGGACGGGCATGACCAACTGGTGGGACAACGGCAATGACGCCATCGCGTTCGGCCGCGGCGACAAGGCGTACGTGGTGATCAACCACGAGGGCTCCACCGTCAACCGCACCTTCCAGACCTCGCTGGCCGCCGGCGACTACTGCGACGTCCAGGGCCGGAGGTCCGTCACGGTCAACGGCTCGGGGCAGTTCACGGCGAGCGTCGCGCCGGGCACGGCGCTGGCTTTGCACACGGGGGCCCGCAAGTGCTGAGCGCCGTGCGGCGCGGCTGAACCGTCCCGCGATACGGGCCGCCCGGCTTCCGCTTCCCCGCCGCCGGGCGGCCCACCCGCTGCTCCGTCCCCCGCCTCGGGGCTCCGCCCCGGACCCCGCTCCTCAAACGCCGGAGGGGCTGATTTTTGCCCCGGCATTCCGCTTCCCGGTCGCCGGAGGGCTGATTTTTGCCCCGGTGATTGCTTCTGGCCCCCGACTTCACAAGGAGACCCCCTTGACCGGCTCGCCCCGTCGTACCCTCGTCACCTCCGCCCTCGCTCTGCTCGCCCTGGTCGCGCCGTTGACGTCCTCCGTTGCCGCGACGCCCCGCGCGTCCGACGCCGCCGAAGCGGGTGACCAGGTCGATCTGGTCAAGGCCAGGGCCCAGTGGATCGACCGGAACACCGTCGCCTGGGAGCTGCCGAGTGGTGGCGCCACGACCCACGAGCTGGTGTACTCGCCCGACGGGCGGCTCGCCGTGCGGGACGGGAAGCTCGCCGGTGACGGGCGGCGCATACGCCTGGCCCCGGCCGAGGGCGGTCTCACCGATGCCCAGCGGAAGAAGTACCCGCACCTGAAGGGCTACGCGGCCTTCACCGTCGACCCGCGCGACCGCGACCAGGTCCGCCATGCCCTCACCGGCCAGGTCGTCGCCGTCCGCGAGGACGCCGACGGCACGCTGCTCGCCGCCACCGGCGTCCAGACGCAGGGCATCCTCGACGACCTCTACAGCGCCGCCGCGACCAAGGCGGAGCTGGGCCCGCGGTTCCGGCACGGCAGGACCACGCTCGCCGTCTGGGCGCCCACGGCCCAGTCCGTCGCGCTGGAGCTGGGCGGCAAGGCCGTGCCCATGCGGCGCGACGACGCCAGCGGCGTGTGGTCGCTCAGCGGCCCCAAGGCCTGGGCGGGCACGTCGTACCGGTACGTCGTGAAGGTGTGGGCGCCCAGCGTCCAGAAGGTGGTCACCAACAAGGTCACCGACCCCTACTCCACCGGCCTGACCGCCGGCTCCGCCCGCAGCCTCGCCGTCGACCTCGACGACCCGAGGCTCGCCCCCGCGGGCTGGGAGAGGACGAAGAAGCCGAAGGCGACGCCGCTGCGGGACGCGCAGATCCAGGAGCTGCACATCCGCGACTTCTCCGTGGACGACCGCACCTCCCGCCACCCGGGCAAGTACCGCGCGTTCACCGACACGGCGTCCGACGGCATGAAGCACCTGCGCAAGCTCGCCAAGGCCGGTACGTCGTACGTCCATCTGCTGCCCGCCTCCGACTTCGGCATCGTCCCCGAGCGCGAGGACGACCAGGCCAAGCCCGACTGCGACCTGACGGCGCCGGCCCCCGACTCCGAGGAGCAGCAGGCGTGCGTCGGCAAAACCGCCGCCAAGGACGGATACAACTGGGGCTACGACCCGGTGCACTACACCGTGCCGGAGGGCAGTTACGCGAGTGACCCGGACGGAACCCGGCGCACGGTCGAGTTCCGGCAGATGGTCCAGGGGCTGAACCGCTCCGGGCTGCGGACCGTGATGGACGTCGTCTACAACCACACCGTCGCGAGCGGACAGGCCGACGAATCCGTCCTCGACAAGATCGTGCCCGGCTACTACCAGCGGCTCCTCGCCGACGGAACGGTCGCCAACTCGACGTGCTGCGCGAACACCGCGCCCGAGAACGCCATGATGGGCAAACTCGTCGTCGACTCCATGGTCACCTGGGCCAAGGAGTACAAGGTCGACGGCTTCCGCTTCGACCTGATGGGTCATCACCCCAAGGCCAACATCGTCGCCGTGCGCAAGGCCCTGGACGCGCTGACCCCCAAGAGGGACGGCGTCGACGGGAAAAAGATCATCCTCTACGGAGAGGGCTGGAACTTCGGCGAGGTCGCCGACGACGCCCGCTTCGTCCAGGCCACCCAGAAGAACATGGCGGGCACGGGCGTCGCCACCTTCTCCGACCGCAGCCGCGACGCCGTGCGCGGCGGCAGCCCCTTCGACGAGGACCCCGGCGTCCAGGGCTTCGCGAGCGGCCTCTACACCGACCCCAACGCCTCCAAGTCGAACGGCACCGAGGCCCAGCAGAAGGCCAGGCTCCTGCACTACCAGGACCTGCTGAAGGTGGGCCTGGCCGGAAACCTCGCCTCGTACACGTTCACCGATTCCGCGGGCCGCAGGGTCAAGGGCTCGGAGGTCGACTACAACGGCTCTCCCGCCGGTTACGCGGCGGCTCCCGGCGACGCCCTCTCCTACGCCGACGCGCACGACAACGAGTCGCTGTACGACGCGCTCGCCTTCAAGCTGCCCGCGGACACGTCACCCGCCGACCGGGCCCGCATGCAGGTGCTCGCGATGGCGACCGCGACCCTGGCCCAGGGCCCCTCACTCTCCCAGGCCGGCAGCGACCTGCTGCGCTCGAAGTCCCTGGACCGCAACTCCTTCGACAGCGGTGACTGGTTCAACGCCATCCACTGGAACTGCCGGGAGGGCAACGGCTTCGGGCGCGGGCTGCCGCCGGCCGCGGACAACAAGGCCAAGTGGAGCTTCGCCAAGCCCCTCCTGGCGTCCGCCGCGCTGAACCCGGGCTGCCGGGAGATCGACTCGGCGTCGGGCGCGTACCGGGACCTGGTCAGGCTGCGCGCGACCGAGCCCGCCTTCTCCCTGAGGACGGCCGCCGAGGTCCAGTCCCGGCTCTCCTTCCCGCTCTCCGGCACCGCCGCGGAGACGCCGGGCGTCGTCACCATGCGGGTCGGTGACCTCGTGGTCGTCTTCAACGCGACCCCGCAGGCGCGGACCCAGCGGGTGGGGGCCCTCGCGGACACCGCGTACCGACTGCACCCCGTACAGGCCAAGGGCGCCGACGCCACCGTCAGGGCCGCCTCGTACGAGAGGAAGTCCGGCACGTTCACCGTCCCCGCCCGTACGGTCGCCGTCTTCGAGCGGCGCTGAGGCCCGCGGGCTCCGTCAGTGGGCGATGCCGTCGATCAGCTCCCGCGCCCCCTGGCGCAGGAGCGCGACGGCCACGGACGTGCCGAGCGTCGCCGGGTCGAGGGGGCCCGCCCACTCGTGGGCGTTGATCACGGTCTTGCCGTCGGGGGTGAAGACGCAGGCGCGCAGCGACAGGTCACCGTTCCGCTCGGAGCGCGCGTACCCGGCGATCGGGGAGTTGCAGTGGCCCTGGAGCACGTGCAGGAACATGCGCTCGGCGGTGGCCTCGCGCCAGGCGTCCCGGTCGCCGAGGTCCGTCACCGCGTCGATGGTGGCGGTGTCGTCCTCACGGCACTGAAGGGCCAGGATGCCGGCACCGATCGGCGGACACATCGTCTCGACGGACAGCACCTCGCTCGCCAGGTCGGGGCGGCCGATGCGCTCCAGGCCCGACTGGGCGAGCAGCAGCGCGTCGGCGTCGCCCGCGGCGAGCTTCTCCATGCGCCGTCCCGCGTTGCCCCGCATGGGCACGCACTCCAGCTCGGGGTGCGAGGCGGCGAGCTGTGCCCGGCGGCGCACCGAGGAGGTGCCGATGCGCGTACCGGCCGGCAGCTCGTCGAGGGTGAGGCCGCCGGGGTGGATGAGCGCGTCCCTGATGTCGTCGCGCTTGAGGAACGCGGCGAACGTCGTGCCCGCGGGCAGCGGCCGGTCCGCCGGTACGTCCTTGACGCAGTGCACGGCGAGATCCGCCTCGCCCGCGAGCAGCGCGGCGTCGACCTCCTTGGTGAAGGCCCCCTTGCCGCCGAGCAGCGCCAGGTCGCCCATCCAGCGGTCGCCCGAGGTCGTGACCGGTACGACCTCGGTGCGGATGCCGGGGTGCAGCGCGGCGAGTTCGGCGCGGACGCGCTCCACCTGGGCCAGGGCCATGGGGGAGGAACGGGAGACGATGCGGATGAGTTCAGGAACGGACATGCGCCCCACGATAGGGCTTCGCGGTCGCGGTTCACGCACACGCCCCTGATACGGGCCGCCGGGCAAGGGCGGCCCGGCGTAACCCAGTTGGCCGAGTGGCGGGCGGCGGCGGGCCGGACTTCCGGCGGCGCGTGCGCCCGGCCACAGCCCGGCCGCCGCCCGGGTCTTCTCGGCATGCGTAACCGTGGGCCGCCTCATAGCGTGAGGTCACCAAGGCGCGGCCCGGCGCCGCGCCGCGCCCACGGGAGGCCCGCATGTCCACCCCCGCCGCGTCGCCGGAGCGCCGGGCCGTCGCCCTCGCCCCGATGACGGCCACCCATCTGGCCGACGTCCTCGCGCTGGGCCGCAGGGTCTACGACACCTCCGTGAAGCCGTACACGTCCTGGTCCCTCTCGGCCATCGCCGGCCACCTCGACAGCGAGGCGTCCGCCTGCTGGGTGGCGCTGGACGGAGAGCGGCTCGCCGGCTTCGTCCTCGGCTCGATGGGCTTCGACCAGCGCTCCGACTGGGGCAACCTGGAGTGGATCGCGTGCGCCCCCGAGTACCAGGGCCAGGGCATCGCGAGCCGCCTGGTCAAGGCCTGCTGCGCGACCCTCACGGAGGCGGGCGCCGACGCCGTGGTCACCGACGTCGAATCCCGCAACACCGCCTCGGCCGCCCTGATGCGCGCCAACGGCTTCGAGGCGAGCGTGTCGGTGACGCTCTTCGTACGCGAGAACACCGGCTAGGCCACGGACCCGGCAGAGCGATGGCCCCGGCCGCCGGACCCGCGAGGCATGTGGGCGCCGGCGGCCGGGGCCGTCGTGTCAGCCGGGGGCGGTCACGCGACGTGGTCCGCCGCGAGCAGCAGCGCGCTCACCCGCTCCCGGGCGCGTGCCACCCGGGAGCGCACCGTCCCCACGGGGCAGCCGACAGCGGCGGCGGCGTCCGCGTACGGAAGCCCGACGAGCTGGGTCAGCACGAACGCCTCGCGGCGCGGCGCGTCAAGGGCCGCCAGGAGGTCCAGCAGGGCCACGCCTTCCTCGAAGCCGGGCAGACCGCGCGGCTGGGCGCGCTCCGCGGTGGCCTGCCAGTCGCCGGTGTCGGAGATCCGGGGCCGGGCCGCCGCCGCGCGGAAGCGGTCGGCCACCGTGCGCCGCGCGATGGCGAGCAGCCAGACGCGGGCGCAGGACCGGGCGGCGTAGCCGTGCAGCGAGGTCAGGGCGCGGAGGTAGGTCTCCTGGGTCAGGTCGTCGGCCGCGTGCGGGTCGCCGCTGAGATGGGTCACGAAGCGCAGGACGTCACGCCGGGTGGCGCGCGCGAACCGCTCGAACGCGTCGGGGTCGCCGTCGCGCGCGGCGAGGGCCCATTCGGTTATCAGCTCGTCCCGGGCGGCGTCTTGGCCGTGTCCGGGGCGCACGAGGGCAGGAGGCATCGCAAGAGGTCCTTCGGTGAGGAGAGTCCGGTGCGACGGCGTGGAACGCCGAAGATCCGCCCGGCACCTGGGGGTGCGGGCGGTGTCAGGAACTGGCCGGAAGGACCGGCGGACCTCTGCGGGAGACGGCGTGCTGGAGGAGGACCCCGCGCAGGCGCGGTACGGGCGCGAGCGCGCCGACGTGCGGCGGAGCCGGGGGAAGCGAGACGGCCAGGGCCGTGAGGACCAGCCGCAGCGGTACGAAGACGGCGGCGGCGAGGGCCCGTCCGGTGCGGAACGCGGCCGCCTCGCCGCGCCAGAGCCACAGGGCGCAGATCAGCGCGGCGGTGAGGTGGGCGAGGAACATGCCGGAGTCGCCGGGCCCGAAGACAGACATGATCCAGTGCGAGACACCCTCGTCCGGCACGGCGGAGTGCGGCGACGCCGGTACAGGCACCGGCATCGGCATCGCATGGCTCATGTGATCCATGCCGTCACCCCCAGCGCCCATGGACATGGACGTGGACATGGACGTGGGGGAGGGGGCGGGGGCGGGGGCGCTCACCCGCTGGGCAAGACCGAACAGTTCGTGCAGGCCCAGCTGCGCCGCGACGGTGGCACCGGTGACCGCCGGGGCCCCGCGCTCCCGCCCGGTCAGCCACCACGCGGCGGCCGACGTCGCGGCGAACGCGTACCCCACCGCCCACCAGGGCAGTGGGGCATCGGACATGAGCGCGTGACCCAGAGCCGTCGCCACTACGCACACGGCCGCGAACACGGCGGCTCGTGCGAGGCGGAACCCTGGCCCTGAGGTCATGGGGAGCATCGTGCCAGGCGGGAACGGGGCATCGGGAGGCAGTCCCGCGGTTACCTGCACATGCCCTCTACACGTAATGCGTCGAGCCGTACGGCGGCTAGGACCGCTCGCCCGCGTCCTGCCCGTCCAGCGACTCCACGGCCTCCCGCGGACCGGGCACCGTCGCGCCAGTGGTGTCCGCGGTCGCGCGGCGCCGGGCGACGACCCCGCTCACGTAACCCGCGACGGGCTGTGTGTAACGGGCGGTCAGCGGGCCGACGATGACGAGGATCAGGACGTACGCCGTGGCCAGCGGCCCCAGCATGGGCTCGATGCCCGCGGCGACCGCGAGCCCGGCGATGACGATGGAGAACTCGCCCCGCGCCACCAGCGCGCCGCCCGCCCGCCAGCGGCCCCGTACGGAGACGCCCGCGCGGCGCGCCGCCCAGTAGCCGGTGGCGATCTTCGTCAGGGCAGTGACGACGGCGAGCGCCAGGGCCGGGAGCAGTACCGGCGGGATGCTGGCCGGGTCGGTGTGCAGGCCGAAGAAGACGAAGAAGACGGCGGCGAAGAGGTCCCGCAGCGGCGCGAGCAGCGAGTGGGCGCCCTCGGCGACCTCACCGGAGAGCGCGATGCCGACCAGGAACGCGCCGACGGCGGCGGACACCTGGAGCTGCTGCGCGATCCCCGCGACCAGGATGGTCAGGCCGAGCACCACGAGGAGCAGCTTCTCCGGGTCGTCGCTGGAGACGAAGCGGGAGATGACCCGTCCGTAGCGCACCGCGAGGAAGAGGACGATGCCCGCCGCGCCGAGGGCGATGGCCAGCGTGAGGCTGCCCGCGGCCAGGCCGACGCCCGCGAGGAGGGCGGTGATGATCGGCAGATAGACGGCCATCGCCAGGTCTTCGAGGACCAGGATGCTGAGGATCACCGGGGTCTCGCGGTTGCCGAGCCGCCCGAGGTCCCCGAGGACCTTGGCGATGACGCCCGACGACGAGATCCAGGTGACGCCCGCGAGGACCACGGCGGCGACCGGCCCCCAGCCCATGAGGAGCGCGGCGACGGCACCCGGCAGGGCGTTGAGCGTCATGTCGACGAGCCCGGCGGGATACTGCGTCTTGAGGTTGCTGACGAGGTCGCTGGCGGTGTATTCGAGCCCGAGCATCAGCAGCAGCAGGATGACGCCGATCTCGGCGCCGATGGCGACGAACTCCTCGCTGGCGCCGAGCGGCAGCAGCCCGCCCTGGCCGAAGGCGAGCCCCGCGAGCAGGTACAGCGGGATCGGTGAGAAGTGGAAGCGCCCGGCGAACCTGCCGAGCAGGCCGAGGGCCAGGATGATCGCACCGAACTCGATCAGGAAGACAGCGGAATGCACGCGATCACTCCCGCCCGAGTATCGTCGCGGCCGTCTCCACGCCTTCGCGTGTGCCGATCACGATGAGGGTGTCGCCGCCCGCGAGCCGGAAGTCGGGGGTGGGGGACGGGATGGCCTCGGCCCGCCGCAGGACCGCGACGATCGAGACGCCGGTCTCGGTCCGCATCCGGGTCTCGCCGAGCAGGCGCCCGTTCCAGTACGAGGTGGCCGACAGCAGCACCCGCTCGGCGACCAGGCCGAGGTCCGTGGTGTGCAGCAGGTTCGGGCTGTGGTGCGAGGGCATCAGCGCGTCGATCAGCGCGTCCGCCTCGCCCGAGCTGAGCCGCATCGACAGCGCGCACTCGTCGGGGTCGTCCGAGCGGTAGGCGCTCAGCGTCCGCGCCCCGTCCCGGTGCGCGATCACCGAGAGCCGGCGCTGTTCTCGGGTGGCCAGGTCGTACCGGATGCCGATGCCTGGAAGCGGCGTACGGCTGAGACGTGATGCGGGCACAGCTCTCCCCTTGCGTGATGTTTGATCTACCCCCGGTCTGTCACCCTATCGGGGCCAAGGATTGGCAAAAAATCACGCGGGAGGAGCCGGGCCGGCCGTTCACGACGGCGGCCGGGTGGTGAAACACCGAGGTCAGGGCGTGCGTCCGGCCAGCACTGTCTCGATGGTGTCTGCCTGGTCGGCGGGCTTGTCCTCGCGGTAGCGCACGACGCGGGCGAAGCGCAGCGTGACGCCCGCGGGATAGCGCGAGGAGCGCTGAAGGCCGTCGTAGGCGATTTCGACGACCAGTTGCGGGCGGACCCGTACGACGAACTCGTCCGCGCTGACCGCCAGTTCCTTGAGGCGCTCGGTCTGCCAGGCGAGCATCGCGTCCGTCATGCCCTTGAAGGTCTTGCCGAGCATGGCGAAGGTCCCGTCGGGCCGCCGTGCGCCCAGGTGCAGGTTGGAGAGCTTGCCGGTGCGGCGGCCCGAGCCCCACTCGGCGGCGAGGATCACCAGGTCCAGGGTGTGGACCGGCTTCACCTTCAGCCAGGAGGCTCCCCTGCGGCCCGCGTGGTAGGCGGAGTCGAGCGACTTGAGCACCACCCCTTCGTGGCCGCGCCCCAGCGTGGCCCCGAAGAACTCCTGGGCCGCGGCGCGCTGCCGCTCGTCCGCCGGGTCCTCGACCAGGGTGCGGCGGACCCGCATCGGCTCGGGGACCAGGGCGGTCAGTTCCGTGTGCCGCGCGGTGAGCGGCAGGTCGACCAGGTCCCGGCCCGCCACGGACAGGGCGTCGAAGAAGACGGGGGACAGGGGCAGCCCGGCCGCCGCTGCCGCCACGTCGACGCGCGAGCCGACGCGGCCCGCGATGTCCTGGAACGGCCGCGGGCGCCCGTCGGCGTCCAGCGCGATGACCTCGCCGTCCAGGATGAAGTCCGCCCCCTTGAGCTCACGCGCGGCGGCGGTCAGCTCGGGCAGCCGGTCGGTGATGTCGTCCAGGGTGCGCGTGTACACGCGTACGTCGTCCCCGCTGCGGTGCACCTGGACGCGGATGCCGTCCAGCTTCTCCTCGACCGCGCACGCGCCGAGCTTGTCGATGCCCTCGGCGACCGACGTGGCGCCGTGCGCGAGCATCGGCTGGAGGGGACGGCCCACCGTCAGCCGGAACTCCTCCAGCGCCTCGGCGCCGCGCGCGAGGAGGGCCTCGGCGACCGGGGCCACACCCCCGGCGAACATCACCGAGCGCCGCACCGCGTCCGGCGGGGTTCCCGTGGCCACCGCAAGGCCCTCGACGGCGACCGCGTCCAGGGCGCCCTGCCGCAGCTCACCGGTGAGCAGTCCGGTCAGGAACCTCTGCTCGTCGGCGGTCGCGGCCCCCATCAGCTCACCCACCAGACGCTTGCGCTCGGCCTGCGACCCGGCGCCGGACACCACGCCGATCGCAGTGAGCGCCGCGTCCACACCGGCCACGGTCAGCGTCGCCTCACCGGCGGGCGGCCCCGCCTCCTTGAGCGTGCTCCAGCCGATGCCCAGGCGCCCCTGGGGCAACCGCCCCGCGAGATACGGGATGACGACCGGCACGTCCTCGGGCTCCGCCGCGCGGAACAACTCGGCGAGCAGGGCGATCTTCCGGGACCTGGCGGAAGTGGCGGCCACTTCCTTGGACACGTGGGCGAGCCGGGCGAGCAGCATGGGGCCATCCTGCATCGGGCGCACGCGTGGCGCAGCCGGTACCGGTGTTCGCCGGAGATACGTGTGCGCTCCGCCGCGCAGGGCACTCGCACAGCGCGGCGGCGCGGCAGACCACGCGCCGCCGCGGAGCCTCGTCGACCAAGGGGAGTGGCGCGGATCACATCGACCAATCGGCGCACCGCCGTAATGAAGACCCGTGTCACGGGTCCTAAGGGCATGGGGACCTCGCCGCCGGAGGTCCCGGGAACTGGAACAGCAGAAGTGGAGTTCGATCATGGCCGACACCCTCCGGCAGCCCGCCCGCGCCTGCCTCGCCACCCCGGACGGCCGCGAGCGCGCCCTGCCCGTGGCTCTGCGCTACTCGGCGGCGGACCCCCTGGCCGTCCAGATCACCTTCCCCTCAGAGGCCTCGCTCGACGGCATGGAGGTCACGTGGATCTTCGCCCGCCAGCTCCTCGACGACGGCCTCACCGCCCCGGCGGGCAGCGGTGACGTGCACATATGGCCCTCCGGCCGGGCACGGACGGTACTGGAGTTCCACTCGCACCAGGGACTCGCCCTGGTCCAGTTCGACACCTCCGTGCTGCGCCGCTTCCTGTCGCGCGCCTACGCCATGGTCCCCGCCGACGACGAGGGGACCAGCCTCGATCTCGACCAGGGCCTTTCGCGGCTGCTCGGCGGCGTCTGACACGTCCGGGGTCCGGCCCGCATGCGCGCGGCGCGGAGCACGGGTACTGCTGGACACATGACACGGCTACATGAATCGGGGCAGGGCGACGACGAGCGGCCGGACTCGAACGAGGGTCCCGACTCGGAGTACGGACCCGAGCCCGAGGTGGAGCGGCGGGCGCCGGACACCCCCACGGCCCTGGGCAAGAAGTCGTGGCGTGACGTGCTGCGGCGGACCCTGGGCGAGTTCAAGCGGGACGAGCTGACCGACCGCGCGGCGGCCCTGACGTACTACGGGATCCTGGCGCTGTTCCCGGCCCTGCTCGTCCTGGTCTCGCTGCTCGGCATCGCGGGCAGGTCGACGACCGACAAGGTGCTCGACAACCTCACCGAGCTCACGCCAGGCGCCGCACGTGAAGTGATCACCAACGCGGTGCGGCAGCTCCAGGGCAACGCCGGAATCGGTTCGGTGATGGCCGTCGTCGGTCTGGTCCTCGCGGTGTGGTCCGCCTCCGGCTACGTGGCGGCGTTCATCCGTTCGGCCAACGCCGTCTACGACATTCCCGAGGGCAGGCCGGTCTGGAAGGTGCTGCCGGTCCGCGTCGGCGTCACCGTGGTCCTGATGATCCTCGCCGTGCTCAGCGCGCTGATCGTGGTCTTCACGGGACCGCTGGCCCGCCAGGCCGGCACCGCGCTCGGCATCGGGGACACCGCGCTGACCGTCTGGTCCATCGCGAAGTGGCCGGTGCTCGTGCTCCTGGTCATCCTCATGATCGCCATCCTGTACTGGGCGACGCCCAACGCCAGGGTCCGCGGCTTCCGCTGGGTCACGCCGGGCAGCTTCCTCGCCCTGCTGATCTGGCTGATCGCCTCCGCCGCCTTCGCCCTGTACGTGGCGAACTTCGCCTCGTACAATAAGACGTACGGCACCTTCGCCGGGATCATCGTCTTCCTGGTGTGGCTGTGGATCACCAACCTCGCGATCCTCCTCGGCCTGGAGTTCGACGCCGAGACCTCACGGCAGCGGGCCATCGCCGGGGGCCACCCGGCGGACGAGGAGCCCTACGTCGAACCGCGCGACACCACCAAGTGGGACGAGCAGGACCGGCGACGGATGAACACCGACTTCCGGGACACGTGAGCGCGGGGCCGCCGGCCTCAGCCGTACAGCGCGGGCCGCCGCTCAAGGGCGACCTCCGTGCGCGTCCCGCCGCGCAGGGCCGCGGCCCCGGCCTCGGCGACGACCGCCGCCGCGTAGCCGTCCCAGGCGCTCGGACCCTCGGCCCGGCCCCGGCGCGCGGCGGCGACCCAGGCGCGCACCTCGCGGTCGTAGGCGTCGGCGAAGCGGACCAGGTAGTCCTGGGGCACGTCCTCGCGCGCGCCGCCCGCCGAGCGGACGACCATCGCGCGGGCGTCACCCACCTGGGCGCTGCCGCGCTCGCAGACCGCCTCGCACCGCACCTCGTAGCCGAAGCCGCAGTTGACGAAGATCTCCACGTCGACGAGCGCGCCCCCGGACGTCTCGAAGAGCACGAGCTGCGGATCGAGCAGCCCCTCGGGGGCGCCGGACGAGGGAGCGGGCCGCAGCACCGTCACCGCGGTGATCTCCTGGCCGAGCAGCCAGCGGGCCGCGTCGATCTCGTGCGAGACGGAGCTGCTGATCAGCATCGACGAGGTGAAGTGCGGGGGAGAGGACACGTTGCGGTGGCGGCAGTGCAGCATGAGGGGACGGCCGAGACGCCCGGAGTCGAGCAGTGACTTCAGGGCCGCGTACTCGGCGTCGTACCGGCGCATGAACCCCACCTGGATCAGCCTGCGCCCCAGCCGTGCCTCGGCCTCCACCACCCTGAGGGCCGAGGCGGAGTCGGGCGTCAGGGGCTTCTCGCAGAGCACCGGCAGGCCCCGCGCGCACGCCGCGAGCAGCGCCTCCTCGTGCGCCGCCTCGGGCGAGGCCACCAGGACGGCCTCCACGCCGGGGGCGTCGAGCGCGGCGAGGGCGTCGCCGTGCACGGACACTCCGGAGTGTCCGGCGACCGCGGCCTCGGCCCGCGCGGTGTCGGGGTCGGCGACCGCCACGACGCGGGCCCCGCCCACCGTCCCGCCGATCCGCCGTACGTGGTCGGCTCCCATGTGGCCCGCCCCGAGCACGGCCACCCCCAGCGCTCCAGTCACCCGAAGTCTCCCCACGCTCGCCCGGAGCCCGCGGGGAAGCGGGCTCTCAATCGACGGTCTTCTTCTCCGTGTCCGTACGTCGGGACACCGTAGCCGCCCGCCGCCGGACCGCCACGATCAGGCCCGCGAGCACGGCGACCGAACCCGCCATGACCATCAGGAGCGCGGGCCATTCGGAGTCGTCGGGCTTGGGCAGGGCGCTCTCCCCTGCCGTGTGCGCGCGGGAGATCCTCGCGGTCGGCGCGAGCAGCGAACCCACGGGCCGCACCTTCCCGGCCGCCGCGAAGCCCCAGTCGAGCAGGGACCTGGCCTCCTCGTAGACGGCGTGCCCGCCGCCCTCCTGCGGGTTCAGCACCGTCACGACGAGCGTGCGCCCGTCGCGCTCGGCCGCGGTGATCAGGGTGGCCCCCGCGTTGCTGGTGTAGCCGTTCTTGATGCCGAGCAGCCCCGGGTAGGGGGCGACGCCGTCCGCGCCGGTCAGCAGGCGGTTGGTGTTCTGGATGGGGTACGACCAGCCGCCCGCGGGGAACTGGGCGACGCGTGTCGAGCAGTAGCGGGCGAACTGCGGATCGGCGAGCCCGGCCCTGCCGAACAGCGCGAGGTCGTACGCGGACGAGACCTGCCCGGCGGCGTCGTAGCCGTCGGGCGTGACCACGTGCGTGTCCCGGGCGCCCAGCTCCCGGGCCTTGTCGCGCATCTCCCGCACGGACTTGTCCAGGCCGCCGTTGAGCCGCGCGAGGACGTGGACGGCGTCGTTGCCGGAGCTGAGGAAGACGCCGCGCCACAGGTCGGCGACGCGGTAGTCACGGCCGGGCGCCACGCCGACCAGGCTGCTGCCGGTGCCGACCCGGTCCAGCTCGCGCTGGGCGACCAGGTGCCGGCTCCCGGCGTCCAGGTGCGGCATGACCGCGAGGGCGAAGAGCGACTTGAGCGTCGAGGCGGGCGGCAGCGGGCTGTGCGCGTTCCGCGCCGCGAGCACCTCACCCGAGTGGGCGTCGGCCACCACCCAGGCGAGCGCGGACACGTGAGCGGGCGGCGGCGGCGCGTCGGCATCCGGCCTGACCTGCACCCCCGGACGGTCCAGGTAGGCGGAGGTGTACGCGGGAAGGGGCCTCGGCGGCGCGGGCTCCGCCGGGAGTCCGGAGGCCGATACGGGCGTCGACAGGAGGACCAGGGCCCCGAGCGCGAGGGCCGCGGAATGTACGGAGGAGGTGCGCGGAAGGTACCTGATGACCATTCGGTCACCGTATGAGCGACACCGTCACTCCGCAGATCGGCTTGGCCCGGCCGGATGTATCACCCGATTGCCCGGCAGGGCCCCGGCCGGGCGGCCGTCACCCGGCCGGGGGCGCCACGCTTGCGGCGCGGTGACCGGTGGTCAGGCGGGCAGGTGCTTCTCGATGGCGGCGACGACCTCGGGGGCGTCCGGCTCGGTGCGCGGACCGAACCGGGCGACGACCTCGCCGGCGCCGTTGATCACAAACTTTTCGAAGTTCCAGCGGATGTCGCCGGTGTGCCCCTCGGCGTCCGCGGTGTCGACGAGGCGCGCGTACAGCGGGTGCCGGTCCGCGCCGTTGACGTCGGCCTTCTCCGTCATCGGGAAGGTCACCCCGTACGTCGCCGAGCAGAACTCGGCGATCTCCTCGGAGGTGCCGGGCTCCTGGCCCATGAACTGGTTGCAGGGCACGCCGAGCACGCTGAAGCCGCGCGCGGCGTACTGCTCGTGCAGGCGCTCCAGGCCCGCGTACTGCGGGGTGAGACCGCATTTGGAGGCCACGTTGACGACGAGGACGGTCTTGCCATCGAACTGGCGCAGGTCGGCGGAACCGCCCCGCAGGGCGCCGATTTCTTCTTCGTAGACGGACATGGTCATCGAGCTTACGCCCGCCCCGCCCGGCCCTCGGCGGGGTCGGCCCCCAGGCGGTGGAGGTGTCCCCGGGCGATCAGTTCGACCGTCAGGGCCACGGCCACCGCCTGGACGGCGAGCAGGGCGATCAGGACGAAGAGCTGCACGGCTCCGGCGAGGACCGGCGACGCGCCGCCCAGGAGCATGCCGACGAAGGCTCCGGGGAGGGTGACCAGGCCCACCGTGCGGGTCTGGTCGAGGCCCGGCAGCAGGGCGTCCGATGCGGCGGGGCGGATGACCTCCATGCGGGCGTCGTGGGCGGCGAGTCCCAGGGCCAGGCCCGCCTCGAACTCGCCGTAGCGGGTCCGGAGTTCGTCCAGGGCGCGGCGTCCCGCAAGGACCGTGGCGGTCAGGGCGCCGCCGATGAGGATGCCCGTCACGGGGATCATGGCGATGCCCCGCACGGGCAGCAGCCCCGCCAGCGTCAGTCCCGTCACCACCGGGACGACGGGGCCCGCGACGGGCAGCGCGGCCCACCACCAGGTGCCGTTGCGGGTGATGCGCCGCCCCGCGGTGCGGGTGGCCACGGCGAACATGAGCAGCAGGAAGGCGTACAACGTCGCCGCGTGGTGCACGATCCAGCCGATCACCAGGGAGACGGCACCCAACTGCACGGTGGCGCGGACCCCGGCGAGCAGGATCTCCCGCGCCCGGCCGCGCGAGCCGTCCGGGACGAGCCGGAACACCGCCGCCGTCGCCGCGGCGAGGAGCAGCAGCACGAACAGGGCCACGGCGAGCGCCGTGCCGACGGGGAGCAACGCCTGAGCAGCTTGATCACGCACGCGCACACACTAGAGGGCGCCGGCTTTGCCGCGGTCGCCGAGAGCCTGAGCGGACAAGGCGGGCCCAGCGCCCCGGGACGTTCCTGTGCCGCTGCGGACAGTGGCGGCTCGACCTGGGACGATGGGGCGGGAAAGACGTGCAGAGAGAGAAGGGCTGTAGTCATGGCGCAGCAGGTGCAAGGCGTGGTCGCACGCGCGAAGGGCGAGCCGGTACGGATCGAGACGATCACGGTGCCGGACCCGGGCCCGGGCGAGGCCGTGGTGAAGGTCCAGGCGTGCGGGGTCTGCCACACGGACCTCCACTACCGCGAGGGCGGCATCAACGACGACTTCCCCTTCCTGCTCGGGCACGAGGCCGCGGGCGTCGTGGAGTCGGTCGGCGCGGGCGTCACCGAGGTCGCGCCCGGCGACTTCGTGATCCTCAACTGGCGTGCCGTGTGCGGGCAGTGCCGTGCCTGTCTGCGCGGGCGCCCCCAGTACTGCTTCGACACCCACAACGCCAAGCAGAAGATGACCCTTGCCGACGGCACGGAACTCTCCCCGGCCCTCGGCATCGGAGCCTTCGCCGAGAAGACCCTCGTCGCCGCCGGGCAGTGCACCAAGGTCGACCCGGAGGCCTCACCCGCCGCCGCCGGGCTGCTCGGCTGCGGCGTGATGGCCGGTATCGGGGCCGCCATCAACACCGGCAACGTGGGCCGCGGGGACTCGGTCGCCGTCATCGGCTGCGGAGGCGTGGGCAACGCGGCCGTCGTGGGCGCCCGCCTGGCCGGGGCCGCGCGGATCATCGCCGTGGACATCGACGACGCGAAGCTGGAGACCGCCAAGAGCCTCGGCGCCACCCACACCGTCAACTCCCGCGCCACCGACCCGATCGAGGCCGTGCGCGAGCTGACCGGCGGCAACGGCGCCGACGTCGTCATCGAGGCGGTCGGCCGCCCCGAGACCTACGAGCAGGCCTTCTACGCCCGCGACCTGGCGGGCACGGTCGTCCTGGTCGGCGTGCCTACCCCGGACATGAAGATCGAGCTTCCGCTGCTCGACGTCTTCGGCCGCGGCGGCTCCCTCAAGTCGAGCTGGTACGGGGACTGCCTGCCCTCACGCGACTTCCCGATGCTCATCGACCTCTACCGGCAGGGCCGCCTGGACCTGGACGCGTTCGTCACGGAGACCATCGCCCTGGAGGACGTGGAGAAGGCCTTCGAGCGCATGCACCACGGCGACGTCCTGCGTTCGGTGGTGATGTTCTGATGGCGGACGAGACCACGCACAGCGCCCCCGGCGCGCGGATCGACCACCTCGTCACGTCGGGGACGTTCTCCCTCGACGGCGGCACCTGGGAGGTCGACAACAACGTATGGATCGTGGGCGACGACAGCGAGTGCGTCGTCATCGACGCCGCGCACGACGCGGACGCCATCGCCGATGCGGTGGGCGGGCGGCGCCTCGCCGCCGTCATCTGCACCCACGCGCACGACGATCACATCGACGCGGCCCCGGCCCTGGCCGCCCGCACGGGCGCGCCGATCCTGCTGCACCCGGCCGACGCGGAGCTGTGGAAGCAGACCCACCCCGACCGGGCCCCCGACGGCGAACTCGCCGACGGGCAGGAACTCACCGTCGCGGGCACCGTCCTGAAGGTGCTGCACACGCCGGGCCACTGCCATGGCGCGGTCAGCCTGTACGCGCCTGATCTCGGCACCGTCTTCACGGGTGACACGCTCTTCGCGGGCGGGCCGGGGGCGACGGGGCGTTCCTTCAGCGACTTCCCGACGATCGTCGCCTCCATCGAGCAGCGGCTGCTGACGCTGCCGTCCGACACGGTGGTGCGCACCGGGCACGGCGACAGCACGACGATCGGCGCGGAGGCGCCGCATCTCCAGGAGTGGATCGCCCGGGGGCACTGACGCGTCAGGTTCTCCAGGTACTTCCGGTTCCCGGGAACGGCCTCGCACGGTTCGCCGTGCGGGGCCGTTCGCGTACTGGCGGCACTCCACGATCTCCGATAAGTTAGGCAAGGCTTACCTAATGGAGGTTCAGGATGGGTGTCCGTCACAGCAGCACGACCGTGCCCACAGCGGCGGCACGCGCGCGTTCCCTGCTCGCCACCGCGTGGTCGTGCGCGGTGACCACGGAGATCGGCAGAGACGAACTCGTGGGCGCGCACAGTCTCACCGAGGACGGCCGGCTGCGGCTGTGCCCGCCCGACGACAGCGCGCTGGCCGCCGCCCTCATCTGCGCGCCGCGCGGTGAACCGTCCACGCTGATCGAGTTCGCCGACGTCGCGCCGGTCCCCATGAGGGAGCGCATCCGCGCCCGCCTCTGGCTCTCCGGAGCCCTCGCGTACGACGGCGAGCACCTCCTCTTCGAGCCGACGTGCGCGGTGCTGCACGACGCGAACGGCGAGCGCGAGGGCATCGAACTAGACGAACTCGCGCTGACCGTCCCCGATCCGCTGGCCGAGGCCGAGTCGCGCCTTCTCACGCACCTCGCCGACGCCCACCCGGACGCCGTCGAACAGCTCACCCGCCTCGTCAGCCCCGACAGCCTGCACGGCGTGGTCCGCGTCCGGCCGCTCGCCATCGACATGCACGGCATCTCCCTGCGTCTCGAACGCGTCCGCGGCCAGGCCGATGTGCGCCTTCCCTTCCACCAGACCGTCGAGGACGTCACCCAGGTGACGGACTGCATGCACGCCCTGCTGATGAAGGCCCGCCTATCGGCGTCCTGGCGCGGCCGGCCCGTCGGAGGCTGACCGCATCGACCGCAGCGCCACCAGCAGCACCCCGATGTCATCGAGGAGGATGGGGTCGGGCAGCAGGTCCGCGGGCAGCAGGAGATAGGCCACGGCTCCCCAGAAGACCCACTGCCGGTCGGCGGGGAGTCCGGCTCTGCGCAGTTCACGGCGGGTGCGGACGAGGCGTACGAGCAGCATGACGGCGACGACGAGCGTCGCGGCGACGAGAACGGCCGCGACGGCGAGGAAAATGGCCATATCCGTGCTCATACATACGTACGTTAGCGACTGCCGCACCCCGCGTCGCTGATGCCCGGGGCGCGGCGGCCGCTCTCCTCGTCAGGCCGTGCGGCCCGCGTCGTGGAAGGGCAGCGCGCACACCGCCACCGGCGCCGCGAACGGCCGCCCCGTCAGGCGGAGCGCGCCGGTGCCCGCGTCGACCTGGAACACGCTCACCGAGTCCGACTTCTGGTTGGCGGTGAACAGCAGCCGCTCCGAGGGCGAAAGCGCCAGGTGCCGGGGGAAGTCCCCGTCCACGGGCACCGTGCCGAGGAGCCGCAGCCGGGCCCCCGCTGCCTCGACCGCGTACCGCGCCACGCTGTTGTGCCCCCTGTTGGCGAGGAAGGCGAACCGCCCCTCCCGCGTCACCACGATCTGCGCCGGATGATTGGCACCCTCACCCGAGCCGGTCGACTGCGGTTCGCCGGGGGTGAGCCGCCCGGTGGTCCGGTCGTACGCGCAGACGACCACGGTGTCGTCCACCTCGTTGGCGAGGTACGCGAAGCGCCCCGAGGGGTGGAAGGCCAGATGCCGTGGCCCCGCGCCGGGCCGCAGTCGCGCGTACGACACCTGGCGCAAGGTGCCCGCCTTCGTGTCGAGGCGGTAGGTGTAGACCGTGTCGGTGCCCAGGTCGACGGCGAGGACATGGCGGCCGTCAGGAGACGTGACGATCTGGTGGGCGTGCGGCCCGTCCTGCCCCGGGCCCGGCGGCGGGGCCGAGTGCCTGACGAGATCCGTCCGCTCGCCCAGCGCGCCCGAGGCGTCGACGGGGTGGACGGCCACGCTGCCCGACCCGTAGTTGGCGCTGAGCAGCCACCGGCCGCCCGGGTGCACCGAGAGATGACAGGGCGCCGACCCGCCGGTCCCACGCGTCCCGAGGACCTCGTGCCCACCGCCGTCGGAGAGCGCGACGGCCGTCACGCCGCCCTTCTCACGCTCGTCGACCGCGTAGAGCGTGCGGCCGGATGGATGCAGGGCCAGATACGAGGGGTCGGGCACCCCGCTGATCGTGCCGGCACCGGTGATCTTCCCCGTGGTGTCGTCGTACGTCGCCAGACCGATGCCCGAACCGCCGCCCTCCTGCGAGGTGTACGTCCCGAGGAACAACCGCCCCTCGCGGCGCGGGCGGTGCGCGGCGGACGAGGCCGTCTCCGTGCGCCTGCCCTCCGGCCGCCCGCGCTCCGACGGACCCGGAGAACCGCAGGCCGCGCCGGTCGCCGCGAGGGCCACCCCCGACAGCGCCCCGAGGATCGTCCGCCGTCCCGGGCGGCTCGCCGGGTCTCGGTCCGGCCCTGCTCCGCTGTTCATGGCTGCACCTCGGGGGTCGGGGGTGACGGGTGGTGCCAGCCACAGTGCCCGGTGCCCGGCGGCCCGGACAAGAGGCGCACCGCCGCCGGCCCTCGGGGACGTACGCCGTACTGATCCGGCCAACAAGGCGCGCGGCTCGCGCCTGGGGCCACTCAGGGCTACCGCTCGGATACGGTGTGCGAGCCGTTCCCGGCGCACACAGATGCCTGAGGAGATGCCGAGTTGACCCCCAGCAACATGACCCGCATCCGAACCGTCCTTGCGGCGCTCGGCGTCGCAGGAACCATGGTCGCGGCGCCGGCCGCGAGCGCCGCCGCCTCCCCCGCTCCGGCGCCCCCGATGGACACGGCGGCGCACGAGCCGTGCACGGGGGAGTTCCACGGTGACTCCCGCCTCGGCCCGCGATGGCTGCCCAAGAAGTGGCAGCGTCCCGTCGGCCCGCTCCTGAAGAACTGGAAGCGGACCGGCAAGCTGTCGCCGCAGGCCTTCCTGAAGAAGTACTGGGAGGGCCCCGCCGACACCGGGAGCTGGAAGTACCCGCCCAACGACGGCTTCGAGACGGTCAACGGACGGGTCGACAAGCACCGCGAGCGGTTGGACGAGGGGGAGCGCCTTGACCGCTTCGGATCGGAGTTCGGCTCCTATCTGGCCCCGGCGGGTGACTCCTACGCGGAACGCGCGCTGCCGCCGCAGAACCTCAACACCCGCGAGGCCGCGCACGCCTGCGACTACCGTGTGTACGAGGTGCGCAAGCCGTTCTCCGTGTGGCAGGGCGGCATCGCCCCCTGGTTCGAGCAGCCGGGCGGCGGCCGGCAGATCAAGCTCGACCCGGCCTTCCTGAGCCCGGGCGAGGGCGAGCGCCTCAACGTGAAGTGGCTCCTGGACCACGGCTATCTGAAGCCCGCGGGCGCCTGATCGCGCGAGTCGGCGCGTGTCGGCACGCGCCGACCGGAGAGGCGGGACCTCGTGGACGTCTCGGCACTGCTGTCCGCCCTGCGGGCCGCCCGCGTGGCCGACGGCTACTACTGGATCGAAGGCGTCCACGAACCGGCCCCCACGCCCCCCGACTTCGTCTATCTGCGCAGGGTCGACGGCGGGGCGTGGGAGGTCGGGACGTACGAGCGGGGGGCGCACCATCCGCTGACCCGGCACGGGGACGAGGCGTCGGCCTGCGCCCAGGTCCTGCGGCTGCTGACGTGAGGTGCGCTGCCGTCGGGGGAGCTCAGCCCTCCGGCCGAAGCAGCCCGCGCTCGTACGCCTTGACCAGGCGCTGCGGGACCATGTGCTGGACGCCGTCGACGGTGACGGGGGCGAGCTGAGGCGTGACGGCCTTCCACTGGGCGCGCCGGTGGCGGGTGTTGCTGCGGGACATCTTGCGCTTGGGTACGGCCATGGGGGATCTCCTGAGTGGGGTGCGCGGGGACAGGACCCGCACGCTACATGAAAATGAAACCCATTAACAAGCAGGAGGGTGGGCCTTAGAGGCCAGCGGGTGGGCCTTAGGCGCCGGCGGGTGGGTCTTAGGTGCTGCCCGCGCGGGCGGGTGCCTCCGGCCGGTGTGCGGCGCGGTCGCGCCAGGGGAGCAGCAGCGGGGTGGCCAGCATGATCAGTCCGGCGCCGGCGATCGCGGCGCGGGGGCCGGTGGCGGCGGCCAGGAGACCCCACAGGGCGGTCATGGCCGCGATGGTGGTCTTACTGGTGACCGACCAGGCGGAGAGAATGCGCGTGACGCGGTCCGCGGGGGCCCGTTCGAGCCGGAGGGTGGAGAGCACCGGGTTGTACACCCCGATGCAGGTGATCAGGGCGAACTCGATGACCATCACCAGGACGAGCCCCGCGGTGCCGTGCCCGATGAAGGCGAGGCCTACGGGCCAGCACACGCGCAGGGTTCCGGCGGTGAGCAGAACCCCGCGCTGCCCGTACTCCGGGACGAGGCGCCGGCCGAGCCGCGCACCGACCAGGCCGCCGAGGCAGGGCAGCGCGAACGCGAGTCCGTACTGCCAGGGCGCGAAGCCGAGGTCGCCGAGCATCAGGACCGCGAGCGGCGGCGTGGCCGCCATGATCAGGCCGCTGACCAGCACGGTGTTGAGGAACAGCGGGCGCAGCACGGGGTCGGCCAGGATGAACCGCCAGCCGTTGAGGAGATCACCCGCCCGCACCCCGGACGGCGCGTCGCCGCGCTCGGGCAGCGGTTCCGTGCCGCCGATCGCCTTGATGCCGATGGCGGAGAACAGATAGCTGACGGCGTCGGCGAGCACGGTGAGCACCGGACCGAAGAGGCCGACCGCGGCACCGCCGAGCGGCGGCCCGAGCATGGTGGCCGTCCAGGTGGTGGACTCGAAGCGGCCGTTCGCGATCAGCAGGTCCCGCGGTGGCACCAGACCCTTGAGGAAGGCGCCGCTCGCCGCGGTGAACGTGATGTCGGCCGCGGCGACGAGGGCCGACACGAGAAGCAGTTGCGCGAAGCCGAGCAGACCGAGCGCATACGCGGCGGGGACGCTGAGCAGTGCCGCGAACCGCACCAGGTCCATCGCCACCATCACGGGCCGCTTGCGGCGGAACTCCACCCACGGGCCCAGCGGCACCGCCGCCACCGCGCCCACCGCGAGGCCCACGGCGGAGATGAGGGCGACCTGCGTCGTACCGGCGCCCAGCGCCAGGATCGCGATCATCGAGAACGCGTCGAACGCCAGCCGCGTCCCGAAGGAGCTGACCGCGTACGCCGCCCAGAGCCACCCGAACCGCCGCCCGAGCGACCGTCTGCCCGACATGCCTGTCTCCCCGTCCCGACAACCGCGCGTTGCCGACGGCCATCCAAGCGGGCGACCGGCCTGGACATCAAACAACCACCTCGGGGCCCGGCCACAACCCCAGGTTGTACACCTAGGCTGGCGGACATGGATCTCCACGCCGTGCGCGCCTTCGTCGCCGTCGTCGACGCGGGCCGCTTCCAGGCGGCCGCCGCCGACCTGGCGATCACCCAGCAGGCTGTCTCCAAGCGTGTCGCCGCGCTGGAGAACGACCTCGCGGTGCGGCTCCTGCACCGCACACCGCGCGGCGCCCGGCTCACCATCGACGGCCAGGTCTTCCTGCCGTACGCCCGCGACCTCCTCAGGTCCGAGGAGCGCGCGGCGGCCTCCGTGCGGCCCGGCAGCCGTGCGCTGCGCGTCGACGTGATCGGCAGGCGGCTCGCCCCCGCGGATCTCCTGCGCGGCTTCCACCGCGCGCATCCCGAGGTGGCCCTGGACGTGGTGACGCTGTTCGACGCCGACGCGGCCATCACCGCCGTACGCTCCGGCACGATCGACGCGACGTTCCGGGCGGTCACCGTGTCCGCTAGGGTCTGTCGTTTGGATCAGGTCGGCTGTAGGGGCGGTGCCTCTGAGCCTGGCCGGAGCGGGGTCTGGTGCGTGCAAGCTGCAAGGCGGAGGAGGGCGACAACGCGGAGCGTTGGCAACCGACGACAACGCCGCAGATGTGCGTGCCAGGGCCCGCGACGCCGAGATGATCCAAACGGCAGGCCCTAGCCACCTCCCCGACGGCATCGAGGCCGTCCGGGTGTACGACGAGCCCATCCAGCTGCTCACCGGGCCCGGCCACGCGCTCGCCGCCGCCCGCGAGGTCACGCCGGAGCAGCTGGCCGGTCACCGCATCTGGATGCCCGGCCTCGTCGCGGGAACCGAGTGGGCCGCCTACTACGACGATCTCGCCGCCGCGTTCGGGCTCAGCATCGAGGCGACCGGGCCCGAGTTCGGCACCGAGCCGCTCCTCGACACCATCGCCGAGTCACCGGGCCTCGCCGGGGATCCGGGGCGGCGCCACGTGGACACCGGCGTGGGCCCGATGAACGCGGCTCGGCATGGCTGCCCGACGACCGTCTCGCCGCCCACCACGACGACCTCGGCCTGACCGGCTCAGGGAGCTCACGGCACTCCTCGGCCAGGGCACGGCGCCGGGTGCGTTCGCTGCCGACGACAGCGCGGCCTGCGCCGATGAACTCCTCGCGCGGCTCGACGCCTTGGGCACGCGCGTGGCGTTCGGCCGGTGGGGCCGACCGGCGGGGGCCGACCGGCGGGGGCCGACCGGCGGGGGTCGACCGGCGGGGGTCGACCACTGTGGGTCGACCGCAGGGGTGCGCTCGCCTCGGCCCCCCCGGCGGCGCGCCTCCTCGCCGGGGCCGCGTAGCCCGAGCGGCCGAGCGCCGAGGCCGGTTCCCGGCCCGCCGTGGAAGAGTTCCAGGCATGACCGAAAGCGCGTACCTGTACATGCCGAAGCCCCGGATCACCGTGCTCGGCGTCCAGCACGGCACCCCGCCGTTCCGCATCGTGGAGATCGACGGGGAGGTGGTCGGCAAGGCCAAGGCCGTCACGGACGTCCTGGAGGCGGCCGCCATGGTGGGCATCACCGTGCACGACCTCGACGACCCGGACACCGTGCGGTGGGTGGGCGGCGACAAGTTCACCTGGCGGATCGGGTAACGCCCGCGGGTCGGCCGGAGTCGGCGGCTCGGTCGCGGGTGGCCGCCGGTCAGGGCCTTCCGGTCACTGGTACCTCCTCACCCTCGGGAACCGGTCCGGGCGGTGTGCCGTCACCGAACGGGCTTCCGCCCAGCTCCTCGCGGTGGTGCGGCGTCAGCCATCCCTCCAGGTCGGGTCCGAGAGGCACGACACGGGTCGGATTGATGCCCGAGTGCACCTGGTAGTAGTGCCGCTTGATGTGGTCGAAGTCGACCGTGTCGCCGAAGCCCGGCGTCTGGAACAGGTCCCGTGCGTACGCCCACAGCACCGGGTCCTCGGTCAGCTTCCTGCGGTTGCACTTGAAGTGGCCGTGGTACACCGCGTCGAACCGCACCAGCGTGGTGAAGAACCGGATGTCCGCCTCCGTGATGGCGTCGCCGACCAGATAGCGCCGGCTCGCGAGCCGCTCGGAGGTCAGTTCGAGACGGCGGAAGACATCGTGGTAAGCCGCCTCGTACGCCTGCTGGTCCGGGGCGAAACCCGCGCGGTACACGCCGTTGTTCACATCGCGGTAGATGCCTTCCATCACCTCGTCGATCTCGTCGCGCAGCGGCTCGGGGTACAGGTCGGGCGCCCCTTTGCGGTGCAGCGCCGTCCACTGTGCGGCGAAGTCGAGGGTGAGCTGCTGATAGTCGTTCGTGACCAGCTTGCCGCTGGGCACGTCCACGAGCGCGGGGACGCTGACGCCGCCCGGATATCCGCTCTCCCGCGCGTCGTACGCCTCGCTCAGATAGCGGATGCCGAGGACGGGGTCGCGGTCGTCGGGGTCCAGCGTGAACCGCCAGCTCCGGTCGTCCTGGATCGGGTCGGTGACGCCCAGGGACAGGGCGTCCTCCAGGCCGAGCAGCCGCCGCGAGACCAGGGCCCGGCTCGCCCAGGGGCAGGCCCGGCTCACCACCAGGCGATACCGCCCGGACTCCACCGGCCAGCCGTCCCTGCCGTCGGCGGTGACACGGTCCGCGAAGTGGCTCTTGGAGCGCTTGAACTCCTTGTGGCCGTACGAGGCATTGCCCTCTCCGGCGGCCTTGCGTGTGTCGTCCTTGCGTGTGCCGTCCTTGGGTGTGTCGTCCTGTCCGCTCATGACTGGCTCCCCTCTCGTGTGCGGGAACGGGGCAGCGCCGCCTGGCGGGAGCGCTGGGCGGGCGGGGCCTGCGGGATGGCCGGTGGGTGCGGCGGCAGGTCGTAGATACGGTCGATGAGCGCCGCCTCGTTGCCCGTGAGGCCCGCGCGGCGCAGCGCGTCGTCGGCTTCCGCGATCGGCCCCGCCAGCAGCGTGGCCGCGGCGGCGGGGGAGACCTCGCAGGAGCCGGACAGCGCTGCCCGCGCCGTGTGGAGCAGACGCAAGCAGGCCTGGGCGGCGAGCAGTTCCTCGGATGTCGTGCCGGTCATGTCGAGCGACTCCTCTGCGCTGGGTGGCGTGGCGGCATCGCGACGATGCCCACCTCCACTGTGGCGCAAGGGTCTGACAATGGCGCCTCTACGCGGCCGGGACGCGGCGCGTGAGCCGCAAGGTGAGTCCGTCCGGCATAAGGGTCAGCCGTTCGGTGACACGCAACCGGTAGCCGGGGTCGGCGTGCAGGTCGTAGCGGCGCAGCAGCAGTCCGAGGACCAAGGTGGCCTCGTGCAGCGCGAACTGACGTCCGATACAGGCCCGGGCGCCGGTGCCGAACGGTTTGAAGACATGCGCGGGTCTGGCCCGTACCGCCGAAGGAGCGAACCGGTCGGGGTCGAACTCCTCGGGATGCTCGCCCCATGCGGCCGGGTCGCGGTGCAGCATCGTGGCGAGGACCAGCGCCCACGCGCCCCGGCGCATCGGATGCGCGCCCCCGAGCACGGTGTCCGCACGCGCCTCACGGGCGAACGCGGGAGCGGTCGGCCAGAGTCGCAACGACTCGTCGAGCACCCTGCGCAGATAGCGCAACTTCGCCACCTGCTCGTACGCGGGTTCACCGTCCCGTCCCCAGACCTCGTCGACCTCGGCACGCGCACGCGTGAGCACTTCCGGCGAGCGCGAGAGGTAGTGCAGGGCGAACGACAGGGCGCCGGACGTCGTCTCGTGCCCCGCGACCAGGAAGGTGATGACCTGGCGGCGGATGTTCTCCGCGGACAGCCGTTCGCCCGTCTCGGGATGGGCCACGTCGAGCATGCGGTCGAGCAGGTCACCGTGGGCGGCCGGGCTTTCCGAGGCGCGACGGGCCGCCACCACGGCGTCGACGGTGCGGTTGAGGTAGGCCATGTCGGCGTCGTTGCGCCGGTTCGCGCCGCGCAGCAGCAGCGGGGCGAGCGGCGGCGGCACGACGTTGCGGCGCTGGGCGAAGGAGAGCGTGCCTACCATCGCCGTCACGAAGGGGTGCGGGGCCGCCCGCTCGAAGGAGCCGAAATCGTGCCCGAAGCCGGTGCGGGCGATCGTCTCCAGCGTCAGCTTCGTCATGTCGCCCGGCACGTCCACCGCCCGTCCCGCCGACTCCCGCTCGTCCCAGCGGGCCGTGAGCTGCCGCGCGACGTCGAGCATCAGCGGGTGATAGCCCGCCATCGCGTCGCGGCTGAACCCGGGAGCGAGTATGTCGTGAGCCAGTTGCCAGTTGGGCTCGTGGTTGTACGCGGTGAAGAGGCCGTCGCCCGCGACCGGGCGGAGGTTGGCCACGCCCAGGCCCACATGCTTGGCGAACCGCGACTCGTCCGCCAGGTCGGCGGCCAGAGAGGCGCCCCACACGAACACGAACTCCTTGCCGAACGCCTTGCGCCGGAAGATCGGCCCGAGCCGCTCGGCCAGCCGCATCGAGTCCTGCAACGGTGTGCGCACACTGGCGCCCACGACATCGCCGAGCAGCGGCAGACGGCGCGGCGGATGCGGGATGCGGTGCAGCTCCGGCCAGCCCAGCTCCGCGCTGCGGAACCCCTTGGGTGGGGGAGCGGCCGGGCCGTCCTGCCCCGCCGTGGCCCGCGTCGTCTGCGCCATGCGCGCCATCTCCCTTGTCACACAGACTCATTGAGCCTGTTGTACGTGGATTCAATAGGGCTCCCCAGTCTGGGCCCCTTATTGAATTCGCGTCAAGTAAGGTTTTCGCATGGCCGCCACCCCGCAGGAGCGCACGCGCCGCAGACTGAGCAGCGAGGAGCGGCGTGAGCAGCTGCTTTCCGTCGGATCGCGGCTGTTCGCGCAGAAGCCCTACGACGATGTGTGGATCGAAAGGGTCGCGGAGATCGCGGGCGTATCGCGCGGACTCCTCTACCACTACTTTCCGACCAAACGGGACTTCTTCGCCGCCGTGGTCCAGCGCGAGAGCGAGCGCATGCTGCGCCTGACGGCGGCCGAACCGGGCCTGCCGGTGCGCGAGCAGATCACCACCGGGCTCGACACGTTCCTCGGCTATGTGGAGAGCCACGCGCAGGGCTTCCGGGCCTTTCACCGGGCCGAGGCGGCGGGCGACCCCCTGGTCCGCGAGGTCTACGGAAGGGGCCTCGCGGCCCAGGAGCGGCAGATCCTCGCGGCCCTCGCGGCGGACCCGGCCGCCACGGACATCATTCAGGACCCGCCGGCGCTGCGACTGGCGGTCCGGGGCTGGCTCGCTTTCATGGTGGCGGTCTGTCTGGAGTGGCTCGCGGAGCCCGGACTCACGCGGGAACAGGTGCGGGACCTGTGTGCCAAGGCGTTGTTGGGCGCCATCACGCGGTGACGCCGTCGGGGGCCGAGGCGTTCGTGTGCTGAGGCGTTCGCGCGCCGGGGGTGGTGCGTTCCTCGTGGCCGGTGAGGCCCGTTGTCAGTGGTGCGTGCGACGATCGGGCGCATGAATCAAGAACTCGGCGAGCACGTGCGGCGGCTCCGTGCCGACCGCTTCCGCGAGCCTGCGGCGTGCTCCGCCACGTTCGAAGGCAGCTTGAGTCCGGGGGGTCCGGGGAGCCCGGGTAGTTCGGGGAGCCTGGAGAGCTCGGAGAGCTTGGCGAGCTCGGGGGCCTTCGCCCGGTCCGGGGCGCCCCGAGAAGGGAGCCGGTGACATGGTGACGCTCGCCCGCTCCTCCCTCCTGATGGCCTTCGGCACCGTGGTCTCCAGGGCCACCGGTCTGATCCGGCAGGTCCTCCAGGCCGCCGCGCTCGGCACGGGTCTGCTCGCCAGTACGTACAACACGGCCAACACCGTTCCCACCAGCCTCTACACCCTCCTGATCGGCGGCGCGCTCAACGCCGTCCTGGTCCCCCAGCTGGTCCGCGCCCGCGCGAAGGACCCGGACGGCGGCAAGGCCTTCGAGCAGCGCCTGATCACCCTGGTCGTCTGCGTCCTCGGAGTGGGCACGGCACTCGCGGTGTGGGCGGCCCCGCAGATAGTCGGCCTCTATATGCGGGACAGCCCGCAGAACCACGAGGCGTTCCAGCTCACCGTTGTCTTCGCGCGGTTCCTGCTGCCCCAGATCTTCTTCTACGGGCTCTTCGCCATGCTCGGGCAAGTCCTCAACGCCCGGGAGAAGTTCGGCGCGATGATGTGGACGCCGGTCCTGAACAACGTGGTGCTGGTCGCGATGTTCGGGGCCTACCTCGGCCTGATGGCGGTGCCCGACTCCGTCCAGGACATCACCGCCGCCCAGGTCAGACTCCTCGGCATCGGCACCACCTGCGGCATCGCGCTACAGGCCCTCGCGCTCGTGCCGTTCGTGCGCGCCGCGGGCCTGCGCTTCCGGCCGCGGTTCGACTGGCGCGGCACAGGGCTCGGCAAGAGCGTGCAGGCCGCCCGTTGGACACTGCTCCTGGTCCTCGCCAACCAGGCCGCGCTGACCGTCGTCAGCAACTACGCCAACGCCGCCGACCAGCAACTGCCGAACGACGGCGTCGGATACACGGCGTACTCGTACGCACAGACCATCTGGCTCCTGCCGCAGTCCATCGTCACCGTCTCCCTGGTCACCGCGCTGCTGCCCCGGATGAGCAAGGCCGCGGCGGACGGCCGCACCGCCGATCTGCGCGGAGAGCTCTCGCGCGCCCTGCGCCTCACCGGCACCGTGATCGTGCCCGCGGGGTTCTTCTTCCTCGCCTTCGGACCGCAGACCGCCGAGCTGCTCTTCGCCCACGGAGCATCCGACGCCGGCGCCACCGAGCCCCTCGGCCACATGATCCAGGCGTTCGGCCTCGGCCTGATCCCGTTCTCCGCGCAGTACCTACTCCTGCGCGGCTTCTACGCCTACGAGGACACCCGTACGCCGTTCTGGATGGCGGCATGGATCGCGGGCCTGAACATAGCCTTGGCCGCCGCCTGCCACTGGCTGTTGTCACCGCGCTGGGCGGTCACCGGCATGGCCGCCGCCTACACCGTCTCGTACGCCGTCGGCCTGCTCATCACCGCACGGCTGCTGCGCCGACGCCTCGGGGGTTACATGGACGGACGCCGGCTCGCCCGGACCTACGGCAAGCTGATCCTGGCGTCCGCCGGTGCCGGAGCGCTCGGCTGGGCCGCCGCACGCGCGGGCGGCGAGGCGGCACCGACCGGCACGGTGTCGACCGCCCTCGCCCTGGCGGCAGGCGGCGTGACGATGACGCTGGGGTACCTGGTGCTCGCGCGCCTGCTGCGAATATCGGAGCTACGCATGCTGCCGGGCCTGCGCCGCTAAGGCTCCGGCCGGACCTCCATGCGTGCCACGTCGCCGATCAGTCAGGTGGAGCGGCCTCTGCCGCGTCCTGACGGGCGTGACCGAAGCTGCCCTCACCGATGCCCAGCACAGACCCGACCCCGACCCCGCCCCCGACCGGAAGGAGACCACGGAGCGGTTGCCCGCCAAGGAGACCTGGCAGGCCCTGTACCGCCACTTTCGTCCGCACCGCGGTGCCGTCGCCCTCGGAGCCCTCCTCACGCTGATCGGATCGGCGACCGGTCTGGCCCAGCCGTTGGCCGCCAAGGCCCTCGTGGACCGGCTCGGCGGCGATGAGTCCATAGCCGGGATTCTGCTGCTCCTGACCGCGCTCGTGGTGCTCGGCACGGTGATCGAGTCCGTGGGCGCGTACATCCTGGAGCGCACGGCGGAGTCCGTGGTGCTCGCGGCACGACGCAGCCTGATCGGACGGCTGTTGCGGCTGCGCCTCACCGAGGTGGAGCGGACGCAGCCGGGCGACCTGATGTCACGGGTCACCTCCGACACGACGCTGCTGCGCGCCGTGACCACCCAGTCCGTGGTCTCCGCGGTGTCCGGCGGGCTCACCTTCATCGCGACCATCGTGCTGATGGGACTGATGGACCCGGTGCTCCTCGGCGTCACGCTCGGCGTGATCGTGCTCATCGGCGGCGCGGTGTCCCTGGTCATGCCGAAGATCGCGCAGGCCACGCGGCGCGCCCAGGAGGCGGTGGGCACGATCTCCACCGCGCTCGAACGCGCCTTCGGCGCCTTCCGTACCCTCAAGGCGTCCGGTGCCGAGGGGCGCGAGTCGGCGGCGGTGGAGAAGGCGGCACAAGAGGCGTGGCGGCACGGTGTGCGGTCGGCCAAGTGGCAGTCGGTGGCGTGGAGTTCGGTCGGCCTGGCGGTGCAGGTGTCGTTCCTCGCCGTCCTCGGCATCGGAGGCGCGCGGGTCGCGTCCGGCACGATCTCCGTCTCGACGCTGATCGCCTTCCTGCTCTTCCTCTTCTATCTGATCGACCCGGTGTCCCGCATGGTCGAGGCGGCGTCGCAGTACCAGGTGGGATCGGCGGCGGTCGCGAGGATCGTGCAGGCGGAGCGCCTGGAGACCGAGCCGCTGGCTGATCCGACGGCCGGCGCGGGCCGGGGGTCCGCCCCGGGTGCCGCCGCAGGACCGGCCTCCGTGGTCTTCGACGAGGTGACCTTCCGCTACCGCGACGAGCTCCCCTACGTCCACCACGGCGTGAGCTTCGATGTGCCGGGCCCCGGCATGACGGCCTTCGTGGGTCCGTCGGGCGCGGGCAAGACGACTGTGTTCGGCCTCATCGAGCGGTTCTACGAGGCGACGGGCGGCAGGGTGCTCGTCGACGGCGAGGACGTACGGGAGTGGCCGCTGGCCGAACTGCGGGCCGCCATCGGGTACGTGGAGCAGGACGCCCCCGTCCTCGCGGGCACCCTGCGCGAGAACCTGCTGTTCGCCGCGCCCGACGCCACCGAGGCCGAGGTCCTCGACGTCCTCGTACGCGCACGCCTCGACGGCGTGGTCGAGCGGCTGCCCGAGGGGCTGGACACGGTGGTCGGCCACCGGGGTTCCAAGCTGTCCGGCGGTGAGCGGCAGCGCGTCGCGATCGCCAGGGCGTTGCTCAGGAAACCTCGCCTGCTCCTCCTCGACGAGGCCACCTCGCAACTGGACGCCGTCAATGAACTGGCCCTGCGGGACGTCGTCGCGGAGGTCTCCCGCGAGGTCACGGTGCTCGTGGTGGCCCACCGCCTGTCGACGGTGACGATGGCCGACCGGATCGTGGTGATGGACGCGGGGAAGGTACGGGCGGTGGGCACGCACGCCGAACTGGTCGCGTCCGACCCGTTGTACGGAGAACTGGCGGCGACGCAGTTCCTGGCCACGTCGGCGTAGGCCCCAAGCCGCCATCGCCTTCAACAGCGGCCTCGCCGGCACCGTCAAAGGCGGCGGAGCGCCGGCTCTGAGCGCCGACGCGCCCTGAGAGCCTGTGTACCGCGAGTCGTGCCCGGGCAGGTAGCTCCGGTACGGCCACGGTGAGGCGGCGCGACAGGGCAGATCGCGAGAGGCCGGGCCCGTGGTACGGGAGCAGCAGGAGGAGTCGCACCATGGCACACGAGACCGCCCGTGAATGGGAGTTCACCGACGACCGGGACCATCTGGTGAGGGCCCCGAGGCGCCCGGAGCGCCTCATCACCTACGTGCCGACCGGCGCGGCACTGCACGACCATGGCATACGCCCGCTCGGCGTCTTCGGTTCCGCGCACGACGACCCGGCCGTGCCGGACCCGGCCAAGACGGGCAGCCTGCCCCTGGCCGACGTCGCCTACTTCGGGGCGGGGCCCGCGCTGGACACCGAGGCGCTGCTCGGCGCGGAGCCCGACCTGATCGTCGCCCTCACCTACGGCGGCGGCCAGGTGTACGGCATCGATCCGGAGGCCGCCAAGCACCTGGAGGAGCGGGTTCCGCTCGCCGTGCTCGACGTCGGCCGTGGCCGCAGCCTCGCCGGCATCAGGGGCCGCGTCACGGCCCTCGCCCGCAGCCTGGGCGCTCCCGAGCAGCCCGGTGCCGACCACGAACTCGCGGCGGTGGAGGCCAGGTTGAGCGAGGCGGCGGCCGGTCCGGTACGGCCGCGCGTGCTCGCCCTCTCCCCGGCGGGCCCCGACTCCGTCCACCTGGCGAGGCCCTACGCCTGGGCCGACCTGGCCGCGCTCGCCGGCCTCGGTGTCGGGCTCGTGGACCCGGCGCAGGGACAGGGCGGCAACTGGTCCACGACGACATGGGCCGAGGCGGCCGCTCTGGAACCGGACCTCGTGCTCACCGACGTGCGCAGCAACGCGGCCGAGCTGGGCGACGCCCTGGGGCCGGGCGTCCGGTCCCTGCCCTGGAACCCCGAGCTGCCGCCGAGCGCCCGCCAACAGGCCCGCTTCTGCGTCTCGCTCGCCGAAGCCCTGGAGGCGGCGAAGCCCTGAGGGGCGGGCTGCCGGGGCGCAGAGCCGCCGGGCTACTCGTCCCAGGGCGAGTCCTGGATCACCCGTACGAAGTCGCCCCGCGTGAAGCCGGGCACGAAGTGCTCCAGGACATCGGCCTTCACATTGCCGAACGTGGTCTCCGGCTTCGGCGCGATGCCGTCGGTGAACGCCCGCAGGATGCGCCGCTTGAAGTCCGGGCGCGGATGCAGCGCGGTGATCTCGGCGCGGTCGGCCGCGCTGATGTCGTCGAAGCCGATGCCGAGTACGTCGTACTCCACCCCGGCGGTCACCAGGGCCACCTCCGGTTCCATGTACTCGGGGATGCCGGGCGTGGTGTGCAGCGCGATGGCCGTCCATACGCGCCGCACGCCGTCCTCAGGCACTCCCCGGCTCTCCAGGAAGCGACGCGCCTCGTCGGCGCCGTCGACCTCGAAGCGGCGGCCACTGGAACGGAAGCGTTCGCCGAGGCCCAGGTCGTGGAACATGGCGCCGATGTAGAGGAGCTCGGGATCGAAGTCCAGGCCGCGGTTGCGGCCCTGGAGGCCGGCGAACCAGTAGACGCGCCGGGAGTGGTGGTAGATCAGGTCGTCCGTGGTGTCGCGGACGAGTTCGGTCGCCTCGGCGGCCAGCTTGGTGTCCGGAACGGAGATTCCGGCGGCGGAGGACGACGGCTGGGCGTTCATCGGGCGGCTCCTGTCGATCGGTGGCGTAAGGCTTCGCATGGGTCCCGTAGGTGAAGCCGTACGCGTTCCCGTATGCGTTCCCGCATGCGTTCTTGGTTGCGCTCTCTTACGCACTCAAGCCTGGCGCAGGGCCTGCGCGGCCGCCATGTCCCCATGGACAGGAACCCCACAGATCTGGACATGCCCACCGCCTACGCTGAAACCATGCGCCGACCCCAGCCAGTCCACGACGCCGCCGTCCACGACGCCCCCGTCCACGACGTCCTCGTTCTCGCCTTCGACGGCGCCCGCCTCCTCGACGTGGCCGCCCCGCTCGAGGTCTTCCACACGGCTGCCCGCACGACCGGCGCCTACCGGGTACGGGTCTGCACACCGGACGGACGTGACGTCACCACGTCCACCGGGCTGCGCATCGCCGCGGACCTCTCGGCCGCCGACGTCGGCCGGGCGGACACGCTCATCGTCCCCGGCCCCGCCGACCTGCGCATCCTGGACGAACGCCCCGAACTCGTGGAGCTGGTGGCCCGGCTCGCCCCCGGTGCGGGCCGTGTGGCGTCGGTGTGCACCGGGGCGTTCGCCCTCGCGGCGGCCGGACTGCTGCGGGGCCGCAGGGCCACCACGCACTGGGAGTACGCCGACGACCTGGCCCGCGCCCATCCCGACATCACCGTCACGCCGGACGCCATCTACGTCCAGGACGGTCCGGTGCTGACCTCGGCGGGTGTCACCGCGGGCATCGACGTGTGCCTCGCGCTCGTCGAGGAGGACCACGGCCCCGAAGAGGCCCGCCGGGTCGCCCGTGATCTGGTCGTCTTCCTCCAGCGCCCCGGCGGCCAGTCCCAGTTCTCGGCGGCGTCCCGCACCGCGACCACGCGGCATCCGGTGCTGCGCCCGCTTCTGGACGCCATCGCCGCGGACCCGGCGGCCGACCACAGCCTGCGGGCGCTGGCCGCGCGAGCCGGCCTCAGCGCCCGCCATGTCTCCCGGCTCTTCGCCCAGCAGGTCGGCAGCACCCCCGCCGCCCACGTGGAGGTCATGCGTGTGGAGGCCGCCCGCATCCTCCTCGAGCGCGGCGCCTCGGTCACCGAGGCCGCACTCCGCGGCGGCCTGGGCAGCGACGAAACGCTCCGCAGGGCCTTCGCCCGGCACCTCGGGACGACGCCGTCCGCGTATGCCGCACGCTTCCGTACCGCTCGGGGCGAGCCGGCCGGCCCACGTGGCGCCGGCGTCTGACGTGACTGCCGGGGCGCCGCTGTCAGCTCTCCTCGGAACGGCGCGCGCGCAGCGTCCGTACTTTGTGCAGGTTGCCGCAGTGCTCCATCGAGCACCAGCGGCGTCGGCCGGGGCGGGAGGTGTCGACGTAGACGAGGGAGCAGTTGTCGGCGGCGCACATGCGGATGCGGTGGGCGAAGGGGCCGGTCAGCAGGTCCACGGCGTCCCGCGCGACGGTCGAGAGCAGCCCGGACCCGTCAGCGGTCGCCGGCCAGGTCCGCTGTCCGTCCGGCCCGATCGCCGGGGTCAGCGGTGGACGGGCGGCGGCTTCGTTGACGGTGGCGATGTCGGCAGGGGCGGGCGGCTCGTCGAGGGCGCGGGCGGTGGCCACGCGGAACAGGGCGTCGCGCAACCGCCGGGCATCCGCCACCTCGGTCTCGGACACCTGGAGGCGGGGCGTGGGCGTGAGCCGCGACCGTTCGGCCCAGGCGGCCAGGTCGTCCGGGGCGTGCAGCACCTCGTAGCGCCGGAACTCGCCGGGGCCGCCGGTGGTCAGCAGTTCGAGGCAGAGGGCGCCCGGGTCGAAGCGGTAGCCGGCGCCGGTGTGCGAGCGCATCTGGATGCCGGGGGACGCGGATGAGTCCATGTAACCAACATAAATGGTTACGGGCGGCGCCACGGCCGCGCGGGCGGCCTAGACTCCCGTCATGGATGACGACACCACGGACGCGCAGCTCACACGGCTCGGCAGCGGAAAGTACCTGCTGGTCAGCAGCTACCGGAAGGACGGCACCCTCGTGCCGAGCCCGGTCTGGGTCGTCCGCGACGGCGACGCGCTCGGGATCTGGACGGTCAGTGACTCCTGGAAGGTGAAGCGCATCCGCAGGCGCCCGGATGTCATGGTCGGACCCTGTGACGTGCGGGGCAACCCCACCGGGGCGCAGGTGCCCGCGACCGCGGAGGTCTGCGCGCCCGAGGCGACCGCGCGCCTGCGCACCCTCATCACCCGCAAGTACAAGGTCATCGGTTTCCTCACCCTGCTCGGCAGCAGGATCCGGCGGGGCCTTGACGGAACGGTCGGCATCCGCATCACCCTCACGAACTGACGGCCGCCGCGGCGACCCTTCCGGCCAGGTCCTCACCCGTCGCTTCGGCGCGGAAGGCGAGCACCATGTCGCGGGCGTGCCGCAGTCCCATGCGGCCGAAGTCCGCTTCCAGGACGTCCAGTTCAGCGAGGGTCTCGGCCCGGTCGCGGCCGAGGCGCGCACGGCATTTGGCGAGGCCCAGGCGGGACAGCGCGATACCGCGAGGCTCGCCCATGGCGGTGAACTCGTCGAGGGCGACGGCGTACGTGTCGCGGGCCTCGGCGTGACGCCCCGCGCGGTACAGGACGTTGCCGCGCATCTTGAGGTTGTAGGCCAGCGCGCTCGCCAGGTCCATGGCCCGGCAGACCTCCTCGGCCTCCGAGAGCAGCGCGAGCGCACGGTCCGGCTCGCCCCGCAGCGAGAGGACGTCGGCCACACCCCGCAGCGACCATGCGCGCCCCCGGGCGTCCTCCGCCTCCGTGGAGATCCGTATGCACTCCTCGAACAGCTCCAGGGCCTTGGCGTGCTCGCCGGTGTTGCGGTGCATCTGCGCGATGCCGGTCATCGCCCAGACCATGTGCCGGGCCTCGCCGTGCGCGCGGCCCTGTTCGAGCAGTTCTTCGTGCAGCTCGGCGACGGCGGCGTAGTCGCCCTGGATGCGACCGGTCTCGGCGAGGCCCGCGAGCGCGTAGCCGTGGGCGAGGCGGTCGCCGCTGTCCGCGGCGAGCGTGACGGAGCAGGCGAGCAGCCGCCGGGCCAGCGGCAGCGCGCCGCACTGCCGGGCGAGGGTGCCGCCGCTCCACAGCGCCCACGCCATGGCTCCGCGGTCTCCGGCGGCGCGGGCACTGCGGTAGCTCTGCCGCCAGGCGGCACCGGCGTCGTCCACGTTCCCGAGCCGCCGGTTGGCCTCGGCCACCGCGAGGGCGGCGCGCGCCCGCTCGGCCGCGCCGCCCGCCCGGGAGAGCGCGCGGCCGGCCGTGGCGAGCACCTCCTCGTAGGAGGAGTTGACGCTCAGCTCCGAGCCGAGACTGCCCTGATACTCCGGTGCGAATGCCTTGACGTACATGGGCCCGCGGCCTCTCGATCATCGACGACGTGACGTGATCAAGAAGCTACGAGGAAGACCGGGGGCGGCGAATCCGTCCCGGTAGGGGTCATCGCGTACGCCTGAGGTGCTACGCACGACGCCATGATCAGCCTCACGACGTACGGGACGACCACCCCGTGCCCCGTGCCCCGTGCCCCGTGTCCCGCGCCCCGCGTCTCGCGTCCCGCTCCCGCGAGGATCAGGCCGGGCTGTGGTCCTGCGTTGCCTCGGGCGCGGGCTGTTCCTGCGTGGTCGCCGACTGGAGTGACGCGATGCAGGCGCCGATGGCCTGTTGCAGGTCCTCCAGGCGCTTGAGCATGTCGTCCTCGTAGATGTCGTCGATGTCATCGACGTCGTCGAACGTCAGCTCCTCGAAGACCTTCGTCGCCTTCTGCAGGCTGCTGTAGAACTTCGCGCGGCGCTCCTGCACCCGCAGCTCCGGGTCGCTCTGCACGGTCTCCGCGATCAGGTCGCGCACGGTGTCGTACGCCTCGCGCGCCCATTCGCCGGAGTCCTCGCCCTCGTCGAGCTCGTCGATGAGGGACAGATGCCGCTCGGCCTCCTCGCGCAGCTCCGCCGGGGCGTCGATCATCTGCCCCGCGGCCGTCTTGACCTGGCCTTTCTCCACGACCTGGCGGACGTACTCGACGCGGTCGCCCGCCTTGGACTCGGCGGCGACGGCCTTCTTGAGGTCATCGGTGCGGACGATGTCGCGGACCAGCTCGGTGCGGAGCGCCGGGTCCTCGTCGAGCCGGTCCATCAGCGCCTTGCGGGCCGCCTCCGCGGTGCCGGGGTCGGCGAGGATCGCGGCGCGCAGGGCGGTCGGGTTCTCGGCGACCTCCAGAGCCTTGGTGGGGCGGATGCCCTCGGCTTCGGCGGCTTCGGAGATCGCGTTGCCGCGCGGGGTCAGGGCGCTGGAGCGGGAGGCGTAGTACGTCAGCCAGACGTCGGCGTCGGGCAGTTCCACCTCCATGCCGGGGGCCAGCGCCTCGAAGTGCGGCACCATGCCGTCGTCGGCGGCCTTGTCCCAGGCCTTGTAGTAGCGCATGACGCGCTCGGCCGAGCAGCCCGCGAGCTCCGCGAACTCCTTGGCGGAGATCTTCGGCGTCTCGCCCGCGCCCTGCCCGCCGGGGCGGACGCTGCGGGCGACCTTCAGGGCGAAGGCCCAGCCGCCGGTGCGCGCGTAGGCCCCGAAGGCGCGGGCGTCCTCGACCACCAGACGCGCGGCGTCGGCGGTCGCGGCGTCGGCCGTCCCGGCGCCGACGGGCGCGCTCTCCTCGGGCGAAGCGGTCCGCTCGGACGGAGCGCTCTCCTCGGACGGAGCGCTCTCCTCGGACGAAGCGGTCCGCCCGGATGAAGCGCTCTCCTCGGACGGAGCGGTCTCCTCGGTCGGCAGCGCCTCCTCGGCCGGAGAAGAAGCTTCCTCGGGTGACCAGAATTCGTCGGACGGGGCCATGGCTGCGGTCACGGAAGTGCTCCTGGTGTGACAGTGAGGGGGGACGAGGTTGACGCAATACCCTATCGCTCCGATTACGGCATTCGCGGGCGAGTCACCCCGCACCCTCCGGCAGCCCCAGCACCCCCGCAGTCAACGCACCCCCCCAGCCACCTCACTCCCACCCCTCCGCCATGTTCCGCCGGGCATAAGCCCTTCGTGCCGGGCTGACCGCTCGCATAGGCTGCGGGGATGAGCATTCTGGATGACGCCCGCCCGGGCATGAACCCCGACATCCGGCCGCAGGACGACCTCTTCGGCCACGTCAACGGCCGCTGGCTCGACACGGAGAAGATTCCGGAGGACCGCTCCAGCTGGGGCCCCTTCGTCCAGCTCGCCGACACGGCCGAGCAGCAGGTGAAGGAGATCATCCAGGACCTGGCCGACACCCCGGCGGGAGAGGGCGCCTCCGCGGAGGAGGCCCAGAAGATCGCCGCGCTGTACGCCTCGTTCATGGACGAGGAGACCATCGCCGCCCGCGGCCTCGCGCCCGCGCAGCCGCTCCTGGACGAGGTCGCCGGGCTGCGGGACGTCCGCGAGCTCGCGGCGTTCCTCGGCCGCTTCGAGCGCGTCGGCGGCTCGGGCCTCTTCGGCTCGTACATCGACTCCGACGACCGCGACTCGGACCGCTATCTGTTCAACGTCCTCCAGGGCGGCCTCGGCCTGCCCGACGAGTCGTACTACCGCGAGGAGAAGTTCGCCGAGGTCCGCGAGAAGTACGTCGCCCACCTCACCGAGCTGCTCACCCTCGGCAAGCACGCCGCGCCCGAGGCGGCGGCGAAGACCGTCCTGGAGCTGGAGACGAGGCTCGCCTCCGGGCACTGGGAGCGGGCCGCCACCCGTGACGTCCTGAAGACCTACAACCTCACCACGTACGACGAACTGGCCGCCCTGGCACCCGAGTTCGACTGGCGCGGCTACGCGGCGGGCCTCGGCGGCTCGGACGCGACCATCGCCGAGACGTGCGTGCGCCAGCCGTCCTACCTCTCCCACCTCTCCACGGTCCTCGCCGAGGTGCCGATCGAGCGGTGGCGGGACTGGGCGACGACGCGGGTGCTGCGCGCCTGCGCCCCGTACCTGCCGGACGAGTTCGTGCGTGTGAACTTCGATTTCTACGGCCGCACCCTCAACGGAACGCCCGAGCTGCGCGCCCGCTGGAAGCGCGCGGTTTCCTTCGTCGAGGGCGCCATGGGGGAGGCCGTCGGCAAGGAGTACGTGGCGCGGCACTTCCCGCCGTCCTCCAAGGCGATGATGGACGACCTGGTGGCCAACCTCCTGGAGGCCTACCGGCAGTCCATCGCCCGCCTCGACTGGATGACGGACGAGACGAAGGAGCGGGCGTACGAGAAGCTCGCCACCTTCCGCCCGAAGATCGGTTACCCCGACACCTTCCGCGACTACTCGGCGCTGCGGGTCAGCTCCGACGACCTGCTCGGCAACGCCCAGGCGGCCGCCGCGTTCGAGTCGGACCGAGAGCTCGCGAAGATCGGCTCACCGGTCGACCGCGACGAGTGGTTCATGCTGCCGCAGACCGTCAACGCGTACTACAACCCGGGCACCAACGAGATCTGCTTCCCCGCGGGCATCCTGCAGAAGCCGTTCTTCTCGCCCGACGCCGACCCGGCGGAGAACTACGGCGGCATCGGCTCGGTCATCGGCCACGAGATCGGCCACGGCTTCGACGACCAGGGCGCGCAGTACGACGGGGCGGGCAACCTCAACGACTGGTGGACCGCCGCCGACAAGACCGCGTTCGAGGCGAAGTCGAAGGCGCTGATCGAGCAGTACGACGCCTTCTCGCCCCGCAACCTGCCCGGCGAGAAGGTCAACGGCTCCCTGACGGTCGGCGAGAACATCGGTGACCTCGGCGGCCTGACCATCGGGCACACGGCGTACCTGATCGCGCTCGACGGCGCACCGATGCCGCGGAGCGAGGACGGCATGACCGGTTCCCAGCGGCTCTTCATGAACTGGTCGTACTGCTGGCGCACCAAGCGCCGCAAGGAGCAGGAGCAGCAGTACCTCACGATCGACCCGCACTCCCCGCCGGAGTTCCGCGCCAACATCGTCCGCAACCTCGACGAGTTCCACGAGGCGTTCGGCACGGTGAAGGGCGACGGGCTGTGGCTGGATCCGGCGGAGCGGGTCCGGATCTGGTGAGCCGGCCTTTGGAGGGGCTGTGTCGGCGGCGTCGCGTGTCGTGACGCCGCTCCTCCCGGTCGTCGGGTTCACCCTCGGTCAGAGGGCGAGCTCCGACCGGGGCCCGGCCGTGGGCATGGGGTCGTGGCGGGTGAACCACTCCGTGGCGAGCAGGCGTTGGCGCGTCTCGGGCGTGCAGGCGGCGATCAGGCCGGGCAGGGCGCCGCATGCCGCCGCGGTGACGTCCTCGTCCGGGACACTGTGCACCGCCCTCCGCGTGCCGATGAGGTCCCGCAGCGCCGCCACGGCCGAGTGCGGGTGCGTGGCGAGGTGAAGGGCGCTCGGCTGCCAGGGCGGGCCGTCGCCCGGGTAGAGCCCTTCGAGCCCGGCCGCCCGGACCGCGAGCGTGGTGACGCGGTGGGTGTGCAGGTGGTCGGGGTGACCGGTCAGCCCGCCGTACGCGTCATGAGTGACGACGACTTCCGGGCGTACGTCGCGGATGTGCGCGACCAGCCGCCGCACCGCCTCGTCGAGCGGCGCGTCGCAGAGGCGGGGCTCGCCAGGGGCGGACTCCGGCACCTTGGCGTCGGCGTAGCCGAGCAGCCGTGGCGCACCGGTGCCGAGGATGCACAGCGCCTCGGCCAGCTCGTCGGCGCGGTGGGTGCCGGCGGCCCAGGTCGCCGTGACGACCGCGGTGCGCGCGCCCGCCGCGGTGTGCCGGGCGAGGACGCCGCCGGTCACGAGTGACTCGTCATCGGGGTGGGCGAAGACCGCGAGCAGGCTGGGGGCCGTGGGCGGGGTCGGCATGGGCGTCACCTTCTGCTTTCGTCTTGCGCCTTCTGCTTCTGCTTCTGCTTTCGCTTTCGCCTTCCGTCGGGAGGCAGGGAGGCAGGGGGCAGGCAGCATAGGCGCCCGTGGGGGTTAGCCGGTGGTGTCCGGTCGCAAGGTGGCGCGAGCGAGGGTGGTGACGCCTTCGCGGATGTGTTCCGGTGGGGTGCCGTTCGCGGTGAGGTGTTCGATCAGGTCGCTGCGGACGGCGGCCAGCAGCGCGTGCGCGAGGAAAGCGGCGTCGCGTCCGCCGCGGGCCTCGGTGAGCAGGGCGGTCAGTTCGGCGTGCCACAACTCGTAGGTGTCGTTGTGGTAGGGGCTGCCGCTGCCGGCGCTCTCCAGGGCGAGCATCAGGGGGCGCGTGTCGAGCTTCAGGGTGAGCAGGGCGTCCAGAAGGGCGAGGGCGCGTACGTCGGCGGGGGCGCCAGGGCCCAGCGGCGGGGGACCGGTGACGACGTCGGCCCGGAGCTGTTCGGTGCGCTGCTCCACGAGCGCCTTGACGAGCCCTGCGCGGTCGCCGAAACGGCGGAAGAGCGTGCCCTTGCCGACCCCGGCGGCCGCCGCGATGTCGTCCATGGAGACACGCTCGGGGCCGCCGCGCTCGGTGAAGAGCCGCTCGGCCGCCGCGAGTACGGCCTCGCGGTTGCGCTGGGCGTCGGCTCGTTCCTTGCGCGGGGGTGGGGGCACGGTTCCTCCGGGGGCGGCACTGCTGACACGGCTGACGGTGGGACAGGCATTGCTAAAGCGGACCGGTAGTCCGTATAGTCGAAGTCATGCGGACCGCCGGTCCGCATACTAACTCGATCCGCGGCGTCGCCCATCGGCGCGCCATGCCCCGAGCCTCCGAGCCTCGCACACACCCCCATGGCCGCGTGGGCCACGCTCACGCACCCCCACGTCCTCCTGGGCAACGCCCACATCCCGAAAGGCGCGTCATGCCACACGACCACAGCAGCAGCACAGAAGGCGCCACCACACCGGAAGCCGTCTTCCGGCACGGCATCGACCTCCTTCTCGCCAAGCGGTTCGACGCCTGGGTCGACCTCTGGGCGGAGGACGGCGTCATGGAGTTCCCCTTCGCCCCGCCGGGCGCCCCGCGCCGCCTGGAGGGCAAGGCCGCCGTCAGCGCGTACATGTCCGCGTACCCCGACCACATCGACCTCACCGCCATCCCGCACGTCGAGGTCCACCGGACCGACGCCCCCGACGTCGTTGTCGTCGAGATGCGCTCCGAGGGACGCTCGGTGGCCACCGAGCAGCCCTTCGAGATGTCGTACGTAGCGGTGGTCACCGTCAAGGAGGGGCTGATCACCCACTACCGCGACTACTGGAACCCGTTGACCGCCCTGGAGATCGCGGGCGGCACCGACGCGCCCTTCGCGGGAGCCGGACAGTGAGCGCGGCGGAGCGGGAGCCGCAGCCGGTCCTGGTGACCGGCGGCACCGGGACCACGGGCCGTCGCGTGGCCGCCCGCCTCGTGGCGGCGGGCCGACGAGTCAGAGTGGCGAGCCGCAACCCGCAGCCGGTTCGTCCGCCGTACCCGGGCGCCGGTCACGAGACGGCCCGCTTCGACTGGGCCGATCCGGCGACCCACGCCCCCGCGCTCGAAGGCGTGCGCCGCATCTACCTGGTGCCACCCGTAGGCGCATCGGACCCGGCCGCGTCCATGCTCCCGTTCCTTGACCAGGCACGCCGTGCGGGTGCCGAACGGGCGGTGCTGCTCGGCTCATCGGCCATCGCGGAGACGGACGACGGCCTGGGCGGGGTGTACCGCGCGATCCGTGAACGGTTCCCGCAGTGGGCGGTGCTGCGACCGTCCTGGTTCATGCAGAACTTCACCGGCGATCACGTGCACGCGCAGAGCGTCCGCGAGCACGGCGAGATCGTGACGGCCACCGGGGACGGCCGTGTCGCGTTCATCGACGCCGACGACATCGCGGAGGTCGCGGCGCGGGCCCTCACGGACGAGCGGCCGCACAACGCGGCACACCTCATCACCGGCCCCGAGGCCCTCAGTTACGCCGACATCGCCGCCACGCTCACCCGCGTCACGGGCCGTACGGTCCGCCATCGCGCCGTCTCCCGCGAGGCGATGCGGGACCGGCTGGCCGGGAGCGGTGTGCCGGAGCCGTTCGCCGATCTCCTCGCAGGCATGGACGAGGCGATCGCCGGGGGCGCGGAGGACCGTACCAGCGACGTAGTGGAGCGAACCACCGGCCGCGCGCCGCGCTCCTTCGCGGATCTGGCCGCGGCGCACTGGCGCACGTAGCGCTACGTAGGCGCGTAGGCAAGTAGGCACGTAACGCATGTAACGCACAGAGGTCGTCCCACGTGTCAGCTCGTCGCGCGCACCGCCTCGCGGATCAGGTCGGCGACCTCCTTGGGTCGGGAGAGCGCCACCGCGTGCGACGCACCCTCAATCTCGACGGTGATCGCGCCGGCCCGCTTCGCGCCGAATCGCTGGACGTCCGGGTTGATCGCCTGGTCCGCGGCGGCGACCAGCGCCCAGAACGGCTTCGAGCGCCAGGCGGCGACCGCCGCCTTCTCGGTGAACGCCGCCGCGGTCAGCGGGCGCTGTGCCACGGCGAGGACCTTGGTCTTCTCGGCCGGGACATCGGCGGCGAAGATCTCGGAGAAGGCCTCGGTGGCGATGGTGAACTCGACCGCGGGCTCCGCGCCCTCGACCGGGTACCTGTGCTCCACCAGGTTGCTGCCGAGCGGCGAGAGCGGGTAGCGGTCCTGGAGCTCACCGAGGCTCTCGTCCTCCTCGGTGACGTAGGCCGCGACGTAGACGAGACCCGCCACGTTCTCGGCCGCCCCGGCCACCGATATCACGGCGCCGCCGTAGGAGTGGCCGACGAGGACGACCGGGCCGTCGATCTGGGCCGCCACGGAGGCGACGTACGCCGCGTCGGACGCCAGGCCGCGCAGCTCGTTGGGTGGAGCGACCAGGGGTTGTTCTCCTGGTGAACGTGAATGTGGGATGTCAACGTGGGATGTCAACGTGGGAAGTGCCCGTGGAAGGCGAGGCGAGGCGAGGGCGGGTCGGGAGCGCGGCGGATCGGTGAGGACCTGAACGCTCATGCCGTGGCGTTTATGTTTCCCGGAGTAGTACGGGGTATCGCCGGCGACGCGGTCGATCGGCAGCAAGGTGCCGTCGAGGATCACGAATGCCTTCGCCCGGATCGTCGTAATCGCCTCGCCCAGGGACGGGGCGAGGGCGGTCAGGGCCTCGACGGCTTCACGTATGTAGCGGTATACACTCCCGGTCCCGATGCCGAACCCGGCTGCGAGCTGGGCGTGAGTGTCACCGCACCGCAGGTGCACCAAAGCGAGCAGGGCCTGACGTCCGGCAGGAAGGCGCCGCCGCCGCGTTCCGATCTGCCGCCGGGCTGCCAGTTGCCTGGTCAGGAACCGCAAAGTGCGGCTGGACAGAGCAATCGAGGATGGGCAGACAAGCACGCGAAGCTCTTGGTGGACACGGGTGATCTTGGTCGAGAACCCGTCTACCAGGAGCTTGCGCCGCTAGCTTGAAAAGGGCTCACTGGCCCTGGACCGGACACATCACCACAGCCCTCGACCGGCTCACGCAATTACCCGACCTCGGCTGACCAGCCGATTCCCAGTCCCTTCGACAACACCCCAACACCCCAACACCCGGAGCAGCGGAACTCGGCGCCACCCCGAGACGACACTCGGGCCCTCAGCCTGCACAGCCTCAGCCCACGGCACGAAAACGGTCCACCGGCTCTGCCGGCAGACCGTCACGAAACTTCGAGGTTAACCGTCAGCAATATCAGAACCCCCCCACCATTGAAGAGCTCTAGCTCCTGAACCAGTAGTGGTCTCTCCAAGTCCCACACATGTACTGGATGGCCGGAGCGGCATCGGCCATGCTGCCATTTTCGATCGCCAGACATTTGCCACTGTTCCTGTTCTTTATCTGGTACGCCCCCGTTGCCGGGTCGTATTCGAACCTCCAGTACTGATCCGGGTAGAGGGTCGATCCACATGGGTATTGAGTGACTCGGGCGAGGTTGTCCTTCGAAGCTTTGTCCACCGACAGGCACAGCCCGCTATTCAGGTTGGTGATCTTGTACCAGGACAGGCCATCCAGCTTTGCTACGTAGGTGAAGGACCATTCCTGATCAGGATAAATACCGCACCTGAACTGGTTGACGTATGCGAACTCTTTCGAGGCGGCGGGGACGGACAAGCACTTGTTCGAGTTCAGGTTGTGGAAAGTGATGTCATTGGAGTCATTGGAGTCCGCGTGGCCATTGCTGGCCGTACCGATAAGAAGCGTCAGGGACGCCAGTACTGTCCCGGCTAATTTCAACGCAGATTTCATGCGGTTTTCCTTCCGTGGGGATCAGTATGGCCCTCACGGAGTGAGGGTCTGGAATGTTGAATATTCAGGGTTGCCCGCGTCGGTGTCCTTTATCGCCGTATGACTGGTGACCCAAAGCCACCACTGAGGGAATTCGCTATATGGGTCCCTTTTGGAGATTCCGGAGGCGTAGCCGAAACACAGGGCTGGGCGCTTTCTTGCATTGAAGCAGGTTTCCATTGACGTAGGGACCCCACTACCGCAGCAGTGGACACTAACTCACAGCAACTCAAAGGGTTGACCGATGACATCGGTGCGGTGCTGAGTAATGGCGCCAGGGGGTAACATCGAGCGATATGACAGTGGCGGCGAGAATGGCGTAGCCGTTGATTTCCCCTTCGTTATGGAACGTGCTGAAGGTCAACGCGATTGTTGCATTGGCAAGTTCAGTTGCCCCGGTATCTTTCGAGCCAATCTGCAGAACATCAAATTGGCCACAAGTCCTGGCCAGCCTCGTCCCGCCCCTAACTTGATCTTCTACCTGTGCGGCTGAGCCCGAATTTCTGCCACTGAGCTGTTTCTAACCTGACGGAGGTTGGGCGGACGACCCTGGCAGCGGACATGAAGAAAGCTTGTCCACCCGTCCGGCATCGACCTGCCCAGCCGCACCCTGCAGCACCTTTCCGGTCTCCTCGCAGGTCACCGCCACCGAATCAGCTCCCGGTGGCGCCGCCTGACCTGTGGCCGGCAGGCCGCCCTGCTCGTCTTGGCCCATCTGCGCTGCGGCGACACCTACGCCCGCCTTGCAGCAGGTTTCCGCGTTGGGATCGCGACGGTCTACCGGTACATACGCGAGCCGTCGACCTCCTGGCCGCTCGGGCGCTCACGCTGGAACAGGCCATGACGACCGTGCGGAGCAAGGCGTACGTGATCCTCGACGGCACCGTGCTGCCGATCGACCGCACCGCTGCCGACCAGCCGTACTACTCAGGGAAGAGGAAGCACCACGGGATGAACGTGCAGGTCCTCGCGGATCCAGCCAGCCGTCTGATCTGGGCCTCGGACGCGCTACCCGGGGCCGTGCACGATCTGACTGCGGCCCGGACACGGCATTCCCGCCGCTCTCGCCGCCGACGGCATCAAGTGCTGGGCTGACAAGGCTTATCAGGGCACCGGCCATGCTGTTCGCGTCCCGTTCGGGGGCAAGGGTCTGCGCGGATGGCGTCGGCGTCACAACCGCGATCATGCCAAGATCCGCAGCCTCGGCGAACGCGCCATGGCCACCCTCAAATGCGACTGGCCGCTGGCGCAGGAAACGCCACAGCGGCTTTCGCCCTCGTCACGGTCCTTACCAGCGATGCTGACCGGCCTTACCTTCGGTCAGTGCTCTAACGGGCGGGAGATCACGACGCAGGCGTGGTACTCGGAGTGCTGAATAACGCCGTTGCGTGAACCAGGTGGCGACCCTGATCTCGAGTAGTTGGCCTTCGGCTCCGGTGACCCCGGCGCCACCATGTCGTCCCCGCGCCTTCTGGGAGGCCTACACCGGCAAGAAGGAGTCGACCCCGTACCAGCGAGATGTTCCGGCCCCTGCATCTGAGGCCTCGCGGCTGTTCCGTTCCGGACCCAGCTGGCCTCAAAGAAGTGCACATTTCGCGCCATTGACCAGCAGAGTTAAACAGGCTTTTTCTTCTCGGAAGCGTAGGCGAGGAGCCTTCTGCCCGAGTGAATCGATGCTTCCTGGGATCTTCGAGTTTGAGGAGCGCCGGTGTCCACTGGGCGGCGCCCCTGACCTGCAGAAAACTGGCGGGGAGCCGTCTTCTAGGAGTCCAAAGTGCTGCGAGGGCTCCACGCAGCCGCGAGGCCTTCTCGGACACGTCGTCCTGGAGGCCGCTCAGTCAGTGCTGGAGGTCCACGGCGAGGACGGCTATCCGGCGAAGTGGGTTCAGCACTCCTTTCCCATGACTGCACTGCAAGACCTCCGTCGGTTGCACCTCCAGCACGACAGGTGTGAACTGCAGCATGCCGTGACCATTTCATAGGACGTCGGACGCTTCCCAGGCCAGATGTGTCCGACGACAGTGCCCAGCCGCGTGGTGACCTCTATCGACGGCAGCGCAATACGCCAAGCTGTCGGTGGGTGATCAGGCAGCAGGCGAGTTTGAGGAAGGCTTCGTGGATGTCGGCTCGCCGTTCCCACCGGATGTGCAGGCGCCGGAAGCCGTGCAGCCACGCGAAACTCCTCTCCACGACCCACCGGTAGATACCCAGGCCGGTGCCGTGCAGGGATCTGCGGCGAGCGATCGCGGGCACGATGCCGCGGGCACGATGCCGCGGGCGCGGGCGCGGGCGCGGACCGGGTCGCGGTAGATGTCGTGGTCGTAGCCGCGGTCGGCGAACAGCAAGTCGGGTTTGCGGCGGGGCCGGCCCATGCGGCCGCGGACCGGTGGGATCGCATTGAGCAGAGGCAAGAGCTGAGTGACGTCGTTGCGGTTGCCCCCGGTCAGCAGGACCGCGAGTGGGGTGCCGTGCCCGTCGGTGACCAGTGATGTTTAGAGCCGGCCCGGCCGCGGTCGACCGACGACGGGCCCGTGTGTTGCCCCCTTGTAACGCCCTGACATGGGAGGAGTCGACTACGCACCGGGACCAGTCCAGCCGTGAGGCCGCGTTCAGCTCCGCCAGCAGGACCTCGTGCAGCCGCTGCCAGACACCGGCCTCGCTCCAGTCCCGCAGGCGCCGCCAGCACGTCATACCGGAGCCGAAAACCGAGGCTTAGCGGCAGGTACTCCCACTGGATCCCTGATGTGCAGCACGTACAAGATCCCGCATAGCGCTTCCCGGTCCGGCAACGGCCTGCGGCCGGGATAATGGAACCTGCGCTCACGCTGCGGCAGCAGCGGTTCAAAGCGGTCCCACAGTTCATCCGACACGATCCACGGCGACGTCCCCACACAGGGCCGAGCGCTCAACTACCGGCCCGGACACGACGGCCAGGGGCCGATCCACCTCATTGTGTTAGCCGCTGTAACTCTACTGACATGACATCAGGCGGCCATGTCCCCTGTAGCGGTGTAACCGTGTCGGGTTGATCTTCAGTTGCTTAGATCTTCTCCATTGCCGTCGGGGAGGTAGTGGCGGGGTCAAGCGATCCATTCGTCGTGCATCTCGATGAGGACGGCGGTGGTGAGCATTCAAGATCGCCCACAAGGCGGACCCCGACGCCAAACTCTTCCTCAACGAATCCCTGGTAGAGGCGTACCCGGTAAAGCGCCAGGAACTTTTCGACCTCGTCTCCGACCTGGTCGAAAAGGGCGTCCCGATCGACGGCGTCGGCCTGGAAATGCATGTGACCCTCGCCGCACCGCAACCCGGCGTCATCGCCGGGATGGTGAAGTCGTACAAGGCCCTCGGGCTCGAGGTCGCCATCACGGAGATGGACGTCCACCTCAACCCTGGTGCCACACACGATGAACAGCAAGCACGCATCTACGGCCAGGTCATCTCGGAGGCGCGGGCCGCCGGCATCCGCGACATCAGCTTCTGGGGCTTCACGGACAAGTACGCGTACACGTGGATCGAAGGCGCGAAGCCGCTGATGTATGACGAGAACTACCATCCCAAACCGGCCTATTTCGCCACCTGGGCGGCACTGGCCGCGAACGCGAAGCGCTGACGCGTCGTCGCACGACCCGCCTGCCCGGTCCCACTGACCGGGAGGCGGGGTGGGCGGCGGGCGAGCGGGCCGCCAAGGTGAGGGCGCGCGCCCGCGGCGCGGGTGCCATCACGACTCCGGCGAAAGGCACTTGATGAGCAACGGCAGCATGACAACCCCGGCCTCCTGGGACACCGTCGTCGACCCGGCGGTCCACGGCCCCTGGGCCGTCATCGCCGGTGGTTCGGAAGGTGTCGGATCGGAGCTCGCCAACCGGCTCGGCCGCGCCGGGATCAACCTGGTGCTGATCGCCCGCAAGCCCGGCCCACTGAAGGAGACAGCGCGGAAGGTGACCGAAGCGTACGGCGTCGAGGCGCGCACTCTCGCCGTCGACCTGCTGGACGCGGCCGCCGGCCGCCGCATCAGGGAGGCCACCGACGGCCTCGACGTTGGTCTGTACATCCACAACGCGGGCGCCAACAGCTACGGCGCCGAGTTCGTCGAGGGGGATCTGGCTTCCTTCCGACAGGTCGTCGACATCAACGTCGCCAGCCAGCTGGAACTCGTCCACCACTTCGGCGCCCGGCTGAAGAAGCGCGGCCGTGGCGCCCTGGTGACGGTCGGCTCCCTCTCCGGCTACGTCGGCCACGAGCAGATCGGCGTGTACGCCGCCGCCAAGGCATTCTCCCGCATCTTCACCGAGGGCCTCTGGTCCGAGCTCGCCCCGCACAACGTGCAGGTCCTGCATGCCGTCCTCGGGTTGACCCGCACCCCCGCCATGGCGCGCATCGGCCTGAAGATGGACGCACCCGGACTGAACGCCGCCGCTCCCGGCGACATCGCCGAAGAGATCCTCGCCCAGCTCGGCGACGGCCCCGTCCAGGTTCTGGGGGGCAACGACGAGCGCGCCCGGCTCAACAGCGGGCCCGACCGCGCCGCCCTTGTCGCGGAAGTGGCCGCCGGAATGCGCGCGATGAAGCCCGAATGACCCATCGCCCTGAGTGACAGTGGGATGCCCTGTCCGGAAAGCGAGTTGACTCGTGCTCTCCAAGCGAGCCTTCGTCTCGTTCGTCGATGTGACGGACCCCGGCCGACTGCCCGAGTACCACGACTGGCAGCTGTACGACCACATGCCGGAGAACCGGGCCCTGCGCGGCGTGGCCTGCGGGGACCGCTGGACGAGGATCCCGGGCGCGGCGTCGGTGGAACGGTTCGACGACCGGTTCGCCGGGGTCGACTCTATGACGATGTACTGGTTCCTGCCGCCCTACGAGGAGTCCGTCGCCGAGTGGAACAAGCTCGGTGTCGACTCCGTGCAGTGGGGCAGGGGCCCGGGCATCCCAGGCGTCGCCCGCCCCTTCATGGGCCACTTCGACACGGTCAAGGGCTACGCGGCGCCGCGCGCCCTGGTGGCCCCGCACGTCCTGCCGTACCGCCCTAACCACGGCCTTCACGTCACCCTGACCAAGGTCGGTGATCCACTGGGCCCCGAGGCGCATCTGCGGTACCGGCGGGAGGACCGCGAGATCCTGCCCGGGCTGCTCGCGGTGCCCGGTGTCGCCGGTGGGTGGACGTTCACCCTGCGGGAGTCGCCGGTCTCGCTGTGGAACCTGTCGGGTGATGACACCTGCGCCCCCCACGATCTGCGACTGCGCGTTCTGTATCTCGACGACGACCCTATGGCCGTGGCCGCACGCATCGCCGAGGCGGAGGCTGAAGTGGACACCGGATCCGACCGCAAGGAGGGGGTGTTGTTCGCGGCACCGCTTGCCTCCTGCGCCCCTGCCGTGGCATGTCCGCCACCCACACCCGGCGTGCGGAGCGCTGGTGGGCGCCCCTGAGCCGCCGTCCCCGCCCCGGCTCGGCTCGACCGTGATCCTCGGCCACCGAGGCCGCGCTCGCCGTCCGCCTGCCCGACGGTACGGGCCGCCGGGCTCTTCCACTCACCGGATAAGTCGGTCGCCGATGGCCCCAACCGCCCTACGGTGACCGGCACGTGACATCGAGCACAGAGGAGACCTGATGGCTGTAGTGCGTTACAGGTATGTCGAATCGGCCCGGCCCGAGGTGGACGCGTGAGCGGCGCACGGGACGACGGGACGGCGGCCGTCGCGGCCTCTGAGGTGGACGCGTGGTCGAGCGAAACCGATGTGCTGGTGGCCGGCTTCGGCGCCGCCGGGGCGAGCGCGGCGATCGAGGCCGCCTGGGCCGGCTCGCAGGTGGATGTCGTCGAGGCGGCCGGTGGCTGGGGCGGCGCGACGGCCATGTCCGGCGGCGAGATCTATCTCGGCGGCGGTACGGCCCTGCAGAAGGCCTGCGGTGTCGAGGACACCACCGAGGCCATGCTCACCTTCCTGACCGCGGCCACCGGCCCCGGCGTCGACGAGACCAAACTCGCGCTCTACTGCGAACAGAGCGCCGAGCACTACGACTGGCTCGTGAGCTGCGGAGTCTCCTTCGAGGCCAAGGTGTGGAACGAGCCCGCCTGGGAGGCCCCGACGGGTTACGGACTGATGTACACGGGTGGGGAGAACGCCCACCCGTTCGACACGATCGCTCGGCCCGCGCCACGCGGCCACATCGTGCACATGGAAGGCAAGAAGCCGGGCGAACGCTCGGCCGGCTGGGCCCTCCTGGACCACCTGGTCCGGACCGCCGAGGGCGCCGGTGCCCGGGTGCGCTACAACACGCGCGTCCGACGGCTGGTGCTCGAAGAGGGCCAAGTCGTCGGCGCGGAAGTGTCGACCTTCGGCGAGCATTCGTACGTCCGTGCCCGCACCGGAGTGGTGCTCTGCGCGGGCGGATTCGCCGCGAACGAGACGATGCTGGCGGGCAGTGCGCCGAGCCTGCTCGGTCAGCACCTCGTCGGCACCGATGGCGATGACGGCCGGGCGATCCGCATGGGCCAGGCGGTCGGGGCCGCCGTGCGGCACATGGACGCCGGACAGGTCGCCTTCCCCTCCGACCCGGCCCTCATCCATCGCTCCCTCCTCCTCAACCGATACGGCCACCGCTTCATCAACGAGGACACCTACGCGGGTCGGATCGGCCAGGCCTCCCTCTTCACCCAGGGCGGCCAGGCGTTCCTCTTCTACGACGAGCAGGCCGCCGAAGAGGCCCGGGCCACCATGGGCTACCCCGTCCAGCCGGCCTGGGTCTCCGACGACCTCGCCGAACTGGCCGAGGACATGGGCATCGCCCCCGGCGTCCTGGAAGCCACCGTCGAGCAGTACAACGCCGGTGTCGCCAAGGGCGAGGACCCGCAGCATCACAAGGCGGCCCGCTGGCTGCGCCTGCTCACCGCCCCCTACGGCGTCCTCGACCTGCGCCGCGCCCCATCCGGCGTCTTCACCCTCGGTGGCCTGCGCACCTCCACCGACGGCGAGGTCCTCACCCCCGACGGCAACCCCGTTCCCGGCCTGTACGCCGCTGGCCGCACCACCAACGGCATCCCGGCCCGCGGCTACTGCAGCGGAACCTCGCTCGGCGATGCCACCTTCTTCGGCCGCCGGGCGGGACGGGCGGCGGCGCGCGGGAGGTAGTGACGCACGCCCCACAAACACCCGGCACACCCCCGTACTGCCTTTGCGCGGAGAGGTGATCAGCCATGCCCGCAGCCCCGATGTGCCGCCCACCCCGCCCGCGTTCCTCCTCGCCTGGAACGCCTTCCTCGACGACCTGCGCGAGTTCGCTCCCACGCTTCTGGGCAAGCTCCCGGAGCACCTGCGCGAGGAACCACAGACGCCGCACGAAGCGGGCAAGCTTCTCCTCGGCGCGGTCGCCGCACGCATCGTCGAAGTGCTCGCCGCGGACGACGGCGACCACCCCATGTTCGCGCACTCTCTCAACGTCTTCCAGCCCAACGCCGACACCGTCTACAAGACCGCTCACATCACCTCCGGCGGCAGCTACCGCCTGTGCGGACGCACCGGCTCCCTGCGGTTCGCGAAGATCGGCACGATGGCCCCGCCCGCCCCCGACGGCGCCGTCCAGGCCTCCGAGTACCACGACACCAACACCCTCACGACCGGTGAGGACGGCACCTTCGACGTTCTGCTCAGCCCCACCAAGCCCGCCGGCCACACCGGCGACTGGTGGGAACGCGACCCGGTGAACACCATCGAGCGCGTGGACGCCCCGCCCACCCGGCCCCGTCCGGGCGCGGACGCCCTCGCCAAGCGGTTGACCTCACACGCGACCGGCCTCGACCGCACCGCGTCCCTCCTCATCGGCCATGTCGAGCAGCTGCGCGGCGAGGGGAACGTCAACAGGTCCAAGGTGTGGGACGTCGTGACCGAGTACGGCGGTCTGTTCGGCCAGTTCTACTACGGGGGGGCGTCCATGAACTCACTTGCGGCTACGCCTCGCTGAGCCTCACCAACGACCTCTTCGAGACCACCGAGTGGTACAACAACCACAGCAGCTTCAACGACGCCCAGTGGCGTCGACGGGTACGGCGATGTCCGGGACCGCCCCCCGGCACATCGGACACGAGTTGTCCGGGGCCGTCACCGAGATGGCACCCGATGTCACCTCGGTCGGATCGTCGAGGAGGCGCTCGAACCATCCCGGAGCGGGCAGATCGTCAAGGCGGTGATCGACATTCCATGACCGGAGCCGCCCCGCATCCGTCGACTTGGCCTCCCGGCGTAGTCGTGGCGCACTGCCGTTGCCGACACCTTGAGGCGGCAAGGCGTTCAGCGAGGACGTCGCGTTCCCACTGGGCAGGAGCGCAACGCCCGCCGTCCGGCCCGTCGGGCGAAGATCGGAGCCCTGTCCCGCCCGGCCACGGCGCACCGGCAGTGCGCGTCCGGGCTCGTCGAGAGGAGTGCAACACCATGCCAGAAGGCCCCCCGGGGAAAACGCCTACGGTCCCGCGCATCGGCCTGGTCACGCCCGTGGTGGTGCGGGCGCCGGGCGCCCACTCGCCGTGGGAGGCGGACGCCGGTGTGGCTGAACTGGTCACCGTGGCGCAGACCGCCGAAGACCTCGGCTTCGACCACCTCACCTGCAGCGAGCACGTCGCCGTGCCCAGCGAAGCCGTGCCACGTCGCGGCGGGGTGTACTGGGACCCCCTGGCAACCCTCGGACTCCTCGCCGGACGCACCCGGCACATCCGCCTCGCCACCTACGTCCTCGTGCTCGGCTACCACCACCCCCTGGAGATCGCCAAGAGGTACGGCACTCTCGACCTCATCAGCGACGGCAGGCTGGTGCTCGGTCTCGGGGTCGGCACGCTGGAGGAGGAATTCGCCCTGCTCGGCGCGGAATTCGCGGGGCGGGGAGCCCGCGCCGACGACGCCCTCGCCGCACTGCGGGCCTCGCTCTCCCGACCGGAACCCGAATACCACGGCACCCACTACGATTTCGCCGGCATGATGGTCCTCCCGCACGCCGTGCAGCCCCGGGTCCCGCTGTGGATCGGTGGCTCGACCGCCCGCTCGCTGCGGCGCGCGGTGACCCTTGGGGACGGATGGGCACCCTTCGGGCTCACACCCGAGCGCATCGCCGAACTGCTCGGCGACGCCGAGGCGCCGCCTGGCTTCGACGTCGTCATCGCGCCCGCCGGCCCGCTCGACCCCGGCCGTGACCCGGACGGGACGGCACGCCTGCTGGGGCAGGCACGCGACGCCGGGGCGACCCGGGTCAGCCCCCGCGTCCGGGCGGACTCGGTCGATCATTACTGCGCCCAGCTCAAGGGCCTCGCCGAGCTCGCCGCAGGTGCTGGATTCGATCTTGGCGACGAGAGCGGCCGACGGGAGGCGGGGGCATGAGCGGTACGGGAACGGAATCGGGGAGTGCGGACCTGACGTCACAATTGGCTTCCAGACTGGGCCAGTTGGAGGACGAGCGGAACATTGCTCGGCTCATCGCCGCCTACGGCCCCCTCGTCGACAGTGGGAACGGTGCGCAGGTGGCCGCCCAGTGGGAGCCCGACGGCGTGTACGACGTCGATCCGAAGCCCATGACGGGAGTCGACGCGATCGAGGCCGTGGTCGCCGGCCCGACCCACCAGGCGATCATCACCGGCGGCAGCGCCCACTTCCTCGGCCCGCACCACATCACCGTGGACGGGGACCGGGCGACCGCCATCGGCTACTCGCTCCTGGTCATGGCGGCAGAGGAGCAGCCGAAACCGGACGCGGGCGAGGCGAGGTGGTCGGGGGAGTTCCGGGTGGCCCGGGCCACCGCGCACCAGTGGCTCCTGCGGCGCGGGCCCGATGGCTGGCGGGTGGTGCGCCGGGTGGCCCGGCTCCTCGACGGCCGCCCCGATGCCCGGGCCCTCCTCGCCCGGGTCACGGCGCAGGTTCCGGGGCGATGAGCGGCAGTCCCGGAATCGCAGCGCGCCCTCATACGCCGACGAAGTCCTGCCACCGTCAGCGCGCGCCAGTCCAGGTGCCCCATCTCGCCGTCGAAGCGCAGGTCGGCCCGTTCGCCGGTCACCGGATCGGCCGTCGGCTAGGCCGAGGCCGACGGTCCAGTCCTCGTCCGTGCGCACAGTGATGCGGCTGCCGTCGGCGAGCTCGAACTCGATCTGCGCGGCGAGGCCGAGCCGGGCGCCGTACCGGACGGACCTCGTTCCAACCCAGCCCTGCCCGGAACCGGCCGTCCACGACCGCCGTGCCGATCACGTTGACGCCCTCGCTGCAGTACTCGGTGACGTCGTAGCGATTGACGAAGAAGCGGTACCAGCCCAGCGCGCGGAAGTACAGGGTGCGGCGGTCCTCGAGGCTGGCGTCGGGGGCGGAGATCCTGGCACCCGTGAACTCGGCGGGGTCGAGGAATCCGGTCTCGAAGGAGACAGGGTCACTCCAGGCCGACCAGGCAAGTCCAGCGTCTTCACCCGCCCTCCGGGTGCGGACCCGCCAGACGTAGGCCGTGCGTGAGCTACAGGTCGGCCTTGCCCGCGTAGACGACACCGCAAGAGGCCGCCCTGCCGCCAGGAGAAGCAGAGCGAGGCATTGCCGATACCCAGAGGGGAGAGCCGGCCGCCGACGGCCAGGGAGTGGGGCGGAGGCTGGGGCGCCGTACTCATGCCTGAGTCTCCTGGAGCTGGTGACCGAACAGGCCGTACATGCGCCGATCTTTCCCGGGACGTTTCCTTCGCGAGGTGTACGGGGCCTTCCGTCAGGTCGCGCGTCGTCGCCTCGCCCTTCGAGTGATCGCGCTGAATTAGCCCTCCCGTTTGGTACGCGTCAATGGCAGGAGGCGGCTGCTTGCCTGTCTGCCGGGCCCAGCGCCGCAGTGCCGGCCCAGAGGCGTCCCGGTGACCGGGAGTACTCCGTACGGGCGGCACCGCCGCTTCCTAGCCTGTCGCTCGCGGCATGGCCGCACCGTGCACCACCTACCACGCGCGTCATGTCGCCCCGGCCTTCCGGCAGTTCGGTGCCGGAAATATAGCCGGGAAGCGGGTCATGACCGTCGCGCCCGTGTTGTCCGATCCGGTGCAGGAGGAGTAAGTGCCGCTACTCGTTGTGAGAAAGGTCGGGCGCGCAGCACTCGTGATTTTCCTCGTGACCGTGGCCGTCGTGGCGATGTTCGGCCTTGTGCCGGGGTCGGTCGCGGAGTTCATACTCGGGGAGAGCGCGACGCCGAAGGCCGTGGCGGAGCTGAACGCCAGCCTCGGCCTGGACGGTCCGCTGTGGAGCCGTTACGTGGACTGGGCGGGCGGGGCGGTCCGCGGTGACCTCGGGGAGTCGCCGCTGACCGGTCAGCCGGTCACCGAGGCGATCTGGGAACGCCTGCCGGTGACGCTCGAGATCGCCTGCCTCGCCCTGGTGATCGCTCTCGTGGTCTCGGTTCCGCTCGCCGTCCTCTCCGCGCTGAAGGCCGGTACCAGGGCGGACCGTTCAGTCAACGGCCTCACCTCGGTACTGCTCTCCGTGCCGACGTTCGTCGCCGCCCCGGTTCTCGTCTACCTCCTGTCCCTGCAGGCGGGCATCCTGCCGGTCACCGGCTGGGTGGACTTCACCGAGTCGCCGTACGAGAACCTGCGGCACGCACTCCTTCCGGCCGTCGCGATCGCCTGTATGGAGATCGCCGCGTTCACTCGGATCCTGCGGACCGACCTCATCTCGACCCTCCGTGAGGACTACGTCGCAGCGGCCCGTGCCAAGGGGCTGCCGACGGGCTACGTCGTACTGCGTCACGCGCTGCGGCCGTCGTCGTTCTCGCTGGTCACGGTTGCCGGGGTGAACTTCGGGCGGCTCATCGGCGGCACCGTCATCGTGGAGTCGCTCTTCGCGCTGCCGGGCCTCGGACAGCTGATCACCACGTCGATCATGTCTCGCGACGTGGTGGTGGTCCAGGGCGTGGTCGTCTGCCTGGCCATGGCGTATGTCGCCATCAACACACTGGTCGATGTGGGCTACGGCTTTCTCGACCCGCGCGTGCGAGGGAGTCAAGTATGAGCGTGCACAAGACGGCCGGCCCGGTGCCGCACGCCGTGCCGCAGAAGGCCGCCGCCGTCCCCGCCGTGCCGCGCGCGCCACGGCGGCGCCATGTCCTGGCCCGCCTCTGTCTCTGCTGGCTGGTGCTCGTCCTCGGACTCGCGGCCGTCGCCGACGCCCTCCCGATCAGCCAGTACGCCCTGGTGGTCGCTCCGCCCCGACAGCCGCCGTCCGGCGGGGAGTTGGACCTGCTGCTCGGAACCGACGAGATCGGGCGCTCGCTGCTCTCCCGCAGCATCCACGGGGCGCAGGCCTCGCTCCTGGCCGGAGGGATTGCCAGCGTGCTCGGATTCGTGATCGGGACCGTACTGGGCCTGGTCGCGGGCTACTTCCGCGGCAAGACCGACGCGGTGATCTCTGTGGTGACCGACGCCATGCTCGCCTTCCCGCCGCTCGTCCTGCTCCTCGTCCTCGCCACGGTGCTCACACCGAGCGTGCCGACAGTGCTCATCAGCCTGACTCTCCTGGTGATCCCGTCGTTCGTCCGCCTCGCGCGGGCCAACGCGCTGGCCTGGAGCACGCGGGAATTCGTCCTCGCGGCACGCAACATGGGCGCGAGCGACCTGCGCATCCTGGTGCGCGAGGTGCTCCCGAACACGGTGGCGCCGATCGCCACCTATTTGCCGCTCGTCATCGCGGCTCTCATCGTTGCCGAGGGATCCCTGAGCTACCTCGGCCTCGGTATCCCGGCGCCGACCCCGAGTTGGGGCGGGATGATCGCGGGCGGGCAGGACGCGCTTGCCACAGCACCGCACCTGGCGTTCGTCCCCGCGGCCGTCCTCTTCCTCACAGTGTTCGCGCTCAACCAGGTCGGTGACCACCTGCGTGCCCGCTTCGACCGGTCCCTGCGGGACTGAACCGCACCGCGATTCCCTCAACGACGAGAGGACACCCACGATGAAACGACGACTGTGGCGCACGGCAGCAGGCGCGGGAACCGCCGCCCTCCTGGTGCTGACCTCCGCCTGCGCTTCCGGCGAAGCCCCCGGCAACGAGCGGTCGGAGGGGGCTGCCGGCGACCCCGTCAAGGGGGGATCGGCCACGCTGCTCACCGTCGCGGAGCCACGCACCTTGGACCCGGCGACCATGCTGAACCTCGCGGCGGGCCACGCCCCGCTGGGCAACGCCCTGTACGGCACGTTGGTGACCGCCGACCCCGTGACGGGTGAGATCCAGCCCTCAATGGCCACGATGACCACTCCTGACGAGGGCAGGAGCTGGCGGGTGAAGCTGCGCGCAGGCCTGAAATTCAGCGACGGCACCCCGCTCGACGCGGCCGCCGTGAAGTTCAACTGGGACCGGATCGCGGACCCCAAGGTCGGCTCCGCGTACCTCGCCACAGCGGCGAACATCAAGACGTCGAGAGTCGTCGACAAACGGACCCTGGACTTCACACTGGTCGCCCCCAACGCGTCCTTCCCGTCCGGGATCATCATCGGCTCCATGAACTGGATCGCCTCGCCGGCCGCGCTCAAGAAGGGGCGCGCCCAGTACGACAAGGCCCCGGTGGGCGCGGGCCCGTACACCCTGACCTCCTGGCGGCGCGGGTCGCAGGTCTTGCTGAAGCGCAACTCCGGCTACTGGGACGGCGGCAAGCCGTACCTGGACAAGCTCACCCTGAAGCTGGTCACCGACGCCGAGCAGAGGCTCAACACCATGCGCTCCGGGGGCGCGGACCTGTCCTGGGCCCTTTCGCCCAAGGACGCCGACCAGGCCAAGAGCGCCGGTCTGGTCGTCACCCGGCAGGAAATGAGCGGTGGCGGCATGCTGATGCTGAACATGGCGCGCGGACCGTTCAAGGACCCGCGGGCCAGGGAGGCGCTGTCCAAGGCCATCGACGTGAAGCAGCTGAACGAGGCCGCGCTCGACGGCGTCGGCACCGAGGTGAAGGGGCTGTTCTCCGACAAGTCCCCCTTCCACACCGACCACAACCTGCACACACATGACGCGGACCGGGCGCAGAAACTGTTCGACGAACTGGCCGCCGACGGCAAGCCGCTCCGCCTCACCATCACCGTGGAACCCGCCAGGTCCCGCGAGGTTGAAGCCATGCAGGCCCAGCTCAGCTCGTACAAGAACGTCAAGGTCAAGGTCCGCACGGTGGACGCGGCCACCAACCTGCAGACCATGCTCAGCAAGAAGTACGACGCCCTGTACTCCGGAACGCAGTTCGTCGACCCCGAGACCGCGGTGTGGTCGTTCTTCCACGGCAAGTCGCCGTTCAACTCGACCGGACTCGACGACCCCGAACTGAACAAGGCCCTGGACGCCGGCCGGACCAGCGCCGACGTCGCCGAGCGCAGCAAGGCCTACGACGTCGTCCAGACCCGGCTCGAGAAGCTCAACCCGGTCGTCTTCACCGTACGACTCGACAATTTCGTCCTGAGCGGCAAGGACGTGGGCGGCGTCGGCATGTACGGATACGGCTCGCTGCGGGCGCAGGACCTGTGGGTGAAGAAGTGAGCGGGCCGCCGGAACCCGCGCCCGGTCAACCGCTGCTGGCTGTCGAGGACTTGAAGGCCCACATCGGCACGGACCGCGGAACGGTACGCGCGGTCGACGGCGTGAGCTTCACCGTCGACGCCGGCACCGCGCTGGGCGTGGTGGGGGAGTCGGGGTCCGGCAAGTCGGTCATGGCCCGGGCGATGCTCGGTCTGCTGCCCGCGCGGGCGGGGGTCAGCGGCTCGGCGTGGTTCGAGGGCCGGAACCTGCTGACCCTCGACCGGCACGCACGCGCCGAAGTCCTCGGCAGACAGGCAGCGATGGTTTTCCAGGACCCCGGCCGCTCGCTCAACCCGGTCGTCCGGATCGAGCGGCAGATCACCGAGGGCATGCGCCGGCACCTGGGACTGTCGCGCGCACACGCCGCGGAGCGGGCACTCGGCCTGCTCCAGGAAGTGGGCGTGTCCGACCCGGAGCGACGGCTGCGCAACTATCCGTACGAACTCTCCGGCGGCATGCGGCAACGCGTCGTGATCGCCATCGCCCTGTCCTGCGAACCGCGGCTCCTGATCGCCGACGAGCCCACCACCGCCCTCGACGTGACCATTCAGCGTCAGATCCTTGATCTGCTCCGGCGCATCCAGCAGGAGCGGCAGATGGGCTTGGTCCTGATCAGCCACGACCTGGCCGTGGTGGCGGGCCGCACCGACCGGGTCGCGGTCATGTACGCGGGACGGCTCGCCGAGGTCGGCGGCACCGGCGAGGTCTTCGCCGCGCCCCGGCACCGGTACACCGAGGCGCTCCTCGCGGCGACGCCGACTCTCGAGTCCGACCGGCACACACGGCTGAGGATCATCGACGGCGCCCTGCCCGACCCGGTGACACCCCCTACTGGCTGCCGCTTCGCACCGCGCTGCCGGCACGCCGACGACGGCTGCCGGAGCGACGAACTGCCCCTGTACGGCGCCGGAAAGGACCACATGACCAGTTGTCTGAACCCCGTCGGACCGCCGGGCAGCGGCGCACAGAGGGGAACAGCCCGTGCCTAGCGCCGCGACCGGAGAAGGCATGAAGGCCGAACCAATGCTCCACGTCTCCGACCTCGTCGTCGAGTTCCCCGTAAAGGGCGGAACCCTGCGTGCCGTCTCCGGGGTCAGCTTCGAGGTGGCGGACGGGCAGACCCTGGGGATCGTCGGCGAGTCCGGCTGCGGCAAGTCGACGACCGGCCGCGCGCTGCTCGGCCTGAGCCCGATGCGCAGCGGCTCGGTCTCCTTTGAGGGGGAGTCGCTCGCGTCGGCGACGCCACGACGGCTGCGCGAACTGCGCCGCTCCATCCAGATGATCTTCCAGGACCCGGTGGCGTCACTGAACCCACGCCGTAAGGTCGTCGACATCGTCGTCGAAGGCCTCGCCGTCGCGAAGGCGCCACCGGCTCAACGGGCCGCCGCGGCCGAGGAAATGCTCGCCCGCGTCGGCCTGCCCGCCGACCGGTACGGCGACGTCCTGCCACGTGCGCTGTCCGGCGGCCAGGCCCAGCGCGTGGCGATCGCCCGCGCCCTCGCGCTGCGGCCGAAACTCCTCGTCTGCGACGAACCCGTGTCCGCCCTGGACGTGTCAGTGCAGGCCCAGATCCTCAACCTGCTTCGGGACCTCAAGGAGTTGTACGCGCTCACGATGGTGTTCATCGCGCACGACCTCAGTGTGGTCCGGGTTGTCTGCGACCAGGTCCTGGTGATGTACCTGGGAACGGTCTGCGAGTACGGCGACACGGACGCCGTCTACCGCGAGCCCGCACACCCGTACACGCGGGGGCTGCTCGACTCGGTCCCGGCAGCCGGCGCCGCACCCGGCTTCGCCGGACCCGCGCTGGCCGGAGACATCCCCTCGCCCATGGACCCGCCGAGCGGTTGCAGGTTCCGCACGCGCTGCCCGCAGGCCCGCGATCGGTGCGCGACCGAGGAACCCGCCCTGCGCGAGGTGGCGCCGGGCCGACGGACGGCCTGCCATTTCCCGCTCATCGGCGCCGAAGCGGAGTGAACCGGCGTGCTGCGCGCACCGGTTCGCGACCCGTACGCGTAGCCGGAACTACTGGTGTGCGCCGCCGTCGACGCGGACCTCGCTGCCGGAGATGAACGAACCGTCCTCGGACACCAGCATCGCCACTACACCGGCGACCTTCTCCGGGCCGGGGATGCCGCCAGGCAGGGCGGGGGAGAGCTTGGTGAACAGCGTCCAGTCGACGTCATCGGGGATCAGCGCATTGATGTTGTCCGTCATGTTGCTGCTGATCCCGCCGGGCACGACGTTGACCGCGCGCAACCCCTGCTTGCTGTACTCCTGGGCGATGGCGTGGGTGAAAGAGTGGACGCCGCCCTTGGAGGCCGAGTAGGCCGCCATGTACGGGTGGCCGAAGAAGGCGGACGTCGAACTGAAGTTGACGACAACGCCCGAGCCGGACTCCAGGAGGGCGGGCAGGGCGGCACGGGTCATGAGGAAGGTGCCCGTGAGGTTGACGCCGATGACCCGGTTCCAGATCTCCAGCGAGGACTCGTGTGTGTGCTCTCCGCGCATCATCCCGGCCGCGTTGACCAGCGCGTCCAGACCGCCCAGCGTCTCCACCGCCGAAGACACAGCCGCGTTTGCCGAGTTCTCGTCCGCGATGTCCACCTCGACGAGAGCGAGCCTGCCGGCGGTGCCGTCCTTCTCGGCCAGCGACCAGGTCTCGGCGAGCCCGTCGGCGGAGATGTCGCCGGCGACCACCTGCGCGCCCTCGGCGAGCAGCCGCAGCGTGGTGGCGCGCGCGATGCCGGAGGCGGCGCCGCTGATCAGGATGCGGTGGCCGGATAGACGATCCACGGCGGACTCCTTCGTGTCGGTACCGGTGTCATGGGCGGGCGGCCCGTACCGCGTGCGAGATGCGCGGCGGCCGGGGACGGCGGGTGCCGGGGCCGCTGACGTTGTCGCATGGACGAGGTGCGACACGGTTCCGGAGGTCGCGGAACACACGCCGCCTCTCCGGGGCCGGTGGACCTCGCCGAGGGTAGGGTCCCGGCCCGGACCGCGGGCGCCTGGTTCCCACTGAGTGGGAGACTGACGCCGGACGAGAACGCTTCGACGCTCCTTCTCCGCGTCGGCCGCACCGAGGAGGCCCCGGTCGACGCACGAGGGTGGGCAGGCGGGCGCCGATGTGTCGCGCCGGCCCCGCGCATATACGCGAGGATCTCGGGGGTCGGACCGTCCGCCGAGTTCTCCAGCATGCGGGTACCGGCGCCGGGGGCCAGCGCGTTGACCTGGATCCCGGCGGCCGCGCAATCGCGGATCCCCGGTGACCGGGGACGCGAGCGCTCTCTGGGTCGAGCTGGGAGGATGCGCACGCCCCTACTCGACACCTTGCCAGCATGAGCACGCCTGTCTGAGATGTCCCATGATCAACGTCAATCCGAAGACGCTGCCCCGCCTCGACGAGATCGAAGCCGACCTTCTGGCCCGCCGGGCCCGGGCCGAAGCAGAGGGGTGGCTCGGTGAGATCGAAGGGATCGATCTCACCCTGTCCTTCCTACGCCAGAAACGAGACCAGACCCGTCGGCTCGCCAGGGTCGCGCCGGTCGACCTCGGCATACCCGGCATCGCACCGCGATCAGCGGCCAGGCGAGAATGAGGGGATGTATTGCCTGCAGGTGGTCATCGCCGCCGAATCCGTGCTTCGCGAGTTGGCCGGCTCCACCACAGAGGCGTGCATCATTCCTCTCGGCCAACACCTCTGGCTCCTGCCGATGACCGACGCGCTGTTCGATGCCGTCACCGCCGCCGGAGCACCCGAACTCAATGGGTTCTGGAAGGCTCCAGCGGGCTA
>NZ_JBVJFF010000009.1:216375-456554 GCF_055587985.1 Streptomyces sp. NPDC046335 | reverse complement strand
TTGATGACCGGGGTCATCAGGCCCTTCTCGGCGTCGACGGCGATGCCGATGTTCTCCGCGTCGAAGTAGGTGATGGTGCCTTCGTCGTCGTTGATCCGGGCGTTGATGACCGGGTGGGCCTTCAGTGCCTGGGCGGCGGCCTTGACGAAGAACGGCATCGGGGACAGCTTGACGCCCTCGCGGGCGGCGAAGGCGTCCTTGGCCTTGGCGCGCAGCTTCATCAGCTTGGTGATGTCGACCTCGACGACCGAGGTCAGCTGGGCCTGGGAGTGCAGGGCCTTCATCATGTTGTCGCCGATGACCTTGCGCATGCGGGTCATCTTGACGGTCTGGCCACGCAGCGGGGAGACCTCCAGGGCCGGAGCCTTCGAGGCGGCGGCCGGTGCTGCTGCGGCGGCCGGGGCCGGGGCGGCCTTCTTGGCCTCGGCGGCGGCGATGACGTCCTGCTTGCGGATGCGGCCGCCGACGCCGGAACCGGTGACCTCGGAGAGGTTCACGCCGTTCTCGGTGGCGAGCTTGCGCACCAGCGGGGTGACGTAGGCGCCGTCGTCGGCCGGGGCGGACTGCGCCGGAGCCGCGGGGGCGGCCGGGGCCGGGGCGGCCGGGGCCGGGGCGGCCGGAGCGGCAGCGGCGGGAGCCGGCTGGGCCGGGGCCGCGGGGGCGGCCGGAGCGGCGGGCTGAGCCGGAGCCGGGGCGGCAGCGGCGGGCGCGGCCGGAGCGGCGGGGGCGGCAGCCGGGGCCGCGGGGGCGGCCGGGGCGGCCGGAGCCGGGGCGGGGGTCTCGGCCGCGGGGGCGGCCGGGGCCTCCTCCTTGGCCGGGGCCGCAGCGGCACCGGGCGCGCCGATGACGGCGAGCTTGGCGCCGACCTCGGCGGACTCGTCCTCGGCCACGACGATCTCGAGCAGCACGCCCGCGACCGGCGAGGGAATCTCGGTGTCGACCTTGTCCGTCGAGACCTCGAGGAGGGGCTCGTCGGCCGCGACCTCCTCGCCGACCTCCTTCAGCCAGCGGGTGACGGTGCCCTCGGTGACGGACTCACCGAGCGCGGGCAGGGTGACCTCGGTGCCCTCGGCGGCGCCGCCGGACGGGGCCGGGGCCTGCTGCTGGGGGGCCTCCTGCGGCGCGGGGGCGGCCGGGGCCTCCTCCTGCTTCGGGGCCTCAGGGGCGGGGGCGGCCGGGGCCTCGGCCTGGGCGGGGGCGGCCGAGCCGCCCGCGTCACCGGAGCCGTCGTCGATGACGGCGAGCTCGGCGCCGACCTCGACGGTCTCGTCCTCGGCGACCTTGATGGAGGCCAGGATGCCCGCGGCAGGGGAGGGGATCTCGGTGTCGACCTTGTCGGTCGAGACCTCGAGCAACGGCTCGTCGGCCTCGACGCGCTCGCCCTCGGCCTTCAGCCAACGGGTGACAGTGCCCTCGGTGACGCTCTCGCCGAGCGCCGGAAGGGATACGGAAACCGCCATGGTTTCAGTTGCTCCTTACAAAATTGCGGAAGTCTACGGTCGTCGCGCCCGATGACTGAAGGGTCAGTCGTGGGAGTGCAGCGGCTTGCCGGCCAGGGCCAGGTGAGCCTCGCCCATCGCCTCGTTCTGCGTCGGGTGGGCGTGGATGAGCTGGGCGACCTCGGCCGGCAGCGCCTCCCAGTTGTAGATCAGCTGGGCTTCGCCGACCTGCTCGCCCATGCGGTCGCCGACCATGTGGACGCCGACCACGGCACCGTCCTTGACCTGGACGAGCTTGATCTCGCCCGCGGTCTTGAGGATCTTGCTCTTGCCGTTGCCCGCGAGGTTGTACTTGAGGGCGACGACCTTGTCCGCGCCGTAGATCTCCTTGGCCTTGGCCTCGGTGATGCCCACGGAGGCGACCTCGGGGTGGCAGTACGTCACCCGGGGCACGCCGTCGTAGTCGACCGGAACGGTCTTGAGACCGGCCAGGCGCTCCGCCACCAGCATGCCCTCGGCGAAGCCGACGTGCGCGAGCTGGAGGGTCGGGACCAGGTCACCCACGGCCGAGACGGTCGGGACGTTGGTCTGCATGTACTCGTCGACCAGGACGTAGCCGCGGTCCATGGCGACGCCCTGCTCCTCGTACCCGAGGCCCTGGGAGACCGGGCCGCGGCCGATGGCGACCAGGAGGACCTCGGCCTCGAAGGTCTTGCCGTCGGCGAGGGTCACGCGGACGCCGTCCTGCGTGTACTCGGCCTTCTCGAAGAACGTGCCGAGGTTGAACTTGATGCCGCGCTTGCGGAACGCGCGCTCAAGAAGCTTGGAGCTGTTCTCGTCCTCGACGGGCACGAGGTGCTTGAGGCCCTCGATGACCGTGACGTCGGTCCCGAAGGACTTCCACGCCGAGGCGAACTCGACGCCGATGACGCCGCCGCCCAGGACGATCGCGGACTTCGGCACGCGGTCCAGGGTCAGGCCGTGGTCCGAGGAGATGATGCGGTTGCCGTCGATCTCCAGGCCCGGCAGCGACTTCGGCACGGAGCCGGTCGCGAGGAGGACGTGGCGGCCCTGGACACGCCGGCCGTTCACGTCGACGGAGGTCGGCGAGGAGAGCCGGCCCTCGCCCTCGATGTACGTCACCTTGCGGGAGGCGACGAGACCCTGGAGGCCCTTGTACAGGCCCGAGATCACGTCGTCCTTGTACTTGTGGACGGCCGCCATGTCGATGCCCTCGAAGGTGGCCTTCACGCCGAACTGGTCGGCCTCGCGCGCCTGGTCGGCGATCTCGCCGGCGTGCAGCAGCGCCTTCGTGGGGATGCATCCGTTGTGCAGGCAGGTGCCGCCGAGCTTGTTCTTCTCGATCAGGGCGACGTCCAGGCCCAGCTGCGCTCCGCGCAGCGCCGCGGCGTAACCGCCGCTACCGCCGCCGAGAATCACTAGGTCGAAAACGGTGCTGGCGTCGTTCGCCACGTCACGTCCTCCATGCATGTGCGCCGTACGCCGGTCGGCGATGACCGGGCGGCGGCTGGTATTCGGCCGCTCTTGTTTCGGCCCTGTGGTGGGGGCCCTGTCCTGCCGAGAACCCATCTTCGCACTTGTCGGCGCGAGACGGGACGCCGGGCCGGGCCGTGAGACGCCCTACGCCCGTCCGGGCGCCTGTCCGCGCGTACGGACATGCGGATTTCGTCGAGGGCGAAATCGCGCGCGAAAGGAGACGGGGCCCCGGACGTGGGCACGTCCGGGGCCCCGCGCCGGGTGTCCGGGTCAGCCCAGGTCGCCGGCGGCGGTGCGCTCGGCGAGGCGGACCAGGGTGCGGACCGCGGTGCCGGTGCCGCCCTTGGGGGTGTAGCCGAACGGCGCGCCCTCGTGGAAGGCCGGGCCCGCGACGTCGAGGTGGGCCCAGACGATGCCCTCGCCCACGAACTCCTGGAGGAAGAGGCCGGCGACCAGGCCGCCGCCCATCCGGTCGCCGATGTTGGCGATGTCGGCGGTCGGGGAGTCCATGCCCTTGCGCAGGTCGGCGGGGAGCGGCATCGGCCACGCGGGCTCGCCGACCTCCTCGGCGATCTCGTGGACCGACGTACGGAAGGCGTCGTCGTTGGCCATGATGCCGAAGGTGCGGTTGCCGAGCGCCACCATCATGGCGCCGGTCAGGGTCGCCACGTCGACGATCGCGTCGGGCTGCTCCTCGGAGGCCTTGGCGATGGCGTCGGCCAGGACGAGACGGCCCTCGGCGTCGGTGTTCAGGACCTCGACGGTCTTGCCGCTGTACATCCGCAGGACGTCGCCGGGGCGGGTCGCGGAGCCGGACGGCATGTTCTCGGCGAGCGCCAGCCAGCCGGTGACGTTCACTTCGAGGCCGAGGCGCGCGGCGGCGACCACGGCGGCGAAGACGGCCGCGGCACCGGCCATGTCGCACTTCATGGTCTCGTTGTGACCCGCGGGCTTCAGCGAGATGCCGCCCGAGTCGTACGTGATGCCCTTGCCGACGAAGGCGAGGTGCTTCTGGGCCTTGGAGTGCGTGTACGAGAGCTTCACCAGGCGCGGCGGGGCCTCCGAGCCCGCGCCGACGCCGAGGATGCCGCCGAAGCCGCCCTTGGTGAGGGCCTTCTCGTCGAGCACCTGGACCTTGATGCCGTGCTCCTTGGCGGCCGCGGTGGCGACGGCGGCGAAGGCCTCGGGGTCGAGGTCGTTCGGCGGGGTGTTGACGAGGTCGCGGGCGCGGTTGAGCTCCTCGGCGACCGCCACGGCGCGCTCCAGCGCGGCCTTGTACGCCTTGTCGCGCGGCTTGCCGCCGAGCAGGGCGACCTCGGCCAGCGGCGCCTTGGCGTCCTTGCCGTTCTTGCCGTTCTTCTTGCCCTTGGCGTCGCCCGAGTCCTTGTACGCGGTGAAGGAGTACGCGCCGAGCAGCGCGCCCTCGGCGAGGGCACCGATGTCCCCGGCGTCCTCGACGGGCAGCGCGAACCCGGCCTTCTTCGAACCGGTCAGGGCGCGCGCGGCGACACCGGCGGCGCGGCGCAGGGCGTCCGTGCCGTACGTCTCGTCCTTCTCCGGGACCTCGCCGAGGCCGACCGCGACGACGACCGGCGCCTTGAAGCCGGAGGGCGCGGGCAGCTTCGTCACCTCGCCCTCGCCGCCCGTGGCGCCGAGGGTCTCCAGGACGGACGCGAGCTTGCCGTCGTACGCCTTGTCCACGGACTCGGCGCCGGTCGCGACGACCAGGGCCCCCTTGGAGCCGGAGCCCTTGGCGACACCGACGACGATCGCGTCGGCACGCAGGCCGGACGCGACGGCGGTGCTGAGAGTCAGAGCAGTCACGGTGGTGAGGTCCTCTTTCAGTGAGTTCTGGGCGGGCTGCGGGGTGGTGAGCCCGTCGCGAGCCTACGCCCGTGAACGCTGCGGTGCGCCTCACTGTGTGTATTCGGCACGCTGTCGGGTGCGGGAAGGTACAGGCCGACCCGCTGTCAGCCGAGCGCGAGCACCACGAGGGCGGCCGTCGCGGCCGTCTCCGCGAGGCCGCCGAAGACGTCTCCCGTCACGCCGCCGAAGCGTCGTACGCAGTGCCTGAGCAGCAGCTCGGCGGCCACGACGGCGACGGCGACGGCCGCCGCGGCACGCACGGCGCCGTACGGGCCGAACAGCGCGCCCGAGGCCGCCGCCCCGCACAGGACGGCAGCGGCCACGAGCAGCGCCCTGCCGCGCGGCACGACTCCGGCGACGGCGGCGCCGAGCCCCTCGGGGCGGGCCGGGGGCACGCCCGCGCGGGCGGCCAGGGTGAGGGCCAGGCGGGCCGCGGCGGCCGAGACGACGGCGGCGACGGCCCCGCGGGCCCAGGACGCTTCGTAGAGCTGGAAGAGGACGGCGACCTGGGCGAGCAGCACGAAGAGCAGGGTGATGACGCCGAAGGGGCCGATGTCGGACTGCTTCATGATCCGCAGCGCGTCGTCGGCGGGCTTCGCGCTGCCGAGGCCGTCGGCGGTGTCCGCGAGCCCGTCGAGGTGCAGGCCCCTGGTGAGGGCGGCGGGGGTCGCGACGGTCGCGACGGCGGCCAGGAACGGGCCCGCGCCGAGCGCCGTCAGGGCGCCGCCGACACCCGCCGCGCAGAGGCCGACCACCAGGCCCGCGAGGGGCGCGCACTGCATGCCGCCGCGCGCGGCGGCGCGGTCCCAGCGGGTGACCCTGACGGGGAGCGCGGTGAGGGTGCCGAAGGCGAAGCGTATGCCGTCGGCGGGGGAGGTTCTTGGCACCGGCGAAGGCTACCCCGGTGGGACCGCCCGGCCTGCGGGCCGCCCGCCGTGGACGGAGGATGGCCGCATGAGCGTCTGGCGTGCCGCGTGAGCGACTGGTGGTACCGGAACGTCGTCGAGCCGGGGAAGCTGCCGCTGCTCCTCGCGCTGCTCTCGTTCGTGGTGTCGTTCCTGGTCACCCGCACCATCACGCGGCTGATCCGGGCGGGCAAAGGACCGTTCCGGAACATCAGTACGGGCGAGGTGCACGTCCACCACGTCGTCCCCGGCATCTTCCTGATGCTGGTCGGCGGGTTCTGGGCGGTGGCCGCGGGGCGGCACGGGGGCGGGCCGCTGTACGCCGCCGTGATCTTCGGCGTCGGCGCCGGGCTGGTGCTCGACGAGTTCGCGCTGATCCTGTACCTCGACGACGTCTACTGGAGCGAGCAGGGCCGCAAGAGCGTGGAGGTCGTGATGTTGACGGCCGCCCTGGTCATGCTCGTCCTCACCGGCTTCGTGCCGCTCGGCGTGAACGACCTGACGCCCGCCGAGCGGCAGAACCGCGCCGTGTTCGCGCTGAACACCGGCGTCAACTGTGCCTTCGCGCTGATCGCGCTCCTCAAGGGCAAGCTGCGGACCGCCCTGATCGGCATGGTCGTCCCGTTCGTCGCGCTGGTCGGCGCGGTCCGTCTCGCCCGGCCCGGATCGGCGTGGGCACGGCGGTTCTACCGCCACCGGCACCGGGCACGCGCGCGTGCGGGGCTGCGTGCCTTCCGGCACGACCGCCGCTGGGCGGGCCCGCGCCGCAGGCTTCAGGACTTGATCGGCGGCTTCTCGCCCGACGCGAGGCCGTCGCCGGGCCCGGAGCACCCGCCGCGGCACCGGTGACGCGGCGGGGTGAGCGCGCGGAGCACGAGCACGGCCGCGATCGCCGCCAGGTGCTCCTTGCCCGCGAGGTTGTTCTTGACGGCCAGTTCGAAGATCATCAGGGCGGTCACGAGTGCCGCCGTGAAGTACGCCCCGTACCGCAGGCACACGTACACCGCGAGGCCGACCACGGCGGCCGAGGGGCCGGTGTCCACGACCCGCGCGTCGGAGCCGGGGAGCCCGGCCGGGTGGTCGGGGCCGACGGCGACGCCCACGCGCGCGTAGAGCGTGCCGGCGAGGGTGGCCACGTACCCGATCAGAAGCGCGCGCCACCGGCCCAGGCAGATCTCGGCGATGCCGAGGACGAGCAGGATCTGTACGAGGGCGCCCCACACCGGCAGGTCGAGCGCGGGCACGAAGAGGGAGAGCGGGGTGCGGACGAGGGCGAGCCAGAGCGGGTCGTCGGCGCGCACCGCGCCGATGTTCTGGACGAACCCGTAGCCCCAGGGCTGGTTCTGCACGTACTGGAAGGCCGCGGTGAGGCAGACCGCCGTGAGCGTCATGGGCACGGCCCGCAGGCGCCGGGTGACGAGCGCGTCCCGCACGGTGGAGAGGAGCGGTCCCCACTCGGCGCGGGCGCCGCGGGCCAGGGGGTTCATCGTCTCGACTCCAGATGCTCACGGCGCGGCCGTCCCCAGGTCCTCGGCCGCGCTCCAACAGGGCGGACCCCCCTCGCAAGGCCCGGCGCCTCCAGGAAGCCCTCCGCGCGGGCGGCGGCGATGCCGATGCGCGGCAGATCGCCGCTCTTCTCGAAGAGGAGGAAGCGGGGTTCCCAGATGGGCCGGTACTTGGCGTTGGCGCGGTACAGGGACTCGATCTGCCACCACCGCGAGAAGAAGCTGAGCAGCGACCGCCACAGGCGCAGGACCGGGCCCGCACCGAGCCGGGAGCCACGTTCGAAGACCGACCTGAACATCGCGAAGTTGAGCGAGACCTGAGTGATCTTGATCTCCGGGGCGTGCTGGAGGAGTTCGATGACCATGAACTCCATCAGGCCGTTCCCGGAGTCCCTGTCACGCCGCATCAGGTCGAGGGAGAGCCCGTGCGGCCCCCAGGGCACGAAGGAGAGCACCGCCTTCAACGCGCCCCCGGAGTCCGTGCATTCGAGCATCACGCACCGCCCGTCCGCCGGGTCGCCGAGCCGCCCGAGCGCCATGGAGAAGCCGCGCTCGGTGGCGCCGTCGCGCCAGTCGTCGGCACGCTCGATGAGGTACGCCATCTCGTCGGCCGGGATGTCCTCGTGCCGCCGGATGCGCACCCGGTAGCCCGCGCGCTTCACGCGGTTGTACGCCTGCCGGACGGTGCGCATGGCCCGGCCTTCCAGGGTGAAGTGCTCCTGAGCGGCTCCGCCCCTGGCGGCCGTGACGACGATCGCCTCGTCGCCCAGCTCCAGGGCGTCCAGGCCGTGCCGTGCGTAGACGGTGCCCGCCTCCTCGCTCGCGCCCATCACGGCGGGGAGCCAGCCGTGCTCGCGGGCCTCGGCGAGCCACGGCTCGATCGCGCCGGGCCAGGCCTCCGGGTCGCCGATGGGGTCGCCCGAGGCCAGTGACACGCCGCCGACGACGCGGTAGACGACGGCGGCCTTGCCGGTCGGCGACCACACGGCGCTCTTCTCGCGGCGCAGCGAGAAGTAGCCGAGGGAGTCGCGCTCGCCGTGCCGGGCGAGCAGGGCGCGCAGCCGCTCCTCGTCCTCCTCGGAGAGCGGGTCGACGGCCCTGCGGGAGCGGAACGCCGCGTACAGGACGGCGCAGAGCAGAAGCGTGCTCAGGATGTTGACGCAGACGTTGGCCCAGCCGGGCGTGGTGATGCCCTCGAAGCGCTCGTCGTCGGCCGCGAGCGAGACCAGGCGCATGGTGCCGTAGCGCCAGCGGTCCAGGAAGGACGAGCGGTAGTCGTCGTGCGCGCGGTTGGTGGCGGTGACCAGCAGCGTCGCGAGCAGCGAGGCCACCAGGAGCCCGCCGACGGCGACGACCGAGGCCAGCTTGGGGTTGGCGCGGTCGCCCTTCGCGTAGAACTCGCGGCGCCCGACGAGCAGCGCGGCCACGAAGGCGGCGGTCAGGACGAGCGAGATCCAGTTCTGCGCGTACCCGCGGATCTCGGGGAAGAGCATCGCGAAGGCGAGGAGCAGCAGGAAGAGGCCGCCGAGTACGAGGTTGAGGATCCACGCGGCGCGTTTGCGGCGCCGCATGGTGATCGCCAGGAACAGCGTGAACGCCCCGGAGGCGAAGCCCGCGGTCAGCAGGTACGGGGTGAAGTAGTTCTCCGTGTTGTGCTGCCGCAGGTCCTGCCCGAGGGAGACCCAGACCGCGCTCAGGAAGTTGATGAACGTGACGGCGCGGAGGTACCAGACGGTGAAACCGGCGGCGCGGCGCTGCGTGACGGTGCGTGGTCGCTGTTGCCCGGTGGCCGCCTGCTCATCTCCCATGAAAAGGGATCATATGGGTCCATGGCAGGGTGTCTTGTGCCGGTTCACGCCCTTCTCGACGTTCCTGCTCCTGTTTGCGCCGCTTTCGGCGAGCCTACTCGGCGGGCTGGGCCGACGGCTCGTCCTCCGCCGCCGGCTCCGGCTCGGCCGCCACGACCGGCTTGCGCTCGGGAAGCTCCGCCGACAGGGCCGCCGCGGCCCGCACCAGGGGCAGCGCGAGCAGGGCGCCGGCGCCCTCGCCGACCTTCACCCCGTGGGCCAGGAGCGGTTCGAGGGCCATGCGGTCCAGCGCCTTGGCCTGGGCGGGCTCCCCGCTGTCGTGCCCCGCGAGCCACCAGTCCGGCGACCGGAAGGCGACCCGCTGGGCGACCAGCGCCGCCGCGGAGGCCACGACGCCGTCGAGGATCACCGGCGTACGCCGCACCGCGCACTGGAGCAGGAACCCGGTCATCGCGGCCAGGTCGGCGCCGCCCACCGCGGCGAGCAGTTCGAGCTGGTCGCCGAGGACGGGCCGGGCCCGCCGCAGGGCGTCGCGCACCGCCGCGCACTTGCGCATCCACGCCAGGTCGTCGATGGCCTCGCCGCCCCGCCCGGTCACCACGGACGCGTCGGTGCCGCAGAGCGCGGCGATCAGCGTGGCCGCGGGCGTCGTGCCGCCCACGCTGATGTCGCCGAGGACGATCAGGTCGGTGCCGGAGTCGGCCTCCTCGTCGGCCACGGCCATGCCCGCGCGGAGGGCCTGCTCGGCCTCCTCGGCGGTCAGCGCGTCCTCGATGTCGATACGTCCGCAGCCGCGCCGCACCCGGTACCCCGCGACCTCCGCGGGCAGCTCGGCGGGATCGCAGTCCAGCGCCATGTCGACGACGCGGACCGGCACCTCCTGGCGGCGCGCGAGCACGGCTGCCGGGCTCTCGCCCGCGAGCACCGCGCGCACCAGGGCGGCGGCGCTCCCCGCGGGACGGGCGGACACGCCCAGCTCCGCGACCCCGTGGTCACCGGCGAAGAGGACCATGCGGGGCCGCTCGACGGTCCTGACCGGCACCGCGGACTGGGCCGCCGCCAGCCACTCGCCCAGTTCGTCGAGGCGGCCGAGAGCGCCGGGCGGCACGGTCTGCCGCTCCCTGCGCTCCTCGGCGTCGCGGCGCACCCCGCCGTCGGGGCGCTCGATCAGGTCGGTGAAGTCGTCGAGATTCAGCGAGCTCATTCGCCGAACAGTACCGGCAGCGGCGGTGGCGGTGCCCGAACGGCCCCGGGTCCCGGCGCCTCGCGGATGATGGCCCGTCAGCTCCGCCTGACGCCCGGTCACGACATGTGACACCACGGGCGCGTGACGTCATTGCCCGGCCGCCGCCGATCCCTTACGTTCATGTATGTACCGGATTGTCGTAAGTCCGATGCCGCTGTCCCGGGAGCCACGACCATGCCGAGAGCGACGACCACGTCAGGTGCCACGGTCACGTCAGGTGCCACGGCCATGGCCGCCGTCCCGGCCGTCGCCGACCGGCGCTCCGCCTGCCTCGCCGCGCTCGCCCAGGGCCCCGGGCACCTCCAGGAGCCGCGCCGCCCCGACTGCCCCTGGTGCGGCTCCCCGCGGCTGCGGGTCCTGCTGCGCTCCACCGACCTGCTCCAGCGCAAGCCGGGCACCTTCACGCTCGACCGGTGCGCCGCCTGCTCACACCTGTTCCAGAACCCCCGCCTGACCGCCGAGGGCCGGGCCTTCTACCGCCAGGATGTCCACCTGCACGGCCCCCGCGAGGGCCTCGGCGGCCCACTCGCCGACCGGCTGCTCGGGGCGGGTCCGAGCGACCGGCGCCACCTCGCAAGGGCCGCCGCCCTGCGCGCCTTCGACGAGCCCGAGTGCTGGCTGGACGTCGGCACGGGCACCGCCCGCTTCCCGGACCTCGCCCGGCGGATCCTGCCGTACACGTCCTTCGACGGGCTCGACCCGGGGCATGGCGTCGAGGAGGCCGTACGCCTGGGCCGCGTCGAGGAGGGCCACCGGGGCCACCTCACCGGGCTCGTGCACCGCCTGGCCGGCCGCTACGACGCGCTGAGCATGTTCCACCACCTGGAGACCAGCCCCGACCCGCGCGAGGAGCTCAGGGCCGCGCGGCTCGCCCTGCGCCCCGGCGGCCACCTGATGATCGAGACCACCGACCCCGAGTGCCGCTACGCCGGGCTCCTGGGCGCCTGGTGGCCCCCGTACGCCCAGCCCCGGCATCCGCACCTCATGCCGCTCGCCAACCTCCGCGCCGAACTCCAGCGGCTCGGCTTCACCGTCGTCGCCGTCGACCGCCGCGCGGCCCACGTCCCGACCGACCTGGCCGGGGCCCTCGCGCTCGTCCTGAACCGCCGCCTGCCCCAGGGCGACGTCCCCTGGCGCGCCAAGCCCGCGCCCCTGCTCCGGCGCCTGCTGAGGCGGGCCGGATGGTGGGCGTGCGTACCGCCGCTGGCCCTCGCCCGCGCCCTCGACCGGCTCCTGCCGCCCCTGCTCACCCGCACCGGCTTCGGCAACGCCTACCGGGTCATCGCCCGCCGCGACTGAGAGCCTGTGTCATCACCCCGGCCGGGCGCGTGACGCCTGGCACGCACGCTCGCGGCGTTGCCGAAACGCCCTAGTAGCTCCGCTACGAGGACGCTCCGGCGCCTTGCGATCGCACGCACCAGACGCCGCGCGCTGATCCGACCGGGGTGATGACACAGGCTCTGAGACCCGGCCGGATCAGCCGCGCAGCGGCATCGCCATCCCGGCGACGACGAGCAGCACGTGCTCGCACTCGGCGGCGAACGCCGCGTTCAGACGGCCCAGTTCATCGCGGTAGCGGCGGCCCGACGCGGTCGCGGGGACGATGCCGGAGCCGACCTCGTTCGACACGGCGACCACCGTGCGCCGCGTCTCGCGCACCGCCCGCGCCAGGGCGGCGACCCGCCGCCGCAGCTCGCGCTCGCCACCGCAGGACCACTCGGCGTCGTCCCACGCGCCGACCTCGTCCATGGCGTGGGTCAGCCAGAGCGACAGGCAGTCGATGAGCAGCGGCGGCCCCTCCCGCGCGAGCAGCGGCTCAAGATCGCAGGTCTCCTCCGTCCGCCAGGACGAGGGGCGCCGCTCGCGGTGCAGGGTCACCCGCTCGTCCCACTCGGCGTCGCCCTTCCTGGTCCCGCCCGTCGCCACGTACAGCACGTCGGGGAAGCTCTCCAGGCGCCGCTCGGCCTCCACCGACTTGCCCGAGCGGGCACCGCCGAGCACGAGGGTGCGGCGCGGCACGTCCGGCAGCTCCTCGTAGGCGCCGACGGCGAGCGTCGTCCCGTCCGGCACGGCCCGCGCGCCCGCCGCCGCGAGACGGCGCGCCAGCTCCCCGCCCCGCGGCACCTCGTGGCCGATGTGCACGGCGAGCACATCGGTGGCAGGACCGAAGGCCCCCGCCGCGCGCAGCCGGGCGATCCCGTCGGGCCGCCCGACGACATCGGCGACGATCAGGTCGTACGGGGCGCGCCCGCCGTTCCCCTCGCCGATCCCGGCGGGCGCGCCGCCCGGCGGCAGATACAGCAGCCGCTGCCCGTCGGGACCCGTCACCTCGTAGCCCGAGCCGGGCGCGTCCATCGCCACCGCGCGCACCCGGTGGCCGGTGAGCAGCGCCAGCTCCCGGCCGTCGGCGACCCGCCCCGGCTGGGGGAGGCCCACCGGGACGTCGACGGCGGGCCCGTCGTGCGGATGGGAGAGCAGGACCTGGCGGACCCCGCCGAGCGAGCGCCCCGCGCGGGCGGCGGCGAAGGCCGCGCCGGGGGTCAGGTCGAGCAGCAGTACGCCGTCCACGAGCAGCGCGGTGGCGGCCCGCGCCGCGCCGCCGAGCGCGGTCGCGCAGACCGCACAGGGGCAGCCGGGGGAGGGCAGTCCATCGGGGGCGCCGGTGCCGAGCAGAGTCAGTTCCACACGAAGATCCTCCCGCGTCGGGTCCGGCGCCGCGCGCCCGGCTAGGCTTCAGGCGGATTCGGGCGGTCCTCAGGCCGCCGAGGAACCTTCGGGAGGCTGACATGGCGGCATGGACGTGGCGGTTCGAGAAGGCGGACGGGACGGAGGTCCAGCCCGCGGTTCAGCCCGAGGAGTTCACCACGCAGGGCGACGCCGAGTCCTGGATCGGTGAGTGCTGGAAGGCGCTCTCCGAGGGCGGCGCCGACCAGGTGACCCTCTTCGAGGACGCCAACAAGATCTACGGCCCGATGAGCCTGCACGCGGACGCGGCGGAAGCCTCCGAGGAAGCGCAGGCGTAGACGGCGGGAACACACGAGGGGCGGCGGCCGTGACCACGGCCGCCGCCCCTCGCGCTGTTCCGCGGGGACGTCAGTCCCGTACCCCGCACAGATGCAGCAGCGCGGCGACCCTGCGGTAGGGGTCGGTGCGCCCCGCGCGCTCCTCGGCGGTGAGCAGCGCTTCGTAGTCCCACCCCGCGGGCAGCTCCTCGCCGTCCCGCAGGGTGTCCGTGAAGACCCGCACGCCGTACCAGGCCTGGAGGGGCGCGGCGATCCCCGCGAGCGTCGCGGAGAGCGCGTCGAGCCGGTCGGCCCGCGCGTCGACGCCGATGCGGTTGCGGTACGTGTCGGAGTCGAAGGCGTCGATGGCGCCCTGCCAGTCCCCGCTGAGCCCCGGCCGCATGGCCAGCGCCTCCGCGTTCCGCACGAGCAGGGAGAGCAGCCCGCCGGGGGCCAGCATCCTGGCGAGCCCGGCGAGCAGCGCGTCGGGCTCCTCGACGTACATCAGGACGCCGTGGCAGAGCACCACGTCGAAGCTGCCCGGCAGGAAATGCACACCGGTCTGGTGCCCGTCCCCCTCGACGATCCGCACCCGCCCCTGGATGCCCTCGGGCTCCTCGGCGAGCGCCGCGCGCGCGGCGGCGATCATCTCGGCGTCCTGCTCGACGCCCGTGACCTTGTGCCCGGCACGGGCGAGCCGCAGGGACTGCGTCCCCTGGCCCATGCCGACGTCGAGCACCCGCAGCCGCTGCCCCACGGGGAAGCGCGCGGCTATCTGCTCGTCGAGCTGCCGGGCCACCAGCTCCTGGCGTACGGCATTGCGCGGCCCGCCCAGCCTCTGGAGCCAGGCGGCGGCTTTGCCGGTGAATCCGCTCAGGGCCGCTCTCCGCGCTTGACCTGCGGCTTCGGCAGCCGCAGACGCCGCATCTGCAGGGTGCGCATCAGGGCGTAGGCGACCGCGCCCTTCTTGTTCTCGTTCGGGAAGCGCTCGTTCAGGCGCTTCTTCAGGCGGAACACGGTGGCGACCGAGTCGAGCACGATCAGCACGATGACGACGAGCCAGAGCAGCAGCGCGATGTTCTGCAACTGGGGCACGCGGACCATGCTCAGGACGAGGATGATCACCGCGAGCGGCAGGAAGAACTCGGCGACGCAGAAGCGCGAGTCGACGAAGTCACGCGCGAACTTGCGCACGGGACCCTTGTCACGGGCGGGCAGGAACCGCTCGTCGCCGCTGGCCAGCGCCTCGCGCTGCTTCGCCATCTGGGCGCGGCGCTCGTCGCGCTGCCGCTTCGCCGCCTCCTTGCGCGTCGTCGGCGTATTGGTCACGCTGCGGCGCTGTGACTGGGCCAGGGCGCGCTTGGGGGTGGGGCGGCCCTTGGGGGCCTGCGGGTCACGGGGCAACTTGGAGTCGGTCACCGGCGCCTGGGCGGCCGGGGCCTTCTCTTCCTTGGATCGGCTACGGAACACAAAATCCAAGGGTACGGGGTGCGACGGCATGGACCCCAGCCGGACGGGGAACGATCCGGCAACGCCGGGCGTCTTGATTTACGTGGCTAACGGGACGTAGCAGGCGGTACCAACCGCTTCGGAGCCGGCTCACAGGGGTGCACCTACTCCTTACGCCGGAGCGGCGCCGCACGCAGTCGTCCTTGGGGATGAGCGCATCCGCACGCGAACAGTGCGGTAATGGATGCAGGGCCCGTACTGTGGGTTCTGAGCAGTACCTGGAGCTGGTAAGTCCGTCAGAAGGGGGCGCGCGAAGCCCATGAGCGGTGTCATGAAGCGTATGGGGATGATCTTCCGCGCGAAGGCGAACAAGGCCCTTGACCGGGCCGAGGACCCGCGCGAAACCCTCGATTACTCCTATCAGAAGCAGTTGGAGCTGCTGCAGAAGGTGCGCCGCGGAGTCGCCGACGTGGCGACGTCCCGCAAGCGCCTCGAACTGCAGCTGGCCCAGCTCAACAAGCAGTCCTCCACCCTTGAGGACCAGGGCCGCAAAGCCCTCGCCCTCGGCCGCGAGGACCTGGCCCGCGAGGCGCTCTCGCGCCGGGCCGCGCTCCAGCAGCAGGTCACCGACCTGGAGACGCAGCACCAGACGCTCCAGGGCGAGGAGGAGAAGCTCACCCTCGCGGCCCAGCGCCTGCAGGCCAAGGTCGACGCCTTCCGCACGAAGAAGGAGACGATCAAGGCCACGTACACCGCCGCGCAGGCGCAGACCCGGATCGGCGAGGCCTTCTCCGGCATCTCCGAGGAGATGGGCGACGTCGGCATGGCGATCCAGCGTGCCGAGGACAAGACCGCGCAGCTCCAGGCGCGGGCCGGCGCGATCGACGAACTGCTCGCCTCCGGTGCCCTCGACGACTCCTCCGGGCTCGCCAAGGACGACATCCAGTCCGAGCTGGATCGTCTCTCCGGTGGTACTGATGTAGAGCTGGAACTGCAGCGCATGAAGGCGGAGCTGGCCGGAGGCACCTCCCAGCAGGCGATCGAGGGCGGCGCCGGCCAGGCGGGTGCCCAGCAGCAGCCGCAGGACACCCCGCACCGCTTCGACAAGCAGTAGCCCCGGCAGATACGTCAGGCATCGCTCACGTCCGAGGAGGACGACATGATCGTACGGATCATGGGGGAGGGGCAGGTGAAGCTGGCCGACAGCCACTTCGCCGAACTGAACAAGCTGGACGACGAGCTGCTCGAAGAGATCGAGAGCGGCGACGGCCCCGGCTTCCGCACGACGCTGCACGCGCTTCTGGACAAGGTCCGGGAGCTCGGCACGCCCCTCCCTGACGACGCGCTCGAACCCTCGGAACTGATCCTCCCGGCGCCGGACGCCACGCTGGACGAGGTGCGGGAGATGCTCTCGGACGACGGGCTGATCCCGGGCTGATCCCGGGGCTGGTCCCGGGCTGGGACCGAAGGCCCCGCAGGCGAGAACGAACAGAAGAGCGGGAAGTGACCACCCTAGGAAAAGGCCGCTGCTGGGCAAGGGCCCACCCGCTCGCGGTGGACGCGACGCTGGCCTCCGTCGTCCTGATCTGCATGATCGTCGGCAGCTTCGTCGAGCCCTACGGCGAACACGGCGGCCCCCACTGGACCTGGGGCACCCGCACCCCCGCGCCCCTGAGCCTCCTGCTGATGGCGCTCGGCGCCCTCGCCCTGTGCTTCCGGCGCCGCGCCCCCTGGGCCGTGCTCGCCGCGACCTGCGCCGCCTCCATCACGGAGCTGCTCACCGGCGAGCCCCGGGCCCCGGTCGTGATGTGCGCGGTCATCGCGCTGTTCACCGTGGCCGCCACCACCGACCGCTCCACCACCTGGCGGATCGGCCTGGTCACGATGGCGGGCCTCACCGGCGTCGCCATGCTCTCGGGCCCCCTGCCCTGGTACGCGCAGGAGAACCTCGGCATCTTCGCCTGGACCGGCATGGCCTCCGCCGCGGGCGACGCGGTGCGCAGCCGCCGGGCCTTCGTCGACGCCATACAGGAGCGGGCCGAGCGGGCGGAACGCACGCGGGAGGAGGAGGCAAGGCGCCGCGTCGCCGAGGAGCGGCTGCGCATCGCCCGGGACCTGCACGACGTCGTCGCCCACCACATAGCCCTGGTCAACGTCCAGGCGGGCGTCGCCGCGCACGTCATGGACAAGCGCCCCGACCAGGCGAAGGAAGCCCTCTCGCACGTACGCGACGCCAGCCGCTCGGCGCTGAACGAACTCAGGGCCACCGTGGGCCTGTTGCGGCAGACCGGTGACCCCGAGGCGCCCACCGAACCTGCCCCCGGCCTCAGCAGACTCGACGAACTCGTGGACACCTTCCGCCACGCGGGTCTCCCCGTGGAGGTCGCGCTCGGCCAGGTCGGCCTCGACCTGCCCGCGGCCGTCGACCTCGCCGCGTTCCGCATCATCCAGGAGGCGCTGACCAACGTGCGCAAACACGCGGGGCCCGGCGCCAAGGCCGAGGTCAGCGTCGTCCGCGTGGGCCCGAACGTGGAGGTCACCGTCATCGACGACGGCGGCCGGGGCACAGGCGGCGCGGAGCCGAACACCGACGGCGGCGGCCACGGTCTGCTCGGCATGCGCGAGCGCGTCACGGCACTCGGCGGAAGCTGCACCGCAGGCACCCGGTACGGCGGCGGCTACCGCGTCCATGCGATCCTGCCGGTCATCACGGCAAAGGGAGGGACCGCGTGACGATCCGCGTACTGCTCGCCGACGACCAGGCGCTGCTGCGCAGCGCGTTCAGGGTGCTCGTCGACTCCGAGCCCGACATGGAGGTGGTCGGCGAGGCGTCCGACGGCGCGGAGGCGGTGCGGCTCGCCAGGTCGGAGCGGGCCGACGTGGTCCTCATGGACATCCGCATGCCCGGCACCGACGGTCTCGCCGCCACCCGGGAGATCAGCGCCGACCCCGCCCTGACCCACGTACGCGTGGTGATGCTGACGACCTTCGAGGTCGACGAGTACGTGGTGCAGTCGCTGCGCGCCGGTGCCTCCGGGTTCCTCGGCAAGGGCGCGGAGCCCGACGAACTCCTCGGTGCCATCCGCATCGCGGCGGCGGGCGAGGCGCTGCTCTCGCCGGTCGCCACCAAGGGGCTCATCGCCAAGTTCCTCGCGCAGGGCGAGGGCCCGGACGGCGACGATCCGGCGCGCGGCGGGCGGCTCGACGCGCTCACCAGCCGCGAGCGCGAGGTCCTCGTACAGGTCGCGGGCGGCCACTCGAACGACGAGATCGCCGAGCGCCTGGAGGTCAGCCCGCTCACGGTGAAGACCCATGTGAACCGGGCGATGGCCAAACTGGGCGCCCGCGACCGGGCTCAACTCGTCGTCATCGCGTACGAATCCGGCCTGGTACGTCCAAGGGTGGAGTGACTGCCGGGGTGCGTGTACTGCACCCGCAGTACACGCGCCGCAAAGAACGGTCCTGGGGGTGAGGCATCGCCTCACGCCCATGACTGATGGTGTGAGGGGCGCATAAACGCTTGCCGGAGGCATCCATCTCCGGCCGGGCGCCGGTGCCAGGTCCCCGGTGCCCGCCCGCCCCCGCCGCTCATGCCACAGAGAGAGACCACCATGTCCTGGCTGTCCAGGTTCAGCCTGGCCCAACGGGCCCTGATCGGACTGATGTCCATCATCGCCATCGTCTTCGGCGCGATAGCGATACCGCAGCTCAAGCAGCAACTGCTGCCGTCCATCGAACTGCCGATGGTGTCCGTGCTGGCCCCCTACCAGGGCGCGTCCCCCGATGTGGTCGAGAAGCAGGTCGTCGAACCGCTCGAGAACAGCATCGACGCGGTCGACGGCATCACCGGCATCACCTCCACGGCGAGCGAGGGCAACGCCGTGATCATGGCCCAGTTCGACTACGGCAGCGGCTCCAAGCAGCTCGTCGCCGATGTCCAGCAGGCCGTGAACCGGACCAGGGCCCAGCTCCCCGACGACGTCGACCCGCAGGTCGTCGCGGGCTCCACCGACGACATCCCGACCGTCGTCCTCTCCGTCACCTCCGACAAGGACCAGCAGGCCCTCGCCGACCAGCTCGACCGGACCGTCGTACCGGCTCTGAAGGACATCGACGGCGTCGGCCAGGTCACCGTCGACGGCGTGCGCGACCTCCAGGTCGACGTCACCCCCGACGACAAGAAGCTGGCGAAGGCGGGCCTCAGCCCGGCCGCGCTCGGCAAGGCCCTCCAGGCGGGCGGCGCCACACTGCCCGCGGGCTCCTTCGACGAGGCGGGCAAGAACCGCACCGTCCAGGTCGGCGGCGGCTTCACCTCCCTGAAGCAGATCCGGGAGCTGCGCGTCACGCCCGAGGCCGCGCCCGGCGAGCGGGCGGGCAAGCCGGTGCGCCTCGGCGATATCGCCACGGTCGAGCAGAAGCCGGCCACCGCGACGTCCATCACGCGCACCAACGGCGAGCCCAGCCTCGCCGTCGCGGTCACCATGGACCAGGACGGCAGCGCCGTCGCCATCTCGGACGGGGTCAAGGACAAGCTGCCCGAGCTGCGTGAGGACCTCGGCTCCGGTGCCGAGCTGACCGTCGCGAGCGACCAGGGCCCGGCCGTCTCGAAGTCCATCGAGGGCCTGACCACCGAGGGCGCCCTCGGCCTGGTCTTCGCCGTCATCGTCATCCTGGTCTTCCTGGCGTCGATCCGCTCGACGCTGGTCACCGCGGTCTCCATCCCGCTCTCGGTGGTCCTCGCCCTGATCGTCCTGTGGACCCGCGACCTCTCCCTGAACATGCTCACGCTCGGCGCGCTGACCATCGCCATCGGCCGTGTCGTGGACGACTCGATCGTGGTCCTGGAGAACATCAAGCGCCACCTCGGCTATGGCGAGGAGCGCCAGGAGGCGATCCTCAAGGCCGTGCGCGAGGTCGCGGGCGCCGTCACGTCATCGACGCTCACCACGGTCGCGGTGTTCCTGCCCATCGGCCTGGTCGGCGGCATGGTCGGCGAGCTGTTCGGCTCCTTCTCGCTCACGGTCACGGCGGCGCTCCTCGCCTCCCTGCTCGTCTCGCTGACGGTCGTGCCGGTCCTCTCGTACTGGTTCCTGCGCGCCCCCAAGGCGATCCGCGGGGTCGACCCGGAGGAGGCACGCCGCAAGGCCGAGGAGAAGGAGAACCGCAGCCGGCTCCAGCGGATGTACGTGCCGGTCCTGCGCTTCGCGACCCGGCGCCGGTTCACCAGCCTGGTCATCGCGGTCGTCGTCCTGATCGGCACGTTCGCCATGGCCCCCCTGCTGAAGACGAACTTCTTCGACCAGGGCGAGCAGGAAGTCCTGACCATCAAGCAGGAGCTGAAGCCCGGCACCAGCCTCTCGGCGTCCGACGCGGCGGCGAAGAAGGTCGAGAAGATGCTCTCGGGCATCGACGAGATCAAGGACTACCAGGTCACGGTCGGCTCCTCCGGCTTCATGGCCGCCTTCGGCGGCAGCACCGACACCAACCAGGCCTCGTACACCCTGACGCTCAAGGACAAGGCGTCGTACGACACGACGCAGGACCTGGTCGAGGAGGAGCTCGGCAAGCTCTCCGGCATCGGCCGCACGTCCATCTCGGCCGGTGACGGCTTCGGCAGCCAGGATCTGAGCGTCGTGGTGAAGGCCGCCGACGGCGATGTGCTGCGCAAGGCGTCCGACCAGGTGCGCGACGAGGTCGCGAGCCTCGACGGCGTCACCGACGTGCAGAGCGACCTGTCGCAGAGCGTCCCGCGGATCTCGGTCAAGGGCAACGCAGGGGCCGCCGCGGCCGGCTTCGACGAGACGACCCTCGGCCAGGCCGTCGCCCAGGCGGTGCGCGGCACCACCAGCGGCAAGGCGACCCTCGACGACACCGAGCGCGACGTCGTCATCAAGTCGGCGAAGCCCGCGAAGACCCTCGCCGAGCTGAGGAAGCTGCCGCTGGGCCCGGGCGTGAAGCTCGGGGACATCGCCGCGGTCGAGCTGGTCGACGGTCCCGTCTCGATGACCCGCATCGACGGCGCGCGGGCCGCCACGATCACGGCGAAGCCGACCGGCGACAACACCGGCGCGGTCAGCGCGGACCTCACCAAGAAGCTCGACGCGCTGAAGCTCCCGGACGGGGCCACGGCCACGATCGGCGGCGTCTCCGAGGACCAGGACGAGGCGTTCGCCAAGCTCGGTCTGGCGATGCTGGCGGCGATCGCGATCGTCTTCATGCTGCTGGTCGCGACGTTCCGCTCGCTGGTCCAGCCGCTGATCCTGCTGGTCTCCATCCCGTTCGCGGCCACGGGCGCGATCGGCCTGCTGATCGCCACCGGCACCCCGATGGGCGTGCCCGCGATGATCGGCATGCTGATGCTCATCGGCATCGTGGTCACCAACGCGATCGTGCTGATCGACCTGATCAACCAGTACCGGGCGCGGGGCCACGGCATCGTCGAGGCGGTCGTCGAGGGCGGCCGTCACCGGCTCCGCCCGATCCTCATGACGGCCCTCGCGACGATCTTCGCCCTGCTCCCGATGGCCCTCGGCATCACCGGCGAGGGCGGCTTCATCGCCCAGCCGCTGGCGGTCGTGGTGATCGGCGGCCTGATCACGTCGACGCTCCTGACGCTCCTCCTCGTGCCGACGCTGTACGCGATGGTGGAACTCCGCAAGGAGCGCAGGCGCGACAAGCGCGCGGCGAAGCGGGAGCGGAAGGCGGGCGTCGAGCCCCGGGACGCGGACTCCTCCGACCCGGAGCCGGCCCAGGTCTGATCCGCCGGGCACGACGAAAGGGGGCGCCCCTCGAAGTGAGGGGCGCCCCTTTCGCGCCCTGAAGGGGCGCGGGGAACTGCGCGACAAGCCACAGCGGACCCGCGGCCGAGTCCAACCGCTACGCGAGCGCGAGCATCCGCTCCAGCGCCAGCTTCGCGAACTGCTCCGTCTCCCGGTCGACCTCGATCTGGTTGACGAGGGTGCCCTCGGCGAGGGACTCCAGCGTCCAGACCAGGTGCGGCAGGTCGATGCGGTTCATGGTCGAGCAGAAGCAGACCGTCTTGTCGAGGAAGACGATCTCCTTGTCCTCCGCGGCGAAACGGTTCGCCAGGCGCCGTACGAGATTCAGCTCGGTGCCGATGGCCCACTTGGAGCCGGCCGGCGCCGCCTCCAGGGTCTTGATGATGTGCTCGGTGGAGCCCACGTGGTCCGCGGCCGCGACGACCTCGTGCTTGCACTCCGGGTGCACCAGGACGTTCACGCCGGGGATGCGCGCGCGCACGTCCTCCACGCTCTCCACGGAGAAGCGGCCGTGCACCGAGCAGTGCCCGCGCCACAGGATCATCTTCGCCGCGCGGAGCTGCTCGACGGTGAGCCCGCCGTTCGGCTTGTGCGGGTTGTAGACCACGCAGTCGTCGAGCGAGAAGCCCATGTCGCGCACGGCGGTGTTCCGGCCCAGGTGCTGGTCGGGCAGGAACAGCACCTTCTCGCCCTGCTCGAAGGCCCACTCCAGCGCGCGCTTGGCGTTCGACGACGTGCATATGGTGCCGCCGTGCTTGCCCGTGAACGCCTTGATGTCCGCGGAGGAGTTCATGTACGAGACGGGCACGACCTGCTCGGCGATCCCGGCGTCGGTCAGCGCGTCCCAGCACTCGGCGACCTGCTCGGCGGTGGCCATGTCGGCCATCGAGCAGCCGGCGGCCAGGTCGGGGAGCACGACCTTCTGGTCGTCCGTGGTCAGGATGTCCGCGGACTCGGCCATGAAGTGCACACCGCAGAAGACGATGTACTCGGCATCGGGCCGTGCGGCGGCGTCCCGCGCCAGCTTGAAGGAGTCGCCGGTCACGTCGGCGAACTGGATGACCTCGTCGCGCTGGTAGTGGTGGCCGAGGACGAAGACCTTCTCCCCGAGCTTCTCCTTGGCGGCGCGGGCGCGCTCCACCAGGCCGGGGTCGGAGGGGGACGGCAGGTCACCCGGACAATCCACGCCGCGCTCGCTCTTGGGGTCGGCCTCGCGGCCGAGCAGCAGCAGCGCGAGCGGCGTGGGCTGGACATCGAGGTCCACGGGGGACTGGGCGGTGGTCACGACACGCACCCTTTCTTCGAGATCAAAAGCGCGGCGGCAGCCGCTCCAGTGGAGCCGGTGCGCGCACCGGGGGCTTTTCGTCTAATTGACGTTATCTATCATAGCTGCTTCACGTCAGTTTGACGACGGCCATAGTGTCGATGTGACGCATTCGCCGGTCCAGCGGGGCCGGGGCCCGATGAGGCGCCGTGTGCGAGCATGAAGGGGTAAGACGTAAGCGCTCGGCCCGGAATGAATCCGCGGCCCCGTCGGTTGCAACCGTCGGCAAGCAGTCTCCGTACAACCCGGGAGAGAAGCAGATGTCCGTATCGGACGAGACCACCACCGTGAGCGACGGCATCCTCCTGTCGGACGCCGCCGCGGGCAAGGTGAAGGGCCTCCTTGAGCAGGAGGGCCGGGACGACCTGGCGCTGCGCGTCGCCGTGCAGCCCGGCGGCTGCTCGGGCCTGCGCTACCAGCTGTTCTTCGACGAGCGCTCGCTCGACGGTGACGTCGTCAAGGACTTCGACGGCGTCAAGGTCGTCACCGACCGGATGAGCGCTCCTTACCTGGGCGGCGCCTCCATCGACTTCGTGGACACCATCGAGAAGCAGGGCTTCACGATCGACAACCCAAACCCCATCGTCTCTTGCGCTTGCGGGGACCCTTTAGGCGAACCATGCCAGAGGAAAAAAAAACAAAAGGACGGGGCCCCCCGGATTTTGGGGGGCCCCCCGCCTTCATGCGCGCTCGTCTCGTCCTCGGCTGCTCGCCGCTACTTGCGCCGCACCGTCTCGCCCGCCGCGTCCACGACCTCGCGGTCGCCCAGCGGCTTGTCGAGCGTGACCGTCTCCTTGATCTCCTTGGCCATCATCACGCAGACCTTGCCCTCCTGCCGCCGCTCGTCCACCGTGACCCGTACGCGGTCGCCGTCCTCGGTCGCGGAGGCGGAGTACTCGCTGCACGCGCCGCCCCAGAAGTGCACGGTCAGCGACGTGCCGTCGGCGGTGTAGGACTCGATGTGCGCCGGCCCGTCGCCGTCCGCGCGCTCCGGCTTCCCGCTGGGCTCGGAGGTGCCCGCGCCGGGCGAGGTCAGGTACTTCGGGGCGACCGCGGGGTGCGTCACCGTGAAGGTGTCCTCGGCGCCCTGCGGCTTCACCTCGAACAGCCAGGACGGCACGAGGGTCTGCCTGCCGCCCACGAAGTGCGTGGCGAGGCCGAACGTCGCGCCGCTGACCTCGATCGGCTGCGGCTTCGGGGGCGTCGGCGAGGGCTCGCAGGGCGCCTGCTTCGTGGAGCCGCCCTCCGTCTTCGTGCTGTCGTCGGCGTGCGGCACCGGGGTCGCGCAGCCGCCGATGCCGATCCGGCCGCCACCGCTGCCGCCCTTGGAGTTCAGCCGGTCCAGCGTCTCCCGGGCGCTGATCACCGGGTACTCGGCGCCCTTCTCCGGCGCCTTCAACCGGCCGCTGCCGCCCACCACTTCGCCGCCCGAGCCGACCTGGATGCCGGTCGACCAGCCGTACGTCGGCAGGCCGCCCACCTTCGGGTCGGCGTTCACCACGCGTACGGCGCCCATGAGCTGGCGGGCGTCCAGCTTCGCGTCGTCCTGGCCGAGCGCCTTCAGCACCGGCGCGGCGGCTTCCTTGGCGGCGCGCTCGCTCACCGCGTCGCCCAGCTCGCCGTTCGGCGCGGTGGAGGCGGCCGAACAGGGCTTGCCCTTCGGGCAGTTGTCGGTGCCGCCCACGCCGTGCCTGGCGTACGTCCAGGTCCCCGGCGCCTGCTTGTTCACCTGCAAGGAGGGGCCTGAGCCGTCCTTGTCCTGCGTCACCTTCCAGGCGCCGTCCCGCAGCGTCGGCGTACCGCTCACGCCGAGCACCTTCGCCAGGGCGACCACCTCGGCGCGGGTGACCTCGCCGCGCGCGTGGTGGACGGCGGCCGACGCGGGGCCCTCGGGCAGCTTGCCGGTCGCCTTGTACGTGGCGCCGTTCGGGTCGGGCTCGCCCGGCGCGATGCCGGGCCCGCCGTCGCTCTTGCGGTCGCTGTCGGTGTGGCCGTCGAGGGCGAGCGGCGGGGGGTTGCCGTCGTCGCCCGCGGGCGCCGCGTCGCCGCGGCCGCCGCCGTCGGACGCGGTCGCCGCGAAGTAGGCGCCACCGCCGCCGATCAGCAGCACGGTGGCCGCGACCGAGGCGACGGCGAGGCGGGACCGCCGCCGTCCCGGTTCGGCCGTCTCATGAACGGATGGCTCGGTGCTCACCGCATCGCTCCTTCGACTGCACTGCTGTCCCTGGAAACCCACGGGCGGGCTTCGTCGTATCCCTGTTCCCCTTTGCGGGGGACGGCGATGGGACGCAGAGGGGGAGCGCACGGTTCCATGGGTCGCGCACCCGGCCCAGCACCAGTCTCTCCCAGTCTCCGCCGACCGACATTCCGGTCTCCGCCGCGTCGGCGTCTCAGTCGCCGTACACCGACATTCCGTCGATCAGCCGGGCGGACGCGGACGGGACGTCGACGCCGTGGATCAGGGAGGGCGGCACGGGCGCGCTCGCGGTCGCGGCGGGCACCGCCCAGTGGGGGGCCATGCGGGCGCAGTCCCCGCGCAGCGTCTCCATGTTCTCCGCCCGCTCCGGGCGCTCCGGCCGCTCCACGGGGGCCGAGGTGTGACGCTTCATGAGGGAATCCTTCGTGACAACGGGCATAACGGAACCGTATGCATCCCGTCACTCAGGAAAAAAGACCTACTATCGGGTAGTTTTGCCACTTCAGCGACGGCGAGTGAACCCGATAGCGTGAACCGTCAACCCCTTGTCTCTCCTCCACAGGAGCATTCAGCCGTGCGTATCGCAGTCACCGGCTCCATCGCCACCGACCACCTGATGACCTTCCCCGGCCGCTTCGCCGACCAGCTGGTCGCCGATCAGCTGCACACGGTCTCCCTCTCGTTCCTGGTCGACGCCCTCGACGTCCGCAGGGGAGGCGTCGCCGCCAACATCAGCTTCGGCATGGGACAGCTCGGCACCCGGCCGATCCTGGTCGGCGCCGCGGGCTCCGACTTCGACGAGTACCGCGCCTGGCTCGACCGGCACGGCGTGGACACCGCGTCGGTCCGGATCTCCGAGACCCTGCACACCGCCCGCTTCGTCTGCACCACGGACGCCGACCACAACCAGATCGGCTCCTTCTACACGGGCGCGATGAGCGAGGCCCGGCTGATCGAGCTGAAGACGGTGGCCGACCGCGTCGGCGGCCTCGACCTCGTCTCGATCGGCGCCGACGACCCCGAGGCGATGCTCCGGCACACCGAGGAGTGCCGCGCCCGCGAGATCCCCTTCGCCGCCGACTTCTCGCAGCAGATCGCCCGCATGGAGGGCGAGGAGATCCGCACCCTCCTCGACGGCGCCACGTACCTCTTCTCCAACGAGTACGAGAAGGGGCTCATCGAGTCCAAGACCGGCTGGAGCGACGCGGAGATCCTCTCCAGGGTCGGCCACCGCGTGACGACCCTCGGCGCGAACGGCGTGCGCATCGAGTCCGTGGGCCAGGACCCGATCGAGGTCGGCGTCCCGGAGGAGAAGGCGAAGGTCGAGCCGACCGGCGTGGGCGACGCGTTCCGCGCGGGCTTCCTCTCCGGCCTCGCCTGGGGCGTCTCCCACGAGCGCGCCGCGCAGGTGGGCTGCATGCTGGCCACCCTGGTGATCGAGACCGTCGGCACCCAGGAGTACGAGCTGCGGCGCAGCGACTTCATGGACCGCTTCACCAAGGCGTACGGCGACGAGGCCGCCTCCGAGGTCCGCACCCGCCTCGCCTGACGGGCACACCCGGTCACGAGCTCCGGCGGACCACATAGGCACGGCCGTGGTCCGCCGGCCGCTCGCCCACGTACTCCTGGCCGCGCATCTCGCACCACGCCGGGATGTCGAGCCGCGCCGCCTCGTCGTCCGCGAGGACGGTCACGGTGGAGCCGACCGGGACGTCCCCGATCACCTTCGCGAGCTCGATGACGGGCAGGGGGCAGCGCTTGCCGAGCGCGTCCACGACGAGCGAAGCCGCCTCCCCGCGGACCTCCGCGGCCGCCGGCGCCCCCAGCTTCTCGCGCACCTCGGACACGGCACCGGGCAGTACGCCGAGGAAGCGCTCCACCTCCGCGGCCTCCGTGCCCAGCGGCAGTGAGACACGTACGTTGCCCTCGCTCAGCACGCCCATGGCCTTGAGCACATGACTCGGCGTCAGCGTCGAACTGGTGCACGACGAGCCGGACGACACGGAGAAACCCGCCCGGTCCAGCTCGTGCAGCAGCGTCTCCCCATCGACATAGAGACAGGAGAAGGTGACGACGTGCGGCAGCCGCCGCTCCGCATCGCCCACCACCTCCACGTCCGGCACCAGGGCGGGCACCCGCTCCCTGATCCGCTCCGTCAGTTCCCGCAGGCGCACCCGCTCCGCATCCGCCTCCGCCCGCACCGCCCGCAGCGAGGCGGCGGCCGCGACGATCGCGGGGATGTTCTGGAACCCGGCGGCGCGCCCGGACTCCCGCTCGTCGGCGGGCCCCTGGACCGCGAACCGCACTCCCTTGCGCACGGCGAGCAGCCCGACCCCCGCGGGCCCGCCCCACTTGTGGGCGCTGCCCGTGAGCAGCGACCAGCCGCCGTCCACCTGGCCCCAGGCCAGCGACTGCGCCGCGTCCACCAGAAGGGGCACCCCGGCCGCGCGGCAGACCTCGGCCACCTCGGCCACCGGCTGCTCGGTGCCGACCTCGTGGTTGGCGGACTGGAGGCACGCGAGCGCGGTGTCCTCGCGCAGCGCTTCGGCGTACCCCTGGGCGGAGACGGAGCCGCCCCGGTCCACGCCCACCTCGGTGACCGTCCCGCCGCCGGTCTCGTGGACCTCGGCCGAATGGAGTACCGACGAGTGTTCGACCGCCGACACGATCAGGTGGCTCCCGGCGCGGCGGCGCCCGGCGAGCGCACCCGCGATCCCGGAGTGCACGGCCCGGGTGCCGGAGGAGGTGAAGACCAGCTCGTCGGTCCTGCACCCCACGGCGTCGGCGGCCGCCTCGCGCGCGGCGTCGAGCAGCAGCCGGGCCCGCCGCCCCTCGCGGTACAGCCGGGCGGGATCGGCCCACCCCTCGTCGAGCGAGGCCTGGAGAGCCTGCCGGGCGACCGGGTGAAGGGGAGCGGAGGAGGCGGCATCGAAGTAGGACACGGGGCAACGCTAGAGCGTCTCCGCCCGGAGGTGCCTCGCAGGTCTGCTCGGGTTGCGCCCCCGTGAGGGGCGCGGGACTGTGACATGGGCGGCTCCGCCGCGTGGGCGCGACCGGCAGGGATGGCCCCGCACCCGCGGACGACGAGATTCCACCACCCCGGCGGGCGCCCGACCCCCCGTCAGAAGGCGGGCACATGCCGAGCCCCCACCCTTCGGAGTGACCCGCGGCGCGTTAGGCACCCTCCCCGCGCGACCCCAAATAGCGTCCAGTAGGGTTTGGTCCGCATAAACATCCAAACCCCTGCCCGCCGCAGGGCGGCGACCGACCAGCGAGAAGGCCGCAGCCAACAGCGCGGGCGAGACTCTCGGGAAGGCGCTACGTGAGTCCCAACGGCTCCGACCGCTCGTCGCGGCGCCCGATGCGGCGGAAGCTGCCGCAGGTGCTGACTGCGGGCCTGATCCTGGCGACCGCCACAGGTTGCACATACAAGGATTTCCCCCGCCTTGGAATGCCCACTCCGGTGACGGAGGAAGCTCCGCGGATTCTCTCCCTCTGGCAGGGCTCGTGGGCGGCAGCGCTCGCCACGGGCGTGCTGGTCTGGGGTCTGATCCTGTGGAGCGTCATCTTCCACCGGCGCAGCCGCACGAAGGTGGAAGTACCTCTCCAGACCCGGTACAACATGCCCATCGAGGCGCTGTACACGGTCGTCCCCCTCATCATCGTCTCCGTGCTCTTCTACTTCACGGCACGGGACGAGTCGAAGCTCCTCAAGCTGGAGGACAAGCCGGCCCACACGATCAACGTGGTCGGCTTCCAGTGGAGCTGGGGCTTCAACTACGTCGAGGACGTCAAGGGTTCCAACAAGGAGGACGCGAAGACCTCCAAGGACCTGGACGCCATTCCGAAGCGTTTCCGCGACGACTTCCCGGCCAACGCCGGTGGCGTCTACGACGTCGGCACGCCCGGCGACCGGAACCCCCAGAACGGCAACCCCGGTCCCACCCTGTGGCTCCCCAAGGGCGAGAAGGTCCGCTTCGTCCTGACTTCACGTGACGTCATCCACTCCTTCTGGGTGGTTCCGTTCCTCATGAAGCAGGACGTCATCCCGGGCCACACCAACGCCTTCGAGGTGACTCCCAACAAGGAGGGCACCTTCATGGGCAAGTGCGCCGAGCTCTGCGGCGTCGACCACTCCCGGATGCTCTTCAACGTCAAGGTCGTCTCTCCCGAGCGCTACCAGAAGCATCTGGAAGAGCTCGCCGAGAAGAACCAGACCGGTTACATCCCGGCCGGCATCGAGCAGACGGGCCACGAGAAGAACCGGGAGACGAACAACCTGTGAGCATCCTCAACGAACCCCAGGGTGCCGCGGCAGCAGCAACGGACTCGTACGAGAACGAGCTGCCCGTCAGGCGCAAGCAGCCGGGAAACGTCGTCATCAAGTGGCTGACCACCACTGACCACAAGACGATCGGCACGATGTACCTGGTCACGTCGTTCGCGTTCTTCTGCATCGGCGGAGTGATGGCGCTCTTCATGCGCGCCGAACTCGCCCGCCCGGGTACGCAGATCATGTCGAACGAGCAGTTCAACCAGGCGTTCACGATGCACGGCACGATCATGCTGCTGATGTTCGCGACGCCGCTGTTCGCCGGTTTCGCGAACTGGATCATGCCGCTCCAGATCGGCGCGCCCGACGTCGCCTTCCCGCGGCTGAACATGTTCGCCTACTGGCTGTACCTCTTCGGCTCGCTCATCGCGGTCGGCGGCTTCCTCACGCCGAACGGTGCGGCCGACTTCGGCTGGTTCGCCTACAGCCCGCTTTCGGACGCGGTCCGTTCGCCGGGCGTCGGCGCCGACATGTGGATCATGGGTCTGGCCTTCTCCGGCTTCGGCACGATCCTCGGCTCGGTCAACTTCATCACCACGATCATCTGCATGCGCGCGCCCGGCATGACCATGTTCCGCATGCCGATCTTCGTGTGGAACGTGCTGCTGACGGCCGTCCTCGTGCTGCTCGCCTTCCCGGTCCTGGCCGCCGCGCTGTTCGCCCTGGAGGCGGACCGTAAATTCGGTGCCCATATCTTTGACGCGGCAAATGGCGGCGCACTGCTGTGGCAACACCTCTTCTGGTTCTTCGGCCATCCAGAGGTGTACATCATCGCCTTGCCGTTCTTCGGCATCATTTCCGAGGTCATTCCGGTCTTCTCCCGCAAGCCGATGTTCGGCTACATGGGCCTGATCGGCGCGACCATCGCCATCGCGGGTCTCTCCGTGACGGTGTGGGCGCACCACATGTACGTCACAGGCGGCGTACTACTGCCGTTCTTCTCCTTCATGACGTTCCTGATCGCCGTGCCAACAGGCGTGAAGTTCTTCAACTGGATCGGAACGATGTGGAAGGGGTCCCTGAGTTTCGAGACCCCGATGCTGTGGGCGGTCGGCTTCCTGATCACCTTCACCTTCGGTGGCCTGACGGGCGTCATCCTCGCCTCGCCCCCGATGGACTTCCACGTCTCGGACTCGTACTTCGTGGTGGCGCACTTCCACTACGTGGTGTTCGGCACCGTCGTCTTCGCGATGTTCTCCGGCTTCCACTTCTGGTGGCCGAAGTTCACCGGCAAGATGCTCGACGAGCGTCTCGGCAAGATCACCTTCTGGACGCTGTTCGTGGGCTTCCACGGCACGTTCCTGGTGCAGCACTGGCTCGGCGCCGAGGGCATGCCGCGTCGCTACGCGGACTACCTCGCCGCGGACGGCTTCACCGCGCTGAACACGATCTCGACGATCTGCTCGTTCCTGCTCGGTCTGTCGATACTGCCGTTCTTCTACAACATCTGGAAGACGGCCAAGTACGGCAAGAAGATCACCGTCGACGACCCGTGGGGCTACGGCCGTTCGCTCGAGTGGGCGACGTCCTGCCCGCCGCCGCGCCACAACTTCGTCACCCTGCCGCGCATCCGCAGTGAATCGCCGGCCTTCGACCTGCACCACCCGGACATCGCGGCCCTCGGCCAGATCGAGAACGCCGGGCAGAAGGACACCGCGCTGTTCGGCGGCGACAAGGAGGCCGCGAAGTGAAGATCCAGGGCAAGATGTTCATCTGGCTGAGCGTCTTCGTCCTCGCCATGGCGATCGTCTATGGCGTGTGGTCGAAGGAGCCGGCCGGTACCACGGCGCTCTTCCTGGCCTTCGGCCTGTGCATCATGATCGGCTACTACCTGGCCTTCACGGCCCGGCGTGTCGACGCCTCCGCACAGGACAACAAGGAGGCCGACGTCGCGGACGAGGCCGGCGAGGTGGGCTTCTTCAGCCCGCACAGCTGGCAGCCGCTCTCGCTCGCCGTCGGTGGCGCGCTCGCCTTCATGGGCGTCGCGTTCGGCTGGTGGCTGCTCTACTTCTCCGCCCCGATGCTGCTGATCGGCCTCTGGGGCTGGGTCTTCGAGTACTACCGCGGCGAGAACCAGACCCAGTGAGTCTGTAGTCCCCGACGCGCCCGAAGGGCCCGGACACTCCTTCTGGAGGTCCGGGCCCTTCGGCGTGCCGCGGCCATCTCGCCCCCCGTACGGGTTACTTCGGCGCGCCGTACACGGTGAATATCCATATCGTGTGCTTATGAGCCAGTCACCGCGTATTCGTACGATATCGGGCTGCACGCTCCTGGTGGCAGCCCTCGGCACGGGCGCCACGGCATGCGGCAGCTCCGACGGCCACCCGCTCTCGGCGCAGCCGTACGACGCGGCCGGCCAGATCGCCTTCAACGCCCCCCTGGGCGGCCAGAAGGCCGACCCGGACAAGCCCCTCGAAGTCACCGCCGAGGGCGAGGACGCGCGCATCACCGATGTGACCGCCACCGACGCCGCGGGCCGGCACCTGGCCGGCGAACTCACCGCCGACGGCGCCCGGTGGCACAGCACCGCGCCGCTCGCGGCCGGCGCCCACTACACGGTGCGGGTGAGCACCGAGGACGAGGACGGCGCGCCCGGCCGCAAGGTCCTGACGTTCGACACCCACGCGGCCCCCGGGAAGAAGCTCCTGAAGGTCACCTTCGGCCCCGAGGCGGGCCTGTACGGCGTCGGACAGCCCGTCACGGCATCGCTCAGCGCCCCGGTGAAGGGCAAGGAGGCCCGCGCGGTCGTGGAGCGGTCCCTGAAGGTCAGGTCCACGCCCGCGACCGAGGGCTCCTGGTACTGGGTGGACAGCGAGACGCTGCACTACCGGCCCAAGGACTACTGGCCCACCCACGCCACCGTCAGCGTCTCCAGCGGCCTCGGGGGCATCAAGGTCGGCGACAGGCTGTGGGGGGCCGAGACCAAGCCGCTCAGGTTCAGCACGGGGGACAGGGTCGAGGCCGTGACGGACGCCGCCTCCCACACGATGACGGTCTACCGCAACGGCGAGGAGATCAACTCCATACCGGTGACCACCGGAAAGCCCGGCTACTCCACGCGCAACGGCGTCAAGGTCGTGCTCGGCAAGGAGTACTTCGTACGCATGCGCGGCACCAGCATCGGCATCCCCAACGGCACATCCGACTCGTACGACCTGCCGGTGTACTACGCCACCCGGCTCACCGACACGGGTGAATACATACACGCCGCGCCCTGGTCCGTGGGCTCGCAGGGCTCCGCCAACGTCAGCCACGGCTGCGTGGGGATGAGCACGAGCAACGCCGCCTGGTTCTTCAAGACGGTGCGGCAGGGCGACATCACCCGGACGATCAACAGCTCCGGCGAGGACATGCCGACGTTCGGCAACGGCCTGGGCGACTGGAACATGGGGTGGAAGAAGTGGCGCGAGGGCAGCGCGGTGTTCCGCGGCGCCAAGGACGGCCCCGCGGCCGTCGAAGCGGCCCGACTGCGGCCGGCGGTCTAGCGGCCCCGCAGAACGGCACGGAGGGCCCCGCGAAGCCGCGGGGCCCTCCGTCGTACGCGTATAAGGGGCGGGTCAGGCGGGTCAGGCCTCCACGGCCAGGCGCTTGCGCAGCAGGGCGGCCAGCGCGTCCGCGAACTCCACCGGATCGACCGGCAGGGTCACCGCGGCCTCCGCCCGGCTCCAGGTGGCCAGCCAGGCGTCCTGCGGGCGCCCGATGAGCAGCAGCACCGGCGGCGCCCTGAAGACCTCGTCCTTGATCTGGCGGCACACGCCCATGCCACCCGCGGGCGTCGCCTCGCCGTCGAACACACAGACGTCCACACCGCCGGAGTCCAGCTCCTTGAGGACCGCGGGCATCGTCGCGCACTCGATGAACTCGACCTCGGGAACGTCCGTCGCAGGCCTGCGCCCGGTGGCCAACCGGACTTGCTCGCGGGTGCTCGCGTTGTCGCTGTAGACCAGCACCGTGGCGGTCGGCTGCATTGTTCCTCCAGTACGTCGAGCAGTCCTGAGCTGAGCTGTGCCGTCATGGGATCGGGAACCGATGCGCGGATGCTACTCCTCCCGACACCCCGTCAACACCTGTTCGGAAGGCCCCGCGATGGGCCATACGGGCAGGACACACCCCGCAGACACTCCGAACGGCACCCCCCGGGGTGAGGGCGGGATAAGCGACCGACATAATGTCGGTCGTGGCGACAGCAACGACAGTAGATACCGGGCACGCGCACCCGCCGGTCAATCGACCGAACCTCACCAGCGTCGGAACCATCATCTGGCTGAGTTCCGAGCTGATGTTCTTCGCGGCCCTCTTCGCGATGTACTTCACCCTGCGATCGGTGACAGGTCCTGATCACTGGAAGGAAATGGCCTCGGCCCTTAACTTCCCGTTCTCGGCGACGAACACCACCATCCTGGTGCTCTCCTCCCTCACGTGTCAGCTAGGCGTGTTCGCCGCTGAACGTGGCGATGTGAAGAAGCTCCGGATGTGGTTCATCGTCACCTTCATCATGGGTTCGATCTTCATCGGCGGTCAGGTGTACGAGTACACCGAGCTGGTCAAGCACGAGGGCCTCTCGCTCTCGTCCGACCCGTACGGCTCGGTCTTCTACCTGACCACCGGCTTCCACGGACTGCATGTGACAGGCGGCCTGATCGCCTTCCTGCTGGTCCTGGGCCGCACCTACGCGGCCAGGAAGTTCACCCATGAACAGGCGACCGCAGCCATCGTCGTGTCCTATTACTGGCACTTCGTCGATGTGGTCTGGATCGGACTCTTCGCCACGATCTACATGATCAAGTAATCGGCGGGGGTCGCTCACGCGACGTACCGACACATTCCAGAAGCATCGACGCAGAAGATCCTGACACCGGGGTAATCCGTGAAAAAGCTCTCCGCACGACGACGCCATCCGCTGGCGGCGGTCGTCGTCCTACTCCTCGCGCTGGCGGCCACCGGGGGGCTGTACGCCGCGTTCGCGCCGGCGGACAAGGCGCAGGCCGACGACACCGCCCAGTCCCTCGCCATCGACGAGGGCAAGAAGCTCTACGCCGTGGGCTGCTCCAGCTGCCACGGAACCGGCGGTCAGGGCTCCTCCGACGGTCCGAGCCTGGTCGGCGTGGGCGCCGCGGCGGTCGACTTCCAGGTCGGCACCGGGCGCATGCCGCTCCAGCAGCAGGGTGCCCAGGCACCCAAGAAGAAGGTCATTTACAACCAGGCCCAGATCGACCAGCTCGCGGCGTACATCTCGTCGCTGGGCGCCGGTCCTTCGGTTCCGACCGAGAAGCAGTACAGCCCGGACGGGGCGGACATCGCCAAGGGTGGCGAGCTGTTCCGCACCAACTGTGCCCAGTGCCACAACTTCACTGGTGAAGGTGGCGCGCTCACGCACGGCAAGTTCGCGCCGCCGCTCGATGATGTCTCCCCGAAGCACATCTACGAGGCCATGCAGACCGGCCCGCAGAACATGCCGTCCTTCCCCGACACCACGATGCCGGAGAAGGAGAAGAAGGACATCATCGCGTACCTCGACGCGGTCAACGGCGAGAAGACCGAGAGCCCTGGCGGTCTGAAGCTGGGTGGTCTGGGTCCGGTCAGTGAAGGCCTCTTCGGCTGGATCTTCGGTCTCGGTTCGCTGATCGCGGTCGCCGTGTGGGTCGCCGCTCGGACCGCAAAGGCCAAGAAGTCATGAGTAGCCAAGAGATTCCAGAAGAGAAGAACCTGCCGGCTGAGCAGGACACCGAGCACGGCTCGGTAGCCGTGGCGGACGAGAACCCGTTCGCCGACCCGGGCCTCCCGCCGCACGAGCACCGTGTCCAGGACATCGACGAGCGGGCCGCGAGGCGCTCCGAGCGCGCGATCGCGTTCATGTTCACGCTGTCCATGCTGGCCACGGTGGGCTTCATCGCCTCGTTCGTGACCATCCCGGCGGACAAGAGCATCTTCGTCTGGCCGATCGGGCACATCAGCGGTCTCAACTTCGCCCTGGGTCTGACCCTGGGTGTGGCGCTGTTCTGCATCGGCGCGGGCGCGGTCCACTGGGCCCGCACCCTGATGTCCGACGTGGAGGTCGCCGACGACCGGCACCCCATCGAGGCCGAGCCCGAGGTCAGGGCCAAGGTCATGGCCGACTTCAAGGCCGGTGCCGAGGAGTCGCAGTTCGGTCGGCGCAAGCTGATCCGCAACACGATGTTCGGCGCGCTCGCCCTGGTCCCGCTCTCCGGCGTCGTCCTCCTGCGCGACCTCGGTCCGCTGCCCGAGGACAAGCTCCGGCACACCAAGTGGGCCAAGGGCAAGAAGCTCGTCAACATGAACACGCACGAGCCGCTGCGTCCCTCGGACGTGCAGGTCGGTTCGCTGACGTTCGCCATGCCCGAGGGCATGTCGGAGCACGACCACGACTTCCAGGTCCAGATCGCCAAGGCCGCCCTGATGATCATCCGTATCCAGCCGGAGAACATCAAGGACAAGCGCGAGCTGGAGTGGTCGCACGACGGCATCGTCGCCTACTCCAAGATCTGCACCCACGTGGGCTGCCCGATCTCCCTGTACGAGCAGCAGACGCACCACGCCCTCTGCCCGTGCCACCAGTCCACCTTCGACCTCTCCGACGGTGCCCGAGTGATCTTCGGCCCCGCTGGTCACGCCCTGCCGCAGCTGCGGATCGGTGTGAACGAGGAGGGCTACCTCGAGGCGCTCGGCGACTTCGACGAGCCCGTCGGTCCTGCCTTCTTCGAGAGGGGCTGACCTGATGAGCAGCGACAACAAGAAGAAGGCACCCGCCGGCGAGCGGGTGGCCGACTGGGCCGACGGCCGTCTTGGGATCTACTCCCTGGCCAAGGCCAACATGCGCAAGATCTTCCCGGACCACTGGTCCTTCATGCTCGGCGAGATCTGCATGTACAGCTTCATCATCATCATCCTCACGGGTGTGTATCTGACGCTGTTCTTCCACCCGTCGATGAACGAGGTGGAGTACACCGGCAGCTACGTCCCGCTGCAGGGACAGCTGATGTCCGAGGCGTTCAACTCGACCATGCACATCTCCTTCGATGTGCGCGGTGGTCTGCTGATCCGGCAGATCCACCACTGGGCGGCGCTGATCTTCCTCGCCGGCATGTTCGTGCACATGATGCGCGTGTTCTTCACGGGCGCCTTCCGCAAGCCGCGTGAGGTCAACTGGCTGTTCGGCTTCCTGCTGTTCGTCCTCGGCATGTTCACCGGTTTCACCGGTTACTCGCTCCCGGACGACCTGCTCTCCGGCACCGGTGTCCGCTTCATGCAGGGCGCGATCCTGTCCGTCCCGGTCGTCGGCACGTACCTGTCGATGTTCCTGTTCGGCGGGGAGTTCCCCGGCGGCGACTTCGTGGCGCGCTTCTACTCGGTGCACATCCTGCTGCTGCCGGGCATCATGCTGGGCCTGATGGTGGCGCACCTGATCCTGGTCTTCTACCACAAGCACACGCAGTTCGCGGGCCCCGGCAAGTCCAACAAGAACGTCGTCGGCATGCCGCTGCTGCCCGTCTACATGGCCAAGGCCGGAGGCTTCTTCTTCCTGGTCTTCGGTGTCATCGCGGTCATCTCGGCGATCGCCTCGATCAACCCGATCTGGGCCATCGGCCCGTACCGGCCGGACCAGGTGTCCACCGGTGCGCAGCCCGACTGGTACATGGGCTTCTCCGAAGGCCTGATCCGTGTCATGCCGGGCTGGGAGATCAACCTCTGGGGTCACACGCTCGTCCTGGGTGTGTTCATCCCGCTGATGATCATCTTCCCGCTGGTCCTCGTCGTGATCGCGGTCTACCCGTTCCTCGAGGCCTGGGTCACCGGCGACAAGCGCGAGCACCACATCCTGGACCGCCCGCGCAACGCCCCGACCCGGACCGCGTTCGGCGTTGCCTGGATCACCTGGTACATGGTCATGCTGATCGGTGGTGGAAACGACCTCTGGGCCACGCACTTCCACCTGTCGATCAACGCGATCACCTGGTTCGTGCGCATCGCCTTCTTCGTCGCCCCGGTCATCGCGTTCATCGTCACCAAGCGGATCTGCCTGGGTCTTCAGCGGCGTGACAGGGACAAGGTGCTGCACGGCCGCGAGTCGGGCATCATCAAGCGCCTGCCGCACGGCGAGTTCATCGAGATCCACGAGCCGCTCGGCAAGGACCAGCTCCACACGCTGACCGCGCACGAGCAGTACAAGCCGGTCGAGATCGGCCCGACGGTCGACGAGAACGGTGTCGAGCGCAAGGTCACCGGCGCGCAGAAGCTGCGGGCCAAGCTCTCCAAGGGCTACTACGGGGAGGACAACCAGATCCCCAAGCCCACCGCCGAGGAGTACAAGGAGATCACGAGCGGCCACGGTCACCACTGATCGACTGAAGCTCGACGAGCTGTAGACCACAAGGTCGCCACGGCAGGAGCCCCGTCCATTGCATGGACGGGGCTCTTTGCCGTCCCCAGGGCTGGATAGGGTGGTGCCACCCCTTACGTACCGGACGGAAAACCAGGAGCGGCCATGAGCGCTGTGACCCCCGCAGGAGGCACCACCGCGGCGGGCCGTTCCTGGCCCGACGTACTGAACGGACTGCTCGACGGGCGCGACCAGAGCGCCGACGACACGGCCTGGGCCATGGACCGCATCATGCGCGGCGAGGCCACCGACGCGCAGATCGCGGGCTTCGTCGTGGCGCTGCGGGCCAAGGGCGAGACCGTGGAGGAGATCTCCGGTCTCGTACGCGCCATGTACGAGCACGCCAACGTGATCGAGGTGCCGGGCGAGACGGTCGACATCGTCGGCACGGGCGGCGACGGCGCCAAGACGGTGAACATCTCCACGATGTCGGCGATCGTCATCGCGGGCACCGGCGCGAAGGTCGTCAAGCACGGCAACCGCGCCGCGTCCTCGGCCAGCGGCGCGTCCGACGTCCTGGAGAAGCTGGGCGTCAACCTCCAGCTCACCCCCGAACGGGTCGTCGAGGTCGCGGAGGAGGCGGGGATCACCTTCTGCTTCGCGGTGAAGTTCCACCCGGCGCTGCGACACGCCGGTGCCGCGCGCAGCCAGCTGGGCATCAGGACCGTCTTCAACCTCCTCGGTCCGCTCACCAACCCGGCCAGGGTGCGGTCCCAGGCGGTCGGTGTCGCCGACGCGCGGATGGCGCCCGTGGTCGCCGGTGTCTTCGCCGAGCGCGGGCACTCCTCGCTCGTCTTCCGGGGCGACGACGGTCTCGACGAGCTGACGACGACGTCCACCTCCCGCGTCTGGGTGGTGCGCGACGGAGCCGTCCGCGAGGAGGCCTTCGACCCCCGTGACGTCGGCATCGGCCTGGTGCCCGTCGAGGCGCTGCGCGGCGCCGACGCCTCGTACAACGCGGAGGTCGCCCGGCGGCTGCTCGACGGCGAGAGCGGCCCGGTGCGCGACGCGGTGCTCCTCAACTCCGCGGCGGCCCTGGTGGCCCTCGCACGGGGCGAGGGCAGCCTGGAGGAGCAGATCCGTGCCGCGATGGCGCGGGCGGCGGAGTCGATCGACTCCGGGGCGGCGAAGCGGGCCCTGGAGCGCTGGGTGTCCGCCAGCAACCGCTGAGCGGGGCGGGACGTGTGACGCGGGGCGCAGTCCGGATTCTGGACCGCGCCTTGCGCACCGAAGATCGTGTGGCAGGATGCTGCACAGGTCATGAGTGACAGCGACTACGGCCCCGGCCCGCTGTCCGGCAACCCTCCGTCCGTGGCGGGGTGCCCCGGGTGAAGACCAGGTCGTACGCAGCAAGGCGTATGGCAAGCGCGGACCCCTGGACATCGTCGTATGTCACAGCCCTGGGGTCCTGGTCCTCAAGGGAGCAGTCTCGTGAGCAAGCGAATGCGATAGGGCCTCGGGCCCCGTTCGCCGTATCCCCTCCGCCCGGCCCAGAGCGCCGCGCGTCGAGGCAACACCCGTACGCGGAACCGCTGTTCGGCCGCCGCACGGGATCTTACGCAGCTGTTCCACCATGCCCGCAGGGAGACTTCGCCATGTCCGCACGCCCCGCCGCCGCCCAGACCGCCCCCGCCGCCGAGTCCGCCGACCCCTGCTGCGCGCCGCCGCTGCCCGTGCTCGGCAGGGACGTCACCGTGCCGCTCGTCACCGGCGGGGAGGTCACCTACGCGGCGCTCGACTACGCGGCGAGCGCCCCGGCGCTTCAGCGGGTCTGGGACGACGTGGCCGCCTACGCCCCGTACTACGGCAGCGTGCACCGCGGCGCCGGGTACCTCTCGCAGCTCTCCACCGACCTCTTCGAGAACTCCCGGGCCACCGTCGCCGAGTTCCTCGACTGCCGCGAGGGCGACCAGGTCGTCTTCACCCGGTCCACCACCGACTCGCTGAACCTGCTCGCCGCCGCCCTGCCCGCCGACTGCGAGGTCTTCGTCTTCGAGACCGAGCACCACGCCTCGCTCCTGCCGTGGCGGGACGCCCGCGTCACCTACCTCAACGCCCCGCGCACCCCCGACGCGGCCGTGCACACCCTGGAGCGGGCGCTGGCCGACCGCGAGCCCTACGGGCCCGCCCTGGTCTGCGTGACCGGTGCCTCCAACGTCACGGGCGAGCTGTGGCCGGTCAAGGAGCTGGCCGCCGCCGCGCACGCGCACGGGGCCCGGATCGTCCTCGACGCCGCGCAGCTCGCGCCCCACCACGCGGTGTCCGTACGCGAGCTGGACGTCGACTGGGTCGCGTTCTCCGGGCACAAGCTGTACGCGCCCTTCGGCTCCGGCGTCCTCGCGGGCCGCTCCGACTGGCTGCGCGCCGCCGAGCCCTACCTCGCGGGCGGCGGCGCCTCGCGGAAGGTGGCGCGGCGCGCGGACGGCGGCGTGGACGTGGAGTGGCACGACACCGCCGCCCGCCACGAGGCCGGGTCGCCCAACGTCATCGGCGTCTACTCCATCGCCTCCGCCTGCAAGGCGCTCACCGAGGCCGGCTTCGACGAGCTGGTGGCCCGCGAGCGGCACCTCATCGCGAAGGTGCGCGAGGGGCTCGCCGAGGTGCCCGCCGTCCGGGTGCTCTCGCTCTTCGGTGACGACGCGCCGCGCGTGGGCGTCATCTCCTTCGTCGTGGACGGCTGGAACAGCTCGCACTTCGCCGCCGCGCTCTCCGCCGAGTACGGGATCGGCGTACGGGACGGCCTGTTCTGCGCCCACCCGCTGGTGCGCACCCTGCTCGGCAGCGAGGCCGACGAGCCCGGCGAGTGCGGCGCCCCCGAGGCCGCGCCCGGCGAGAAGTCGCTGAACGCGATCCGCGTGAGCTTCGGCGCGGGCACCCCCGACGAGCACGTCGAGCGTTTCGTACGGGCCGTCAAGGAGCTGGTGGCGGACGGCGCCCGGTGGAACTACCGCACCGAGGACGGCCGTTGCGTGCCGGACACCGGCGTGACCGCGTGACCCGTCCGGCCGCTCCTCAGCCGTGACCCGAGCACGATCATCCGCAGGGCCCGCTCGGTCGCGTCGGTGAGGAACTCGCCGCCCCTGCCGAGGGCCTCGGTCAGGGAGACCGGGGCCGGCAGGATCGCGCTGTAGGCGTCGACGCCCACCGCCCGCACATGGTGGGCGCCCTGCCCGATCGTGCCCGCGAGCACCAGCACCGGGCGGCCCGAGCGCTTGGCGCGGCGGGCCACCTCCGCCGGGATCTTGCCGCGCGGCGTCTGGTGGTCGAGGGCGCCCTCCGCAGTGACGACCAGGTCGGCGCGGGCCAGGCGGGCATCCAGGTCGAGCCGGCCGAGCAGCACGTCGAAGCGGGGCAGCAGCCGCGCGCCCAGGGCGGCCAGGCCCGCCCCGAGGCCGCCGGACGCGCCGGTGCCAGGACCCTCGAAGAGGTCGGTTACGACGCGGAGGTCACGCGTGAGGATGTGCGCCCAGTGTTCGAGACCCGCGGCGAGCTGCTCGACCTGCGCGGGCGTCGCGCCCTTCTGGGGGCCGAAGACGCGGGCGACGCCGCGCTCGCCGCAGAGCACGTTGAAGGGGTTGCACGCCACGCGGATGTCGGTGTCCGCGAGGCGCGGGTCGAGGCCGCTCGCGTCGATCCGGCTCAGCCGCGCCAGCTCCCGGCCGCCGCGCGGCAGTTCCCAGCCGTCGGCGTCCAGGAGGCGGGCGCCCAGGGCCTGGAGTGCGCCCGCGCCGCCGTCGGAGGTGCCCGAGTCGCCGCAGCCGACCAGGATGCGGCGGGCGCCCGCGTCCAGGGCGGCGCGGATCAGCTCGCCGACGCCGTACGTCGTGGTGGCGCCCGGGTCGCGCAGATCGCGGGGGACCAGGGCGAGCCCGGCGACGGCGGCCATCTCGACGACCGCCGTGCCGTCGCGGAGCAGCGCGAAGTGCGTGCCGATCCGCTGGCCGACGGGACCGGTGGCGGGCAGCGCGACGAGCCGGCCGCCGTCCGCGGACGCCAGGGCGCGGGCCGTGCCCTCGCCGCCGTCCACCAGCGGGATCAGATCGGTCTCGGCGTGCGGGACGACACGGCGTACCCCCGCGGCGATGGCATCGGCCGCGGAGCCCGCGGACAGGGACTCCTTGAAGCCGCTGGGAGCGATGGCGAAACGGGTCAGCATGAGGTCTCCAGTGCGAGCACAGTGCGGGCGGATTCAGCGGACGGGGACACCGAGCAGCGGCCAGAGCGTGACGGCGAAGAGCAGGACGAGCGCGGCGGTCAGCGGGGCCAGTACCGCGGAGAGGCGCAGCAGGTCGCGCGGGGTGTAGGTCGGGGTGCCCGGGATGTCGGCGAAGAGGGTGACCGGCTTGGCCGAAGCGGGCAGCGTGTGACAGAACCCCGCCGCCGCCGTGGAGGCCAGGGCCGCGGCGACCGGATTGACGCCCGCGCCGGCCGCCGCGGCGACGACCAGCGGGACCAGGACGGACGACCGGGCCGAGCGGGACTGCAGGACCAGGTGCGCGGCCGTGCTCAGACAGACGACCACGGCGAGGAACAGCCACGGGGGCACGTCCAGGGGCAGGCCGCCGACCAGCCACTTCGCCGCCCCGGAGTCGGCCAGCGCGACGCCCATCGCCATCGTCGCGGCCATGAAGAGGAGCAGCGCCCAGGGCACCGTCTTCAGGGCGTCCTTGAGGCGTACGGTGCCCAGGGCGGGGGAGGCGGCCACGATGGCGCCGATCAGCGCGACGACGGCGGGCGGCACCTGGTGCAGCGGCTCGCTGCACCAGAGCGCGACGACGGTGGCGAGCAGCAGGGCGCAGCGCGTCTCGGCGGGCTCCCAGGGTCCTGAGACCGGCTGCTCGCTGTGGGCCTGGAGCTGTTCGACGGTGATGCGCACCGGGCCCGCGCGGTCCGCGCGCCGCGTGGTCGTCAACAGCACGGCCTCGGCGGCCAGGTGGGACGAGGCGACGGCGAGCGGCAGGCCGAGCAGCAGCCACTGGGTGAAGCCGATGCGGTCACCGGTGGCCTCCCAGAGCACCGACACGGTGATCAGGTGGGCGCCCGCGCCGATCAGCGTCGCGACCGCCGAGAGCAGGATGACGGTGGGGAAGAGCAGCGCGAGCATCACGACCAGGCGCCTTCGGTCGGCGAGGACCTTGGCGAGGGCGAGGAAGACGGGCAGCGCGAGCGCGGCGCGCCCCGAGGTGGCGGGCACCGCGAACGCCGTCACGACCAGCGCGGCGGTCGTCAGGTGCGTCAACTGCCGTACGCTGCGGGCCCCGCTGACCAGGAAGGCCGCCGCCCGCCCCGCGAGCCCGCTGCGCGCCACGGCGGCGGCGAGCACGAAGGCGCAGATCAGCAGCCACACCGTCTCGTCCCCGAGGGTGCCGAAGAGGGTGTCGCTGCTGATCACGCCGGTCGCGGTGAGGGCGAGCCCCGCGCCGAGCGCGATGTAGGTGTCGTCGATCGGCGTGCCGACCCAGGCGCAGGTCGCGACGGCGAAGACGGCGAGCGTGAAGCGGGCGTCGCCGCCGAGTCCCGGGAAGTTGCCGGGGACCACGAGCAGCGCGCAGACGCTGAGGGCGACGCACAGGGTGATGGCTCGACGGGGGGTCAGGGTCACGGTGTTCAGCGTGCCGCTGTGCCGTGAGCCCTCAATGAGCCGCACATGAAAGGAACTTCACCGGGCCGCGGCGGAACGCCCCGTCCTCACCCCGCGTCCGGCAGCCGGTATCCCATCCCGCGCACCGTCTCCACCCGCTCGGCGCCCAGCTTCTTGCGCAGCGCGCGCACGTACACGTCCACGATGTTGGAGCCGGGGTCGAAGTCGTACCCCCACACGTGGGAGAGGATCTGCTCGCGCGAGAGCACCTGCCCGGGGTGGCGCAGGAACAGCTCGAGGAGGACGAACTCACGGGCCGTCAGGTCCACCGTGCGGTCGCTTGAACGCGCCCTGCGGGTCCGCAGGTCCAGGGTCAGCTCACCGCTGCGCAGCACCGTCACCTCCGGCGCCCACGCCGCTGTACGCAGGCGCAGCCGCACCCGGGCGAGCAGCTCCTCGAAGCGGAACGGCTTGGTCATCCAGTCGTCGGCGCCGCCCTCCAGGCCCGCGACGGTGTCCCGTACCGAGTCACGGGCGGTCAGCACGATGACGGGCGTGCTCACCCGGGCCTCGCGGAGCTGCCGCAGGACGGTGAAGCCGTCCTTGCCCGGCAGCCCGATGTCCAGGACGACCAGGTCGAAGCCCCCGGTCAGGGCGTAGTCGTGGGCGCTGTCGCCGTCGCCGACCACGGTGGTGGTGAAGCCGTTGGCGCGCAGGCCCTTCTCGACGAAGGAGGCGATGCGCTCCTCGTCCTCGACGATCAGTACGCGGTTCACGGGCGGGCCGTCCCTTCCTGTGGTGGCTGCATGAGGACGAAGGTGGCGCCGCCGCCGTCCGTGGGGCGCAGTTCGACGCGCCCGCCGTGGCCTTCGGCGATGGCCTTCACGATGGCGAGGCCGAGCCCCGCCCCGGTGGAGCGCGAGCCGCGCCGTGCGGTGCCGCGGCGGAACCGCTCGAAGATCACGGCCGCGTCCTGCGGCTGCACCCCGGGCCCGCTGTCCGCGACGTACAGCTCGATGTGCCCGTCGCGCAGCCGCGAGCCGATGCCGACGCGCTGTCCGGGCACGGTGTGCTGGACGGCGTTCTGGGCGAGCTGGACCATGGCCTGGGTGATGCGCTGGGCGTCGAGCCGGGCCTCGGCGTCGGCGACCTCGGCGAGGTGCCAGTCCCGCTCGCCGAGCGCCCTGGCCTTGACGAAGACGTCCGCCGTCAGCTCGGCGAGCTGGACGGGCCCCGGGGTGACGAAGTCGGGCCGCTCGGCCTTGGTGAGCAGGAGCAGGTCCTCCACCATGCGGCTCATCCGGTCCAGTTCCTCCGTGACGATGCGGACCGTCTCCTCGCGCTCGGCGGCGTTCTCGGTGGCGGTGTCCATCAGCTCCAGGTGGCCGCGGACGATGGTGATGGGGGTGCGCAGCTCGTGGCCCGCGTCGTCGACGAACTCCCGCTGGGCGGCGAAGGCCCGCTCAAGGCGGTCCAGCATGCCGTTGAAGGTCTCCGCGAGGGCCGCCACGTCGTCGTGGCCCTGCACGGGGATGCGCTGGGTGAGGTCCTGCTCGGTGAGTTGCGCGGCGGTGGCCCGCACGAGCCTGACCGGTTTGAGGATGCGCCCGGCGACGACCCAGCCGATGCCCGTCGTCATCAGGAGCGCGACCCCGGAGGTGGCGAGCAGCATGGTGAACACGCCGTTGGCCTTGGCCCGTTCCCCCGCCGGGTGGAAGGCGACCACGAAGGCCGCCTCCGGGTGCGCGGGGCCCGACTCGATCACCGCCTTCGCCCAGCGGACCTCGCCGCCCGGCCTGTCCAGGGTGCCGGTGGCGTCGGGGGAGTCGAAGACGGCCTTCAGCGAGGCCGGGTCGTCGGCGAGCGGGTGGTCGATCCGCGGCTCCCGGGACTGCTCCTTCTTGGCGGGGCCCCGGCCCTGCCGGCCGATGAGGCCGAGCAGTTCCTCGTCGGGGTCGGCGTACTGCCGTGACAGGAAGAGCCGCAGCAGCGGATCGGGGTCGGTGAACGGCTCGCCCGTGTGCGGATCGACCCCTTCGTGTACGAAGTTGGTGAACTCCCGGGTCTCCTGGGCCAGGAGGCGGTCGACGCGGTGGTCGACCTCGCGGAGCAGGACCGAGCGCGTGGTGGCGGCCACCGCGGTCAGCGCGACGGCCATCACCACGAGCAGCCACAGCAGGATGCGGACCCGGGCGGATATCCGGCGGCGCGGGGGCTCAGCCGTCGTCACCGGGGCCGTCGTCGTCGTTGTCGCCCCGGCCCGCGTCGTCGTCCGCGTCGTCGTTGTCATCGCCGGTGGGTCCGTCATCGCCGGTGGGTCCGTCGTCGCCCGTGGGCCCGTCGTCGTCCGGGGCGTTCTCGCCGACCGGCGGCGGGGGCACCGTCTCGTCGCTCGGGGTGGGCCGTGCGGTGGTGGGTGTGGCGGAGGGGGAGCCGCTCTGGAGCTCGACCTTGGGCGGAGCCTTGGGGGGTGCGGGGCTGTCCGTGAGGAGGTAGCTGGTCACGGCGATACCGAGCGGTATCGCCACGACGGCTGCCAGGGCCGCCATGCGCTGGGAGAAGACCATGCCCGTGATGATGGACGGCGTACCGCCGGATCCGGATGAGCCACGGATGAGGAAACCTTCATGAAGGCCCGGGCCCGGCGCGTGCCTAGGAGTCGAGGCCGATCGCGAACGCCGCTTCCAGGTCGTGCTGGGAGTACGTGCGGAACGCGACGTGCGTGTCCGTCCCCTCGACGCCGGGGATCTTGCTGATCCGGCCGGGGATGACGTCCGCGAGGTCGTCGTGGCGCGGCACCCGCACCATCGCGATCAGGTCGTAGGTGCCGGTGACGGAGAAGACCTCGCTGACCGAGTCGAGCGCGGCGATCGACTCGGCGATCTCCGGGATCCGGTCCACGCTGGTCTTGATGAGCACGATCGCGGTGATCACGGCTGACTGTCTCCCTCGATGGCCGGTGCGGTGCCTTTCACCTTAGCCCTCCGCAGGCACCACACCCACGCGTGGAGGAACCCCAGCGAGAAGCCCACCAGGTGTGCCAGGTACGCCACCCCGGTGCCCTGGCCGTCCCGCCCCGCCGCCAGCCACTGGAGGGCCACCCAGAACGGCAGCACCAGCCAGGCGGGGAAGCGCAGCGGCAGGAAGAAGAGGAACGGATAGATGCTGGTGACGCGCGCTTTCGGGAAGAGGTAGAGGAAGGCGCCGAGGACGGCGGAGATCGCCCCCGAGGCCCCGACGAGCGTCTGCTGGGAGTCCGCGTGCGCCACCGCGTACGAGAGCAGCGCGAGATAGCCGCAGCCGACGTAGAAGAGCGCGTACCGCAGGCGCCCCATGCGTTCCTCCACCATCGCCCCGAAGACGAACAGGAAGAGCATGTTGCCGAGCAGATGGACCCAGCTCCCGTGCACGAACAGAGCCGTGAACGGGCCGAGCGCGGCGCTCGGCACGCCGCTGAAGAGTTCGGCGGGCACCACCCCCCACCGCTCGAAATAGGCCTGCTGCGCGCCGAGCAGTTCGTTGCCGCGGCCGTAGCCGTGGTTGAGCCCGGAGACCGGGGAGACGGCGAAGACCAGGCAGCAGACGGCGATCAGTCCGTACGTCACCGGGGCGGACCGGTCGCCGGACAGCCGGCTCGCCCTCGTACTCCATGCGTGGATCATGAACAGAGCATGACGTAACGGGCGCTACCCGCACAGACCGCCATGCCGGGGCGGACGCCGCCGCATGGTGCCCCTTACAGGCCTTAAGGTTGCGGGCAATACGCACCACGGAAACCCGGACGAGTGCCACGCCACCGAGGAAAGCGATCAGCCACGATGACGGTTCCCCTGCCGACCGCCACCACCCGGTGGCGCTGCAAGCTGTGCGGCAACCTCACACGCTTCGACGTGACCCGCAGCTCGAAGGTCGTCGAGTATGTGCACCTCGACCTCGCCGGTGAGTCGAACGTCGAAGAACGCGAGGTGGTCAGTGAGACCATCGAGTCGGTCCGCTGCCGCTGGTGCAACGCTGTGGATCAGGTCGAACTGGTGGACAGGCCGGGCACCGGCTCCTGAGGGAGCGGGGCCCGCACGGCAAGTGGGGTGACGGATGGTGGAGAGCGCAGGCGGGGAGCCGGACGACGGCACCGCTGAGGTGCTCGACCGTCCGCTGCCGGACGGCGTGCGGCGACGTGTCGTCCGGCTCGTCTCGGACGGCTTCGGCGGCCTGACCATGGCCGAGCTCCCCGCACAGCTCAGACAGTACGCCCGCTTCACCCCCACCCGGCGCGCGAAGTTCGCGGGCAACGCCATGGCGGCCGCCCTGGAGAGCGACACCCTCTTCCGGCAGCGCATCGGCGAACGGCTCAGGGAGGCCCAGGCCGAGCTGGCCGGCGCCCTGGACGCGGGCACCCCGCCCCCGGCCGCCGACCCCCTGGACGTGGCGGCGGCGGCCTATGTGCTGCGCCCCGCCGGCTGGGTCAAGCTGGTGACCGCCGCGGGCGAGGAGGCCCAGCGGGCCGACGCCGAGCGCGTGGACGACGAGACCAGGGCCGAGCTCGACCGGCTGCGCGCGGAGCTCGCCGCGGCCCGGGCCCAGACCAAGGCGGAGACCGAGCGGCTGCGCGCCGAGCTGGAAGCGGTGCGCAGGGAGGCCGAATCCGTGCACCGCAAGCTGCGCGGGGCGCTCAGTGACGTCAAGCGCGGCGAGGCCGCGCTGCGCAAGGCCCTCGCGCAGACCGAGGCCGTCCGCGCCGAGGGCCAGGCCCAGGTGTCCGCCGCCGAGAGCGAGACCCGGCGGCTCAAGGCGCGGCTCGGCGAGACCGAGGCCGCCCTCGAGGCCAGCCGCAGGGCGGCGCGCGAGGGGCGCAGCGTCGAGGACATGCGGGTGCGGCTGCTGCTCGACACGGTCCTCGACGCGGCCCAGGGGCTGCGGCGCGAACTGGCGCTGCCGCCCGTCTCCGTACGCCCGGCGGAGACCGTGGACGCCGTCGAGCCGGGGCGGATGTCGCCCAAGGACATCGCGGCCCGCGCCCTGTCCGAGAACGACCCGGCGATCCTGGACCAGCTCCTCGCCCTGCCGCAGGCGCACCTGGTCGTCGACGGCTACAACGTCACCAAGACCGGTTATCCGACCATGCCCCTGGAGAAGCAGCGGCTGCGTCTCCTCGGCTCGCTCTCGCAGCTCGCCCTCCAGTCGGGCGCCGAGGTGACCTGCGTCTTCGACGGGGCCGAGCTGGCCGCTCCGGTGCTGCTCGCGCCGCCGCGCGGGGTCCGGGTGCTCTTCTCCAAGCCGGGCGTGACCGCCGATGAGCTGATCCGTCAGCTCGTGCGCGCGGAGCCGCCGGGCAGGCCCGTGGTCGTCGTGTCGACCGACCGCGAGGTGGCCGACGGAATCGCCAAGGCCGGTGCGCGGCCGGTGGCTTCGGTGGTGCTCCTGAAGCGGCTTTCGCGGGGTTAAAGGGGCTTCCCGCAACTCCTGGGTCCTATGCCCGAATTGACGGCTCCGGAGCGTGACGGAAGGTCAGAAGATCATTACGGGCTGTGCGTCCTCGGTAAAATATGCGCCTCGCAACCGATTTTCTGCCCCAGTAATTTGAACTGATCACAAGAAGGTCACTAGGGTCTCGCCTCGAACCCTCGCTCAGTTGATCACCCACTCGGGGTGACGGCGGTGGTACCCGCCCACCGGGTCTTCGGTAGGCGGCTGGAGGAAGAAGGAGCCGCCCGCGTGGCGTCCCACCGTCGTCCCAAGCAGCCGAGCCGCACCCGCGTGACCGTGCTCACCGCGACCGCCGCCGCTGCCGTGGCCCTCACCTCGCAGGGCGCCGCCCAGGCCGCGCCGAAGCCGAGCAAGGACGAGGTCAAGTCCAAGGTCGACAAGCTCTACGAGGACGCGGAGCGGGCCACCGACAAGTACAACGGGGCCAAGGAGAAGCAGGAGAAGCTGGAGAAGCAGATCGACGCTCTCCAGGACAAGGTCGCCGACGGCCAGGGAGAGCTCAACGAGCTGCGGGACGGCCTCGGTTCGATGGCCAGCGCGCAGTACCGCTCCGGCGGCATCGACCCCTCCCTTCAGCTCTTCCTCTCCTCCGACCCGGACAACTACCTCGACAAGGCGTCCACGCTCGACCAGCTCAGCAGCCAGCAGGTCGACGCGCTCCAGAAGATCCAGAAGAAGCAGCGGGACCTCGCGCAGAAGCGCAAGGAGGCCGCGGGCAAGCTCGACGACCTCGCGGACACCCGCGAGGAGCTCGGCAAGAAGAAGAAGGAAGTCCAGGGCAAGCTCGGCGAGGCGCAGAAGATCCTCAACACGCTGACCGCCGAGGAGAAGGCGGACCTGGCGGCCAAGGAGCAGAAGCGCGCCAGCCGCGCCGCCGACCAGCGCGCCGACCTCGGCGACGAGGCCCCCGCCTCCGGCCGTGGTGCCGCCGCCCTGAACGCCGCGGCCACGCAGATCGGCAAGCCGTACGTCTCCGGCGGCACCGGCCCCAACTCCTACGACTGCTCCGGGCTCACCCAGTGGGCGTTCGCGCAGGCCGGTGTCTCCATCACCCGGACCACGTACACCCAGCAGAACGACGGCACGAGGATCGGCCGCGGCGAGCTGAAGCCCGGTGACCTGGTCTTCTTCAACAACCTCGCGCACGTCGGCTTCTACGCCGGCAACGGTCAGGTCCTGCACGCCCCGAAGCCGGGCGCCAACGTCCGCTACGAGTCGATGTCCTACCTCGGCACCTTCCAGTTCGGCGTCCGCGTCTGAACCACGGAGCCCCGCTCCACCTGACGTCACCGGCCCCCCGGAACCGCCCAAACGGGCGAATTACGGCAACTCCCGCTGACCCCGCGCCCCGTTGATGACCTGCGTCTGAGGCGGGGCGCCGGGCTGTCCGCACCCATCCGGGGCGTTGGCCCCTGTCTGGTCGCACGGCTACTGTCGGCGCGCATTCCCCCGGAGAGCCGGGGGTCGTCCAGCGGAAGGGAGAGCGGCGCCAAGTGGGGTCACACCGCCGTCCCGCAGAGCCCGGCACCGACCGGAGCACGCGCGTCACCGTCATCTCCGCGGCAGCGGCCACGGCCGCCGCCGCCCTGGCCGCCGCACCTGCGGGCGCCGCCCCGCAGGACAGGCCCTCCGACACCCGGGCCAAGGTCGACCGGCTCTACGAGGAGGCCGAGCGGGCCACCGAGGCGTACAACGACGCCGACGAGCGCACGGACAAGCTGCGGACGCAGGTGAAGCGGGCCAAGGACAGCGTCGCCCGTGGCCAGGCGCGCATCAACCTGATGCGCGGCGCGCTCGGCGCGCTCGCCCAGGAGCAGTACCGCGAGGGCGGCATCGGCCCCGCCCTTCAGCTCATGCTCTCCTCCGACCCCGACGGCTACCTCGACCGGGCCTCGGTCCTCGACCGCGTCACCCTCCGGCACACCGGTGAACTCACCGATCTCCAGAAGGCCCAGCGCGGCCTCGCCAGGGAGCGCGCCGAGGCCGGACGCAAGCTCGCCGCGCTGGAGCGGAGCCGCACCGTCGTCGCCCGCCACAAGCGCACCGTCGAACACAAGCTCGCCAAGGCGAGGCGGCTGCTCAACTCGCTCACCGGCAAGGAGCGCGACGCGTACGACAGGTCCTCGCGCTCCGGCGGCCGCGCCGGGCTCGTGGAGCCCGGGGGCGCCGCGTCGCCGCGCGCCGCGGCCGCCCTGGCCGCCGCCAGGTCCGCGGTCGGCCGCCCGTACGTGTGGGGGGCCAACGGGCCGAGCGGCTTCGACTGTTCGGGCCTCACGCAGTGGTCGTACGCCCAGGCCGGGGTCGGGCTGCCGCGCACCTCGCAGGCGCAGCGGTACGCAGGACGGCAGGTCTCCCTCGCCGAGGCGAAACCCGGCGACCTCGTCGCCTACCGCGACGACGCGAGCCACATCGGGATGTACGCAGGCAACGGCCAGGTCGTGCACGCCCCCTACCCCGGGGCGCCGGTCCGCTACGACCCGGTCGGCATGATGCCGGTCTCCTCCGTGACCCGGATCTGACCGGCCGCCCGCGCGGGCCGCCCCGTACGATCGGGAAGGTGGCTGGTCACGGGCGTAGGTCGGGGACGGTGGCGCTGTGCGTCGCGCTCTGCCTCGCCGTGCTCGCCGGATGCGGCGGCGACCCGGTCCCCGACTCCGCCGCGGGCGACGTGCGCAGGCTCCTGGAGCGCCGGGCACACGCCGTACTGGAACGGGACGAGAAGGCGTACGACCGCACCGAGCGGAGCGCGGCGGGCAAGCGCGCTCCCGCGGACCTCTTCGCCAACGTCCGCGACGTGCCGCTCGACGCGTGGGAGTACCGCCTGACCGGCCTGGACCGCTCGGGCGCCAAGGCCACCGCGCGCGCCGAACTCAGCTACCGCGTCAAGGGCTACGACCGCGCCCCGCACACCGCCGCGCGCACGCTCGCCCTGGAGCGGCACGGCGGACGGTGGTACGTCACCTCGGAGCGGCCCGCGCGGAAGGCGGGCCAGCAGCTCTGGGACCAGGGGCGGGTGCGGGCCGAGCGGGGCAGGCACAGCCTCGTCCTGGGGGTGGGGCAGAGCGCGGCGGAACGGCGCGCCTACCGCGACCTCGCCGACCGGGCCGTGCCCGCCGTGAACAAGGCATGGCGGGACAAGTGGCCCGGCAAGGTCGTCGTCCTCGTCCCGCGCACGCTGGACGGCATGGCGGGCCTCCTTGGGGCGCCCGCCGCCGGATACCGGGGGATCGCGGCGGTCACCACCGGCGAGGCCGGCGGCTCAGGGCGGGCCCCCGCCGACCGCGTCATCGTCAACCCCGAGGCGTACGGCGTCCTCGGCAGCTTCGGCAAGCAGGTCGTCCTGACCCACGAGACGGTCCACGTGGCGACCCGCTCCCACACCTCCGAGGCCACCCCGCTCTGGCTCTCCGAGGGCTTCGCGGACTGGGTGGGCTACCGCGGCACGGGACGCACCGCGGCGCAGGCCGCGCCCGAACTGCGGCGCGCGGCACAGCGCGAGCGGCTGCCCGCCACGCTCCCGGACGACGCGGACTTCGGCTTCGGCGGCGGCGCCGAGCGGCTCGCCGAGGCCTACGAGGGCTCGTGGCTGGCCTGCCGGATGATCGCGGAGCGGTGGGGCGAGAAGAGGCTGGTGGAGTTCTACCGGGCCGTGGGCGCCCACGGGAAGCGGGCGGGCGCGGTCGAGGACGCGCTGCGGGACGTGCTGGACGCCACCCAGGAGGAGTTCACGGCGCGCTGGCGCACGTATCTGCGCTCCGAGCTCCGCTGACCGTCCCCCGCACCGGCCGCCGCACCCGGCCACGCGGCTCGGAGACGCCCTGGCGCCACAGGTTCCGGCAGGCGAGCAGGGCCGCCGCGACCAGCAGGCCGTTGCGTACGAGGAGCAGGGCCACGCCCAGCGGATCACTGGCCACCACGTGCGAGAACCAGACAGGGAATTCCAGGAACGTCACGAACGTCGCGAGGAGGACGAGCCGGACAGGGAGCTCCATGCGGCTCGTGCGGAACGCCAGGCAGACGGCGGCGACGCCGACCAGCCACAGCATGTACTGCGGGCTGATCACCCGGCTCGTGGCGGTGAAGAGCAGCACGGCCACGAAGGCGGCGTCCGCGAGCGTGCCCGCCGACCAGGCCCGGGCGCGCAGCCGCCAGACCAGGAGCCAGCCGAGGGCGGCCAGGGTCAGCGCCTGCGCCGCCGTGCTGACCAGCGGGACGTAGGGGCCGAGGAACTCCACCGAGCCGTAGTTGAGCCGGACCTCGCCCCGCCAGCCGAGGTGCCGCCCGACGTGGAAGACGAGGGCGCCGAGCGACTCCACCTCCGTGCCGCGGTCGCGCTGGAACGTGAGGAACGCGAGCGCCCCCGGCATCGCCACCAGGAACGCCAGCGTGACGCCGAGGGACGTGACCGCGGCCGCCGTCCAGGAGCGGCCGGTGGCCCGGCCGCGCGGGACGCCGACGAGCAGCAGCACCGGCCAGACCTTCAGCAGCGCGCCGAACCCCGCCAGCGCCCCCAGCGTGCGCGGATGCCGGGCCCCGGCGAGCAGCGCGGCGACCGCGACGGCGGTGACGAGGATGTCGTAGCGGGCGTACACGGTCGGCCCGAGCAGCGGCACCCCCACGGCCCACACGACGAGGCCGCGCGGCGACTTGCCGGCCCGCCGCCCCGCGTACAGGAGCAGCCCGGACACCACGGCGTCGGCGAGGAAGGCCAGGAAGTAGAAGGCCGAGGAGTAGTCGAGGAAGGACAGCAGGGCGGGGGAGAGGACCGCGAGGGCGGCACCGGGCGGGTACTGCCAGGTGACGTCGTCCAGGGGGAAGGTGCCGGTGCGCAGGATCTCGTACCAGCCCTGGTAGATGACGGAGACGTCACTGGTCACGTCGGGCCCGGGGGCGGTGAGCACATGGAAGACGCAGAGCAGCAGCACGGCCCTGGTGAGGACCCAGAAGATCAGGATGCGCGCCATGCGTGCGCCTCGCCCCTTTGGCCTGTTTCGCGTGTCTGTCCGCCGGGGTCATGATGCCGGGCGGTCCGGGGGAGGGCGAAGAGGCGGGGCCGTGCGCCGCTTCGGTACTGTCGGGCGCGATGCACAAGACCCTGATCGTCACGAACGACTTCCCGCCCAGGCCCGGTGGCATCCAGGCGTTCCTGCACAACATGGCGCTGCGCCTGGACCCCGAGCAGCTCGTCGTCTATGCCTCCACCTGGAAGCGCGGCCGCGAGGGAGCCGAGGCCACCGCCGCCTTCGACGCCGAACAGCCCTTCCGGGTCGTACGCGACCCCACGACGATGCTGCTCCCGACCCCGCGGGTCACCCGGCGCGCGGTCTCGCTCCTGCGGGAACACGGGTGTACGTCGGTGTGGTTCGGGGCGGCGGCGCCGCTGGGGCTCATGGGCTCCGCGCTGCGTAAGGCGGGCGCCACGCGGCTGGTCGCCACCACCCATGGCCACGAGGCAGGCTGGGCGCAGCTTCCCGCCTCGCGGCAACTGCTCCGGCGCATCGGAGAGTCGACGGACACGATCACCTACCTCGGTGAGTACACCCGCTCGCGCGTCGCCGCCGCGCTGACGCCCGCCGCGGCGGGGCGGATGGTGCAACTGCCGCCGGGCGTCGACGAGAAGACCTTCCACCCCGGTTCGGGGGGCGACGCGGTGCGGGCGCGGCTCGGCCTGACGGACCGGCCGGTGGTCGTCTGCGTCTCGCGGCTCGTCCCCCGCAAGGGGCAGGACACACTGATCCTGGCCATGCCCTCGATCCTGGCGCGGTCGCCGGAGGCGGTCCTGCTGATCGTCGGGGGCGGCCCCTACGAGGCGGACCTCCGCAAGCTGGCCGCCGAGACGGGGGTGGCCGCCTCCGTCCGCTTCACCGGGGCGGTGCCGTGGTCGGAACTCCCCGCGCACTACGGAGCAGGCGACGTCTTCGCCATGCCGTGCAGGACGCGGCGGGGCGGTCTGGACGTGGAGGGCCTGGGCATCGTCTATCTGGAGGCTTCGGCGACGGGCCTGCCGGTGGTCGCCGGCGACTCCGGCGGAGCCCCTGACGCCGTCCTCGACGGCGAAACGGGCTGGGTCGTCCGGGGCGGCGCCCCCTCGGAGGCGGCGGACCGCATCGCCACGCTCCTGGCGGACCCGGAGCTCCGCTCCCGCATGGGCTCGCGGGGGCGCGCCTGGGTGGAGGAACGCTGGCGCTGGGACCTCTTGGCAGAGAGACTGCGGGACCTTCTCTAGCGCCTACTGACGTGCCGCCTGGGGCTTGTTGGCGACTGCCTGCCGTCGTGGGCTCGTCGCGCAGTTCCCCGCGCCCCTGAGCCAGGCCCTGAGCAGCGCCCCGTCAGGGGCGCGGGGAACTGCGCGAGCAACCACGACGAGACCGGGTGTCGCGAAGGGGCAAGGCGCCCCCACGGCGAGTGGGCGGCCTGTCAGGGGCGCGGGGAACTGCGCGAGCAACCACGACGAGACCGAGAGCCGCCAAGAAGACCGGGCCCCCACGGCGAGTGGGCGCAAGGGCCGCCAACGCTACCCGCGGTAAATCGCCTCGATCTCGTCCGCGTAATCCTTCGCCACCACGTTCCGCTTCAGCTTCAGCGACGGAGTCAGATGTCCCGACTCCTCCGTGAACTGCGACGCGAGGACCCGGAACTTCCGGACGGACTCCGCCTTGGAGACCGCCGCGTTGCCGTCGTCCACGGCGCTCTGGATCGCCGCCAGGAGATCCGCGTCGTCACGGAGGGAGGCCGCGGAGGACCCCGCGGGCTTCCCGTGCTCCGCGGCCCACCGCCCGAGGAACTCGTCGTCGACCGTGACGAGCGCACCCACGAAGGGCCGGCCGTCCCCGACGACCATGCACTCGGCGACGAGCGCGTGCGCGCGGATACGGTCCTCGATCACCGCGGGCGCGACGTTCTTGCCGCCCGCCGTCACGATGATCTCCTTCTTGCGGCCGGTGATCCGCAGATACCCGTCCTCGTCGAGCGTGCCGATGTCACCCGTGTGGAACCAGCCGTCCGCGAGAGCCTCTTCCGTGGCGCCCTCGTTGTTCCAGTAGTGCGAGAAGAGGTGCTCCCCGTGGAGGAGGACCTCGCCGTCGTCCGCTATCCGCACGACCGACCCCGGCAGCGGCTGCCCCACCGTGCCGATCTTCTGCCGGTCCCACGGGTTGAACGCCGTGGCCGCGCAGGACTCGGTCAGGCCGTAGCCCTCCAGGACCGTGAAGCCGATGCCGCGGAAGAAGTGGCCGAGGCGCTCGCCGAGCGGGGCGCCGCCGGAGATCGCGTACTCGCCGCGTCCGCCGAGGACGGCCCGCAGCTTGCTGAAGACCAGCCTGTCGAAGACCATGTGCTTGATCTTCAGGCCGATGGACGGGCCCGCGGCGGTGTCCAGCGCGCGGCTGTACGCGATCGCCGTGTCCGCGGCCTTGTCGAAGATCTTGCCCTTGCCGTCGGCCTGCGCCTTGGCGCGCGCCGAGTTGTAGACCTTCTCGAAGACGCGCGGCACGCCGAGGATCATGGTCGGCCGGAAGGAGGCGAGTTCGTCCGTGAGGTTCTTGACGTCCGGCGCGTGGCCCAGCTTGATCGGCGCCATCAGCGCGGCGACCTCGACGAGCCGCCCGAAGACGTGCGCGACGGGCAGGAAGAGCAGGACCGAGCACTCGCCCGTGCGGAACAGGGGCTTGAGGCGCTCCACCACGTTGCCGCACTCCGCGAAGAAGCTGCGGTGGGTGAGGACGCAGCCCTTGGGGCGGCCCGTGGTGCCGGAGGTGTAGACGATGGTGGCCGGGTCGTCGGCGCCGGCGGCGGCACAGCGCTCGTCGACGGTCACGTCCGTCACGTCGGCGCCGGCGCGCCACAGCTCGTCGACGCCGCCCGAGTCGATCTGCCAGACGTGGTCGAGGGCGGGCAGCCCCGCGCGTACGGACTCGACGGCGGCGGCGTGCGTGTCCAGTTCGACGACGCAGGCCACGGCGCCCGAGTCGCCGAGGATCCACTGGATCTGCTCGGCCGAGCTCGTCTCGTACACCGGCACGGTCACCGCGCCCGCGCTCCAGATGGCGAAGTCGAGGAGGGTCCACTCGTAACGGGTGCGGGACATCAGGCCGACGCGGTCGCCCGGACGCACTCCGGAGGCGATGAGGCCCTTGGCGGTGGCGCGGACCTCGGCGAGGAAGGTCTTGGCGTCGACGTCCTGCCAGCGCCCTTCGACCTTGCGGCCGATGACGGCGACATCCGGATGCTGCGCGGCATTTCTGCGGACGATGTCGGTCAGATTGCCGTCCGCAGGGACCTCGTACAGGGCCGGAAGGCTGAACTCGCGCAAGACTGCTGCTCCTACATAGGGCACCGGCGCCACGACGTCGTGTGCTGCGACGGTGCGGTCCAAGATCGGGCAGGTGCTCAGTCGAAGTGGGGGGCCGAGCACTACTGGACTGCCCGGACGTTACCCATGGGTATGGCTTGTTCGGTAGGGGTGCGGGCCCAGATGTTCGGTGCGTCACACGCCGTCGTGGTCTGCGTCGCAGAGTACGCCACCGGCTTCCCGACTTGGAAGTAACCGCAGGTCCGGCCGTGCGACCGGGGCCCCTACCCTCCGCGCGGCGGCCGACCTAGGGTGATCGGCATGCCAGCTTTCCGGGTCAATGTGGTCAGTGACGTGCACGGCAACGCGGAGGCCCTCGCCCGCGCGGGGGAGGGCGCCGACGCGCTGATCTGCCTCGGTGACCTCGTGCTCTTCCTCGACTACGCCGACCACTCGCGCGGCATCTTCCCCGACCTCTTCGGCACGGAGAACGCCTCCCTGCTGGTGGAGCTGCGCACCGCCCGGCGCTTCGACGAGGCCAGGGAGCTGGGCAGGCGGCTCTGGGCGGGCGTCGACCGCGGGCCCGCGATCGAGGCGGCCGTCCGCAAGCAGTACGCGGAACTGTTCGCCGCGTTCCCCACGCCGACGTACGCCACGTACGGGAACGTCGACATACCGGCCCTGTGGCCCGCGTACGCCGGTCCCGGCACCACCGTCCTGGACGGTGAGCGGATCGAGATCGGCGGGCGTGTCTTCGGCTTCGTCGGCGGCGGCCTGCGCACCCCGATGCGCACCCCCTACGAGATCAGCGACGAGGAGTACGCAGCCAAGATCGAGGCGGTCGGCGAGGTGGACGTCCTGTGCACGCACATCCCGCCGGATATGCCCGAACTTCTGTACGACACCGTGGCGCGCCGCTTCGAGCGCGGCAGCCGGGCGCTGCTCGACGCGATCCGCAGGACCCGGCCCAGGTACGCGCTCTTCGGCCACGTCCACCAGCCGCTGGTCCGGCGGATGCGCGTCGGCGCCACGGAGTGCGTGAACGTCGGGCACTTCGCCGGGTCCGGCAGGCCGTGGGCCCTGGAGTGGTGAGCCCGGGGCCGCGGGGTAGCCTTCACGCGGTGGACACCACCTCGGACATCCCCTTGTACCGGACCGCATCTGGAGGAGCCACGGCCATGGCCGAACACACCAGCTCGAGCATCACGATCGAGGCGGCACCGGCCGAGGTCATGGGGGTGATCGCCGACTTCGAGCGGTACCCGGACTGGACGGGCGAGGTGAAGGAGGCCAAGATCCTGGCCACCGACGAGCAGGGCCGCGCCAAGGAGGTCCGCCTCGTCATGGACGCGGGCGCGATCAAGGACGACCAGACGCTCGGCTACACCTGGGCCGGCGACAACGAGGTGAGCTGGACCCTCCTCAAGTCGCAGATGCTGCGCTCGCTGGACGGCTCCTACCTCCTGAAGCCCGCCGGTACCGGCACGCAGGTCACCTACCGGCTGACCGTCGACGTCAAGATCCCCATGCTCGGCATGATCAAGCGCAAGGCCGAGAAGGTCATCATCGACCGGGCCCTCGCGGGCCTGAAGAAGCGCGTGGAGTCCTCCGAGGCCTGAGCGCCGGGCCTGAGCGCCGGAGGGGCTGAATCTCCCGGCCCCCGGGCGCCCTGACGTACCGTTCACTCCTATGCGCACCCTCCTCGTCACCGGTCCCGGCGGCTCCGGGCGGACTACCGTCGCCGCTGCCGCCGCGCTCGCCTCGGCGCGGGCCGGGCGGCGGGTTCTCGTGGTGTCCGCCGACCGCGGTGACACCCTCGGGACGGTCCTCGGCGGGGCGGACGCGCACCCCGGGGTCACCGCGCGGTGCCTCGCCCCCGACGACCGCTTCCGGGACGACCTGCTCGCGTTGCAGGAACGTGCAGCCTCCGCCTTCGACCTGCTCGGCGCCGAGCGGATCGACGGCGACGAGCTGACCCCGCTGCCGGGCAGCGACGAGCTGGCCCTGCTGCGCGCGCTGCGCGACGCCGGGCGGGCGACCGCGTACGACACCGTCGTCGTCGATCTGCCGCCCACCCCCAAGGCCCTCGCCGTCCTCGCCCTGCCGGAACAGCTCCGCCGCTATCTGCGCAGGCTGCTGCCGCCCGAGCGGCAGGCGGCCCGCGCGCTGCGCCCCATGCTGGGCCGTCTCGCGGGCGTCCCCATGCCGGCCGCCTGGCTGTACGAGACCGCCGCCCGCTGGGAGGGCGAACTCGCCGCCGCCCAGGCCGTGATCGAGGACCCCGCCACCACCGTCCGCCTGGTCGCGGAGCCGGGCCCCGCGGGCGCCGACGCCGTCGGCAGGAGCGCCACCGGACTCGCCCTGTACGGGCTGCGCACCGACCTCGTGATCGCCAACCGGGTCCTGCCCGACGCCTCCGCCGACACCTGGCTCGCAGCCCTCCGCGCCCAGCAGGACAAGGCGCTGGCCGAGTGGGAGACCACGTACGACCACGTCCACCGGGTCCGCCATCTCGGGCACGACCCGCGCGGCGCCGACGACCTGGCCGCTCTCGGCGTGCCCGCCCCGGCCGAGGCACCCGCCCCCGCCGAGTGGCCCGTCACCCGTACCACCGACGACGGCGGCGGCGACAGCTACGTATGGCACATCCCGCTCCCCGGCGCCGTGCGCGAGGAACTGGGCCTGGTCCGGCACGGCGACAGCCTCGTCGTCACCGCGGGCCCCTTCCGCCGCGTCCTGACCCTCCCGTCCGCGCTGCGCCGCTGCACCGTCGCGGGCGCCGGTCTCCGCGAGGGCGAGCTGCGGGTGCGCTTCACGCCGGACCCGGCCCTGTGGCCGCGCGCACAGTGAACGGGATGCCGCCATTCGGGTAACGTCGAGTGGTATGAGCGATGCCACGGAGCGCGAAGCCCCCGAAGCCGACGCCGACGCCTGGGAGAAGGCGTGCGCCGAGGATCTGGCCGCGGAGAAGGCCCGCCGCCGCGAGCAGTACGGGCAGCCGCCCGGCTCGGCGGCCGAGGAGCTGCGCAAGCTCGTCGACGCCGTCTCGGAGAAGCTCTCCGGGCTTCAGACGCCGCTGCTCGGCGCGGTCGCCCAGGGCGCCGTCGAGCAGACCCTGAAGCAGGTCGTCAGGGAGGCGAAGGCCGTGGTCGATCCGGTCATCGAGCGCAACCCCGACGTCTTCGACCACCTCGCGGCGGCCGGCTCCGAGCTGCTCGCCGCCTACCGCTCGGCGGCCCGGGGCCAGGAGGGCCGCTGGACCCGCGGTGACACGGGCGGGGCAGCCGACGGCCCGGCGGCAGGCCAGGGCCGCGGCGACGAGGGCTTCTCGGCGGGTGAACACATCGATCTGGACTGACCCCCCTCGGGTACGGTGGGCCGTAGCGGGGCTCGATCGAACTGAGGGATTCATGGGACTCACCATCGGCGTCGACATCGGCGGCACCAAGATCGCGGCCGGAGTGGTCGACGAGGAAGGCAACATCCTCTCGACGTTCAAGGTGCCGACCCCTGGTACTTCCGAGGCCATCGTCGACGCGATCGCCTCCGCGGTGGAGGGCGCGCGGGCCGGGCACGAGATCGTCGGCGTCGGCATCGGCGCCGCGGGCTACGTCAACCGCCAGCGCTCCACGGTCTACTTCGCGCCGAACATCGACTGGCGGCAGGAGCCGCTCAAGGACGAGGTCGAGAAGCGCGTGGGCCTCCCGGTCGTCGTGGAGAACGACGCCAACGCCGCGGCCTGGGGCGAGTACAGGTTCGGCGGCGGCAAGGGCCACCGCAACGTCATCTGCATCACGCTCGGCACCGGCCTCGGCGGCGGCATCATCATCGGCAACAAGCTGCGCCGCGGCCACTTCGGCGTGGCCGCCGAGTTCGGCCACATCCGGATGGTCCCGGACGGCCTGCTCTGCGGCTGCGGCAGCCAGGGCTGCTGGGAGCAGTACGCGTCGGGCCGCGCCCTCGTGCGGTACGCCCGCCAGCGTGCCAACGCGACGCCCGAGCGCGCCGAGTACCTCCTGTCGCTGGGCGACGGCAGCCCCGAGGGCATCGAGGGCAAGCACATCTCGATGGCCGCGCGGCAGGGCGACGCGGTCGCCATCGACTCCTACCGCGAGCTGGCCCGCTGGGCCGGCGCGGGCCTCGCCGACCTGGCGTCGCTCTTCGACCCGTCCGCGTTCATCGTGGGCGGCGGCCTCTCGGACGAGGGCGATCTGGTCCTCGACCCGATCCGCAAGTCCTTCAAGCGCTGGCTCGTCGGTGCGGCCTGGCGTCCGCAGGCCGAGGTCATCGCCGCCCAGCTCGGCAACAAGGCGGGCCTGGTGGGCGCCGCCGACCTGGCGCGGGAGCCCGACCCCGTCATGTGAGCCGCGGTTCGACCGACCGTGCCCGCCGTGCCCCGCAGGGGAAGCGGCGGGCACTGTCGTATCTTGATCGCCATGTCGACGAGTCCGCTGGCCGCGCTCCCCAACTCCCGCACCGAAGAGGACGGTTCGGCCGTCGTCCGGGTGCTCAGCTACAACATCCGCTCGATGCGCGACGACACCGACGCGCTCGCCCGCGTCATCGCCGCCTGCGCGCCCGACCTCGTCCTGGTCCAGGAGGCGCCCCGGTTCTTCCGCTGGCGCAAGAAACTGGCCCGCCTCGCGCGCGCCGCCGACCTGGTGATCCTCTCGGGCGGCGGTACGGCGGCCGGGCCCGCGCTGCTCTGCTCGCTGCGGGCCACCGTCGAGCGGACCGAGGACGTCCTGCTCCCGCTCACCCCGGGCCTGCACCGGCGCGGCTTCGCGACCGCCGTGGTCCGCTTCGGCGGCGCCAGGATCGGCGTGCTGAGCTGCCACTTGAGTCTGCAAAGTGATGAGCGGTACGCGCAGGGCGGGCTGCTGCTCGACCGGCTCGCGGAACTCGGCACCGAGCACGCGGTCGCGGGCGGCGACCTCAACGAGCGGCCCCGGGGCCGGACCTTCCGCCGACTCGCCTCGGCGCTCCAGGACTGCTGGGCCACCAAGCCCTGGGGCGGCGAGCACACCTCCACGCCCGCCGACCCCCACCAGCGCATCGACGCCATCCTCGCCACGCCGGGCATCGAGGTGCTCGGCTGCGGGGTGCCGGCGGGGCTGCCGGGCGTGACGGGGGCAGACCTGAGGGCGGCCACGGACCACCTGCCCGTCCTGGCCGCCCTCAGGGTCCCCCCGTCCCCCGTTTCCCCGCGTCCCCCGGTCCGTGAGGCCTAGGGCCGCTGCTTGGCCCTGTCGGTGATCGCCCAGCTCTCCAGGTACGAGAGCTGCACGTACGTCTTCGTCCTCTTGCCGTCACCCGAGGTCCGGGTGTCGCGGCAGCCCAGGAACTCGTACGTCCCCGGGGCGAAGATGAAGTAGCCGCCGTAGCCGGTCTGCCCCTTCGGCAGCGTCGGGTCGTCGTAGGTGATCGCGATGCCCGTGCGGCCCTTGGCGTCCTTCTGGCCCGGCACCGCCTTCACACCGGGCACCATGCCGAGCGCCTCGTACGCGGCGGGGCGCAGCCCCTCCGGCATCACCGGGACCAGCTTGAGCAGCCCGGCGAGGCTGAAGTGGATGTGCGACCACTCCTGGTCGGTGATCTCGTCGAGCGAGTCGTTCCTGTCGTCCGGGCCCGACTTGTGGAGCAGCGAGAGGATCAGTTTCTCCGGGTCGGTCGGCAGCTTCTCCAGCGTCGCCCACTTCTGCGGGGGCCACATCGACTCGTTGTCCTTCAGCGGCTCCGACCACCAGCCCTTGCCGATCTCCATGATCCAGGAGCGCTTCGAGTCGTCCACGGAACGCCAGTTCTCGTCCACGTGGCGCTTGACCGCCCCAGTCTTCCGCTCGGTCTCCTTGATGATCTCCTTCGTGTAGATGAACTGGTCGTCACGCGGGGCGACGGTCTTCTCGTGCGCGCGCTCGTACGCAGCCGCGCCGTTCAGCACGGTCCGCGCGCTGACGTTGCGCAGGGGCGGGGCCTCGCTCACGGCCGGGTTCGCGCGCCGGTCCGCACCGTCGCCGCCGTCCACCGCGACCAGGACGGTCGCGGCGACCGCCGCCGCGGCGGTGCCGGTGACGGCCACCCGCAGCAGGGCGCGGCGCCGCACGGGCCGTGCGGCCGGAGCCGTCTCGTTCATCGCGGCGAACAGGCGCACCCGCGCCCGATGGCGGGTGTCGTCGTCGAGCGGGGGAGCCCCCACCTCCCAGCCGCGCAGTTCATCGAGCTCATTCATGGGCGTGTGCCTCCCGGAAAGCTGTCGGATCGGATCCGCCCAGTGCTTCGCGCAACGATCTGCGAGCCCGGTGCAGCCGTGATCTGACGGTGCCGACGGGCACCCCCAACGCCTGAGCCGTCTCCTCGTAGTCGAGGCCGGCCCACGCCACCAGGAGCACCACGTCGCGATGGCGGGCGGAGAGCCCCGCCAGGGCGTCCGCCAGCTCGCCGCGCACCCCCCGGGCGCCCGCGCGGGCGACCGCGAGATCGGCGACCGGCTCCTCGTGCGGCACCGGGGCGGGCACCCGGGCGAGGGCCTTGAACCGGCGCGCCTCCGCCCTGCGGTGCCTGCCGATGAGGTTGGTCGCGATGCCGAACAGCCAGGGGCGGGCGTCGGCCCGCGCCAGGTCGTACCGGTGGCGCTCCTTGAAGGCGGTGGTGAAGGTGTCCGCCATCAGATCCTCCGCCGCCTCGGGGCCGAGCCGGCGGGCCGCGTACCGGTACACGGAGTCGGCATGCCGGTCGAAGAGGGCGGCGAACTGCTCGGGCTCGTCCCGGGACCGCTCGATGGACCAGGCGTCGCTCTGTTCGCGCTGCCCCAGGGACGGCGGGACGCCGGGTTCGACGGTCATCGGGGCTCCTTTCGTTCGTGTGAACGCCTCGAAGGCTTGGGCTCGTTCGGTTGGTTCACCTCTTCTTCGCCGCTCGGCGGGATCGGGTTCCATCGGCGTACGGGGACATGGGCGAGGCCCGCCCGGAGAAGTTCCGGACGGGCCTCGGGGAGCTCGGGGGATCAGACGACCGCGCCGCGTCCCGGGTCGTCGTCCTCCTCGTCGTCCCCGGCGCTCATCCGCACGACGAGCGTGGCGAAGCCGCCGAGGAAGCCGCCGATGCCCAGCGTGGTCAGCCACCACGTCATCTGCCAGCCGAGGAGGATGGCGAGCAGGATCAGCAGCGGGCCGCCGAGCACCGCGAGCCAGGCGAACTTCGCCGTCACGTCGGCGTCGGGCAGCGGCGGCGGCTCCGGCGGCACGAAGTGGCCCTCGTCGCTCGCGTCGAAGTCGTCCTCGGAGGACTCGGGGGCCGTGTAGTCCCGGGGGCCGCCGACGCCGGGGGCGAAGGAGACGGAGCTGCCGAGCGGCTTGTCGGCGCCCGGCTTCGCCTTGGGGTCAGGCTTGGTCCCGGAGTCCGGCTCGGCGCCGGGGTCCGGCTCCGTGCCCGGCTCGGCGGGGTCCTTGCCGAGGCCGGGGCGCACGGAAGCTGGCCCGTTGGTCTCCGGTTCCAGGAGGGCCAGGTCCTCCACGGACTTGAAGGGCTTGGCGCCCGGCGGGTCCGCGGGCTCCTCGCCGTACCCGGCGACGATCGCCTGCCAGGCGGCGTCCTCGTCGATCGGAACGCCTCCGTCCAGGGGCGTCGCACCGTCCAGCGGCACCCCGCCGTCCAGTGGCACCCCGTCGCGGGGCACCTTGGTCTCTTCCGGCTCCTCGCGGCTCTCGTCGCGGTCAGCCTCGTGCTCAGCCACCGGTGGCCGTCCCTTCCTTACCGACGCAGGGGGCGAGCCGGCCGATGAACGCGTAGCTCTCCTCGAAGATCCGGTCCGCGTCATGGTCCAACGTCGCCACGTGGTAGCTCTGTTCCAGCAGGATCTCCGTGACGTCCGTGGACGAGACGCGGCCGAGGACGCGGGCGGAGTCGGCGGCGGGCACCACGTGGTCCCTGGGGCTGTGGAGCAGCAGCAACGGCTGGGTCACCTGCGGCAGTTCCCCGTCGACCAGGCGGAAGAAAGTGCGCATGGAGTGCGCGGCGTGCAGGGGGACCCGGTCATAGCCGATCTCGACGGAGCCCTCCTTGGCGATGTCGCTGGCGATGCCCTTCGTGGTCCGTACGACGTGGCGGACGACCGGCAGCGCGTACGGCGCCAGGCCGTGCAGTTTGTTCGCCGGGTTGACCAGGACCAGGCCCGCGACCGCGTCGCCGTGCTTCGCGGCCAGGCGCAGCGCCAGCGCGCCGCCCATGGAGAGGCCGAACACGAAGACCCGCTTGCATCGCTCGAGCAGGCCGCGCAGCTCGCGGTCGACTTCGGCATACCAGTCCTGCCAGCCGGTGACCTGCATGTCCTCCCAGCGGGTGCCGTGCCCGGGCAGGAGCGGCAGCGAGACGGTCAGGCCGCGCTCCGCCAGATACCCGGCCCAGGGGCGCAGCGACTGCGGGGATCCGGTGAAACCGTGGCAGAGCAGGACGCCGACCTCTCCGCCTTCGTGGCGGTACGGCTCGGCTCCGGGGAGGACCGGCACCTTCGGTCTCCTTCATGAGCGTGAGATGGGGGAGTACTTCACCGTACGCGACCGGACTGACACCGGCCAGGGTCGTCGGGGCCATTGGCCGCACAGCGGGTTAAGGTCTGATCCACAGACACAGGAGGCACTCGGTTTGATCTACGGCGCAATGAAGGTTGCCATCGGAGGGCCGCTGAAGCTCGGCTTCAGGCCCTGGGTGGAGGGCCTTGAGAACGTCCCCGCCGAGGGTCCCGCCATTCTGGCGAGCAACCACCTCTCGTTCTCGGACTCCTTCTTCCTTCCCGCGGTCCTCGACCGCAAGGTCACTTTCATCGCCAAGGCGGAGTACTTCACCTCGCCCGGAGTGAAGGGCAGACTCACCGCCGCCTTCTTCAAGGGCGTCGGCCAGCTCCCCGTGGACCGCTCCGGGGGCCGCGGCGCGGGCGAGGCGGCCATCAAGAGCGGCATCGAGGTACTGGAGCGCGGCGAGCTCTTCGGCATCTACCCCGAGGGCACGCGCTCGCCGGACGGGCGCCTCTACCGCGGCAAGCCCGGCGGCCTCGCGCGCGTGGCGCTCGCCACCGGGGCGCCCGTGCTCCCCGTCGCGATGATCGACACCGAGAAGATCCAGCCGCCCGGCAAGGTGATGCCGAAGCTGATGCGGCCCGGCATCCGCATCGGCAAGCCGCTGGACTTCCGCCGCTACCAGGGCATGGAGCACGACCGCTTCGTGCTGCGGGCGCTGACCGACGAGGTCATGTACGAGATCATGAAGCTCTCCGGCCAGGAGTACGTCGACATGTACGCGACGGCCGCCAAGCGTCAGATCTCCGATGCCGCGAAGGCGGCAAGGGCGAGCGAGAAGGCGGCCGAGAAGTCAGCCGAGAAGACGGCCGAGAAGGAACGGGCCGGCTCCTAGCCGCGTCCGTTCAGGGTGGGGCGCACGGCGGTGCGGGCACGGCGGGTGAGGCACGGCGGGTGGGGGACATGGCACGTCGCGAGAAGGTCATGAGGATGTCGGTCGAGCAGCCGCTCTGGCGCGCGCTCACCGGCTACCGCATCCTGACCATGCTGTACGCGATCGGCCTCTTCTGGACGGCGCACCAGAAGCCCGACCACCCCTGGGTGGCCGCCACCTACTTCACGGTGCTCGCCGTCTGGACCCTCGGCACGCTGCCCCGCGTCGCGAACGCCGCGAGCTGCACCAGGGGCTTCCTCGTCTGCGACCTGACCGTCGCTCTCGTCGGCATCCTGCTGACGCCGCTCGCCGACTCGCACGAGCGGATCGTCAACGGCGGCCCGACGCTGCCCTCCATATGGACCGCCGGCGCCGTCCTCGCGTACGCGATCAAGGGCGGCTGGCGGTGGGCGGCCTTCGCGTCGCTGCTCGTGGGCGTGGCCAACGTGGTGCAGCGCGGGGCGTTCAGCCGCGACACGATCCACAACGTCCTGCTGGTCTGCATCGCCTCCATCGCCATCGGCTACGTGGTGGAGGTGGCCCGCGCCTCCGAGCGCACCCTCGCCCGCGCCCTGGAGATCGAGGCGGCGACCCGCGAGCGCGAACGGCTCGCCCGCGACATCCACGACAGCGTCTTGCAGGTCCTCGCCATGGTGCAGCGGCGCGGTACCGCCATCGGCGGCGAGGCCGCGGAGCTCGGCCGGCTCGCGGGCGAGCAGGAGGTGGCGCTGCGCACCCTGGTCGCGGGCGGCCTGGTGCCCGCCTCGCACGCGTCGGAGGACGCCTCGCAGGGCGCCGTGGTCCGCGCGGTCGAGGAACCGGGCACGGACGGTGCGAGGGCCGCCGACGCGGCGCCCCGCGACCTGCGCCCGCTCCTCGCCGTGCACGTGGGGTCGCGGGTGACGCTCTCCGAGCCCGGGGCGCCGGTGCGCCTGGCACCGCACGCGGCACGGGAGCTCGCCGCCGCCGTCGGCGCCGCGCTGGACAATGTGCGGGGCCACGCGGGGCCTGACGCGAACGCCTGGATCCTGGTCGAGGACGAGCCGGACGGGGTGATCGTCACCGTACGGGACGACGGCCCCGGCATCCCCGAGGGCCGCCTCGCGGAGGCCGAGGGCGAGGGCCGCCTCGGCGTCGCCCAGTCGATCCGCGGGCGGCTGCGGGACATCGGCGGCACGGCCGAGCTGATCTCGGTGCCGGGCCAGGGCACGGAAGTGGAACTGAAGGTCCCGCGCTGAGCGGCACGGGACGGCACGGAACACGGGGGAGGGCGGACAGCACGATGAGCGAACAGCGACAGCGACAGCAGGGGCTGCGGGAACCGGCCACGGGGGTCACGGACGCCACGCCGGAGGCCGGCGGCGACGGGGCGGCCGTGGTCAGGGTCATGGTCGTCGACGACCATCCGATGTGGCGGGACGCGGTCGCGCGCGACCTGGTGGAGGCCGGTCTCGACGTGGTCGCCACGGCGGGCGACGGAGAGCAGGCGGTGCGCCGGGCGGGCGCCGCGGCACCGGACGTCCTGGTCCTCGACCTGAACCTGCCGCTCAAGCCGGGCGTCCAGGTCTGCAAGGAGCTCGTCGCGGCCAACCCCGCGCTGCGCGTCCTGGTGCTCTCCGCGAGCGGCGAGCACGCCGACGTCCTGGAGGCGGTCAAGTCCGGCGCCACCGGCTATCTGCTGAAGTCGGCGTCCACGGAGGAGCTGATCGACGCCGTGCGCCGCACGGCCGTGGGCGACGCGGTCTTCACACCCGGTCTGGCGGGCCTCGTCCTCGGCGAGTACCGCCGCCTGGCCACCGAGCCCGCCCCGGGCACCCCGGACGACCCGGGGGCCCCGCGGCTCACCGACCGCGAGACGGAGGTCCTGCGCCTGGTCGCCAAGGGCCTGAGCTACAAGCAGATCGCCGAACGCCTCGTCATCTCGCACCGCACCGTGCAGAACCACGTCCAGAACACCCTGGGCAAGCTCCAGCTCCACAACAGGGTGGAGCTGGTGCGGTACGCGATCGAGCGGGGCATCGACAGGGCCGACGACGCCTGACCCTCGTACGCATGACCCCTCGTACGAGTGAATGCCCGTGATCAACTCCTTTGTCCCGTCCAGGAATTGACCGTCCGCCCTGTCCCGGAGTGACCTGGATCACCATTAGCGTGACCCGCGTCAGGTCACTGCGGCGAAGGGACAGCTCCATGGCGGTCAAGAAAATCGGGGTACTGACCGGAGGCGGCGACTGCCCCGGGCTCAATGCCGTCATCCGGGGCGTCGTGCGCAAGGGCGTGCAGGAGTACGGCTACGACTTCGTCGGCTTCCGGGACGGCTGGCGCGGTCCCCTGGACGGCGACACCGTCCGGCTCGACATCCCCGCGGTCCGCGGCATCCTGCCGCGCGGCGGCACCATCCTCGGCTCCTCGCGCACCAACCCCCTCAAGGAGGAGCACGGGGTGCGCCGCATCAAGGAGAACCTCGCCAAGGAGGAGGTCGACTCGCTCATCGCGATCGGCGGCGAGGACACGCTCGGCGTGGCCGCGCGCCTCACCGACGAGTACGGCATCCCGGTCGTCGGCGTCCCCAAGACCATCGACAACGACCTCTCCGCCACCGACTACACCTTCGGCTTCGACACGGCGGTCGGCATCGCCACCGAGGCGATCGACCGGCTGCACACCACCGCCGAGTCGCACATGCGCGTCCTCGTCGTCGAGGTCATGGGCCGGCACGCGGGCTGGATCGCCCTGCACTCGGGCCTCGCGGGCGGCGCGAACGTCATCCTCATCCCCGAGCAGCGCTTCGACGTGGAGCAGGTCTGCGCCTGGGTGACGTCGCGTTTCAAGGCCTCGTACGCCCCCATCGTCGTCGTCGCCGAAGGGGCGATGCCCAAGGACGGCGAGATGGTCCTCAAGGACGGCACGCAGGACTCCTTCGGGCACGTGCGGCTCTCCGGCGTCGGCGAGTGGCTGGCCAAGGAGATCGAGGGCCGCACCGGCAAGGAGGCGCGGACCACGGTCCTCGGGCACGTGCAGCGCGGCGGCACGCCCAGCGCCTTCGACCGCTGGCTCGCCACCCGCTTCGGGCTGCACGCGATCGAGGCCGTACGGGACGGCGACTTCGGCAAGATGGTCGCCCTCAAGGGCACGGACATCGTGCGCGTCCCGATCGCCGAGGCGACGGCCCGCCTGAAGACGGTGGACCCGGCGCTCTACGAAGAGGTCGGCGTCTTCTTCGGCTGACGACCGCCCCCCGGGACGGCCCCCGCTCCGGGTGCCGTCCCGGGCAGCGGTACCTAGACTCACGCCCATGGAGATCCTCGCGTTCGGCGTGCAGTCCGACGAGCGGCCGCTGATCGAGAAGGCCTTCCAGGGGCACCACGACATCCGCTGCCTCGACGTGTTCCTGAACGAGGACACCGCCCCCATCGCCGCGGGCCACGAGATCATCTCCTCCAGCGTCAACGCGACCCTGGACAGCCGTGTGCTGCGGATCCTCGCCGACGGCGGGACGCGGATGATCGCCCAGCGCTCCACCGGGTTCAACAACATCGACCTCCGGGCCGCCGAGCGCCTCGGTCTGACCGTCGCCCGCGTCTCGTACTACTCGCCGTACTCCGTGGCCGAGTTCGCCTGGACCCTCGCGATGGCCGTCAACCGACGCATCGTCCGCGCGAGCAACCGCACCCGCGACTTCGACTTCCGCCTGGACGGCCTGATGGGCCGCGACCTGCGCGGCCGCACGGTCGGCGTGCTCGGCACCGGCAAGATCGGCGAGGCGTTCACCCGGATCGCGCACGGCTTCGGTATGCGGCTGCTCGGCTGGGACGCCAGGGAGAGCCCCGCCTGCCTGGAGCTCGGCATGGAGTACGTCGAGCGGGAGCGGCTCTTCGCCGAGGCCGACCTGATCAGCCTGCACGTACCGCTGCTCCCCTCCACGCAGCACATCGTCGGCGCGCAGGCGCTGCGGACGATGAAGGACGACGCGATCCTCGTGAACTCCAGCCGCGGCGGCCTGGTCGACACGGACGCCCTGGTCGCGGAGTTGCGGAACGGGCGCTTCACGGGGGTGGGCCTGGACGTCTACGAGGCGGAGGCGGGCCTGTTCTTCCTCGACAAGTCCCTGGAGGCGGTCGCTGACGACACCCTGGCCCGCCTGGTGACCTTCCCGAACGTGGTCGTCACCTCGCACCAGGCGTATTACACCGAGGACGCGGTCGGCCAGATCGTCGAGACCACCCTGCGCAACGTCCGTGACCATGTGGCGGGCCGCCGCAACGAGAACGTCCTGGTCCCGGCGGCCCCCACGAACGAGCCGGCCTCCTAGACGAGCACCCCGGCCAGCAGCTCCCGCACGATCGCCGTCCCGCGCAGCGTCAGCACCGACTCCGGGTGGAACTGCACCCCGGCGAAGCCAGGACCGCGCAGGGCGTGCACCTCGCCCGTCGCCGTGTCCCTGCTGACCTCCACGCCGTGGGCCGCGAGCTCCACGGCCGCCTCGTCGTCGCAGCGCGCCACGTAGCTGTTGTAGAAGCCGACGGTCTCGGTCCGCCCGAAGAGGCCGACCGGGACCTGAGCGCCCTGGTACGGCACCTCCTTGCGGACGATGTCCAGGCCCAGCTCGGCGGCGAGCAGCTCATGGCCCAGGCAGACGCCGAGAACGCCGTGCCGGTGATCGCGCACGACCTCGGTGGTCAGTGCGCGCAGGAACCGCATCTTGGGGTCGGCGGCGTCCGAGGGGTCACCGGGCCCCGGGCCGAGCACGACGGGCCCCTCGTGCGCGCGGACCGTCTCGCGCAGCCCCGGCTCGTCGTAACGCCGCACGGTGACGGTGAGGCCCGATGAGCGCAGCAGGTGCGCGAGCATCGCCGTGAAGGTGTCCTCGCCGTCGACCACGAGCGCGTGCCCGGCCGGCGCGTCGCCCCGCTCCCGCATCCGCAGCCAGAACGGCGCGAGGTGCGCCCGCCGCCCGTCGAGCGCCGCCCGTACGCGGGGATCGTCGGCGAGGGCAGGACGTACGGCCTCGTCGCGGGGCCGCCCCGGCCGCACCCCGAGCGCGGCGAGCACGCCCGCGGCCTTGGCGTGCGTCTCGGCGACCTCGCCCGCCGGGTCGGAGCCGCGCACCAGCGTCGCGCCGACCGGCACCCGCAGCCGGCCCGCGGGGGAGATGTCGGCGGTGCGGATCAGAATGGGCGAGTCCAGGGTCTGGGCGCCGCCCGCGTCGCGGCCGATGAGGGCGAGGGCGCCCGCGTAGTAGCCGCGCCCGCCCGCCTCGTGGCGCTCGATGACCCGGCAGGCGTTCTGCACGGGCGAGCCGGTGACCGTCGCCGCGAACATCGTCTCCTTGAGGACCTCGCGCACGTCGAGCGAGGACTTGCCGCGCAGCTCGTACTCGGTGTGCGCGAGGTGCGCCATCTCCTTGAGGCGCGGCCCGATCACGACGCCACCCATGTCGCCGACGGTGCACATCATCTTGAGCTCCTCGTCGACGACCATCGACAGCTCCTCGATCTCCTTGCCGTCGGCGAGGAAGGCGAGCAGATCGTCCGCCGTGGGCCCTTCGGCCGGGTAGCGGTAGGTGCCGCTGATCGGGTTCATCACGACCGTCCCGCCGGACATCCGCACATGCACCTCGGGGCTCGCCCCGACGAGCGTGCGCTCCCCGCTGTGCACGACGTACGTCCAGTAGGCGCCCCGCTCGCCCACCAGGAGCCGCCGGAAGAGCGCGAGGGCGTCCGCCCTGTCGAACCCGGGGATCTCCCCCTCGTACGTACGGCGGATGACGAAGTTGGCCCCCTCGCCCCGGCCGATCTCCTCACGCAGGACACGGCCCACGATGTCGGCGTACGCGGCGTCGTCCACGTCGAAGGCGCCGCCGTCGACCCGCACCTCGTGCGCGGGCAGCGCGGAGAGGGCCTCGTCGAGGGGGAGTTCGTACGTCTCCTCCGGGGTGAGCACGGTCAGCGGCGTGCCGTCGTCGCGGACGTCGAAGCCGCGCTCCCTGATCTGCCGGAAGGGCACGAGCGCGAGGCCCTCGGGGATCTCCGCGAGCCGCTCGTACGTGCGCGTCGGGCCGATCAGGACCTCGACCGTGTCGTGGTCGCGGCCGGGCGTGCGGCGGCGGAGCAGGGCGAACGGGCGGTCGTCGGTCAGCAGGTCGGTGAGCTGCATCGGTTCTGTTCCTTCTCACTCGGAGAGGAACGGCCCGGGTCCGGAGAGGTCCGGAGAACACTGAAGGCCGCCCCTCGGGCGGCCTTCGCGGGTTCAGTGGATACGCGCGCAGTCAGTGGGCCGCCGGATGAGCGGGCCACCACCAGTTTCGAGTCGTCTGCGCGTGCATGTCCCGCACCCTAGCGCATCGTCACCGCACCATCAGCGCGTCCAGGGCTTCGTCCAGGTACGCGCCGAGCTCCTCCGCCTCAGGCACCACGGACGGCACCGCGTGGCCGAGCTGGACGTGCCCGAGATAGACGCTGTACGCGAGCAGTCCCCGCCTGCGGGCCTCCGGCGCGGGGAAGCCGAGCCCGGCGAACAGCTCGCCGACATACGCCACCCGGCGCTCGGTCACGCGCCGCAGGGCCTCGGTGACCTGGGGGTGCGAGGCGGTCGCGAGGAGGGCGACCTCCAGGGAGTCGGAGGTCGCCGACTCGATGGCCCCGGCGAAGAGCAGACGGACGCGCTTGCGGGGGTCGGGCTCGGCCTCGGCCTCCTGGATCGCCTCCTCGGTGCTGGTCTCAGCCCAGCGGGTGAGGGTGGCCTCGATGAGCGCGTCACGGTTGGCGAAGTGCCAGTAGAAGCTGCCCTTGGTGGTGCCGAGCCGGACGGCCAGGGGTTCCACGGCGACGGCGGCGAGTCCGCCCTCGCCGATCGCGGTGAGGGCGGCGTCCGCCCAGTCCTCGGCGGTCAGTCGGGGCTTCGCCGCGGGCTTCTTCTGCTGCCGTTGCACCATGCCCATACGGTACCGTATGGTCGACCATACGCCAGCGTATGGAGGTTCGTGATGGGCACGGTACTCAACGAGCACGAGCGTGTGATCGAGGCTCCGGCGGAGGTGGTCGGCGCCCTGCTCGACCGCCTCTCCGCCGAGGACGACCCCCTCTTCCCGACGCCGGCCTGGGACGCGATGGTCTTCGACCGTCCGCTCGCCGTGGGCGCGACCGGCGGCCACGGCCCGGTCCGCTACAGCGTCGTGGAGTACGAACCGGGCAGCCGCGTCCGGTTCGCCTTCACCCCGCCGGACGACGGCTTCCACGAGATGTCCGTCGAGCCGATGGGCGAGGGCCGCTGCCGCGTCCGCCACGTCCTGGAGACCGGAATCCGCGGCGGCAACCGCCTGCTGTGGCCCGCCGTCGTCCGGCCCCTGCACGACACGATCGTCGAAGAGGTCTTCGACAACATGGAGCGGGCGGCGACGGGCCGCTGCGCCCGCCCCGTCCGGTGGTCGCCCAGGGTGCGGCTGTACAACCGGCTCATGTGGAGCCGCCCGGAGACCGTCGCGGTGCCGGAGGCCGCCCGCCTGCTCCGCACCGCCGTCGACCGCCCCGGCTACGAGGACGCGTACCGCATGGAGCTGCTCCCGGGGCAGCCGCGCGACCCGGAGGCCTGGACCGGCATCCTGCGCGACGCCTTCCCCGTGATCGCCGGGGAGGGCGGCGAACTGCTCCTGGAGGTGCGGGCCAGGGGGCTGACGGCGCGCGCCTCGATCCTGGTGGACGCGGGGCACGTCACGCTGAGCTCCACCGTGCGGACCGATACCCTGCGCGGCAGGATCTACTGGGCGGTGGTCAGGCGCGGCCACCCGTTCATGGCACGCACCATGCTGCGCCGCACGCACCGCCGGCTGGCCCTGGCGGCACCGCCCGCCGGTGACCGGGAGCTGGAGCGCCGGCGCTCGGCTGTGTCGGGTCCGTCTCACTTGGTGAGCGGGTGAATGGATGGCGGACGCCACCCCGTAATGTTGTGGGGGTGACCGTAACGGCTAAGACCACCGCAACCGGTGGCAACACCTGGCGAAACCTGCCCGCGGCGCAGCAGCCCGAGTACCCCGATGCCGAGGCTCTGCGCGATGTGATCGCGGACCTCGAGTCGTATCCGCCGCTCGTCTTCGCGGGCGAGTGCGACCAGCTGCGCGCCCGCCTGGCCTCCGTCGCCAAGGGGGAGGCCTTCCTGCTCCAGGGCGGCGACTGTGCCGAGGCCTTCGACGCCGTGTCGGCCGACCACATCCGCAACAAGCTGAAGACGCTGCTCCAGATGGGCGCCGTCCTCACGTACGCGGCGTCCGTGCCCGTCGTGAAGATCGGCCGCATCGCGGGGCAGTACTCCAAGCCGCGCTCCAAGCCGACCGAGACCCGCGACGGCGTGACGCTGCCGACCTACCGCGGCGACTCCGTCAACGGCTTCGACTTCACCGAGAAGGCCCGGATCCCGGACCCCGAGCGGCTGAAGCGGATGTACCACGCCTCCGCCTCCACGCTGAACCTGGTGCGCGCCTTCACCACCGGCGGCTACGCCGACCTGCGCCAGGTCCACGCCTGGAACCAGGACTTCGTGAAGTCGTCCCCCTCCGGCCAGCGCTACGAACAGCTCGCCCGCGAGATCGACAACGCGCTGCACTTCATGCGGGCCTGCGGCACCGACCCGGAGGAGTTCAAGACCGTCGAGTTCTACGCCTCCCACGAGGCGCTGCTGCTCGACTACGAAGGCGCGCTCACCCGCGTCGACTCCCGCACCGGCCGGCTGTACGACACCTCGGGGCACATGGTCTGGATCGGTGAGCGCACCCGCCAACTGGACGGCGCGCACATCGAGTTCGCCTCCCAGGTGCGCAACCCCATCGGCATCAAGCTCGGCCCGACGACGACGCCCGAAGAGGCGCTGACGTACATCGAGCGCCTCGACCCCGACCGCGAGCCCGGCCGGCTGACCTTCATCGTCCGCATGGGCGCCGACAAGGTCCGCGACAAGCTGCCCGAGCTGGTCGAGAAGGTCACGGCGTCCGGCGCGACCGTCGCCTGGATCACCGACCCGATGCACGGCAACACCTACGAGGCCGCCTCCGGCCACAAGACGCGCCGCTTCGACGACGTGCTCGACGAGGTCAAGGGCTTCTTCGAGGTCCACAAGGCCCTCGGCACCCATCCGGGCGGCATCCACGTCGAGCTCACGGGCGACGACGTCACCGAGTGCGTGGGCGGCGGCGACGAGATCTTCGTCGACGACCTGCACCAGCGCTACGAGACGGCCTGCGACCCGCGGCTCAACCGCAGCCAGTCGCTCGACCTGGCGTTCCTGGTCGCGGAGATGTACCGCGACCAGTAGGTATTCCCGTTGTGTGCGCCGGTGGGGCACGGATCCATGTGATCCGTGCCCCACCGGCGTATCGGGGCTTTTGTGGACCCGGGGTCATGGGTAAGGTTAGGTTAGCCTCACCGATCAATCGGGACGGCGCCGCCGATGAGTCCTGTCCGGGAGGTGAACCGCGTGTACGTCTGCAACTGCTTCGGGGTCACCGAGGCGCAGGTCAAACAGCACGCGGCGGACGGTGCCTGCACACCCCGCCAGATAGCCTCCGCCAGCAAGGCGGGCACGGACTGCGGCTCGTGCGTACGCAGCATCCAGGCGCTCCTCGGCCGGGGCACGTGCCCCCGCAGGGAGCTGGCCGACCAGGGCGAGCCGGTCCTCACCAGCCTGGACGAGGCCGCGTAACCCCGTCGGCGACAGGGACCGCCCCTACGGGATTCAGCTCTCCGGCTGCTCGACGAGCTGCGCGATGTAGAGCGCCTCGCCCAGCTTCTCCACCAGTTCGAGCTGCGTGTCCAGATAGTCGATGTGGTGCTCCTCGTCGGCGAGGATCGACTCGAAGATGTTCGCCGACGTGATGTCGCCCTTGGCGCGCATCACCTCGATCCCGCGCTTGAGGCGGTCGATCGCCTCCACCTCGACCTGCCGGTCCGCCTGGAACATCTCGGTGACCGTCTGGCCCACGCGTACGTGGAAGAGCCGCTGGTAGTTGGGCAGACCGTCGAGGAACAGGATCCGGTCGGTCAGCACCTCCGCGTGCTTCATCTCGTCGAACGACTCGGACCGGGTGTATTTGGCGAGCTTCGTCCAGCCGAAGTTCTCCTGCATCTTGGCGTGGAGAAAGTACTGGTTGATCGCCGTGAGTTCGGCGGTCAGCTGCTCGTTGAGAAATTCGATGACCTCGGGGTCGCCCTGCATCGCAGAGGCTCCTTCCATGCAGGTAACTGGGCAGGTAGCGGGCATCTTTGCACCGGCGTTCGGAAGCCGTCCAGTAAGTGCAGGCTTAGTATGAGTTGCCCGAATCCGTATCTGTCGGGCTTTGCCTGGTCACGTCCAGTGCTTCCGGTCTGTCAGGATGGAGGCATGGGTCAGCCGGCGGAACGCGCATCTGGAGAGGCGGCGGAGCCGGGGCTTCCGCCGGGTCAGCGGCTGCAGCGTGGCTGGCCGGTCACGCACTACGGCCCGGTGCCGAAGTTCCGCCCCGAGCGCTGGGAGTTCCGGGTATTCGGAGCCACCGCCGACGGCGAGAAACACTGCTGGACGCACGAGGAGTTCTCCGCCCTGCCGTACGAGACGGTGGTCGGCGATCTGCACTGCGTCACGAAGTTCAGCATGCTGAGCGCCGAATGGGGCGGTGTACCGGCCCGTACGCTCCTAGAACTCGCGCCGCCCGCGGCCGACGCCACCCACGTCATGGTCTGGGCCGAGTACGGCTTCAGCTCCAACCTCCGGATGGCGGACTTCGCCTCCGACCGCACGATCTTCGCCACGCACAAGGGCGGCGAGCTGCTCACCGCGGAGCACGGGTTCCCGCTGCGGCTCGTCGTGCCCCAGCTGTACGCCTGGAAGGGCCCGAAGTGGGTCCGCGGCATCGAGTACATGACCGCCGACCGCCGCGGCTTCTGGGAGGAGCGCGGCTACCACAACCTCGGCGACCCCTGGCGCGAGCAGCGCTACTCCTACCAGGAAGAGCCCGGGGAGGGCCCCGAGCTCTGATCGTGTACCGGGTGATCGTGTACTGACCGTGCTCAGTGGTGGTACTGGTGCACCACCGCGTGGCCCTTGCCGCGGCCGATCATCCACTTGTTCACCGGCGTCGTGATCACGAACGCGGCGGCCAGGGCGATGGCCAGGATCCACCAGAACATCGGGGTGTCCAGATGGGCGTCCATGGCGCCGGGCCAGAGCGCGATCACTCCGTTGTCGATCAGTTCCATCACGGCGATGGACAGGGTGTCGGCGGCGAGCGCCACGCGGAACGCCGTCCTGAAGTCGACGCCGGCGGCGAGGATGCCGCGCAGGGTGAGGGCGTAGCCGAACACGAAGGCCAGGGCGATGGCGAGGGCCATCGTCGGCATGTTGCCCCAGCCGAGCGCGGTGCCGATGACCATGCCGAGCACCTCGCCGATGGCACAGCCGGTGAGGCAGTGCAGGGTCGCCTGGGCGGCGGTGCGCCAGGTGACTCTGCCAGCGCCGTGGCTGTGGTGGGCGTGGCTTTCGCCGGGACGGTGCTCGTGTTCGTGTTCGTGCTCGTGGTGCGTGTGCCCGGAGTGCGTGTTGTGCCGCATGGGAAGCCCCCGATGTGGAATGACGGTCCCTGGGTGACGGGTTCCTGCTGTCGATGACAGGAACGATATACCCCTAGGGGGTATTCCCCAGGTATCCCTCTCAGACGCTCCTCTCAGGCACTCCTCAAGGGTCGCCGGAGGCGGTTGGATACTCCGGAGCCGATTAGACGCTCCTGAGGCCCTGGAGCCGTGCGACGTCCGCCGCGTGTCCGTCCTTGCCGCCGGGCGTCTCGATGACCAGGGGTACGCCGTCCGTGGCGGGGTGCAGCATCAGCTCGCGGAAGGGCTCCTCGCCGATGTGGCCGGTGCCGATGTTCTCGTGGCGGTCCTTGTGGGCGCCCGCGACGTCCTTGGAGTCGTTGGCGTGCACGAGCTTGAGGCGGCCCTCGCCGACCGTGTCCACGAGGAGGTCGAGGGTCTGCTTCATGCCGCTCGGCCCCGTCAGGTCGTGGCCCGCGGCGAAGATGTGGCACGTGTCCAGGCACACGCCGAGCTTCGGGTGCGAGTCGAGCGCCTCGAAGTACGGGCCGAAGTCCCACGTGCGGGAGCAGAGCGAGGCGCCCTGGCCCGCGGTCGACTCCAGGAGCAGGAACGGGTCGTCGTCGTGCGTCAGCTCGTCGAGCAGCGGCAGCATGCGCTCGCGCACCTGCTGGAGGGCGACCGCGCGGTCCCGGCCGCCGGTCGCCGAGCCGGTGTGCACGACGACGCCGAGTGCGCCTATGTCGCGGGCCCGGCGCAGCGAGTGGCGCAGGGAGTCCACGGACTTCTCCGCGGTCGCTTCGGTGTGCGAACCGAAGTTGATCAGATAGGGCGCGTGGACGTACGCGGGGATGTTCTCGGCGGCGCAGGCCTCACGGAACGCCTCGTCCTGCTTCGGGTTGCCCACGGGCGTCGCCCAGCCGCGCGGATTGGCGACGAAGACCTGGACGGCCTCCGCGCCGATCTCACGGGCGTAAGAGAGACCCACGGAGGACAGACCTCCGGCCACGGGGACATGACCGCCGACGGGATTGCGGGACGCTGCAAGGGGGAGATTGTCGCTGCTCACCCGGTCAAGGGTGGCATGCCCGGCGGCCTGCTATGGCAGTGCGGAGGGACGGGCGACGCTGGTCACACCCGGGAGCCCGCCGCAGGCGAGAAGGCCTGGCCTCGCCGAAGCCGTGGGGCACCGGCCGTGTGCGGGGCAGCAGGGGGCGCGGGGAACTGCGCGCTCAGCCCAAGAGAACCCGCGGACGGGAAGTCCACGGTCAGCGACCGGAAGCCCGCCGCAGGCGAGAACGCCCGCCCCCGCCACACCCTCGGCTCAGCGGATCTTGATGGTGATCGACGACCCCTTGGGGGCCTTGTCGCCGCCGTCCACCGACTGTTCCTTCACGGTGTCGCCGAAGAAGCCGAGCAGACCCCGGTCCTCGTCCACCTCGAAGCCCGCCCGCTCCAGCTCGTCCGTGGCCTCGCCGACCTTCATGCCGGTCACGTCGGGAACCTCGATCATCTCGGGGCCCTTGGAGAGGGTCAGCGTGACCGTGTCGCCCTCGGCGAGCGACGTGTCCGGGGCGGGTGACTGCCGGACGACCCCGCCCTTGTCCACGTCCGTGGAGTGCACCCGGTCGGGGGCGATCCGCACCTTGAGCCCGTCCTCCTCGAGGTCGTCCCTGGCGTCGTCCAGGGCGTCGCCCGTCACGTCCGGGACCTTGATCTCCTCGCCCTTGCTGACGACCAGGGCGACGGCGGAGTCCGCCTTGCGGGTGAAGCCGGCCCGCGGGTCCGTGCTCACCACGGAGCCCTTCTCGATCTCGTCGCTGAAGGCCTTCTTGACCATGCCCGGCGCGAGACCGGCGTTCTTCAGCTCCTGCTTGGCCTTGGCCAGCGGGAGATCCTTGACGTTCGGCACCTTCACCGTCTCCGGGCCGCGCGAGACGGTCAGCGTCACCTTGCCGTTCTGCCGGATGCGCTCGCCCGACCCGGGGTCGGTGGCCATGACCGTGCCGCGCTTGTCCGTGTCGCTGAACTCGCGCTCGACGCCCTTCACGTCCAGCCCAGCCGCTTCCAGGCGCTGCTTCGCCTGCGCCTCGGTCTTCGTGAGCAGCGGCGGGACCTTCGTGAACTGCCCGGAGTTGATGTACCAGACCCCCGCCCCGAGGCCGAGGACCAGCAGGACGGCCGCCACCACCGCGACCATGCGGCGCCGGGGGTCGAACCGCCTGCGCGAGGCCCGCGCGGGCGCCGGCGGCTCGGCGGGCGGCGGCGTGGACAGAATGCTGGTGCGGTTCAGCGGAGCCTGCGGGTCCGCCGCCTCGGCCTCGGCGGGCAGTGAGAGCTGGACGGAGCGCGCCGCGCGCGGGATCACGCTGGTGCGGTCATCGGCGTTGTCGTGCTCGGTCGCGTGGGCCTGCGGCGGCACCGCGTCGAGCTGCCGCTCGCTGAGGGCGGCCCGCGCCTCCCTGAGCCGGGCCAGGAGCGCCACCGCGTCGTACGGGCGCACGTCCGGCGTACGGGCCGTCGCGGAGGCGACGAGATCGTCCAGCTCGGCGGCGAGACCCGGCACGGCCGCCGACGGGGGCGGCACGTCCTCGTTGAGGTGCTGGTAGAGCACCTGGGCGGGGGAGTCCCCGGAGTGCGGCTTGGCCCCGGTGAGCATTTCGTAGAGCAGGACCCCGCACGCGTACACGTCCACGCGCGTGTCCGACGTGCCGTGCTCGATCTGCTCGGGCGCCATGTAGGAGACGGTGCCGAGGACGGTGCCGGTGGTGTTCGTGACGGTGTCCACCGCGCGTACCAGACCGAAGTCGGCGACCTTGACCCGGCCGTCGTCCCCTATGAGCACGTTCTCGGGCTTCATGTCGCGGTGCACGAAGCCGGCCCGGTGCGCGGAGCCGAGCGCGGCGAGCACCGGCTCCAGGATGTCCAGCGCGGCCCGCGGCTGGAGCGCTCCGCGCTCGCGCAGGACGTCACGCAGGGTGCAGCCCGCGATGTACTCCATCGCCAGATAGACGTACGAACCGTCGGTGCCCTGGTCGAAGACGCCCACCACGTTCGGATGCGAGAGGCGGGCGACCGACTTGGCCTCACGGATGAAGCGCTCCACGAAGGAGGCGTCGGCCGCCAGCGTGGGGTGCATCACCTTGAGCGCGAGCACACGGTCGAGGCGGGTGTCCACGGCCCGGTAGACCGTGGCCATCCCGCCGACCGCGATACGGCTGTCGATGCGGTAACGGCTGTCGAGCAGCTGCCCGACGAGCGGGTCCTGAAGGGTCGTGTCCACGCAGGGGAGTCTACGAGCCACCGCCGACAGCCCATCCCGGGCGGGCGTATTCACCGCTGGACTGAAGCCGAGCTGTGACAGGCGAACCCGTGACGGGCGGGACCCGCCCGCGGGCGCTCAGAACGAGGGCCCCTCAGAACGAAAGCCGCTCAGAACGCGGGCCGCTCCGGGTCCAGCCGGGCCATGCCCTCCACCGGCGACGACGCCTCCGCGAAGTGCCGCCGCGGAATCCGCCCCGCCCGGTGCGCCAGGCGCCCCGCCTTGACCCCGTGCCGCATGGCCTCCGCCATCAGGACCGGCTCCTGCGCCCGCGTCACCGCGGAGGCGAGCATCACACCCGCGCACCCCAGCTCCATGGCGAGCGTCGCGTCGGAGGCGGTGCCCGCGCCCGCGTCCAGGATCACCGGCACGCGCGCGTGCTCGACGATGAGCTGGAAGTTGTGCGGGTTGCGGATGCCGAGCCCGGAGCCGATCGGGGAGCCGAGCGGCATGATCGCCGCGCACCCCACGTCCTGGAGCTTCCGCGCGAGCACCGGGTCGTCGTTGGTGTACGGCAGGACCGTGAAGCCGTCGTCGACCAGCGTCTCGGCGGCGTCGAGCAGCTCGATGGGATCGGGCAGCAGCGTCCGCTCGTCCGCGATCACCTCCAGCTTCACCAGCTCCGTGCCGAGCGCCTCGCGGGCCAGCCGGGCGGTCAGCACGGCCTCCCCGGCGGTGAAGCAGCCCGCCGTGTTCGGCAGGACGCGGATGCCGAGCCGGTCGAGCACCGAGAGCACCGAGCCCCGCACGCCCGGGTCGAGGCGGCGCATCGCGACGGTGGTCAGCTCCGTACCGGAGGCGACGAGGGAGCGTTCGAGGACATCGAGGCTCGGCGCCCCGCCCGTGCCCATGATCAGGCGCGAGGAGAGGGTGAGCCCGCCGATGACGAAGGGGTCGTCCGCCATGGTCAGCCTCCCTGGACGGCGGTGAGTACTTCGACGCGGTCACCGGCGGCGAGCGCCGTGGTGGACCACCGCGCGCGCGGGACGACGGTTTCGTTGAGGGCCGCCGCGACACCGGAGTGGGCGGTCGTGAGGGTGGCGACGAGCGCGTCGAGGGTGGTGCCCGACGCCACGTCGCGCACCTCTCCATTGACGGAAACGGTGAAGGGCGTACTCATGCGGGCTGCTCCGTGAACGACTGCGGGGGGAAGGCGGGGGAGGGCTCGGTGAAGCGGCACGGGGTGAAGGGCAGCGCCTCGTCGGGCAGCTCACCGCTGGTCAGCGCCTGCGCCATGACGTCACCCGTGACCGGCGTCAGGAGGACGCCGTTGCGGTAGTGCCCGGTGGCGAGGTGGAGCCCCGGCAGGCGCGTCGGGCCGAGCAGCGGCGCGTTGTCGGGCGAGCCGGGGCGCAGACCCGCGCGGGTCTCGGTGAGCGGCAGCTCGGTGATGCCGGGCACCAGCTCATGGGCGTCCCTGAGCAGCTCGTACACGCCGCCCGCGGTGACCGTGGTGTCCCAGCCCAGCTCCTCGCTGGTGGCGCCGACGACGAGCTCGCCGTTCTCGCGCGGTACGAGATAGACGTGGCTGCCGCGCACCACCGCGCGCACCGTGCGGCTCAGGAACGGCGCGTACGCCTTCGGCACCGTCAGGCGGCAGACCTGCCCCTTCACCGGCCGCACGGGCGGCAGCACGGCATCGGGCACGCCCGCGAGGCGCCCGCTGAGGCTGCCCCCCGCGAGCACGGTCTGGCCCGCGTGCAGCGCGGTGCCGTCCGCAAGCACCACCCCGCGGGCCCGGTCGCCCGCCACGTCGAGGCGCTCGGCCCAGGCGCGGCGCAGGACCACGCCCGCCCGCTCGCAGGCGATCACGAGCGCCGCGGTGAGCCTTCTGGGGTCGATCTGGTGGTCGCCGTCGACCCGCAGCCCGCCGCGCACCCCCGGTGCGAGCATCGGCTCCAGACGCCGGCACTCACGGCCGCTCAGCCACTCCGACTCCAGGCCCGACCGGCTCTGGAGGGCGTGCAGCTCGCGGAGGTGGGCGCGGTCGTCGGAGTCCAGGGCGACGGCCAGCGTGCCGCAGGTGCGGTAGCCGAGGTCACGGCCGCTCGCCTCGGTCAGCTCGGCGGCGAAGCCGGGGTAGCGGCGGGCGGAGGCGAGGTTGAGGCCGAGCAGGGCCTGCTCGCCGTGGTGCAGCTCGGTGACGGCGGCCAGCATGCCCGCGGCGACCTGCGCCGCGCCGCCGCCGGGCTCGGGGTCGACGACCGTGACGGTGAGCCCGCGCTGGGCGGCCCGCCAGGCCGTGACCAGGCCGATGATGCCGCCGCCCACGACGAGAACGTCCGCCGGGCGCGTCGATTCCTCAGGTGGTGGTGTCCGTGGATGCATGGGCGTCCAGCCCCTCCCTTCGCCGGCATGACCCGGATCAGGTTCGTACGGTCGGAGGCCGTCCAGCCTCCCTCTCAGCCCGGTCCGTCCGGGCTCCCGCGAGTGCTCTGCACGGGCCACCCTAGCCCGTCACCCCGCGCGACAGTAGGGGAGCTGTCCGGATATGGGCAGTGACGGTGTGTCAGAGATCTCCTCGCCCGCCCCTGAGGACGACCTTGTCCGCCGCCCTAGAGTGATCGGGTGAGTGAGCAGCGGAGGCAGGCAGAGCGGCACGTCGTCATCGTCGGTGCGGGGATGGCCGGCGTGCAGACCGCCGTCGCCCTGCGGGAACAGGGGCACGCGGGCCCGGTCACCCTCGTCGGGGCCGAGATCCACCAGCCGTACGACAGGCCGCCGCTGTCCAAGGCGGTGCTGCTCGGCAAGGCGGACGGCTCCGCCTTCGACATCGACTTCGAGGCCCTCGGCATCGGGCTGCGCCTCGGCCTTGAGGTCACCGGGGTACGCCTTGGCGACCACGAACTGGACACCGCCGCGGGCCCCGTCCCGTACGACGTGCTGGTCCTCGCGTCCGGCGCCGAACCGATCCGGCTGCCCGGCACGGAAGGCGTCCCCGGGGTGCACTTCCTGCGCACGCTGGACGACGCCGAGCGGCTGCGTCCCGTCCTCGCCGAGCAGCACGACATCGTGGTCGTGGGGGCGGGCTGGATCGGCGCCGAGTTCGCCACGGCCGCGCGTGAGGCGGGCTGCTCCGTCACCGTGGTGGAAGCCGCGGGCCGCCCGCTCGCGGGGGCGCTGCCCGCTGAGGTCGCGGCGCCCATGGCCGCCTGGTACGCGCACTCCGGGGCCGAGCTGCGCACCCACGCGCGCGTGGAGCGCGTCGAGCCGGGCGCCGTGCTCCTCGACGACGGCACCCGGCTGCCCGCGGGCGCCGTCGTCGTCGGCATCGGGGCGCGGCCCGCCACGGGCTGGCTCGCCGGCTCCGGCATCGAGCTCGGCGCCCACGGCGAGGTCGTCGCCGACGACCACCTGCGTTCGTCGGCGCCCGACGTCTACGCGGTCGGCGACTGCTCCTCGTTCCCCTCGGGCAGATACGGCGAGCGCCTCCTGGTCCACCACTGGGACAACGCCTTGCAGGGCCCGCGCACGGTGGCCGCCAACATCGTCGGGGACACCCCGGTGGCGTACGACCCGGTGCCGTATTTCTGGTCGGAGCAATTCGGCCGCTTCGTCCAGTACGCGGGACACCACACGGCGGCCGACGAACTCGTCTGGCGCGGCGACCCCGCGGGTGTGGCCTGGTCGGTCTGCTGGCTCAGGGACGGCGCACTGGCGGCGGTCCTCGCGGTGGGCCGCCCGAGGGATCTGGCCCAGGGCCGCAGACTGATCGAGTCGGCGACCCCGCTGGACCCGGCCCTGGCGGCGGACCCGTCGATCCCGCTCAAGAAGGCGGCACTGTAGACGGCGGCGCCGCGGCAGGCGCGCCGGGCCGCGCGGTACGGGCTCCCGCCCGGCGCTACGCTTGGTCACGTGACCGAGATTGACGCAAAGACCGACGCACTCGTCCCCGCCTGGCTCCACCTCCCCGACATCGCGGAGATGCTCGATGTCGAGGTGACGCGCGTGCGCCAGCTGGTCAAGGAGGGCCAGCTGATCGCCGTACGCCGCGGTGAGAACAGGGCCCTCCAGGTGCCGGCCGCCTTCATCGACGACGACAAGGTCGTCAAGGGCCTGGTCGGCACGCTGACGCTGCTGAGGGACGACGGTTTCTCCGACGAAGAGATGCTGGAGTGGCTCTTCACCCCCGACCCCTCCCTGCCCGGCACGCCCGCGCAGGCCCTCAGCGAGAATCGCGGCACGGAGGTGAAGCGCCGCGCCCAGGCGCTCGCCGTCTGAGAGCCTGTGTCATCACCCCGGCCGGGCGTGCGACGCCTGGCACGCACTCCCCCACGCCTGAAGGGCGCGGGGGGACCCCCATCGAGGACGTTCCGGCGCCTTGCGATCGCACGCTCCCCCAAGCTCTCGACTTCGCTCGAGCAGGGGGGACCCCCATGACGCCGCACGTTGATCCGACCGGGGTTATGACACAGGCTCTGAGCGAACACGGCGGCCGCAGCGGGTGGCCGCCCGAGTGACAGGCGGGCGCCGAACCGCCCGTACGAACACGCCGTCCGGCGCGCGGGCCGCACTCCGCGCGGCCCGCGCCGCCGAACCGAACCCCCGGGGGGACCTCTTCATGGCCGCAGACAAGCGCGCCCAGCTCGCCGACGCCCGGCTCTACCTGTGCGTGGACGCCCGCAGGCGCCAGGGAGACCTCCCGGAGTTCCTCGACGCCGTCCTCGCGGGCGGCGTCGACATCGTGCAGCTCCGCGACAAGGGCATGGAGGCCGCCGAGGAGCTCGAACACCTCCAGGTCTTCGCCGACGCCGCCCGGCGGCACGGCAAGCTCCTCGCCGTCAACGACCGCGCGGACGTCGCGCACGCCATCGGCGCCGACGTGCTGCACCTGGGCCAGGGCGACCTGCCCGTCCCCGCCGCCCGCGCCATCCTCGGCGGCAGCGACGACGTGCTGATCGGCCGCTCCACGCACGCCGAGTCCGAGGCCGCCGCGGCCGCGGTCCAGGAGGGCGTCGACTACTTCTGCACCGGCCCCTGCTGGCCCACCCCCACCAAGCCGGGCCGCCACGCCCCGGGCCTCGATCTGGTCAGGTACACGGCCTCGCTCGGCACGGACCGCCCCTGGTTCGCCATCGGCGGCATCGACGCGGCCAACCTCGACGAGGTGCTCGAAGCGGGCGCCCGCCGCGTGGTCGTCGTACGGGCGATCACCGAGGCCGACGACCCGGGAGCCGCCGCCGCGGAGTTCGCGAAGCGGCTGCGTACGGCCGTCAGAGCCGCGCCGCCGACGGTTCACGGCTGATGTCGGGCCGGCGCCCGGCCCGTGTCCGGCCAGTGTCCGGTCCGTGGACAAGAAACCGGCAAAACAGGCCATTTCGACAGGCCCGGTTGGGTGACCGCCGAGGCCTGGCTAACCTGCCGGTATGGCCCTAGGCACTGCTTCCACCAGGACTGACCGCGCACGCACCGTGCGCGACATGCTCGCGACCGGCAAGGCGACGTACTCGTTCGAGTTCTCCGCGCCGAAGACCCCGAAGGGCGAGCGGAATCTGTGGAACGCGCTGCGCCGGGTGGAGGCGGTCGCCCCCGACTTCGTCTCCGTCACCTATGGAGCGGGCGGCTCCACGCGCACCGGCACGGTCAAGGAGACGCAGCAGATCGTCGCCGACACCACGCTGACGCCCGTCGCCCACCTGACCGCCGTCGACCACTCCGTGGCCGAGCTGCGCAACATCATCGGGCAGTACGCGGACGCCGGGATCCGGAACATGCTCGCGGTCCGCGGCGACCCGCCCGGCGACCCGCTCGGCGAGTGGGTCGCGCACCCCGAGGGCCTCACCTACGCCGCCGAACTGGTCGAGCTCATCAAGGAGTCGGGCGACTTCTGCGTGGGCGTCGCGGCGTTCCCCGCGATGCACCCGCGCTCGCCCGACTGGGAGAGCGACACCCGGCACTTCATCGACAAGTGCCGCGCCGGCGCGGACTACGCGATCACGCAGATGTTCTTCGACCCCGAGGAGTACCTGCGGCTGCGCGACCGCGTCGAGGCGGCGGGCTGCGACACGCCGATCATCCCCGAGATGATGCCGGTCACCAACGTCCGCCAGCTCGACCGGCTGCCCCAGCTCAGCAACGCCGTTTTCCCGGCCGAGCTGAAAGAGAGGATCCTCTCGGTCAAAGACGATCCCGCCGCTGTACGCTCCATTGGCATCGAGTTCGCGACGGAGTTCTGCGCGCGGTTGCTGGCCGAAGGTGTCCCTGGGCTGCACTTCATCACGCTCAACAACTCCACGGCGACGCTGGAAATCTACGAGAATCTGGGCCTGCACCGCCGGGCCTGAACGGCCCTACCCCCGTGCCCACGGGCGGCGGCCGTAGGGGAGAGGGGCGTAATGGGCTGGACGGTCCTCTACATCGCGTTCGGATGCGTCGCGCTGTGGCTGCTCGGCGAGGTGCTGCTGCAGTACAAGGCCAGGCTGCGCTGGCGGCTCCTGGCGTTCGTGGGCTTCCTCTGCGTGGTCATCGGCGTGCTGATGCCGTCGGTGTGGGTCATCGGGCTCGGCGCCATCGCCTTCGCCACCGGCCAGACGTACGTGACGCTCTCGTTCCGCCAGGGCTTCTCCACCGGCTGGGCGCTCGGCGGCAAGCCGGGCCTGAGCAGGCGCCGCAAGGCGTCCGGCAGGTCGGCGGCCGTGCAGGAGCCGACGCTCCAGGTCTCCGACCTGGAGTACGAGCAGACTCCCGACCAGCAGTTCGAGCCGGTCCCGCCGCCGCCCGCGCACGACCCGGGGGTCTACGCCCCGGAGCCGATGCCCGACGACACCGGACAGTACGGCGTCTACGACGACGCGGCGCACGCCCCGCCCGCCACCGGCGACGCCTACCAGGGCGCGGACCACGGCTACGACACCGCGGCCTTCGCGGGCTACGACCAGCCGGGTTATGACCAGCAGGGCTACGAGCAGCAGGGCTACGCGTACGGCGAGAGCGGGCAGCAGCAGTACGCCGCGTACTCCGACCCGTACATCGGCGGACAGGGCTACGGCGCCGGGCAGGGCTACGAGGCCTACGGCGGGCAGCAGCAGTACGCCCCGTACGGCGGCGACACCTACGGCGGGCTCGACGAGGTGTACAACGAGACTCCGCCCGGCGGCGTTTGGGTGCCCCAGCAGCGCTCCACCGACGCGCAGTACGGCGGGGAGCTCCCGCAGGAGCAGCCGTATCCGTACGGGCACGGCGACGGCCACGACGGCTCGGGCCAGGGCCCGGGTCCGGGCCATCACCCGGACCAGAACGAGCAGCAGTACCGCTACTGATTCGTCCCGTACCGCCTCCCCCGTATCCCTCCCCCGTACTGATCACCCGGGCCGGAGCGCCGCCTCGCTCACTGCGAGCCGCGGAACTCCGGCCCCTCGACGATCAGCCCGGCGACCAGCGCCCCCGACATGCCCGCGTGAGGCAGGCCGCCACCCGGATGCGACCAGCCGCCGACGGCGAAGAGCCCCGGCAGCCGGGTGCCGTTGGCCGGGTGCAGGAGCCTGCCGTCCGCCGCGGCGAGAGCGGGGGCGGGCACCGAGCCACCGTCGGCGCCCGTGGCCCCGGCCACATCGGCCGGCGTACGCACCTCGTGCCACAGCAGGCGGCTCCGCAGCCCCGGGACGGCGGCCTCGGCGCGGTCGATCAGCCGCTCCACGTCGGCCGGGGTGACCTCCAGACGCGCGGGCACCGTCACCGTGAGCGTCACCGCCTCGTGCGCGTCGTCCGGAGCGTGGCCGGGGCCTTCGGGGCGCAGCACCGTGACGGTGGGGGCGGCGGCGAGGCCCGGCCGCTCTCCGAAGAGGTGGTCCAGCTCGGCCCCGCGGTCCGCCGCGTGCACCACCGTGCGGTGCGGGGCGGACTCGGGGCGGCCGCCGGACAGGGCCAGCAGAACCGTCAGGCGGCTCGGTGTCCCGGAGCGTCCGGGCACGTCACCCTCCGCCCGCACGTCCACGCCGCCCGGCATCAGCCCGGCCAGAGCGGTGGGCGTGACGCCCGCGACCACGAAGTCCGCTGCCTCCGCCGTGCCGTCCATGAGCTCCACGCCCGCGGCGCGGCCGTCCTTCTCCACGATCCGCGTCACCGCGGCGCCGAACACGAACTCCACCCGCCGGGCCAGGCACCGCTCGTACAGCGCCCGGGCCAGCTCGCGCATGCCGCCCCGCACCGCCCAGACGCCGAAGGTCTGTTCCATGTACGGCAGGACGGCCGCGCTCGCCGGGGTCGTCCGCGGGTCGAGGCCGTGCGCCAGGGCGAAGTATTCGAGGAGCGCCACGAGGCGGGGGTCGCCGCCCAGCTCCAGCTCGCCGATCCCAGCGAACGTGGCCGCGCGGCGGTCGCGGCGCAGCAGCCGCTTGTGGACCACGGCGGGATACGGCTCGCGGGCGCCGAGCACCGTCCAGTCGTCGAAGAGGGGCTCCTCGAGGAGGGGGCGGCGGGTGCGGTCCCACGTCTCCCTCGCGCGGTTCACGAAGGCCGCCCAGCGGGCGCCCGAGCCGTCGCCCAGCGCCTTGTCCAGGGCCTCGCCGATGCCCGCGCGCGAGGCGTTCGGCAGGTCGGTGACGGTGCCGTCCGCGAAGACGTGCCGCACGGCGGGCTCCACCTGGGTGAGCTCGACGCACTGCTCCAGGGGCTCCTTGCCGGTCTTGACGAACACGTCGCGGTAGACCGCCGGGAGCTGGAGCAGTCCCGGTCCCGTGTCGAAGGCGAAGCCGTCCCGCTCGAAGCGGCCGAGCGCGCCGCCGTACGTCTCCCCGCGTTCGTACACCACCACCCGGTGGCCCGCGACGGAGAGCCGGGCGGCGGCCGCCATCGCGCCCATCCCGGCGCCGATCACCACAATCCGTGCCATGCCAGGGACTTTATCGGCCGCCACTGACAGTGACGACGGAGCCCTCGCGCTCAGCCGGGCGGCGGCCCCGCGCGGCCCGCGAGCCGCCTCTCCTCGCGCCGCTGCGCCCTGCGCCGCAGGAACCGGCGGATGCGGGAGACGAGGAGGACGAGGAGGAACAGGCCGAGCAGCAGGAGTACGCCCGCGATGATCGCGGCGGCCTCCGGATGGAACATGGCGAAGGAGACGACCCCGCCGACCCCGAGATCCTCCGCGATGCTCAGTACGACGTTGCTGAACGGCTCCGGCGAGGTGTTGACCGCCATCCGCGTCCCGGCCTTCACCGCGTGGCTGGCCAGCGCGGTCGAGCCGCCGACGGCCCCCGCCGCCAGATCGGAGAGTGAACCGCTCTGCCCGGCGAGCAGCGCCCCGACCACCGCTCCGGAGACCGGCCGGATCACGGTGTGCACGGAGTCCCACACCGAGTCGACGTAGGGGATCTTGTCGGCGACGGCCTCGCAGGCGAAGAGCGCTCCGGCGGCGATCAGGACGTCCGGCCGCTGGAGCGCCTCCGGGACCTCGTCACTGACACCGGTCGCGCCGAAGACGCCGAGCAGCAGGACAACGGCGTACGCGTTGATCCCGCTCGCCCAGCCGCTGGTGAACACCAGGGGGAGTACGGACACGGACGTGATCGTAACCACTGCCGGAGCGGACCGGCCTGAGGTTGAGCGCGCATGCCTGAGTACCCGTACCTAGGAGAAGAGATGAGTACGCGCGCGGATGGGCCCTCACCTGCAAAGACGGAAGAGTGAGGGCCACGGAGAAGGGCGTGGCGCCGGTACCGCCGACACGGGGCGGCGGAACGGGCGCCACACCCTTGCCCGCTCCTCCCGCCACCAGGCGGGGGCGAGGTACGGGGGTGACTCGGGGGACGACCACACGGGGGTCGCACGGGGGGTCACGGGGGACGTGAGAGGCGCCGGTCCGGTGCCGCCCGGAGACGGGGGGCCACCGGACCGGCGCTGTCGCGTGCGGCCCCTGAGCGGGCGGGCGCGTGCCGCTACGCGCGCGTGCCGCTCACGCGGCCCTGGAGCAGCCGGGACAGTGCCGCGTGCACGTCGTCGAGCGAGCGCTGGGGCTGGAAGGCCTGCCAGTCGAGGGCGGCGACCAGCACCATGCCGACGAGCGCGGCGGCCGTCAGCGGGATGTCGATCTCCTCGCTCAGCTCGCCGTTCCCGACGCCCGCGCGCAGCACGTCCTCGACCACCGCGACCGCCTGCTGTCTGACCACCAGGAGCGTGGACTGCCAGGCCCGGTTGGTCCGCCAGAGCTCGGCCACGTAGAGCTGCGTGAAGGCGGGGTAGCGGTTGATGAAGTCCAGACCGGCCCTGATCATCGCGTCGAGGGCGTCGACCTTGCTGCCGCCGGCCCGGTCCGTCTCCTCGGCCGCCTCCTTCAGGGAGGCGGTCAGCAGGCCGACACCGTGCCGCAGCAGCTCTTCGAAGAGGACGGACTTGCTCGCGAAGTTGTAGTAGACGGTGCCCTTCGCGACCCCCGCCCGCTCGGCGATCTCGTCGACCGTCGTCGCGGAGAATCCCTGTTCCGCGATGAGGGTGACGGCGGCTTCGTAGAGCTTCTGCCGGGTGGCCTCTCGCCGACTGCCGGCCGCACTGCTGTCCATGGCCCTGATTCTCACAGGTCCCGCCGCGCCCACGGCGCCGGCTCCGGGCGGACCCGGTCCCGGGCCAAGCCTCGCCACGCAGCGGCGATATGGGCGAAAGGCCAGGTCAAGGCCGATTGTCAGTGGGGTACTTCACCATGGGCACATACGGCCACTGTGCCGTCACACGACGACAGGAGGTTCGTCATGGCCAGCTCTTCCGCAGCAGCCGCACGCCGGCACCGCGCCGTCGGCGCTGCTCCCTCACTGACCGGCCCGGCGAGCGATGTCCACCCCGTCCTGCGCCGCGCGACCGCCCCGCCCGCCGCCCTCGAACTGCTCGGCCAGGCCCGCGCCGGAATCGAGGAGGCGGCCCGCCTCGACGCCCCGAACGAGCGCTATGCCACCGCCCACCTCGCCGCCCTGCGCACCGCGGCCGCCGTCCTCGCCGCGCGCGGCCGGCCCGAGACGACCCCGCGCCGCAGGCAGCGCATCCGAAGCGCCTGGGAAGTCCTCCCCGAGATAGCACCCGAACTGACCGAGTGGAGCGCCCTCTTCGCCTCCGGCGCCGCCCGCAGGGCCCGCGCCGAGGCGGGCATCCGGGGCGCCGCCACCGCCCGCGACGCAGACGACCTGCTGCGGGACGTGGCGATGTTCCTGCGTCTGGTCGAGCGGATGCTGGTGCTCCAGCCCGTACTGCCCCAGCCGAGGCAGGAGCCGCCCGCGGCCGGAGAGGGGCCGCCCGACGCGAGCTGACAGGGCGTCCCGCGGTGCGGGACGGTGACCGGGGCACCGGGCGGCAGGCAATAGGGTGGGAGTCGTTCGCACCCCACGCGCCGAGGAGTCAACTGCCGTGTCGGACCCGATGCGCCCGCCCGTCTCCCATCACCACGCTCAAACGGCGTCGCTGCGCTCCGACCCCTACCGTCCCCGCGCCTCTCTCCGTACCGCCGTGGTCTGGGACGTCCTGAAGGACGCCCTCGACCGCCGCGTCAAGGTCACGGGCCGGGAGTCACGCTCCGAGCTCGACGTGCTCGACACCGGGGGCGGCAGCGGCAACTTCGCGGTGCCCGTCGCCCGACTCGGGCACCGCGTCACGGTCGTCGACCCCAGCCCGAACGCGCTGTTCGCGCTGGAGCGCCGGGCCGCCGAGGCCGGAGTCGCCGACCGGGTGCGCGGTGTCCAGGGCGATGTGCTCGGCCTCTTCGACGTGGTCGGGCGCGGCGGCTTCGACGCCGTCCTGTGCCACGGCGTCCTGGAGTACGTGGACGACCCGGCCGAGGGCGTGCGCCTCGCCGTCGACGCGCTGCGCCCCGGCGGCATCCTCAGCCTGCTCGGCGCCGGACTCGGCGGTGCCGTGCTCGCGCGGGCCCTCGCGGGCCACTTCACGGAGGCGCAGACCGCTCTCGCCGACCCGGCGGGCCGCTGGGGCGAGGGCGACCCCGTGCCGCGCCGCTTCACCGCCGAGCAGCTCACCGCGCTCGTCGAGGCCGCGGGCGTCCGCGTCGACGCGGTGCACGGTGTCCGGGTCTTCGCCGACCTGGTCCCGGGCGTCCTCGTGGACACCGAGCCCGGCGCCATGGAGGCCCTGCTCAAGCTGGAGGCCGCGGCCGCCGAACTGCCCGCCTTCCACGCCGTGGCCACTCAGCTGCATGTGCTCGGCGAGGTCCGCGAGACGGCCGGAGCCTGAGGTACGCCGTTGGCTGACCCGCTGATCAGGGGCGCAGCCGCACATGGAGTACGCCACAGGCCCCCCGAACGGGCTACCGGCGCCGTATGATCGAGGGACACCGTCCTGCATGACAGTCCGGCCGCTGGGGAATGCACGCTTCAGCGGGCCGGAGGGGCATGAAGGTCCGGTTTGGCGAAGTTGGCGCAGAGGGGCGGGTTTCACGGGGGCGATTCCCTGCCTATCCTGAAGGGGACCCCCGGTCGCCCCGGCGACTGCACGATGAGGAGGACTCCGTGCCGCTCTCGGAGCACGAGCAGCGCATGCTCGAGCAAATGGAGCGAGCGCTGTACGCCGAAGATCCCAAGTTCGCGACAGCGCTTGAGGGAAGCGGGCTGCGTACGTACACCCGGAAGCGGGTCTACCAAGCGGTCGTGGGCTTCCTGGTGGGCATCGCCCTCCTCATGGCCGGAATGGTCGCGCAGCAGATCTGGATCAGCGTGGTGGGTTTTCTCGTCATGCTGGGCTGTGCGGTGCTCGCCGTCACCGGTTGGCGCAAGGCCCCGAAGCCTGGTGAACAGGGTGCTGGGGCCGCGGCCGCGCAGGGTGGACCGCAGGCTCGACGGCAGACAAGGCAGCGCCGCTCCGTCATGGACCGTATCGAACAACGATGGCAGCGCCGCCGCGACGAGCAGGGCGGCGGTCAGTGAGCGAAGCCCGGCCGAGCTGAGCCGGACGCATTGTGCCGTACGTGAGGGGTGACCGCCACCGGGCGGTCACCCCTCACGCATGGGGGCGGCGCGGGTAGGACAGGCCCCCGCGGCCCCGGTCCCTCAGCCCCGGTCCCTCAGCCCTCTTGCCGTGCCCGGCGCGGCAGCTTCCGCGTCAGGGCCGTCCACCGCTTGGTGACCCGCTCGCTCCACCGTTCGCTCAGCGCCGACCAGCGTTCCGAGGCCGCCCACACCACCCGAGCGGTCGAACGCGGGGCGAGCGTCGCCCGCAACCGGATGGAGCGGGTCGCCGAGGCGCGCAGCCCCTGGCGTATCCGCCGTACGTCGTCGGAGAGCCCCGACACGGGCTGCGGGGACGGGGCGTACAGCACCTGTTCCACCGCGGTCGCCAGCCGGTGCGCGGCCGCCGCGGGCTCCGTCGACAGCCTGCCGATGCGGACGATCCGGGCGGCGGCCTTGCGCGGCGTCAGCGACTCGTCCGGCAGAATGCCGTGGTCCCAGGCCGTGTCGGTCGCTTCGAGCCAGGCGGCGAGTGTCCGCGCCGCCGCGGCTTCCGGTGTGGGACCGCCGACGCCACGCGCCCAGCCGGCCGGTGCCTGTCCGTGCGGGCCCGTCGCCAGCCGCACCGACTGCACCCGGGTCCGCCACAGCAGCGGCGACAGAAGCGCGAACAGCAGGAGCAGCGCGGCCACCGAGAGGGCCACGATCTTCCCGACGGGCGGCCCGCCGCTGCCCGACCCGGCCGCGGCCTCCGGAGCCGCGCTGGTACAGCCGCCCTGCTTCGCCAGGTCCGGCGGGCAGCTCTCGGCGGCCGAAGGCGCCGTGGAGGGCTCGGAGGAGGCCGAGGGCTCCGGCATGTCGGGGTCACCGGCGTCACCGGGGACGACGTCGGAGCGGGTGTACTCCGGCACCGAGCCGCGGTTGGGCGTCGGCTCGAAGCGGGTCCAGCCCACGCCCTCGAAGTACAGCTCGGGCCAGGCGTGCGCGTCCCGCAGCCCCACCGACATGGTGCCGTCCGCCTGCGCGGAGCCCGGCGTGAAGCCCACGGCGACGCGGGCCGGGATGCCGAGCGTCCGCGCCATGGAGGCCATCGCGAAGGAGAAGTGGACGCAGAAGCCCTCCTTCTGCTCCAGGAACCTCCGGATCGCGGAAGGACCACTGCCCGCCTTGACCTGGGTGTTGTACGTGAAGCCGCCGTCGGAGGCGAAGTAGTCCTGGAGCTTGACCGCCTGCTCGTACGGGTTCGCGGCGCCCTTGGTGACCTGGCGGGCCCGGTCCGCGACCATCCCCGGCAGGGACTCAGGGACCTCGGTGAACTCCTCCCGCAGATCCCCGGGCGGCGCGGAGGCGTTCGCGAGCTGCTCGGCCGTGGGCTCCACGACCAGGCTCGTGACCTGGTACTTCGCGCCCCGCGTGGTCTGTCCCCGGTCGCCGACGAGCGCGCGGCCCACCGGCTCGTACCGCCAGCGGCCGCCGATCTGCACGCTGCTGGCGGGGAAGGGCATGGGCAGCCAGTTCTGCGCATAGCTCTCGGAGGCGGAGAGGGTCGTCCGGACCTCGCTCCTGCGCACGTCGGCGGCGAGCCCCCGGGGGGTCGGCAGCGGTGAGGGCACGTCCTCGATGCGCCGCACGGTCGTCTTCCACGTCGTACCGTCGAACTTGTCGAGCGAGACGATGCGCAGATACTGCTCCTCGGTCCGCTCGGCGTTCGTGCGGTACGAGATGACCTCGCGGTCCTCCGGCTGGTTCAGGCTGTCCTGGAGCGCGACCAGCGGGTTCACGGCGGAGATCGTCCCGCCGCCGCCCGAGCCGTCGCCCCCGGGGCCGCCGTCGCCGCCCAGCAGGCCGCCGTCCAGGGCGGGCAGCGCGAGCGGCACCACCAGGGCGATGCCGAGCGCCAGGGCGCCGATACGCCGTCCGGTGCGGACCGGGGCGATCACCCCGGTGTTGCTCTCCAGGCCGCCCGAGACCCGCCCCGGCGCGCGCGCCGCGCCGCCGAACACCCGGCCCCACTGCGAGAGCCTGTCGCGGCCCTCCGCGAGCAGGAGCAGCAGATACCCGGCAGCGGCCAGCAGGAACCACAGCCATCCGGCGCCGTCACCGGAGAGGCCCGCCGCGACCGAGTACAGCGCGAGCAGCGGGAGCCCGGCGGGGGCCGCCGTACGGAAGGTCACCGCGAGGGCGTCCACCGCGAGGCCTATCACCAGGACGCCGCCGACCAGCATCAGCCGGATGCCGTCGCTGAGCGGCGCCGGGATCGCGTACCGCCCGACGTCGTCGGCGCCCGCCTCCAGGAGCAGCCCGAAGCGGCGGAACACGTCGGGGCCCGGCAGGAACCCGGCGATGGCCTGCCGGCGGGCGAAGACCAGGGTGAGCAGCAGCAGCGTCACCAGCGCCTGCACCGCCACGGTGAGCGGCCTGGCCAGCGGCGCCCGCCGGGCCAGCGCACCCACCCCGCTCTGCAGCGCGAGCAGGATCACCGCTTGCAGGAACCACGTCGCGGGGTCGACGAGCGGCAGCATCGCGCTCGACGCCATCAGCGTGGCCGCGGTGGCGCAGAGCGACAGCCGCGCGCGTCCGCTCATGACGGTCCCCCCACTGTCGTACCCACTGTCGTACGTACTCGCCGCGCGGCACTCATGCCCAGCCCCCGGTCGTCGTCCCCGCGGCGGGCGCGGGGCCCGCGCTGGTGCGGGCGTGGTCCGCCTGGCGCCACAGATCGGTCAGGCTCGCGCCCGGCGGCACGGGCAGGGCCGTCCAGCCGGCCCCGCGCAGCATCCGCACGCGCGCGTCACCGGCATCGGAGGGAGCGTTGCCCGGGCCCTGTGCCCAGGCCGTGCTGTCCAGGACGAAGGCGACCGCGGCGCCGCTGCGCTGGCGCATCTTGCCGACCACGGCCGCCTGCTCCTCGTCGAGGTCGCCGAGGAAAGCGACGAGGAGGCCTTCGTTGCCCCCGCGCAGGACGTCGTAGGCGCGGGAGAGTCCGGCGCCGTCGGAGTGGTCGATCACCGCGAGGGTGTCCATCATCAGCCCTGCCGCGTCCGCCGACTCCTGGCTGGCGCCCGCGAAGCCGTCCGAGCCCTCGCCGGGCACCGACGTCCCGGTGTCGGTGAGGAGCCGGACCGAGAAGCCGCGCTCCAGCATGTGCACCAGGGCGGAGGCCGTGCCCGAGACCGCCCATTCGAAGGCGGAGTCGGGGCCCGCGCCCCGGAAGCCGACGCCCCGGGTGTCGAGGAGCACCGTGCAGCGGGCGCGCTGCGGCTGCTCCTCGCGGCGGACCATCAGCTCGCCGTAGCGCGCGGTGGAGCGCCAGTGCACCCGGCGCAGGTCGTCGCCGTGGCGGTACCCGCGCGGGATGACGTCGTCCTCGCCGGCGAGGGCCAGCGAGCGGTTGCGCCCGTCGCCGTACCCCTTGGCCTCGCCGGTGAGCCGCACCGGGGGCAGCGCCTCCACGCGCGGGATGACGGTGAGGGTGTCGTACGTCGAGAAGGAACGCGTCAGCTCGCACATGCCGAACGGGTCCGAGAGGCGCAGTTGCAGCGGGCCGAGCGGATACCGTCCGCGCAGGTCGGAGCGGACGCGGTAGGACACCTCGCGGCGGCCGCCCGCCTCGACGCGGTCGAGCACGAACCGGGGCCGGGGACCGAGTACGTACGGCACCCGGTCCTGGAGCATCAGGAGCCCGGTGGGCAGCCGGGAGACGTTGTCCATGCGCAGGTGGACGCGGGCCTCGGAACCCGCGGGCACGCGCGCGGGGGAGAGCCTGCGGCTGCCCGCGACGCGGTACCGGGTGCGGAAGAGGACGACGGCGCAGACCAGCGGCAGCACGGCGAGCAGCAGCCCCACGCGCAGCAGATCGCTCTGGCCGAGGACGTAGGCACAGATGGCGGCGGCGACACCGGCCGCGAGGAAGGAGCGCCCGCGGGTGGTCAGACCCGCGAGGGCCGTGCGCAGCCCGCCCTTGTCGTCGTCGGCGGTGCCGTCCGGCTGCCCCCCGGCAGCCATCACAGCCTCCGGGCGCCGGGCGGCTGCTGGTTGAAGAACCCGCCGGGGGCGGGCTGGGCGGCGGCCGGGACCGGGGTGTGCTGGAGGATCTCCAGGACGACCTGCTCGGCCGTGCGCCGGTTCAACTGGGCCTGTGCCGTGGGCAGCAGGCGGTGCGCGAGGACCGCGACGGCCAGGGACTGCACGTCGTCGGGGAGGGCGAACTCCCGGCCGCTGAGGGCCGCGGACGCCTTGGCGGCGCGCAGCAGGTGCAACGTCGCGCGCGGGGACGCCCCGAGTCTCAGGTCAGGGTGGTTGCGGGTCGCCCCGACCAGGTCCACCGCGTACCTGCGCACGGTGTCGGCGACGTGGACGGTGCGGACGGCGTCGATGAGCTTGACAATCTCGTGGGCGTGCGCCACCGGCTGGAGGTCGTCCAGGGGGGAGGCGCCGCCGTGGATGTCGAGCATCTGAAGCTCGGCCTCCGGGCCCGGATAGCCGATGGAGACGCGTGCCATGAAGCGGTCGCGCTGCGCCTCGGGCAGGGGGTACGTGCCCTCCATCTCCACCGGGTTCTGGGTGGCGACCACCATGAACGGGCTCGGCAGTTCATAGGTCTGCCCGTCGATCGTGACCTGGCGCTCCTCCATGGACTCCAGGAGCGCGGACTGCGTCTTCGGCGACGCGCGGTTGATCTCGTCGCCGATCACGATCTGCGCGAAGATCGCGCCCGGCTTGAACTCGAAGTCCCGGCGCTGCTGGTCGAAGATGGACACACCCGTGATGTCCGACGGCAGCAGGTCCGGCGTGAACTGGATCCGCCGCACCGAACAGTCGATGGACCGCGCGAGCGCCTTGGCCAGCATGGTCTTGCCGACGCCCGGCACATCCTCGATGAGCAGGTGCCCCTCGGCGAGCAGCACGGTCAGCGAAAGCCGTACGACCTCCGGCTTGCCCTCGATCACACCTTCCACCGATCCGCGGACGCGCTCCGCGGTGGTGGTCAGATCAGTGAGGCTCGCTCGATCGTCATAGGTCGTCACCCGGCCCTCCTCGGCCCTTCCCCAAGCTCTCAAGGAGCAGGGATTCCCCATTTCCGGGCCGCTCATTGCGCGCGGCCCGGCCCACCCCGAATTCACCGGCACCACGCGTGATGGTTCCGCGTGGTGCCACCCCCGCATTGTTGTTGGGCATAAGGGGTTGTGTCACTCGCCTGTGGATAACTGGCGCCGATTTGTCGGGTCTTACGACTCTTTGTCAGTCACGCACGGTGTCACGCGGGGTCGATCTCGCGCAGGAGACCCGTCTTCACGTCGAACACGAATCCGCGTACGTCGTCGGTGTGGAGGAGGAAGGGCGAGGTCCGCACGCGGCGGATGGACTGCCGGACGTCCTGGTCGACGTCGCGGAACGACTCCACCGCCCAGGCCGGACGCTGTCCGACCTCCATCTCCAGGTCGTGCCGGAACTCCTCGGTGAGGGATTCGAGGCCGCAGGTGGTGTGGTGGATGAGGGCGACGCTGCGGGTGCCGAGGGCGCGCTGGCTGATGGTCAGGGAGCGGATGACGTCGTCGGTGACGACACCGCCCGCGTTCCGGATGGTGTGGCAGTCGCCCAGTTCGAGGCCGAGCGCCTCGTGCAGGTCCAGGCGCGCGTCCATGCAGGCGACGACGGCGACGCGCAGGACGGGGCGGGCGTCCATGCCGGGATCGGTGAAGCCGGCGGCGTACCTCGCGTTGGCTTCGACGAGGCGGTCGGTGACCGTGCCGACGGCTATGTCGCCGTGCGGCTCTGCGGGAGTGGGGCCCGAGGAAGATGCGGAAGTCGACATGGTGACGACGTTAGTCCGCACTGATCGCCGCGGCGCGTCGTGGGAAGGGACAAAGAACGTCAAAGACTCTTGTTGTGAGGTAACCCACACGAGTGTCGTAAGGGCCACTGTTCGAGTGACTTCTCCCTTTTCGTCCCCTTCGCCGGTTTGATCGGCGACGCGCAGGCCGGTTGATTGACCGGGAGACACGGTGGACTAAAGTGACGCGAAGCGGGAGCCGCGACCTGCTCCCCGCTGGACCGCACATCCCGGGGATTCCCCGAAACCCCCACGTGCGCGGCGCGTACGTACGGCTCGGCCTCCTCCCGCTCCGGTCGGCTGACGCCACTTCCCGGCGCCGGCAGGCCATTCCCCTTCACGGAGCGGGCGGGGACCCGGCAGTGCGTAGGACGCCGCGCCGGACCTGAGAGGGCCCCTTGACCGAGAACAGCCGACACGTCCCGGTGATGCTCCAGCGGTGCCTGGACATGTTGGCCCCCGCGCTCGCCGAACCGGGCGCGGTCGTCGTGGACTGCACCCTCGGCCTCGGCGGCCACAGCGAGGCCCTGCTCTCCACCTTCCCCGCCGCCCGCCTCATCGCCCTGGACCGGGACAAGGAGGCCCTGCGCCTCTCCGGTGAGCGGCTCGCCCCCTTCGGCGACCGGGCCACCCTCGTCCACGCCGTCTACGACGAACTGCCCGAGGTGCTCGACCGCCTCGGCGTCCGGCGCGTGCAGGGCATCCTCTTCGACCTCGGCGTCTCCTCCATGCAACTCGACGAGGCCGACCGGGGGTTCGCGTACGCCCAGGACGCGCCCCTGGACATGCGCATGGACCAGACGACCGGCATGAGCGCCGCCGAGGTCCTCAACACGTACGCGCCGGGCGAACTGGTGCGGATCCTGCGCCAGTACGGCGAGGAGAAGCAGGCCAAGCGGATCGTGGGCGCCGTCGTGCGCGAGCGCGAGAAGGAGCCGTTCACCAACAGCGCCCGTCTCGTCGAGCTGATCCGCGACTCCCTGCCGCAGGCCGCCAAGCGCACCGGCGGCAACCCCGCCAAGCGCACCTTCCAGGCCCTGCGCATCGAGGTCAACGGCGAGTTGAGCGTCCTGGAGCGGGCCGTCCCCGCGGCCGTCAAGACGCTCGCCGTCGGCGGCCGTATCGCCGTCCTCTCGTACCACTCGCTCGAAGACCGGCTCGTGAAGCAGGTCTTCGCGGCCGGTGCGGCGAACAGCGCACCCGCCGGTCTGCCCGTGGTCCCGGAGCGCTACCAGCCGCGGCTCAAGCTGCTGACCCGCGGTGCCGAACTGCCCACGGAGGAAGAGGTCGCCGAGAACCGCCGGGCGGCGCCCGCCAGGCTGCGCGGCGCCCAGCGCGTACGCGAAGACGTCGGTTGAGCCGGTAGGCCCGCAGAGGGCGCGACAGGCCGCCAGGCCCCATGAGCAGAGTCCGCGAGGAGGCTCCATGAGCAGGAAACCCGAGCTGCGGGGGAGGGCCGCCCGCCTCGCGCGACTGCTGCCGCAGGGCCCCGCCCAGGCCGCGCGGGCCCCCTTCGTCCTCCTCGTCGTGCTGCTCCTCGGCGGCGGCCTGATCATGCTGCTCATCCTGAACTCCTCGCTCAACGAAGGCTCCTTCCAGCTCAGCGAGCTGAAGAAGCGGACCAAGGACCTCACCGAGGAGGAGCAGCAGCTCCAGCGCGAGGTGGACGGCTACGCGGCCCCCGACGCCCTCCAGCGCCGCGCCGACGAGCTCGGCATGGTCCCCGGCGGCGACCCCGCCTTCCTGGACCCCGACGGGAGCGTGCGCGGCGTGCCCCGCACCGCCGCCGGGCAGCCCGTGCCCCGCCCGCAGGGGGCGCCCGCCCCGGTCGTCATCCCGCGGGCCCCGGCCGCGCCCCCCGTGGCGCCGCCGCAGGCCCCGCCGCCCGTTCCCACGACCTCCGGCAGGTGATGACAAGTGTCCGACAGGGAACCCCCGCGGCGGCGCGTACCAGGGCCCGCGAAGCCCGTGCGCCCCGCCGCCGGACGCCGCCCGGCGTCCGGCAAGCGGCCCGCGTCCGGCAAGCGCCCCGCCGCCCGCCGCCCCGCGGCCAAGGGCAGGACCCGCACCATCCGCCTCGGCAGCCCCAGGCCCCGGCTGCGCATGGTCAGCCTCGGCCTGACCCTGGTGATGCTCGCCTTCGTCGTACGGCTGCTCCAGGTACAGGCCGTCGACGCCGGCGCGTACGCGGCCAAGGCCGAGAAGAACCGCTATTTCACCCACACCCTGACGCCCGAGCGCGGGCGCATCACCGACCGCGGCGGCGTCGAACTCGCGGCCAGTGAGGACGCGTACGACATCACGGCCGACCCCTCGCTGTTCACTCCGAAGGAGATGAAGGTCAAGGACGCGCCGGAGCAGGCGGCCGCGCTCCTGGCCCCCATCCTCGACCAGGACGCGGCGAAGATCACCGCGAAGCTCAAGACCCCGGACACCCGCTACGTCCTGCTGGCCCGCCGCCAGACCCCCCAGGTGTGGAAGCAGATCAAGGACCTGCGCGGGGCCCTCGCCGAGAAGGCGACCGCCGACCCGGACTCGCCGAACGTGCTGGCCGGCGTCCTCGCGGACCCCAGCAGCAAGCGGGTCTACCCCAACGACGACCTCGCCGCCGGGATACTGGGCTGGGTCAACGCCGAGGGCAAGGGCGCGGGCGGCCTCGAACAGCAGCTCAACAAGAAGCTGGCGGGCGAGGAGGGCAAGATCCGCTATGCCCAGTCCGGTGGCCGGCGCGTGCCGACCGCGGGCTCCATGGAGACGCCCGCCGTGCCCGGCTCCGACGTCGAGCTCACCATCGACCGCGACATCCAGTGGGCCGCGCAGAACGCCATCAGCGAGCAGGTCAAGAAGTCCGGGGCCGACCGCGGCTACGTGCTGGTGCAGGACACGCAGACCGGTGAGGTCCTCGCGATGGCCAACGCGCCCGGCTTCGACCCCAACGACCTCTCGCAGGCCGACGGCAGGGCGCTCGGCAACGCCGCGCTCCAGGACGCCTTCGAGCCCGGCTCCACCGCCAAGGTCATGTCGATGGCCGCGGTCCTGGAGGAGAACGCGGCCACGCCCGACACCCATGTGACCGTGCCCAACCGGCTGCACCGCGGCGACCGCCTCTTCCAGGACGACATCGACCACCCCACCTGGTCCCTGACGCTCAACGGCGTGCTCGCCAAGTCCTCCAACATCGGCACCATCCTGGCCACCGGTGAGCTGGGCAAGACGCAGAAGGAGGCCAACGAAGTCCTCCACTCCTACCTGCGCAAGTTCGGCATCGGCAGGGAGACCGGGCTCGGCTTCCCCGGCGAGACGCCCGGCATCTTCGCGTCCGCCGACAAGTGGTCGACCTCGCAGCAGTACACGATCCCGTTCGGCCAGGGCTTCTCGATCAACGCCATGCAGGCGACCTCGGTCTACTCGACCATCGCCAACAACGGCGTACGCGTGGAGCCCACGCTCGTGCGCGGCATCAAGGGCCCCGACGACCGCTTCACGCCCGCCCCCAAGCCGAAGAAGACCCGGGTGGTGAGCGACAAGACGGCCAAGACCCTGGCGCGGATGCTGGAGTCGGTGGTCGACGACGAGGAGGGCACCGGCAACAAGGCCCGCATCCCCGGCTACCGCGTCGCGGGCAAGACCGGTACGGCCAACCGGGTCGACCCCGTGACCGGCCGCTACAAGGGCTACACCTCGTCGTTCGCCGGTTTCGCGCCGGCCGACAAGCCGCGCGTCACCGTCTACTGCGCCATCCAGAACGCCACCCAGGGCAGCTACTTCGGTGGCCAGATCTGTGGCCCCATCCACAAGAAAGTCATGGAGTTCGCCCTCAAGACGCTCCAAGTCCCGCCCACCGGCAAGGGCCCGGCCCGCCTTCCGGTGACCTTCTAGCCCTCGGACCGACACCTCGGACCGACACCTCGGACCGACTCCCCAGACCGACCAGGAACCGCCCGTGACAACGATCACTCCCGGCCCGGGGAACCACCCCTCGCCACACCGCCCGCTTCGCCCCGCGGGGGGTGAGCCCGGTACGCTCACCGCCGTGCCACACGCTGATCAGTCCCAAACCACCCAGAAGGGCGCTCCCGTGACATACCCGGGACCGCCGCGGCCTGACCAGGTCTCCGCGGCTTCACTGACGGAGCTCGCAGGCGGTCTCGGCGTCGACGTCCAGGGCGACGCGGAGATCACGGGCATCACGCACGATTCCCGCGCGGTGCGCCCCGGTGACATCTACGCCGCGCTGCCCGGCGCCCGGATGCACGGCGCCGACTTCGTCGCGCAGGCCGCCGACCTCGGCGCCGCGGCCATCCTCACGGACCCGACGGGCGCCGAACGCGCGGCCGTGACCGGTCTGCCGGTCCTGGTCGTCGACAGCCCCCGCGCCGTCATGGGCGAGCTGGCGGCCACGGTCTACGGCCGGCCCGGCCGCGGCCTGCTCCAGATCGGCATCACCGGCACGTCCGGCAAGACCACGACCGCGTACCTCATCGAGGGCGGCCTCAAGGGGCTGCGCGCGACCGGGCTGATCGGCACCGTCGAGACGCGCATCGGCGACGAGCGCATCAAGTCGGAGCGGACGACCCCCGAAGCCACCGACCTCCAGGCCATGTTCGCGGTGATGCGCGAGCGCGGCGTCGAGGCCGTCGCGATGGAGGTCTCAAGCCACGCCCTGGTGCTCGGCCGGGTGGACGGCTGCGTCTTCGACGTCGCCGTCTTCAACAACCTCAGCCCGGAGCACATGGAGTTCCACTCCGGCATGGAGGACTACTTCCAGGCCAAGGCGCAGCTCTTCACCAAGCGCCGCTCGCGCCTCGGCGTGGTCAACTTCGACGACGAGTACGGGCGCCGGCTCATCACCGAGTCGGAGGTGCCCGTCACCACCTTCTCCGCCGAGGGCCACCCCGACGCCGACTGGCGCGCCGAGGACGTCCACGTCGGACCGCTCGACTCGACGTTCGTCGCCGTCGGACCCAAGGGCGAGCGGATCAACGCCAAGTCGCCGCTCGCGGGCCCCTTCAACGTCGCCAACACCCTCGCCGCGATCGTCTCGCTGGCCGTCGCGGGCATCGACCCGCAGCAGGCCGCCGACGGCATCGGCGCGGTGCCCGGCGTCCCGGGCCGCCTGGAGCGCGTCGACGCGGGCCAGCCCTACCTCGCCGTCGTCGACTACGCCCACAAGACGGACGCCGTCGAATCGGTCCTGCGCGCGCTGCGCAAGGTCACCGAGGGCAAGCTGCACATCGTGCTCGGCTGCGGCGGCGACCGCGACAAGACCAAGCGGATGCCGATGGGCGCGGCCGCGGCCCGCCTCGCCGACACCGCCGTACTGACCTCCGACAACCCCCGTGGCGAGGACCCCCTCGCGATTCTCGCCACGATGCTCGCCGGCGCCGCCGACGTGCCGGCCCACGAGCGCGGCGACGTCGCCGTCTTCGAGGACCGGGCCGCGGCGATCCGCGCGGCCGTGGTCCGTGCCAGGCCCGGTGACACCGTGCTCGTCGCGGGCAAGGGCCATGAGCAGGGACAGGACATCGCCGGGGTGGTGCGTCCCTTCGACGACCGCCTCGTGCTTCGCGAAGCTATCCAGCAAACCCAGGGATGAAGTTGTGATCGCCCTCTCCCTCGCCGAGATCGCCACTGTCGTCGGCGGGCAGACGTACGACATACCGGATCCGGCCACCTCGGTGACCGGACCGGTCGTCCGTGACTCCCGTGAAGTGGCGCCCGGCAGCCTCTTCGTCGCCTTCGTCGGCGAGCGCGTCGACGGCCACGACTACGCGGCCGACGTGGTCGCCGCGGGCGCGGTCGCCGTGCTCGCCTCGCGGCCGGTCGGCGTGCCCGCCATCGTCGTGGACGACGTGCAGGCCGCGCTCGGCGCCCTCGCCCGCCATGTCGTGGAGCGGCTCGGCGCGACCCTCGTGGCGCTGACGGGCTCCGTCGGCAAGACCAGTTCCAAGGACCTGCTCGCGCAGGTGCTCCGGCGCAAGGCACCCACGGTCTTCACGCCGGGCTCGCTCAACAACGAGATCGGCCTGCCGCTGACCGCGCTGAGCGCCACCGACGAGACGCGCTTCCTCGTCCTGGAGATGGGGGCGCGCGGAATCGGCCATATTCGCTACCTCACGGAACTGACGCCGCCGAAGATCGGCCTCGTTCTGAACGTCGGCACCGCCCACATCGGCGAGTTCGGCGGCCGCGAGCAGATCGCGCAAGCGAAGGGTGAACTGGTCGAGTCGCTGCCCGAGGACGGGGCCGCCGTCCTCAACGCAGACGACCCGCTGGTGCGCGCCATGGCTTCGCGCACGAAGGCCCGCGTGCTCCTCTTCGGAGAGGCCGACGACGCCGACGTACGTGCCGAGAATGTCCGGCTCACAGAGAACGGACAGCCTGCTTTTACGCTGCACACACCCTCCGGGTGCAGCGACGTGACCTTGCGGCTGTACGGTGAGCACCACGTGTCGAACGCGCTTGCCGCGGCCGCCGTCGCCCATGAGCTGGGCATGTCCGTGGAAGAGATCGCCCTCGCGCTCTCCGAGGCGGGCACGCTGTCCCGCTGGCGGATGGAGGTCACCGAGCGCCCGGACGGTGTGACGGTCGTCAACGACGCCTACAACGCGAACCCCGAGTCCATGCGAGCGGCCCTGCGCGCGCTCGTGGCCATGGGCAAGGGACGTCGTACGTGGGCGGTGCTCGGTCACATGGCCGAGCTCGGGGACGAAGGTCTCGTCGAGCACGACGCGGTCGGACGCCTTGCCGTCCGGCTCAACGTGAGCAAGCTCGTGGCAGTCGGGGGCAGGGAAGCGTCCTGGCTCCAACTGGGCGCATACAACGAGGGTTCGTGGGGTGAGGAGTCGGTGCACGTGTCCGACGCACAGGCGGCGATCGACCTGCTGCGCAGCGAGCTGCGCCCAGGAGACGTCGTGCTGGTGAAGGCTTCCAGATCGGTCGGGCTCGAGCGGGTCGCCACGGCGCTGCTCGACGACGCCGCGGTGTCTTCTGAGGGGCAGGTCTCCGGCCGATGAGGCAGATCCTCTTCGCGGGTGTGATCGGGCTCTTCCTGACCCTGGTCGGCACCCCGCTGCTGATCAAACTGCTCGCCCGCAAGGGCTACGGCCAGTTCATCCGGGACGACGGCCCGCGCGAGCACCACAGCAAGCGCGGTACGCCGACCATGGGTGGCATCGCCTTCATCCTGGCCACGCTCATCGCGTACTTCCTCACGAAGATCATCACCGGCACGGAGACCACGCTCTCCGGCCTCCTGGTGCTCTTCCTGATGGCGGGCATGGGCCTCGTCGGCTTCCTCGACGACTACATCAAGATCGTCAAGCAGCGGTCGCTCGGTCTGCGCGCCAAGGCGAAGATGGCCGGTCAGCTCATCGTCGGCATCGGCTTCGCGGTGCTCGCGCTCAACTGGCCGGACAACCGCAACCAGACCCCGGCCTCCACCAAGCTGTCGTTCGTCACGGACTTCGGCTGGTCGATCGGCCCGGTCCTGTTCGTGGTCTGGGCGCTGTTCATGATCCTCGCGATGTCGAACGGCGTGAACCTCACCGACGGCCTGGACGGCCTCGCCACCGGCGCCTCGGTGATGGTCTTCGGCGCGTACACCTTCATCGGTGTCTGGCAGTACCAGGAGTCCTGCGCCAACGCCACGACGCTGACCAACCCGCAGGCGTGCTTCGAGGTCAGAGACCCGCTCGACCTCGCGGTCGTGGCCTCCGCGCTGATGGGCGCCTGCTTCGGCTTCCTGTGGTGGAACACCTCGCCCGCCAAGATCTTCATGGGCGACACCGGCTCGCTCGCCCTCGGCGGCGCGCTCGCCGGCCTCGCGATCTGCTCCCGCACGGAGCTGCTGCTCGCGCTGCTCGGCGGCCTCTTCGTGATGATCACCATGTCGGTGGTCATCCAGGTCGGCTCGTTCAAGATGACCGGTAAGCGTGTCTTCCGGATGGCGCCACTCCAGCACCACTTCGAACTCAAGGGGTGGTCCGAAGTCCTTGTCGTGGTCCGCTTCTGGATCATCCAGGGCATGTGCGTGATCGTCGGCCTCGGACTCTTCTACGCGGGATGGGCAGCCGAAAAGTGACCACTGCGCCCGACTGGCAGGGCATGAACATCACCGTCGCCGGTCTCGGTGTGAGCGGCGTCAGCGCCGCCCGCGCCCTGGCCGGCCTCGGCGCGTCGGTGACCGTCGTGGACGGCGGCTCGTCGGCGGGGCACGAGGAGCGCGCCGCCGCCCTGCGGGCCGACGGCGTCTCCGTACGCCTGGGGGACGCGGCGACCCTGCCGTCCGGCACCGACCTGGTGGTGACCTCTCCCGGCTGGCCGCCGTCGGCGCCGCTCTTCGCGGCGGCCGCCGAGGCGGGCGTGGCCGTCGTCGGCGACGTCGAGATCGCCTGGCTGCTGCGCGGCCCCGACGCGGCGCCCTGGCTGGCCGTCACGGGCACCAACGGCAAGACGACGACCACGCAGATGCTCGCCTCGATCCTCGCCGCGGAGGGCCTGCGCACGGCCGCCGTCGGCAACATCGGCACCCCGATCGTGGACGTGGTCCTGGAGGGCGACGACGCGTACGACGTGCTCGCCGTCGAGCTGTCCTCCTACCAGCTCCACTGGGCGCCCTCCCTGCGCGCCCACTCCGCGGCCGTCCTGAACCTCGCGCCCGACCACCTCGACTGGCACGGCTCCATGGAGGCCTACGCGGCCGACAAGGGCCGCATCTACGAGGGCAACCACGTGGCCTGCGTCTACAACGTCGCCGACGGTGCGACGGAGGACCTGGTCCGCGCGGCCGACGTCGAAGAGGGCTGCCGCGCCGTCGGTTTCACGCTGAACGCGCCCGCGCCCTCGCAACTCGGCGTCGTCGAGGGCATCCTCGTCGACCGTGCCTTCGTGCCGGACCGCCAGAAGCAGGCCCAGGAGCTCGCCGAGGTCTCCGACGTGCGCCCGCCCGCGCCGCACAACATCGCCAACGCGCTGGCCGCCGCGGCCCTCGCGCGCGCCTTCGGCGTGCGCGCCACGGCCGTCCGCGACGGGCTGCGCGCCTTCCGCCCCGACGCCCACCGCATCGAGCACGTCGCCGACGTGGCAGGCGTCGCCTACGTGGACGACTCCAAGGCCACCAACACCCACGCGGCCCAGGCCTCGTTGGCGGCGTACGAGTCGATCGTCTGGATCGCCGGCGGCCTCGCCAAGGGCGCCACCTTCGACGAGCTCGTCGCCGGGTCGGCGAAGCGGCTGCGCGGGGTCGTGCTGATCGGCGCGGACCGGGCGCTCATCCGCGAAGCCCTGGCGCGACACGCCCCCGAGGTCCCGGTCGTCGACCTCGACCGGACCGACACTGGGGCGATGTCCGAGGCGGTACGGCGGGCGGCAGAGCTCGCCGGGCCCGGGGACACCGTCCTGATGGCCCCGGCCTGCGCGTCGATGGACATGTTCACCAACTACAACAAGCGTGGTGAAGCGTTCGCGGACGCCGTCCGCGAACTCGGCTCCACGCGCGCCTGACCGGGTCTGAAGGTCCGGCCGGCGCCGGACACATCCTTGGGAGGGAACGTGGCCAGGTCTTCCGTGCGGGTCGCCAAACGACCGGCTCCCGTACGCGCCAGAGGCGCCTCCCACCCGCCGGGCGAGAGCGGGCCGCGGCGGCTCGTCACCAGGGTCCGCCGCGCGTGGGACCGGCCGTTGACGGCGTATTACCTGATCTTCGGCAGCAGCCTTCTGATCACCGTACTCGGCCTGGTGATGGTCTACTCGGCCTCGATGATCCAGGCGCTCCAGCTCGACCTGCCCGCGTCGTACTTCTTCCGCAAGCAGTTCGTGGCCGCCGTGATCGGCACCGTGCTGCTGCTCGTCGCCATGCGGATGCCCATCAAACTGCACCGGGCGCTGGCCTATCCGATGCTCGCGGTCACCGTCTTCCTGATGGTCCTCGTACAGATCCCGGGGATAGGGCGCAGCGTCAACGGCAACCAGAACTGGATCTACCTGGGCGGCCCCTTCCAGCTCCAGCCCAGTGAGTTCGGCAAGCTCGCCCTGGTCCTGTGGGGCGCCGACCTGCTGGCGCGCAAACACGACAAACGGCTCCTGATCCAGTGGAAACACATGCTGGTGCCGCTCGTCCCCGTCGCCTTCATGCTGCTCGGCCTCATCATGCTCGGCGGCGACATGGGGACCGCGATCATTCTCACCGCGGTCCTCTTCGGCCTGCTCTGGCTGGCGGGCGCGCCCACCCGGCTCTTCGCCGGGGTGCTCGGCGTCGCGGCCCTCCTCGGTGTGATCCTCATCAAAACGAGCCCCAACCGCATGGCCAGACTCGGCTGCATCGGCGCCACGGATCCCGGCCCCTCGGACCAGTGCTGGCAGGCCGTGCACGGCATCTATGCCCTGGCCTCCGGCGGATTCTTCGGTTCCGGCCTCGGCGCGAGTGTGGAAAAATGGGGTCAACTGCCGGAACCCCACACCGACTTCATCTTCGCCATCACGGGAGAGGAACTCGGCCTGGCGGGGACACTGTCGGTGCTCGCCCTCTTCGCGGCTCTAGGCTATGCGGGTATCCGCGTGGCCGGACGCACGGAGGACCCCTTCGTGAGGTATGCCGCGGGAGGCGTGACCACCTGGATCACGGCGCAGGCCGTGATCAACGTCGGTGCGGTGCTCGGTCTGCTGCCGATCGCCGGTGTCCCGCTCCCGCTGTTCTCCTACGGGGGGTCGGCCCTGCTGCCGACCATGTTCGCCATCGGGCTCCTCATCGCCTTCGCGCGATCGGACCCCGCTGCGAAGGCGGCCCTGGCCATGCGGCAACCTCGGGTGAAGTGGAACACGATGCGACGGCGCGCCAAGGCGCGTTCGTCCGGAGAGCGGTGAATTTCGGTGCATGTCGTACTCGCCGGCGGGGGGACCGCCGGCCACATCGAGCCCGCGCTCGCCCTCGCGGACGCCCTGCGGAGGCAGGACCCCACCGTGGGCATCACGGCCCTGGGCACGGAGCGTGGACTCGAGACCCGACTCGTACCCGAGCGGGGCTACGAACTGGCGCTGATCCCGGCCGTACCCCTGCCGCGCAAGCCCACCCCTGAGCTGATCACCGTCCCGGGACGGCTGCGCGGCACCATCAAGGCGGCCGAGCAGATCCTGGAGCGCACCAAGGCGGACTGCGTCGTCGGCTTCGGCGGCTACGTGGCCCTGCCCGGCTATCTCGCGGCCAAGCGGGCCGGGGTGCCGATCGTGGTGCACGAGGCCAACGCGCGGCCCGGTCTCGCCAACAAGATCGGTTCGCGGTACGCCCACGGGGTGGCCGTCGCGACGCCCGACAGCAAGCTGCGCAACTCCCGCTACATCGGCATCCCGCTGCGCCACACCATCGCCACGCTCGACAGGGCCCGGGTCCGCCCGGAGGCGCGCGCCGCCTTCGGCCTCGACCCCAACCTGCCGACCCTGCTCGTCTCGGGCGGCTCCCAGGGCGCCCGGCGGCTCAACGAGGTCGTCCAGCAGGCCGCGCCGGTGCTCCAGCGGGCGGGCATCCAGATCCTGCACGCGGTCGGCCCGAAGAACGAATTGCCGCAGGTGCAGCAGATGCCGGGGATGCCCCCCTACATCCCGGTACCGTACGTGGACCGGATGGACCTCGCGTACGCCGCGGCCGACATGATGCTCTGCCGCGCGGGCGCGATGACCGTCGCCGAACTCTCCGCCGTCGGGCTCCCCGCCGCGTACGTACCGCTGCCGATCGGCAACGGCGAACAGCGGCTCAACGCCCAGCCGGTGGTCAAGGCGGGCGGCGGACTGCTGGTCGACGACGCGGAACTGACGCCCGAGTGGGTGCAGGGCAACGTCCTGCCCGTACTTGCCGACCCGCACCGGCTGTACGAGATGTCCCGCGCCGCCTCGGAGTTCGGCCGCAGGGACGCCGACGAGCTGCTCGTCGGCATGGTGTACGAGGCGATTGCGTCACGCCGCAACGCGTGAGAAGGCAGGGGACCGTGGCCGGACCGACCACCGCCGAACGGCAGCAGAAGAAGTCCGGCCCGCCCCGCCCGCAGCGTGTACGGCGTCTGAAGCTGCCGCCGCGCTCGCGCAAGCCGATCGCGCTCCTGGTCCTGGTCGCCCTCGTCGCGGCCGGGGGCGCCTGGGTGTTCTACGGGTCTCCGTGGCTGCGCCTGGAGCGGGTGGAGGCCTCGGGCACCGATGTCCTGAGGCCCCAGAAGGTCGTCGAGGCGGCGGGCGCCCCCGTCGACGCCCCGCTGATTTCGGTCGATACAGAAGCCCTTGAAGACCGGCTCCGCTCAAAATTGCCCCGAATTGACTCGGTTGACGTCACCCGGTCATGGCCGGACGGAATCCGCATCGAAGTGACGGAACGCAAGCCGGTTCTCCTCATCGAAAAGGGCGGAAAGTTCATCGAAGTGGACGCCAAGGGAGTGCGATTCGCCACGGTCGAGCGCGCGCCCAAGGGTGTCCCGCGCCTCGAATGGGCGCTGGACCGCGAGAGCGGTGCGGCGAGCCTGCGCAGATTCGGCACCGACCGGCTGCTGCGCGAGGCGGTCCGGGTCGCCGGTGACCTGCCGGAAGCCGTCGCCCGCGATACACGGTCCGTCAAGGTCCGTTCGTACGACTCCATCTCGCTGGAGTTGAGCGGCGACCGCGTCGTCGAGTGGGGCAGTGGCGAGAAGGGGCGTACGAAAGCCACCACACTCTCGGCGCTGATGAAAGCGACGCCGAAGGCCCGGCACTTCGACGTAAGTGTCCCCACCGCCCCGGCCTCGGCGGCGAGTTGACGGCCGTCACCGCAGGCCAGCACCCTGATTCGGCAGCGCTACGGCTGATCACATAGGGTGAAAAGAAAAACGGGAGGTTCGGCGTGTTCGTTGAACGTGCGCCACTTGTCGACTTAGTGTCCTGTTCGGAAGAGTCCATGGAACAGACACACTGGTAACCCTAAACTTCAGCGTTAGGGTTCGGGTCGGCGTTCGGACCGTCCCATTCGGCATCAGTCGCCGCATCGCGTCAGCGCGAAACGGCGACACGTAACTCGAGGCGAGAGGCCTTCGACGTGGCAGCACCGCAGAACTACCTCGCAGTCATCAAAGTCATCGGTGTCGGCGGCGGTGGTGTCAATGCCATCAACCGGATGATCGAGGTCGGTCTCAAGGGCGTCGAGTTCATCGCCATCAACACCGACGCGCAAGCCCTGTTGATGAGCGACGCCGACGTCAAGCTCGACGTCGGCCGTGAACTCACGCGCGGACTCGGCGCCGGCGCCAACCCGGCCGTCGGCCGGAAGGCGGCGGAAGACCACCGCGAGGAGATCGAGGAGGTCCTCAAGGGGGCCGACATGGTCTTCGTCACCGCCGGCGAAGGCGGCGGCACCGGCACGGGCGGCGCACCCGTCGTCGCCAACATCGCGCGCTCGCTCGGCGCCCTCACCATCGGCGTGGTCACCCGGCCGTTCACCTTCGAGGGCCGTCGCCGCGCCAACCAGGCCGAGGACGGCATCGCGGAGCTGCGCGAAGAGGTCGACACCCTCATCGTCATCCCCAACGACCGGCTGCTCTCCATCTCGGACCGGCAGGTCTCCGTCCTCGACGCCTTCAAGTCGGCGGACCAGGTCCTGCTCTCCGGTGTCCAGGGCATCACCGACCTCATCACCACGCCCGGCCTGATCAACCTCGACTTCGCCGACGTCAAGTCGGTCATGTCCGAGGCCGGTTCGGCACTCATGGGCATCGGGTCGGCCCGCGGCGACGACCGAGCGGTGGCCGCCGCCGAGATGGCGATCTCCTCGCCGCTCCTGGAGGCATCCATCGACGGAGCGCGCGGCGTGCTGCTCTCCATCTCCGGCGGCTCCGACCTCGGCCTCTTCGAGATCAACGAAGCGGCCCAGCTCGTCAGCGAGGCGGCGCACCCCGAGGCCAACATCATCTTCGGCGCGGTCATCGACGACGCGCTCGGCGACGAGGTCAGGGTCACCGTCATCGCGGCCGGGTTCGACGGCGGGCAGCCGCCGTCCAAGCGGGACACCGTCCTCGGCTCGGCATCCGGCTCCGCGAAGCGCGACGAGTCGGCGCCGCCGGCCGCCGCGCCCGCCAGGCCCGCCGAATCGTCCCGTCCCGCCTTCGGTGGTCTCGGCAGCGTCACCCCGCGCGACGAGCCGTCCATCCCCGAGCCCGCGGAGACGGCGCCGTCGGCCGGTGAGACCCCGTCCGCGCCCGTGGCACCGCCGCAGGTGCCGCCGGCCCGTCCGTACCAGGACAGCCAGGCCGAAGAGCTGGACGTCCCGGACTTCCTGAAGTGATGGCGGACTTCTCGAAGTGATAAGCGAGCACAGCACCACGAGCGGCGCGCACTTCGCCTTCACCGACCGGTGGGGCGGGGTGAGCGCCGTTCCGTACGAGGAGCTCAATCTCGGTGGTGCCGTCGGCGACGACCCCGGGGCGGTACGCGCCAACCGCGCGCTGGCCGCCAAGTCACTCGGCATCGAACCGGACCACGTGGTCTGGATGAACCAGGTGCACGGCCGTGACGTCGCGGTGGTCGACGGGCCCTGGGGGCGCGACGCCGATGTCCCGGCCGTCGACGCGGTGGTCACCGCGCGCAGGGGCCTCGCCCTCGCCGTGCTGACCGCCGACTGCACGCCCGTCCTGCTCGCCGACCCGGTGGCCGGAGTGGTGGCGGCGGCGCACGCCGGGCGCCCCGGCATGGTGGCCGGGGTCGTTCCCGCCGCCGTCGAGGCGATGGTGAAGCTCGGGGCCGACCCGGCCCGCGTCGTCGCGCGCACCGGGCCCGCCGTCTGCGGGCGTTGCTACGAAGTCCCGGGGGCGATGCGCGCCGAAGTCGCCGCCGTCGAGCCCGCGGCGCACGCCGAGACGAGCTGGGGCACGCCGGCGGTCGACGTGACCGCGGGGGTGCACGCCCAGCTGGAACGGCTCGGGGTGCACGACCGGGAGCGTTCCCCGGCGTGCACGCTCGAATCCGGTGACCACTTCTCGTACCGCCGCGACCGCACGACCGGTCGGCTGGCGGGCTATGTCTGGCTGGACTGATAGGGCATGACAGACCGTAAGAGCGAACTCGCGGCGAATCTGGCGCAGGTCGAGGAGCGCATCGCCGCGGCGTGCGCGGCGGCCGGCCGCAAGCGCGAGGAAGTGACCCTCATCGTGGTCACGAAGACCTACCCCGCGAGCGATGTGCGCATCCTCTCGGAACTCGGCGTGCGCCATGTCGCGGAGAACCGCGACCAGGACGCGGCGCCCAAGGCCGCGGAGTGCGCGGACCTTCCCCTCACTTGGCACTTCGTCGGTCAGTTGCAGACCAACAAGGTCCGTTCCGTGGTCGGTTATGCCGATTTGGTGCAGTCCGTGGACCGCCCCAAGCTGGTCACGGCGCTCTCGGCGGCCGCCGTGCGAGCGGAGCGGGAGATCGGCTGTCTGCTCCAGGTCGCGCTCGACGCCGAGGAGCACGGGCGCGGTGAGCGCGGGGGCGTCGGGGCGGGCGGCGTCGAGGAGTTGGCCGCACTCGTGGCCGGGGCGCCGGGGCTGCGTCTGGACGGTCTGATGACCGTCGCGCCGCTCACCGGGCCCTACGCGGGGCGGCGGCAGGCGGCGTTCGAGCGGGTGATGGAATTCTCAACCCTCATGCGCGCGACCCATCCGGCTGCGAACATGGTGTCGGCAGGGATGAGCGCGGACCTTGAGCAGGCCGTAGCGGCAGGAGCGACACATGTACGCGTCGGTACGGCGGTACTCGGAGTCCGACCCGGGCTCGGGTAACGTCGCCAAGAAGTCGGACCACAGCAGAAAATATGGTCATTCCCGCTGATCCGGCGGGGATACCTCGTGGATCGCGGGCAGTTGGTGACGACAGCCGATCCACCACAGAGCGGAGGACTCAGAGCATGGCCGGCGCGATGCGCAAGATGGCGGTCTACCTCGGCCTCGTGGAGGACGATGGGTACGACGGTCCGGGGTTCGACCCCGATGACGAGTTCGAGCCCGAGCCGGAGCCCGAGCGGGAGCGCAGGCGGCACGATCCGCCGCGTCAGTCGCACCAGTCCCAACGGGACGAATCGGTACGAGTGGTGCAGCCCCCCGCCCCGCGCGAACCGGCGGCCCATTCCGCTTCGCTAGCCGCGGAATCCGGACGTCCGGCACGAATCGCCCCCGTGGCGTCCATCACACCTGAACGCCAGAGCCTGGAGAAGAACGCACCGGTGATCATGCCCAAGGTCGTGTCCGAGCGGGAGCCGTACCGCATCACCACGCTGCACCCGCGGACGTACAACGAGGCCCGTACCATCGGGGAACACTTCCGCGAGGGCACTCCGGTGATCATGAATTTGACCGAGATGGACGACACCGACGCGAAGCGACTTGTCGACTTTGCCGCCGGTCTTGTCTTCGGTCTCCATGGCAGCATTGAACGAGTGACGCAGAAGGTGTTCCTGTTGTCGCCTGCTAACGTCGATGTAACGGCGGAGGACAAGGCTCGCATCGCAGAGGGCGGGTTCTTCAACCAGAGCTGAGGCACAGTAGCTGCGGTAGGTGCCGTGGACGCAGTACCGGAACGACGAAACACGAGTTGGCAGGGGAGAGGGAAACGCGGACATGAGCGTGTTCTTGCAGGTGCTCTACATCGCGCTGATGTGCTTCCTCATCGTGCTGATCTTCCGGTTGGTCATGGACTACGTCTTCCAGTTCGCCCGCTCATGGCAACCCGGTAAGGCGATGGTGGTCGTTCTGGAGGCCACCTACACTGTCACTGATCCACCGCTCAAGCTTCTGCGGCGGTTCATTCCGCCGCTGCGTCTCGGGGGCGTGGCGCTCGACCTGTCCTTCTTCGTACTGATGATCATCGTCTACATCCTGATCACCGTCGTGAGCGGCTTGTGAACGATACGGTCTTGCCGAATGCCGACGACTACGTTGAGGTGAAGAGATGCCGTTGACCCCCGAGGACGTGCGGAACAAGCAGTTCACGACCGTCCGCCTCCGAGAAGGCTATGACGAGGACGAGGTCGATGCCTTCCTCGATGAGGTCGAAGCCGAACTGACCCGCCTGCTCCGCGAGAACGAGGACCTGCGCGCCAAGCTGGCCGCCGCCACTCGTGCCGCTGCTCAGAACCAGCAGCAGGGCGGGATGCGCAAGGGCCCCGACGGGCCGCCGCAGGACCAGCGAGGTCCCGGTGCCCCGGTGCCCGCCGCCATATCGGGCCCGCAGCCGGTCCCGCCGCAGCAGCAGATGGGTGGCCCCATGGGCGGCCCGCCTCAGCTGCCCGGCGGCGCACCGCAGCTGCCCGCAGGTCCGAGCGGTCACGGCCCGCAGGGCGGTCCGCAGGGTCCCGGCCCGATGGGCCAGGGTCCGATGGGTGGCCCCATGGGCGGTCCCATGGGCGGCCACGGTGGTCCCCCGCAGATGCCGCAGCCCGGTCAGGGCCCCGGTGGCGACAGCGCCGCCCGGGTGCTCTCGCTGGCGCAGCAGACCGCCGACCAGGCGATCGCGGAGGCCCGTTCCGAGGCCAACAAGATCGTCGGTGAGGCCCGTTCGCGCGCCGAGGGTCTTGAGCGTGACGCCCGTGCCAAGGCCGACGCCCTGGAGCGGGACGCGCAGGAGAAGCACCGCGTCGCGATGGGCTCCCTGGAGTCCGCCCGCGCCACGCTGGAGCGCAAGGTCGAGGACCTGCGCGGCTTCGAGCGCGAGTACCGCACGCGTCTGAAGTCGTACCTGGAGTCGCAGCTCCGTCAGCTGGAGACCCAGGCCGACGACTCGCTGGCCCCGCCGCGCACTCCGGCCACCGCCTCGCTGCCGCCGTCCCCGGCGCCGTCGATGGCTCCGGCCGGTGCGGGTGCCCCGTCCTACGGCGGCAACCAGTCGATGGGCAACAACCAGCCCGGCGGCGGCCCGTCCTACGGCGGCCAGCAGCAGATGTCCCCGGCGATGACCCAGCCGATGGCGCCGGTGCGGCCGCAGGGCCAGCAGCCGATGCAGCAGGCTCCGTCGCCGATGCGTGGCTTCCTCATCGACGAGGACGACAACTGACGGGCGATCCCACGCCGTAGAGGCGTCGGCAGCGTTCAGGGCCGGGCCCCCAGATTCTCTGGGGGCCCGGCCCTTTTGCGTGCTGTGCGTGCGCGCACAGGTCGTGTGTGCGCGAGCAGCACGAAGGCCCGGTCCCGCCGGGAGATTCCGGCGGGACCGGGCCTTCGTCGGAGCGCCTACGCCTTGCGGAGGCGGAAGGTCAGCTTCAGGGGCTCATCCGTGAACGTCTGACCGAATGTGTCGTCCGCCTCACCCTGGGCGAAGTCCGTCGCGAGGACCTCGTCCGCGATGAGCCCGGCGTGGTCGGACAGGGCCGTGAGCACCGCCGGGTCCGTGGACGTCCAGCGCAGGGCGATACGGTCCGCGACGTCCAGGCCGCTGTTCTTGCGGGCCTCCTGGATCAGCCGGATCGCGTCACGGGCCAGGCCCGCGCGGCGCAGCTCCTCGGTGATCTCCAGGTCGAGCGCGACCGTGGCTCCGGAGTCGGAGGCCACGGACCAGCCCTCGCGCGGGGTCTCCGTGATGATCACCTCGTCCGGGGCGAGCGTCACGGTCTCGCCGTCGACCTCGACCGAGGCCGTGCCCTCGCGCAGCGCCAGGGAGAGCGCGGCGGCGTCGGCGTCGGCCACGGCCTTGGCGACCGCCTGGACGCCCTTGCCGAAGCGCTTGCCCAGCGCCCGGAAGTTGGCCTTCGCCGTGGTGTCGACCAGGGACCCGCCGACCTCGGAGAGCGACGCCAGGGAGGAGACGTTCAGCTCCTCGGTGATCTGGGCGTACAGCTCGGGGCCCAGCGAGTCGAAGCCGGAGGCGGCCACCAGCGCGCGGGACAGCGGCTGGCGGGTCTTGACGCCCGACTCCGCGCGCGTGGCGCGGCCGAGCTCCACCAGGCGGCGCACGAGGACCATCTGCTTCGACAGCTCCGGGTCGATCGCCGACAGGTCGGCCTCGGGCCAGGAGGACAGGTGGACCGACTCCGGCGCGTCCGGGGTGACCGGCACGATCAGGTCCTGCCAGACACGCTCGGTGATGAACGGTGTCAGGGGGGCCATCAGGCGCGTGACCGTCTCGACGACCTCGTGCAGGGTGCGCAGGGCCGCCTTGTCGCCCTGCCAGAAGCGGCGACGGGAGCGGCGTACGTACCAGTTGGAGAGGTTGTCGACGAAGACGGACAGGAGCTTGCCCGCACGCTGGGTGTCGTAGCCCTCAAGGGCCTGGGTGACCTGGTCGGTGAGCGCGTGCAGTTCGCTGAGCAGCCAGCGGTCCAGGAGGGGGCGGTCGGCGGGCGCCGGGTCGGCTCCGCTGGGGGCCCACTTCGACGTACGGGCGTACAGCGCCTGGAAGGCGACCGTGTTCCAGTACGTGAGGAGCGTCTTGCGGACGACCTCCTGGATGGTGCCGTGGCCCACGCGGCGGGCCGCCCACGGGGAGCCGCCGGCCGCCATGAACCAGCGGACGGCGTCGGCGCCGTGCTGGTCCATGAGCGGGATGGGCTGAAGGATGTTGCCCAGGTGCTTGGACATCTTGCGGCCGTCCTCGGCGAGGATGTGGCCGAGGCAGACCACGTTCTCGTAGGACGACTTGTCGAAGACCAGGGTGCCGACGGCCATCATCGTGTAGAACCAGCCGCGGGTCTGGTCGATGGCCTCCGAGATGAACTGCGCGGGGTAGCGGCTCTCGAAGAGTTCCTTGTTCTTGTACGGGTAGCCCCACTGCGCGAACGGCATCGAGCCCGAGTCGTACCAGGCGTCGATGACCTCGGGCACGCGCGTGGCCGTCGATCCGCAGCCCTCCTGCGGGCAGGTGAAGGTGATCTCGTCGATGAACGGGCGGTGCGGGTCGAGGTCCGACTGGTCGGTGCCCGTCAGGTCGGAGAGCTCCGCGCGCGAGCCGACGCAGGTCAGGTGGGACTCCTCGCAGCGCCAGATGGGCAGCGGGGTGCCCCAGTAGCGGTTGCGGGACAGGGCCCAGTCGACGTTGTTGGTCAGCCAGTCGCCGAAGCGGCCGTGCTTGACCGAGTCGGGGAACCAGTTGGTCTTCTCGTTCTCCTGGAGGAGACGGTCCTTGATGGCGGTGGTGCGGATGTACCAGGACGGCTGCGCGTAGTAGAGCAGGGCCGTGTGGCAGCGCCAGCAGTGCGGGTAGCTGTGCTCGTACGCGATGTGCCGGAAGAGCAGGCCGCGGTCGTCCAGGTCCTTGGTGAGGGTTTCGTCGGCCTTCTTGAAGAAGACACCGCCCACGAGCGGGACGTCCTCCTCGAAGGTGCCGTCGGGGCGCACCGGGTTGACGACCGGCAGGCCGTACGCGCGGCAGACCTTGAGGTCGTCCTCACCGAACGCGGGGGACTGGTGGACCAGACCGGTGCCGTCCTCGGTGGTGACGTACTCGGCGTTGACCACGAAGTGGGCTTCGCTCGGGAACTCCACGAGCTCGAACGGACGTTGGTAGTTCCAGCGCTCCATCTCGGCGCCGGTGAAGGTCTCGCCGGTGGTCTCCCACTCCTCGCCGAGGGCCTTGTCGACGAGCGGCTGGGCGACGACCACCTTCTCCTCGCCGTTCGTCGCGACGACGTAGGTGACGTCGGGGTGCGCGGCGACGGCGGTGTTCGAGACCAGGGTCCAGGGGGTCGTCGTCCAGACCAGGAGGGCGGCCTCGCCCGCGAGAGGGCCGGAGGTGAGCGGGAAACGGACGTAGACGGAGGGGTCGACGACCGTCTCGTAGCCCTGCGCCAGCTCGTGGTCGGACAGGCCCGTGCCGCAGCGCGGGCACCAGGGGGCCACGCGGTGGTCCTGGACGAGCAGGTCCTTGTTGAAGATCTCCTTCAGGGACCACCAGACGGAGTCCACGTACTCGGGGTTCATCGTGCGGTATGCGTCGTCGAGGTCGACCCAGTAGCCCATGCGGGTCGTCAGCTCGGCGAAGGCGTCGGTGTGCCGGGTCACGGACTCACGGCACTTGGCGTTGAACGCGGCGATGCCGTACGCCTCGATGTCCTTCTTGCCGTTGAAGCCGAGCTCCTTCTCGACCGCGAGCTCCACGGGGAGGCCGTGGCAGTCCCAGCCGGCCTTGCGGGCCACGTGATAGCCCCGCATGGTGCGGAAGCGCGGGAAGACGTCCTTGAAGACGCGGGCCTCGATGTGGTGGGCGCCCGGCATGCCGTTGGCGGTGGGCGGGCCCTCGTAGAACACCCACTCGGGGCGGCCCTCGGACTGCTCAAGGCTCCTGGCGAAGATCTTCTGCTCGCGCCAGAAGTCGAGCACGGCGTGCTCAAGGGCGGGCAGGTCGACCTGGGCGGGCACCTGACGGTACTGCGGCGGCGTGTTCAACGAGTCCTCCGGCGGATGTGCTGCCTTCCGTCGGAGGGACGAGAGCCGTGTGCGCCTGGTGCGGCGCGCTCCCGCGGTACCACCCTCCTTGGCTCTCCGGTACGAGGTCCGTGCCGGTGAGCCCCCTCATTGGGGTCGCGAAACCGGGTCTACTTGCCTGGGCTGTCACGCCTCGGCGTTCTTCCGGCGGCTCCGGGGTGATCTTCGCGCCGCGCTCGCCCCCGGGCTCACACCGTCCCCGGGTCGCTCATGGCTGCGTACGCCGCTACTCGTCCCCATCCACGCTTCTCGCTGGCGCCCAGTGTACGGGGCCCGGGGCGGCGCGGCCGACCGGTTTTCCGGGAGCGGTGCGGGGCGTGGGGCCTGGGCCGTCGAGTGACCCGAATGGCGACATGCGGGGCGAGGTGATCGCCGCGGGTGCGTGGCGGCGGATTACCCGCCGGGGAGCTGGGCACAACGCTTGCAGGTTCGCCGCGCGGGACCCGCGGGGCGGGCGGATCGGGCGGCGTGCCCCGTTGCCGCGGGCCTGGAGTCGATTTATCGTCCCAGCACGATTCGCGTGCAAGATCACAATATGTGAAGGGGCCGCGGCCATGGTGGCGAAGAAGACCGCCGTACAGCATTCGGCGTCCGGCAGATCCACCTCGGGCGACGGCGCACAGACCGGTCCCGCGCCGAAGTCCGCGGCGGCGAAGGCGGCGGCCGAGGAGACCCCCGCGAAGAAGACGGCGGCAAGGGCCCCGGCGAAGAAGGCGGCGGCGAAGAAGGCGGCGGCCAAGAAGGCGGCGGCCAAGAAGGCTCCCGTGAAGAAGACGGCGGCGAAGAAGGCTCCGGCCAAGAAGGCCGTGGCCAGGGAGACGGGGAACGGCACGGACACCGAGAGCGCCGCCCCGAAGCCGGGCCCAGTGAAGAAGGCGGCCGTCGAGAGGAGCGCCCCGGAACCGGAGACAGCGGGGCGGGGCATGGCTGGACAGGGCTTGGCCGGGCAAGGCGTGGCCGAGGAGGGCGCGGCCGGGCGGGACACGGTCGGGCACGACGTGGCCGAGGAGGACGTGGCCGAGCGGGGCACGGCCAAGCAAGGCGCGGCCGAGCCGGACATGGCCGGGCAAGGCACTGCCGGGCAGGACACGGCTCGGCAGGGCGCGGCCGAGCAAGGCACGGCCAAGCAAGGCACGGCCGAGCAGGGTGCTCGGAAGGTACGTGGGGCCGGGCGGAGCTCGGAAGGATCGGTCGCGTCCGCGGCCGAAGGTGCGGCTGAGGCCGCGGAGACGACGGGAGCCACGACAGTGGTTGCGAAGAAGACTCCGGGCACGGCGACCGCGGCGAAGAATCCGTCGGCGGTCCCCAAGGCGCGTGCCGCCGCGGCGGAGCCCGGCGAGCTCGCGGTCCGTCCCGGCGAGGATCCATGGACCCCGGACGAGGTCGACGAGGCACGCGCCGAGCTACAGAGCGAGGCCCTGCGGCTGAGCAGCGAGATCGCGTCCTCGGAGACGGCCCTCGCGGGCCTGATGCGGGACTCCGGTGACGGGGCGGGCGACGACGAGGCGGACACCGGCACGAAGAACATCACGCGGGAGCACGAGATGGCGCTGGCCGCCAACGCCCGCGAGATGCTGGAGCAGACCGAGCGCGCACTGGAACGGCTCGACGCGGGGACGTACGGACTCTGCGAGAACTGCGGCAACCCCATCGGCAAGGCCCGCATGCAGGCATTTTCGCGCGCGACCCTGTGCGTGGAGTGCAAGCAGAAGCAGGAACGGCGCTGAGGGACGCACAAGGCGCACAGGGCGCGCAGGAGCGGGAAGCGCGCTACTGAGCCCACAGGGGGCGCGGAAGCGGGAGCCGCGCCACTGAGCCCGTAGGGGGGCGCGGAAGCGGGAGCCGCGCCTCTGAAGCGCGCAGGGCGCGCGCAAGCGCGAACAGCGCCACCGCGCGTGGCCTCGGCGCCTGTGCCCGTACGTGTGTGCCGTACCCTCGTCCCCAGTCAGGTACCTAAGGTTGAGGGACTCACGTGGCAGAGGCGGAGCGCATCATCGGTACGCCGGACATCCCCGGGGCGGCCGGGTCAGAGCCGGAGCGCTCCGGCGCGGACGCGGACGAGACGGCGGCCGGCACGTCCGGCGACCCCGCGGCGGAGAAGCCGGACGAGGACGCCGGCCAGGACGGGACGAAGTCCAGGGGCAGGCGCAGGATCGCCGTGCTCTTCGCCGTGGCCACCGTCGCGTACGCCCTCGACCTGATCAGCAAGATGATCGTGGTCGCGAAGCTGGAGCACCACGAGCCGATCGACATCCTCGGCGAGTGGCTGCGCTTCAACGCCATCCGCAACGCGGGCGCCGCCTTCGGCTTCGGCGAGGCCTTCACGATCATCTTCACCTGCATCGCGGCGGCCGTCATCGTGGTGATCGCCCGGCTCGCCCGCAAGCTCTACAGCCTGCCCTGGGCGATCGCGCTCGGCCTGCTGCTCGGCGGGGCGCTCGGCAACCTCACCGACCGGATCTTCCGCGCGCCCGGCGTCTTCGAGGGCGCGGTGGTCGACTTCATCGCCCCCAAGGGCTTCGCGGTCTTCAACCTCGCGGACTCGGCGATCGTCTGCGGCGGCATCCTGATCGTGCTGCTGTCCTTCCGGGGGCTCGACCCGGACGGCACAGTCCACAAGGACTGACGGCACCGTCCACAAAGGGCTGACGGCACCGCGTGGTGCGGGAGTGTCGGTGGGCTCCTGCATACTCAATGGGTGAGCACGATTCCCGAGATCCGCACCCTGCCCGTGCCGGACGGCCTGGAGGGCGAGCGCGTCGACGCCGCCATCTCGCGCATGTTCGGTTTCTCCCGTACGAAGGCCGCCGAGCTCGCCGCGGCGGGGAAGGTCTCGGTCGACGGCTCGGTGGTCGGGAAGTCGGAGCGGGTGCACGGCGGCGCCTGGCTGGAAGTGGAGATGCCGCAGGCGGCCGCTCCGGTGCAGATCGTGGCCGAGCCCGTCGAGGGCATGGAGATCGTGCATGACGACGACGACATCGTCGTGATCGCCAAGCCGGTCGGCGTGGCCGCGCACCCCAGCCCCGGCTGGACCGGGACGACCGTGATCGGCGGCCTCGCCGCCGCGGGGTACCGCATCTCGACGTCCGGCGCCGCCGAGCGCCAGGGCATCGTGCACCGCCTGGACGTGGGCACCTCCGGCCTCATGGTGGTCGCCAAGTCCGAGCGGGCGTACACGTCGCTGAAGCGCCAGTTCAAGGAGCGCACGGTCGACAAGCGGTACAACGCGCTGGTGCAGGGCCACCCCGACCCGATGAGCGGCACCATCGACGCCCCCATCGGCCGCCACCCCAACCACGACTACAAGTGGGCGGTCACGGCCGAGGGCAAGCCCTCCGTCACGCACTACGACCTCATCGAGGCCTTCCGCGCCGCCTCCCTGCTCGACATCAAGCTGGAGACGGGCCGCACGCACCAGATCCGCGTCCACATGTCGGCACACCGCCACCCCTGCGTCGGCGACCTGACGTACGGCGCGGACCCCACGCTCGGCAAGCGGCTCGGCCTCACCCGCCAGTGGCTGCACGCCGTCCGGCTCGGCTTCGAGCACCCGGGCGACGGCCGGTGGGCCGAGTTCGAGAGCCAGTACCCCGAGGACCTCCAGCAGGCCCTCGACCGGGTGCGGGCGGAGAGTTCGTGAGCGAGGTCACGGTCCGGGTCACCCACGCCCCGGACGACCTGGAGGCCTGCTTCGCGGTCCGCAAAGAGGTCTTCGTGGTCGAGCAGCAGGTGCCCCACGACCTTGAGTACGACGCGTACGACGCCGCGGCGGTCCACGTCCTCGCCGTGCGCGAGGACGGCACCCCGCTCGGCACGGGCCGCCTCCTGACCGGCGCCGCCGCCGCCGCGAAGAACGGCGGGGAGACCGGGATCGGCGCGCTCGGGCGCCTCGCGGTGCGCGAGAGCGCGCGCGGGCTCGGCGTGGGGGCGAAGCTGGTCGCGGCCATCGAGGACGTGGCACGCGCGCGCGGCCTGACGGCGGTCGATCTGCACGCGCAGACCCACGCCCTGGGTTTCTACGAACGCCTGGGGTACGAGGTGTACGGCCCGGTCTTCCCCGACGCGGGCATCCCGCACCGGGCGATGCGGAAGTCCCTGCGCTAGCACCCCCTCCGGGCCGGACGGCAGCCGTCGGAGGCCGTCGGCGCGAGCGGGTGACCGGGGGGGCATTGATCCGGTTCGTGGGCGTCGCGTGGCAGGGTTGAGGTCTTGATCGTCCCTGTCCCGACCCCGGAGGGCGCACCGTGGACCAACTGGCGCTGCTGCTCATCTTGTTGCTGGGTGCCGTGGTCAGCGTGCCCCTCGGGGACCGGCTCGGGCTTCCGGCACCGGTCCTGATGACGCTGGCGGGGATCGGCATGGCCCTGCTGCCGTTCGTGCCCAATGTGGAGATCCCGCCGGACTACATCCTTCCGCTGGTCCTGCCTCCGCTGCTCTACGCCGCCGTGCAGCGCACCTCGTGGCGGCAGTTCGCGGCCAACAGACGGCCCATCTTCCTGCTCGCCGTGGCACTGGTGTTCGTGACGACGGCGGTGGTCGCCGCGGTGGCCAGTACCGTCGTGCCCGGCCTGCCGATCGCCGCGGCCGTCGCGCTCGGGGCGCTCGTCGCGCCGCCCGACCCGGTCGCCGCGACCGCCGTGGCGGGCTCGCTCGGACTGCCCCGCAGGCTCGTGTCGATCCTGGAGGGCGAGGGGCTGTTCAACGACGTCACGGCGATCGTGCTCTACCACGTGGCGATCGCGGCGGCGGTGAGCGGCACCTTCTCCTGGCCGTCCGCCGTGGGCCGGCTCGTGCTGTCCGCCGTGGTCGCCGTGGCCGTCGGGCTCGTACTCGGCTGGATCACCAACAAGGTCATGGCGCTGCTCGGCGACGCCACGCTGCAGACCGGCCTGACGCTGCTCGTGCCGTTCGTCAGCTATGTGCTCGCCGAGGAGATGCTCGGCTCCGGTGTGCTCGCCGTCCTCACCACCGCGCTCTACCTCGCGGAGAACGCGGTCGACGCCGACGACGTCCTCGGCCGGATCACCGGTCAGACGTTCTGGCAGATCGTCGACACCCTGGTGACCGGCGCCGCCTTCGGACTCATCGGCCTGGAGCTGCACAACGTCTTCGGCGTCGCGAGCGGCCGCGAGTGGGAGATGGCCGGCTGGGGCGCGGCGATCGTCGTGACCGTCGTCGGCGTACGGCTGCTGTGGCTGCTGCCCGCGACCTGGCTCGCCAAGCGGCTGCACCGGCGCAGGGACGTCGAGGAGGAGATCCCGACGACCTGGCGCGAGACGGTCGTGATGTGGTGGGCCGGCATGCGCGGCGTGGCGTCCGTGGCCCTGGCGCTCGCCATCCCGCTCAAGACGGACGACGGCTCCCCGTTCCCGGCCCGCGAAGAGATCATCTTCATCGCGTTCTGCGTCATCATGGCGACCCTGGTCGTGCAGGGGCTCACCCTGCCCCTGATGGTCAGGAAGCTCGGCGTCCGCGCCGACGGGCAGGTGGAGCGGGACATCGAGCGCGACCTCGCGATCCGGGCCGCCAAGGCGGCCAAGCGCCGCCTCAAGGAGATCGAGGAGGTCGAGGAGCTGCCGGAGGAGGTCTCCGAGCGGCTGCTGCGCGGCGCCTTCGACATCGGGATGAGGATCAGCCCCGACATGATCGACGCGGAGCGGCGCGATCGGTACGCCAAGCGCGTGGACCGCGTGAAGGCCGTGCAGCGCATCCAGCGGGAGATGATGTCGGCCGCCCGCCACGAGGTCCTCGCGGCGCGCAGCGAGCCCGGCGCCGACCCGGAGGTCGTCGACCGGGTGCTGCACCACCTGGACGTACGCAGTCTGCGCTGATCCGGGGCCGTGGGGTGCGGGCGGTCAGCCGCGGCCCGTGCGCGGCAATTCCTTGTGGAGGGGCCGCGGAACGTGGCCGTTCGACGACGGTGGCCTCGCGTCGGGTGACGGCTCCGCCCAGGCCGTGGTGACCCGCGGCAGCGCGTAGGGGTGGTGCGCGGTCAGCCACTGGATGAGCTGCTCGCGCACCGTGACCCGCACCGTCCAGATGTCGTCGGCGTCCTTCGCGGTGACCACGGCGCGGACCTGCATCGTGGTCGGCGTGGTGTCCGTCACGGCGAGACCCCAGTCGCGGCCGTCCCAGGCCGCGCAGTCCCGCAGGACGTCCCTGAGCTTCTCGCGCATCTGTTGGACCGGCGCCGAGTGGTCGAGGTGGAAGAAGACCGTGCCGGTCATCTGGGCCCCGCCGCGCGACCAGTTCTCGAACGGCTTCGACGTGAAGTACGACACGGGCATCGTGATCCGGCGCTCGTCCCAGGTGCGCACGGCGAGGAAGGTCAGCGTGATCTCCTCGACGGTGCCCCACTCGCCGTCCACGACGACGGTGTCCCCTATGCGCACCATGTCGCCGAAGGCGATCTGGAGGCCGGCGAAGAGGTTGCCGAGGGTGGACTGGGCGGCGACACCGGCGACGATGCCGATGATGCCCGCCGAGGCGAGGAGCGAGGTGCCCGCGGCCTTCATCGCGGGGAAGGTCAGCAGCATCGCGCCGACGGCCACGGTCCCGACGATGGCCGAGACCACGCGCTGGATGAGCGTGACCTGCGTACGCACCCGGCGGAGCCGGGCGGGGTCGCGGTGGGCCGCCGCGTAACGGGCGTACGAGGATTCGACGACCGCGGCGGAGATGCGGGTCACCAGCCAGGCCGCGGAGCCGATGAGGACCAGGGTGAGGATCTGGCCCACGGTCGATGAGTTCTTGTCGGTGAGATCGGCCTGGTCGTACGAGCCGCGCAGCAGGGCGGTGCACAGAGTGAGGTGGAGGGGGATGCGGCAGCGGCGCAGCAGCCCCCAGAGCGGGGTGTCGTGGTGCCGTTCGTCGGCTCGGCGCAACAGCACGTCGGCCAGCCAGCCGACGACCACCGTGAGCACGACCGAGCCGCCGATCACGATCAACGGACGCAGTACGTTCTCCATGCCTTCGAGGGTAGGGGCACCGCCGTGAAGCCTCGTCGGGGAGGGGCGCCGCCTCGGATGGCACGATGGCCTCATGAACATCATGCTTTTCCACTCGACGTACGGGCTGCGGCCCGCGGTGCACTCCGCCGCCGACCGGCTGCGCGCCGCGGGACACGAGGTGTGGACCCCCGACCTCTTCGAGGGCCGCACGTTCGACGACGTCGAGTCGGGAAGGGCCTTCAACGAGGAGATCGGCAAGGACGAGATCCTGAAGAGGGCGATCCTCGCCGCCGCGCCCTACTCCGAGCGCGGCCTGGTGTACGCGGGCTTCTCCCTCGGCGCCGCGACAGCGCAGACCCTCGCCCTGGGCGACGCCAAGGCGCGCGGCCTGCTCCTCCTGCACGGCACCTCCGACATCGCGGAGAACGCGTCCGTGGACGAGCTGCCGGTGCAGCTGCACGTGGCGGAGCCCGACCCGTTCGAGACGGACGACTGGCTGAGCGCCTGGTACTTGCGGATGGGCCGGGCCGGAGCCGACGTGGAGGTCTACCGCTACGCCGGCGCCGGGCACCTCTACACCGACCCCGACCTGGACGACTACGACGCCCTGGCCGCGGAGGCGACGTGGCGCACGGCGCTCGGCTTCCTGGAGACGCTCTGATCCCTGGAGGCGCTTGATCGGCCCCCGGGGGGCCTCAGCGCACCGGGGCGCCCGCCCGCTCGACCTTCTGGGTGCCGCTGAGCGTGCGGTAGGAGCGCAGCCACGAGGACGTCGCGTCGGGGTCGGTGCGGTCGGAGAGGGCGTAGTAGTCCATCTGCGAGCGCTCGACGGTGACGTCGAGGACGCCGTAGCCGTGCGAGTCCATGTCCAGCCACTTCACATGGCGGTTGGCGGCCTTGACGGCGGCCGCGGCCACCAGGGAGACGGTGTGCGGGGCGACGTGCAGCAAGTCGTCGACGTTGTCGGAGCTCACCGAGGTGACCACGAACTCCGTGGCGGCCGAGGGCGACAAGGGGTACGTGGCGGCCCTCACCGGCACGTTGTTCGCCCACGCCATGTGGATGTCACCGGTCAGGAAGACCGTGTTGCGGATGTCGTTGTCGCGCAGGTGGGAGATGAGCTCCTTGCGGTCGTCGGTGTAGCCGTCCCACTGGTCGGAGTTGACCGCGATGCCCTCCTTGGGCAGGCCGAGCAGTTCCGCGAGGGGTGCCAGGAGATGGGCGGGCAGGGAACCGAAGGCGACCGGCGAGATCATCACCGAGGTGCCGACCAGCTTCCAGGCCGCGTCCGACGAGGCGAGGCCCGCCTTCAGCCAGTCGAGCTGGGCGCGGCCCGTGATCGTGCGGTCCGGGTCGTCGACCTCGCCGCTGCCGGTGCCCGCCTGCTCGGAGCGGAAGGACCGCAGGTCCAGCAGGTGCAGATCGGCGAGCTTGCCGTAGCGCACGCGGCGGTAGACGGTGCCTTCGGTGGAGGGGCGCACGGGCATCCACTCGAAGTACGCCTGCTTGGCCGCGGCCATGCGCTGCGCCCAGGGGCCCTCGGTCTGCGGTGAGTGGTTCACGCCACCGCCCGACCAGGCGTTGTCGGCGAACTCGTGGTCGTCCCACATCGCGATCACCGGATGCGTGGCGTGCATGGCCTGCGCGTCGGGGTCGGTCTTGTGGACGCCGTGCCGGGCGCGGTAGTCGGCGAGCGTGATGATCTCGTGCTTCGGCTCGTGCTGCCGCACGACTTCCTCGGCGGACGGGTACTCGCCGCTCTTGTACTCGTAGATGTAGTCCCCGAGGTGCAGGACCGCGTCGAGTTCGGTGCGGGCCGCCAGGTGGCGGTAGGCGGAGAAGTAGCCCGCCTCCCAGTTCGCGCAGGACACCACGCCGAAGCGGACGCCCGGCGCGGCGGCGTCGTGCGCCGGGGTGGTGCGGGTGCGGCCGACGGGGGAGCGGACGTCCCCCGCGACGCCGTCCACCGAGAAGCGGAAGTAATAGGTGGCCGCCTGGCGCAGGCCCCTTACGTCGGCCTTGACCGTGTGGTCCGAGGCCGCCCGCGCGGTGGTGCTGCCGTGGCCGACGACCCGGGTGAATCCCTTGTCCTCGGCTATCTCCCAACGCACCGTGACATCGGGGCCCTTGCCGGAGCCGGGCACGGCGTCGGCGGTGGGCGTCACGCGGGTCCACAGCAGGACCCCGTCGGGCAGCGGGTCCCCGGAGGCGACCCCGTGGTGGAAGGCGGGCCCCTGCGCGGCGTAGGCGGGAACCGCGGCGAGCGGGACGCCCAGCGCGGCGGTGGCGGCGGCCGCCGCCTTGACGACGGTACGACGGTCCGGGCCACTGGGAGCCGGGGAGTTGAGCGACTGAAGAAGATCGTTTCGACTGGTCACGGGCGATCACGATACTGATCGGTAATCGCACAGGGGGGCGAACTCGATAAGTTCGCCCCCCCTGTCAGGACGCGCGGTCCGCTACTTCGTGACGCCCGCCTTCTTCAGGGCGGCCTTCCAGGCGTCGGCGGTCTTCGGCGTCTCGACCACCTTGCCGTTGATCTTGATGGTGGGGGTGGACTCCACACCCTCGGCCGACTGGAAGGAGTCGCTCATCTTGAGGGCCCAGGGGTCGAAGGTCCCCTTCTTGACGGCGCTCTTGAACTCCTTGTTGTTCTTGAGGGAGTCCACGGTGTCCGCCACCTTGATCAGGTAGTCGTCCTTCGCGAAGTCGTCGGTGGACTCCGAGGGGTGGTGCTTCGCCGAGAACAGGGCGGCCTTGTACTCCAGGAACGCGTCGGGGCTGACGTCCAGGGCGGCTCCGAGCGCACTGAGGGCGTTCTTGGACCCTTCGCCCGAGAGGTTGTTGTCGAGGAACGTCCCGATGGTGAAGGTCAGCTTGTAGTCGCCGTCCTTCATGCCCTTGTCGACCGCGGAGCCGATGGACTGCTCCATGGCCGCGCAACCGGGGCAGCGCGGGTCCTCGTACAGGTGGACCGTGTTCTTGGTGTCGGACTCGCCGATCGTGACCGTGGTGCCGTCCTTGCCCGAGGAGTTCTCCGGGGTGACCACCTTCGCGTCGGCGGCCGCCTCCCACGTCGAGGGCTCGTCGGACTTCATCACGGCATAGCCGACGCCGCCGGCTATCGCGAGGACGGCGACGATCGAGACGCCGACGATGGCCGCCTGCTTGCGCTTCTCGCGCTTGCGCTCGGCTTCCTGCTGGGCGCGGATCCGCTCGCGGGCGGCGGACTTGGCGGCCTGGCTGTTGCGCTTGCTCATGTTCGTTTCTCCGTGTGGGTGACTGCGTGGGGTGTGACGTGCTCAGGCGGTGAGGGCCGAGCACGGCGGTCCACGCCGCCCCACGAAGTGCACGAGCAGCCGCGTACGGGTGGCGCGCGCCCGGCGCCGCGGGCGCGGCAGCCGGCGTACGGGCGGCCGGGCGACGGTCACCCGGGCGACCGCGAGCAGCAGCGGCCGGAACGTGGCCGCCGCGACGGCGCACAGCAGCTGGGCGAGCGCCCGCTCGCCGCGCCGCAGCCAGGCCGCCGCGAGCAGGCCCACGCCGACGTGCGCCCCGAGGAGCAGCCAGGCGGCGCCAGGGTCGGCCTCGGCGAGCAGGACCGAGGCGCCGCCGTGGCCCTCGGCCGTCATCCGCGCCAGCGGCGTACCGATGGGCGTCCCGCCGCACAGCACGTCGAAGCCGACGGAGCGCAGCGGGCCCGCCACGGGACCGCCCGCCTCGCCGTAACAGACGTGCTGGCCCGCGGTGAACACCGTGTCCGCGGCCAGCTCCAGCGGGATCAGCAGGGCGGCGATCCGCCCGAAGCCCCGCTCGCGGCCCGCCAGCGCGTACGCGAGGACGAAGACGGCGGCGGCGATCGCCGCGACCGTGGCCGACGGCAGGGGGACCCGGGAGAGCAGCACGTGGGACGCGGCGGAGAGCGTCACGACGAGCGCCGTGAAGAGCGCGGCGCGCACGGCTCGTAGCTGGGGCCCGGATATGTCCATCGCGGAGGAGTGTGTCACGTGTTCCTGTGGGGGGTCCTCGAAGGGGGCGGCTCACAGCCCCGGAATGCGGCCGTTGCGGAAGAGGTCGACGAAGATCTGGTGGTCGGCCCGCGCCCGCGCGCCGTAGGAGTGCGCGAAGTCCACGAGCAGGCCGCCGAAGCCCGCCTCGTCGGCCGCGATGGCGGCGTCGATGGCGCGCTCCGTGGAGAACGGCACCAGATCGGAGTGCCCGCTCTCGTCGTCCGCGGCGGAGTGCATCGTGGCGGTGGCGCGGCCCAGGTCGGCGACGACCGAGGCGATCTCGTCCAGGTCGTCGATGTCCGACCAGTCCAGGTCCACCGCGTACGGCGACACCTCGGCGACGAGCTGGCCCACGCCGCCCAGCTCGGTCCAGCCGAGCCACGGGTCCGCGTGCGCCTGGAGGGCGCGCTGCGAGATGACCGTGCGGTGGCCCTCGTGCTGGAAGTACCCGCGGACGGCCGGGTCGGTGATGTGGCGCGAGACCGCCGGGGTCTGGGCCTGCTTGAGGTAGATCACGACGTCGTTCTCCAGGGCGTCGCTGTTGCCCTCCAGGAGGATGTTGTACGAGGGCAGGCCCGCGGAGCCGATGCCGATGCCGCGCCGGCCCACGACGTCCTTGACGCGGTAGGAGTCCGGGCGGGTCAGGGAGGACTCCGGCAGGGTCTCCAGATAGCCGTCGAAGGCGGCGAGCACCTTGTACCGCGTGGCGGCGTCGAGCTCGATGGAGCCGCCGCCCGACGCGAAGCGGCGCTCGAAGTCACGGATCTCCGTCATCGAGTCGAGCAGCCCGAAGCGGGTCAGGGCGCGGGCGTCGCGCAGGGCGTCCAGGAGGGGCCCCTGGGCGGTGTCCAGCGTGAAGGGCGGCACCTCGTCGCTCTTGGCGCCCGTCGCGAGGTCGTGGATGCGCTCGCGGTAGGCCGCGGCGTAGATCCGCACCAGGTCGGTGATCTGCTCGTCGCTGAGCGCCTTCGAGTACCCGATCAGGGCCACGGAGGCGGCGAAGCGCTTCAGGTCCCAGGTGAAGGGGCCGACGTACGCCTCGTCGAAGTCGTTCACGTTGAAGATCAGGCGGCCCTGGGCGTCCATGTACGTGCCGAAGTTCTCGGCGTGGAGGTCGCCGTGGATCCACACCCGGCCCGTGCGGTCGTCGAGGTAGGGCCCGCCGTGCTGCTCGCGCTCCAGGTCGGCGTAGAACAGAGAGGCCGTGCCGCGGTAGAACGCGAAGGCGGAGGACGCCATCTTCCGGAACTTGACCCGGAAGGCCGCGGGGTCCGCGGCAAGCAGCTCGCCGAACGCCGTGCCGAAGACGGCGAGGATCTCCTCGCCGCGCTGCTCAGCCGTGGGCTGCGGGACCGACATCGCTGGGTGCCTCCTGGTACAGGGTGGTGCGGGACATGAGGGGCGGGGATTTTTTTCCGCCCTGGCGGGACAGCCTTTCCGACCCTTCAACGCACGACCGTACTCCCGAGTGCCCGTCCGCTGTCGGCACCCCGGATTAGACTTCGTCGCTGTCCCCCCAGACTGCCCGCAGCCTGTTCCCCGCCGTTCTCCCGGAGGCCTCCCGCCGTGACCAAGCCGCCCTTCACGCACCTGCACGTGCACACCCAGTACTCGCTGCTTGACGGTGCCGCGCGGCTCAAGGACATGTTCAATGCGGCCAATGAAATGGGCATGACGCACATCGCCATGTCCGACCACGGCAACCTCCACGGGGCGTACGACTTCTTCCACTCCGCGCAGAAGGCGGGCGTGACGCCGATCATCGGCATCGAGGCGTATGTGGCGCCGGAGTCGCGCAGGAACAAGCGGAAGATCCAGTGGGGCCAGCCGCACCAGAAGCGCGACGACGTGTCGGGCTCGGGTGGCTACACCCACAAGACGATCTGGGCGGCGAACAGCACGGGCCTGCACAACCTCTTCAAGCTGTCGTCGGACGCCTATGCCGAGGGCTGGCTCCAGAAGTGGCCCCGCATGGACAAGGAGACCATCTCGCAGTGGTCGGAGGGGCTCATCGCCTCCACCGGCTGCCCCTCGGGCGAGCTGCAGACCAGGCTCCGCCTCGGCCAGTTCGACGAGGCCGTGAAGGCGGCGGCGGAGTACCAGGACATCTTCGGCAAGGACCGGTATTTCCTGGAGCTGATGGACCACGGCATCGACATCGAGCGCCGGGTCCGCGACGACCTCCTGCGCGTCGGCAAGAAGCTGGGCATCCCGCCGCTGGTGACGAACGACTCGCACTACACGTACGCGCACGAGTCCGTCGCGCACGACGCCCTGCTCTGCATCCAGACCGGCAAGAACCTCTCCGACCCGGACCGCTTCCGCTTCGACGGCACCGGGTATTACCTGAAGTCGACGGACGAGATGTACGCCATCGACTCCTCCGACGCCTGGCAGGAGGGCTGCCGGAACACGCTCCTGGTGGCCGAGCAGGTCGACACGACCGGCATGTTCGAGAAGCGCGACCTCATGCCGAAGTTCGACATCCCGGAGGGCTTCACCGAGGTCACCTGGTTCCAGGAGGAGGTCCGGGTCGGCATGGAGCGCCGCTACCCGGGCGGTGTCCCCGAGGACCGGCAGAAGCAGGCCGAGTACGAGATGGACATCATCATCCAGATGGGGTTCCCGGGGTACTTCCTGGTCGTCGCCGACTTCATCATGTGGGCCAAGAACAACGGCATCGCGGTCGGCCCGGGCCGTGGCTCCGCGGCCGGCTCGATCGTCGCGTACGCGATGGGCATCACCGACCTCGACCCGATCACGCACGGCCTGATCTTCGAGCGGTTCCTCAACCCCGAGCGCGTCTCCATGCCCGATGTCGACATCGACTTCGACGAGCGCAGGCGCGTCGAGGTGATCAGGTACGTGACGGAGAAGTACGGCGCCGACAAGGTCGCCATGATCGGCACGTACGGAAAGATCAAGGCGAAGAACGCGATCAAGGACTCCGCGCGCGTGCTCGGATATCCGTACGCGATGGGCGACCGCCTCACCAAGGCCATGCCCGCCGACGTCCTCGGCAAGGGCATCGACCTTTCCGGCATCACCGACCCCAAGCACCCGCGGTACGGCGAGGCGGGCGAGATCCGGGGGATGTACGAGAACGAACCGGACGTGAAGAAGGTCATCGACACCGCCAAGGGCGTCGAGGGCCTGGTCCGGCAGATGGGCGTGCACGCGGCCGGCGTGATCATGTCCAGCGAGCCGATCGTCGACCACGCCCCGCTCTGGACGCGGCACACCGACGGCGTGACGATCACGCAGTGGGACTACCCCCAGTGCGAGTCGCTCGGCCTGCTCAAGATGGACTTCCTGGGCCTGCGAAACCTCACCATCATGGACGACGCCGTCAAGATGGTGCGGAACGACAAGGGCATCGACCTGGAGATGCTCTCGCTCCCGCTCGACGACCCGAAGACCTTCGAACTGCTCTGCCGCGGTGAGACGCTCGGCGTCTTCCAGTTCGACGGCGGCCCGATGCGCTCGCTGCTCCGCCAGATGCAGCCCGACAACTTCGAGGACATCTCCGCCGTCTCGGCCCTGTACCGGCCGGGCCCGATGGGCATGAACTCGCACATCAACTACGCCGAGCGCAAGAACGGCCGCCAGGAGATCACGCCGATCCACCCGGAGCTCGAAGAGCCCCTGAAGGAGACGCTCGGCCTCACCTACGGCCTCATCGTGTACCAGGAGCAGGTGCAGAAGGCCGCGCAGATCATCGCCGGGTACTCCCTCGGCGAAGCCGACATCCTGCGCCGCGTGATGGGCAAGAAGAAGCCCGACGAGCTGGCGAAGAACTTCGTCCTCTTCCAGGAAGGGGCGAAGAAGAACGGCTATTCGGACGAGGCGATCCAGGCCCTGTGGGACGTCCTGGTCCCCTTCGCCGGATACGCGTTCAACAAGGCGCACTCCTCCGCGTACGGCCTGGTCACCTACTGGACCGCCTACCTGAAGGCGAACTACCCGGCCGAGTACATGGCCGCCCTGCTGACCTCGGTCAAGGATGACAAGGACAAGTCGGCCGTCTATCTGAACGAGTGCCGCCGCATGGGCATCAAGGTGCTCCCGCCGAACGTCAACGAGTCGGTGCACAACTTCGCCGCCCAGGGCGACGACGTGATCCTCTTCGGCCTGGAGGCCGTGCGGAACGTCGGCACGAACGTGGTGGAGTCGATCATCCGCTCGCGCAAGGCGAAGGGGAAGTTCACCTCCTTCCCCGACTACCTCGACAAGGTCGAGGCGACCGCCTGCAACAAGCGCACCACGGAGTCGCTGATCAAGGCGGGCGCCTTCGACACCATGGGGCACACCCGCAAGGGCCTGACCGCCCAGTACGAGCCGATGATCGACAACGTGGTGGCGGTCAAGCGCAAGGAGGCCGAGGGACAGTTCGACCTCTTCGGCGGCATGGGCGAGGAGACCGGCGGCGACGAGCCGGGCTTCGGGCTCGACGTGGAGTTCTCCGAGGACGAGTGGGAGAAGACCTACCTGCTCGCCCAGGAGCGCGAGATGCTCGGCCTGTACGTCTCCGACCACCCGCTCTTCGGCCTGGAGCACGTGCTCTCCGACAAGGCCGACGCCGGCATCGGCCAGCTCACCGGCGGTGACTTCTCCGACGGCTCGGTCGTCACCATCGGCGGCATCATCTCCGGCCTCCAGCGCAAGATGACCAAGCAGGGCAACGCCTGGGCCATCGCCACCGTCGAGGATCTCGCGGGCTCCATCGAGTGCATGTTCTTCCCGGCCACCTACCAACTGGTGTCGACGCAACTGGTCGAGGACGCCGTGGTGTTCGTCAAGGGCCGTCTCGACAAGCGCGAGGACGTGCCCCGCCTCGTCGCGATGGAGCTCCAGGTCCCCGACCTGTCGAACGCGGGCACCAACGCGCCCGTGGTGATCACCATTCCGACGGTGAAGGTCAGCCCGCCGATGATCACCCGCCTCGGCGAGGTCCTCAGCCACCACCGGGGCAACAGTGAGGTGCGCATCAAGCTCCAGGGCGCCCAGAAGACGACGGTGCTCCGGCTGGACAGGCACCGCGTCAAGCCGGACCCGGCGCTCTTCGGTGACCTGAAGGTGCTGCTCGGCCCGTCCTGTCTGGCGGGCTGACCAACACCGCCGCGAGACACAGCGCGTGACCGCAGTGAGGGGCGCACCCGGAACGGGTGCGCCCCTCACGCGTGCCTGTGCGGCCGTCAGTTGTGGCCGAAGCGGCGCTGGTGCTTACGGGCAACATCAGCGGGGCTGCCCTGGGCCTGCGACTGGACGCGCGATTCGGCCTCGATGGCGGACGTCTGAGCCTGCTCCTTGGCCCGCTCGGACGCCGATGCGCGGTCCTGCTGGCTGCCCTGCTTGCGATTCTTGTTCTTGGCCATGGTGATCTTCCTCCTGAAGGGGATCTGGGGGCCATGACGCGTTCAGATTCACATAGCCCGACAAAGCGCGCATTTCGGAGAATTACCCTGCGTGATAAGGGGTCATCGGTGACAGAACCGTGGATACGCCACGCCGAAGATCGAGTTCCGCCCGTTAACCTCCGCCGGGTCGGGCAGACTCGAAGGAAACCCGGCGCCGACCCGCACCCCTGATTCGTTGTCGTCACAGGGTGTGTTCGTGGGCCTGCGAGGGAACGTCCAGGAACCTCCGGGCACTTTTCAGGAACTTCCGGGAACGCCAGGGAATCTCCAGGGAAAGAGGGTGGATCGCGTGGACCGCTGCATCGTCCTGGTGGACGCCGGGTATCTGCTGGGCGCGGCCGCGAGTCTCCTCGCGGGAGAACCGTCCAGATCCCGGATCACCGTCGATCACACCGCCCTCGTCCAGGGCCTGCGCGAGCGCGCGGAATCCGACACCGAACGCCCCCTGCTGCGCATCTACTGGTTCGACGGAGCCCCCGACCGCGTGCCCCAGCCCGAACACCGGCGGCTGCGCGTCATGCCGCGCGTGACGGTCCGCCTCGGCGCCCTGACCCGCAGCGACGGACGGTGGGCGCAGAAGGGCGTGGACGCCGCCATGCACGCCGAGCTGACCGAACTGGCCCGCAACCGCGCCTGCTCGGACGTCGTGCTCGTCACCGGCGACGGCGATCTGCTGCCCGGCATGATGGCCGCCAAGGAGCACGGCGTCGCCGTCCACCTCTGGGCCGTGCAGGCCGCCGACGGCGACTACAACCAGTCCGAGGACCTCGTCGCCGAGGCCGACGAGCGGCGGGTGCTCGACCGGGCCTGGATCACCAAGGCCGTACGCCCCAAGGAGCTCACCGGCATCTGCGCGCCGCCGCCCGTGCCGCGCCCCGAGATCGCCGCTATCCTCTCCGCACCGCTCCCGGACTCCGCCCTCGCCGCCGCCGCGCAGCACGCCGAGGAGGAGGAGCCCCCCGCCGGAGGCACCCCCGACGCCGGGGCCAACGGGCAGGAGGCCGCCGAGCACCGCGGCCCCACCGCCAAGGGCGTGCCCACCCCCAAGGACCTGGCCGCCCTGCGCGCCCCCGGCACCCAGACCGCCGCCCATCACCCGGCCAACGCGACGCTGCGCTGGTCCTCCGACAAGGGCTGGGTCGAGCGGCCCGGCGGCGCGCCCGAGGGCCCGGAGGCGGCGGCCCTGCCGACACTCGCCCAGCTCACGACGGCCGAGCAGCGCTGGGCCGACCGCGAGGAGGACATCACCACGGTCGGCGGCGACCCCTACGAAGTGGGGCAGGTGTTCGCGCGGCGCTGGATGACGCGCCTGCCCGAGCAGCACAACCTCCAGAAGCTGTCGGCGATGTACCCCCGCATCCCGCACCGCGTCGACGGCGAGCTGCTCCGCTACGCCGCGCGCTTCGGCCTGCTCGCCCACAAGGACGACCAGATCGACGAGCACGACAGGTACGCGATCCGGGCGGGATTCTGGCGGGAGGTCGACGCGCGGACGGCCGCCGAGCACGCGACCGCGGGGGACCGGGCAGGTGACTGATTCGGGGCGTACGGGGCGCCCCGGGCGTCGTCCGCGCCCGCGCACCCCGTAGTCTCGTCCTTCGTGAGTACGCGCCCGGCACCGGCAGTCCGACAGGAACGCCGCAAGGAACACGGCATCGACGCCGTCTGCGCCGTGCGCGACCTGGTCAAGACCTACCCGGCCGCCCGTGGCAGGCGCGGCAGGCCCGCGACGCCCGAGGTCCGCGCCACCGACGGCATCTGCCTGACGGTCCGGCGCGGGGAGATCTTCGGCCTGCTCGGGCCCAACGGCGCCGGCAAGTCCACCCTCGTACGCCAGCTGACCGGCCTGATGCGGCCCGACAGCGGCGGGGTCGAACTCCTCGGCCACGACATCGTGCGCCACCCCGAGCGGGCCGCGCGGCTCCTCGCCTACCTCGGGCAGGAGTCCACCGCCCTCGACGAGCTGACCGTGTCCCTCGCCGTCGAGACGACCGGGCGGCTGCGCGGGCTCGACCTGCGCCGGGCTCGTGCCGAGCGGGACGGGGTCCTCGACGAGCTGGGGCTCACGCCGCTGGCCTCGCGGCCCCTCAAGAAGCTCTCCGGGGGGCAGCGGCGGCTCGCCTGCTTCGCCACCGCGCTGGTGGGGGAGCGGTCGCTGCTCGTCCTCGACGAACCCACCACCGGGATGGACCCCATCGCCCGGCGGGCCGTCTGGGCGGCGATCGACCGGCGCCGTGCCGAGCGCGGGACGACCGTACTGCTGGTCACCCACAACGTCATCGAGGCAGAGACCGTGCTCGACCGGGTCGCCGTGCTCGACGAGGGCAAGGTCATCGCCTGCGACACCCCGGCCGGGCTCAAGGAGAAGGTCGCGGACGAGGTGCGGGTGGAGCTGGTGTGGCGGGAGCGGGCGCCGCTGGACGTCCCCGAGGTCGCCGCGCTGCGGTCCTCCGCGGTCGAGTCGGGTCGGCGGTGGGCGCTCCGGCTGGCGCCGGACGAGGCCAGGGCCGCCGTCGCCGCGGTCACCGGCGGCGCCGCCTTCGCCGCCCTCGACGACTTCACCCTGGCCACGCCCAGCCTGGAGGACGTGTACCTCGCCCTGGGCGGCAGCGGGCGAGGCCTGGTCAAGGGGTGAGTTCTTTGGCCACCGGTTCGCGTGGAGTAGGGACAGCTACAGAAGGGTCTGCGGTGAGTGCCGTTCCGCTTGATGTCGTGGTGCGGGAGGAAGCGCCTGCCGAGGACGGTTTCGGAGGCGTGGGGGCCCTCGGCCCGCCCGCCCGGCTGTTCCCCGCGCTCGCGGCCGTCTACCGGGCCCAGCTCTCGCGGGCCCGGGTCGCGCGGATACCGCTGCTGTTCGTGGCGACCTTCCAGTCCGTCGGCATCATGATCCTGATGCGGGGCGTCGTGGACGGCGGCGGTGAGGCGCGGGCCGTGGTCGCGGGTTCCTCCGTGCTCGTCGTCGCGTTCGTCGCGCTCAACCTGCTCGCCCAGTACTTCGGCCGGCTCCGCGCCGACGGCGGCCTCGACCACTACGCCACGCTTCCCGTGCCGCCCGCCGCCGTGGTCCTCGGCGCCGCCGCCGCGTACGCCTCGTTCACCGTGCCCGGCACCTTCGTCACGGCGATCGTGGGCTGCGGGCTCTTCGGGCTGCCGTTCACCCACCTCTGGGTGCTCATCGCCGTGATCCCGCTCGCCGGAGCCGCCCTCGCGGGGCTCGGCGCCGCGCTCGGCCTGCTCGCGCCGCGCCCCGAACTGGCGACGCTGCTCGGCCAGATGGGCATGTCCGCGGCGCTGCTGCTCGGCGTGCTCCCGGCCGAACGGATGCCGACGCTGCTCCAGTACGCGCGTGACCTGCTGCCCTCCACGTACGGCGTGGAGGCGTTCGCCAACACCTTCGGTCCTGACCCCGACTGGGCCCTCGTCGCCCTGGATCTGGCGGTCTGCGCGGGCGTCGGCGTGGCCTCGCTCGCCGTCGCCACCTGGGCGTACCGCCGGGCGGCTGTCCGGTGACGCGCCGCACAGGTACTACTGGCACGATGTGTGGGTGACCGCACCGCTGACACCCCAACCGCCGCACGACGAGACACCGCACAACCCCTGGCAGGCCCCCGCGCAGCCGTCGGGAGCCGCAGCTCCTTACGGATACGAGGAGGACGGGCCCGGCATGAGGACGGAAGTGCGGCAGGCCGCGGTGACCGCGGTCGTGGTGGCGGTCAGCGGAGTGGCTCTCGGCCTCGTGTGGTTGTGGCTGGCGCCGCGCGTGCCGCTCATCTCGGACGGCGAGGCGGTCTACCTGAAGGACACCGAGGGCGAGCAGGCCATCGGTGTCGACGGAACGTTCACCCTGCTCGCGCTCGGCCTCGGCGTCCTCAGCGGCGTCGTCGTCTTCCTGCTGCGCAGGCGCGGGGGCATCCCGCTGGTCGCCGGTCTCGCGCTCGGCAGCCTCCTGGGCGCCCTGATCGCGTGGCGGACCGGGATATGGTTCGGCCCCGAGACGGACGTCGTGGCGCACGCCAAGTCCGCGGGCAAGGGCGTCGTCTTCGACGCCCCGCTCGAACTCAAGGCCAAGGGCGCGCTCCTCGCCTGGCCGGTGGCCGCGCTGGCCGTGCACCTCGGCCTCACCGGGCTCTTCGGGCCGCGTGACCCGGAGCCGTATCCGCGGTCCTTCTACGGGGAGCCCCGCGACGACGCCCGCCCCGAGGACCCCCGGAGCTGACCCTAGGCGGGGCGCCTGCCGTGATTGGCCTTGCGCTTCTTCGCCCGCCACTTCCGCATGCGCGTCTTCTTCGACATGCTCCCGGTACTAGTCGCGCCCCGCGGACCTGTCGAGGGCGCTTTCACGTCGTCCGCGGGAGCGGCCGGAAACCGTCAGGCGCGGCCGATCGGGGCGAGGACCGCGGCGGTGAGTTCCGCCAGGTCACCCGGTGACAGCTCGACCTCAAGGCCCCTGCGGCCCGCCGAGACGCAGATCGTGGGGTGCCGCGACGCGGAGTCGTCGAGGACGGTGCGCAGCCTCTTGCGCTGGCCCAGCGGGGAGATGCCGCCGCGCACATAGCCCGTGGTGCGCTCGGCCGCCGCCGGGTCGGCCATCACGGCGCGCTTGCCCGAGACCGCGGTGGCCAGCGCCTTCAGGTCCAGGGAGCCCGCGACGGGCACCACGGCCACGGTCAGCTCGCCGTCGACCTCGGCGACCAGCGTCTTGAAGACCCGCTCCGGGGACACGCCCATGGCCTCGGCGGCCTCCTCGCCGTACGAGGGGTGGGCCGGGTCGTGCGTGTAGGAGTGCACGGTGAAGGCGGTGCCGGCCGCGGTGAGGGCCACCGTCGCCGGGGTGCCGCCCGTGCCGCCCGGCTGCTTCTTCTGCTTCTTCGCCACAGTCTCGCGCCCTCTCGCGCCTCTCGCGCCTCGCGTACGTCAGTTCAGGCTGGTGGTTCCGCGGGTCAGGTCCGTCGCGGGCAGGGACGGCAGATTGCGGATGATCGCCGTCTCCGAACGCAGCAGCGTCAGCTCGTCCCGCAGCCGCGCCGCGGTGTCCGCCGCCTCCAGGAGCCGCTGCTTGGTGGGGGTGTCGAGGACGGCCGCCGCGGCGACCAGGTACGACACCACGGACGGCTCGTCCGGCAGCTCCGCCCCCGTGGACAGCGAGCGCTCCCGCGCCCCCGCCAGGCGTTTCTGGTACGACCTGAAGGCGCGCAGGACGCCCTCGGCGAGCGTGCCCGCCTCCTCGCCGAGCTCCTCGGGCACCTCTTCGACCTCGGCGGTCAGAAAGGCGCCGGAGGCGTCGACCGAGTGGATCCGGACGCGGGACGTGCCGGTGGCGAGCACCTCGAAGCCGCTGTCGTCACGCTCCCTGATCGTCGCCGCGTCCGCGACGCAGCCCATGGTGTGGAAGGCCTTGAGGGGGTCGTCGCCGAAGCCCGCGGCGGGGCCGTGCTCGGGCACCGCCGTCGGGTCGGGGAGTCCTGGCGCGCTCGGCGCCACCTCCGAGCCGTCGCGGATGGCGACGACGGCGAACTGGCGCTGCTCCTCCTCGGGGGTCTTGAGCAGCTCGCGCATCATGGCGCGATATCGCTCCTCGAAGACGTTCAGCGGCAGTACGAGGCCGGGGAACAGCACCGAGTTGAGCGGGAAGAGCGGAAGCCGGGTGGTCACGACCGGCAAGCCTAATGGTCGTCGGGGCGGACTCGGCCGCGCGGAGGGCGCAGCGGCGTCATCGACGCCACTTCGAGTCGTATGCCGTCGCGCAGTTCCAGGAACTGGCCGAGCGGATCGTCCGAGAGCCGGTCCCAGGGGAAGGACGTCGCGTACGGGCCGATCAGGCGGAGCTGCTCCAGGGCGTCGTCCCAGCGCTCCAGGCGGACCAGGACGTACGTGAGGAGGTTGCGGACCTCGGCGGGCCAGGGGTCGCCGGCGTCGTAATCGCGGGACAGGCCGATCGCGAGGTCGGCCGCCGCTTCCAGGCGCTCGCGCGGCACCCGGCCCGTGGGGCTGGTGAGGTAGGCGAAGGCGGCGCGGGCCGGCAGGACCTGTATCAGCGACCCCGGCAGCGCGTCGGCGGCGGCGCGCTCGGCGAAGTCGAAGCACTCGCTGTGCGAGCCGTACCAGGCGGCAGAGAGGTACTGAAGGGCCGAGGCGTGGCAGCCGTAGTGGTACGAGGAGCGGCGCACCGCGTGTTCCCAGAGCTGCTCGAAGACGGTGTGCGGGGCGTGGGTGCCGCGGGCGTGGTCCAGGGCGATGCGCCAGGGCACGGGGTCGCGCGGGTCGGCCTCGGCGGCGGCGGTGAGCAGCGGGCTCACCTCGCGGAGCAGCTCGGCCCGCGCCGGTGACTCCCAGCCGCGGACGACGGCGAGCTCGGCCTTGACGAGCAGCAGGTCGGGGTCGTGCGGGGAGGCGCCGAGCCAGTCGTCGAACCACTCGGGGCGGGAGCGGGCGAAGGCGGCGAGGCGGGTGGTGTAGCGGTCGCGGTTCTCCCACTCGGCGGCCTCGCGGGTCATGGCGAGGAGCTTGGCCGCCGGGCCGTGGTCGCCGCGGCCCGCAGCGACGAGGGCCGGGGCGAGCCGCTCGTCGGGCACGTCGAGGAGTACCTCGTCGTCCGGCGGGAGCCCGACGGCGAGGCGCGGGGTGTGCCGGACCATGCGGGCGGTACGGATGAAGGCACGCAGCACCGTGCCCTCCTTTGCGCCTCAACCGGCATCCGCTCGCACGGCCCGCCGGTCACCTTCGTGGTTGCTCGATTGTTGGTTGCCGCTGGGATGACGGCCGACGGCCGGGGATGGTTGCCCGCGGGCGCATAACGGTTCAGCCGCAGGTCAGCCCACCGGGCCGCAGCCGCCCCCCGGTCACCTCCGGTCGCACGCGTCCGGCGTCAGCTCCGGCGCAGGAGCCGGGTCGCGCCCGCCGCCACGGTCGTGGCCAGGACCCAGCCGAGCAGGATCAGGGCGGTCGAGAACCACTGCCAGCCGCCGCGGAGCTGCCAGTAGGTGTCCTGGCCGAGGTTGATGACGGGCAGCAGCAGGTCGAGGGCGAAGAGCGCGGGGTTCCAGTTCGGGTGCTCGCCCGGTTTGATCGCCGGATGGTCGGCGTGCGAGAACGCGACCGCGCTGACCGCCCACAGCACGGCCATCCAGACCGCGGCCCGGCCGGGCCGGTAGCCGTACGCGACCGTCCAGTCCTGTGCGTAACCCCACAGCTTCGCCGCCAGCGGCAGCGTCTCGCGGCGCCTGCGCTGCTTGGCGAGGAGCACCTCGCGGGCGTCGGCGTCCTCGCCCCCGTTGCGCAGCACGGTGGCCAGCTTCTCGTACGGCTCGGGGTTGTACTCGGCGGTCGCGGCCGCCACCCACGCGAGGCGCCGCTCCAGCGTGAAGCTGCCCTGCGGCACGAGGTTCTCGTAGCTGAAGCCGCCCATCTGGAGGCCGCCGGGGCCCGGCCAGCTCGTCGCCCTGTCGATGAGGTTGACGATCTTGGCGCCGGACAGCACGACCTTGCCGCGCTGCGGCGCCTCGCCGAGGAAGCGCAGCTCGGGCGTCTGGACCCGGCGCAGCGAGATCTCCTGGTCGTTCTGGAGGGCGAAGCGGGCCTGCGCGAAGTCGATGGCGTCGCCGAAGCGGCCGTCGTCGAGCCGGACGCCGCCCTCGCACTCGAAGCGCTGCACGCGCGTGCCGCGCGCCGGGGTGGTGCCGCTGGTCTGCGGGGGATTGCCGACGGCGGCCGGGGTCAGGTACAGGGTGCGCTCGACGGTGAGCTGCGGGGCGTTGAGCGCGTACCGGCCGTACTGGTTGATCAGTCTGGCTCCGCGCAGGCTCAGCGAGACGCCGATCTTCGCGCCGCGCATGCTCAGCTCGCCGTGCGACTCCATCATCTCGGCCTGGAGGTCCTGGCCGACGGTGAGGCCGTCGCCGGTGATCGAGCGGCTGCGCCGGTCGCGGTAGACCACCGCCTGGTTGAGCAGCAGGTCGGTGCCGATCTGGGCGTCCGTGAGGCGGATGCCGTTGTGCACCCGGCAGCGCGGCAGGTGCAGATCGCCCTCGGTGTGCAGCCTGGCGGCCTCGATGCGCGGGATCGAGCAGTCGACGAGCCGCAGGGTGGCGAAGCGGGACTCCGGGAGGAGCACCTCCTTCTCGAAGCGGCAGTGCTTCAGCTCGGTGTACGGGGTGATGGTGCCGCCCGCCAGGTCGAGGACGTCGGTGATCTGCACGCCCGCCAGCTTCAGCGAGGAGACGCGCCCCGCGAGGGCGGGCGGCCCGTCGAGCAGCAGCCAGCACACTATGCGCGCCCGCACGCTGCGCTCGGGCCCCCACGGGTGACCGCCGTGCGGGTCGTCCGCCGCGGCGTCCCCGGACCTGAGGTCGTAGACGGTGCCGTTGCGGAAGGCCTGCCACATGCCGATCTCCGCGGCGGTCAGCCCGTCGGGCGGATCCCCGCTGCCGGCGTCGTCGACCACTGCTGTCTTCCTCCCCGTTCCCGCGGCGCACCGGTTCCCCGTCCCGCGAGGACCGTCTCTCCGCTTCCTCGTACACCTGTTTCATGCCCGCTGCGTGACCGGCTGAACGCTAGTGGTGAACGCTGTCTTCCGGGGTCCATATCAGCCAGTGATACAGGCGTCGGGTACCGAAAGAAGGTCTGAGAGAATTGGCCATGTGATCTCTCGAATCGATCTGCGCGGCGACGCCCTCCCCGAGGGCCCCGCCCTGCGCGCCCTGCTGCCCCGTGCCGACTTCGACGTCGCGGCCGCCCTGGAGAAGGTGCGGCCCATCTGCGAGGCCGTGCATCATCGTGGCGACGCGGCGCTGATCGAGTTCGCGGCGAAGTTCGACGGGGTGGGCCTGGAGAAGGTCCGCGTGCCCGCCGCCGCGCTCACCGAGGCCCTCGCCGGTCTCGACCCGGCCGTGCGCGAGGCGCTGGAGGAGTCGATCCGCCGCGCCCGCATCGTCCACCGCGAGCAGCGCCGCGCCCCGCACACCACGCGGGTCGTGCCCGGCGGCTCGGTCACCGAGAAGTGGGTGCCCGTCGAGCGCGTCGGGCTCTACGCTCCCGGCGGCCGGTCCGTCTACCCCTCCTCCGTGATCATGAACGCGGTGCCCGCCCAGGAGGCCGGCGTCGAGTCGATGGCGCTCGCCTCACCGCCGCAGGCCGACTTCGGCGGCCTCCCGCACCCCACGATCCTCGCCGCCTGCGCCCTCCTCGGCATCGACGAGGTGTACGCGGTCGGCGGCGCCCAGGCCGTCGCGATGTTCGCGTACGGCACCGAGAGCTGCGCCCCCGCCAACATGGTCACAGGCCCCGGCAACATCTGGGTCGCCGCCGCCAAGCGCTACTTCACCGGCCGCATCGGCATCGACGCCGAGGCCGGGCCGACCGAGATCGCGGTCCTCGCCGACGACACCGCCGACGCGGCGCACGTCGCCTCCGACCTGATCAGCCAGGCCGAGCACGACCCGCTCGCCGCCGCCGTGCTCGTCACCGACTCCGTCGGCCTCGCCGACGCCGTCGAGAAGGAGCTGGAGCCGCAGGTCGCCGCCACCAAGCACGTCGAGGACCGCGTCATGCCCGCGCTCCGGGGCCGCCAGTCCGCGATCGTCCTGGTCGACGGCCTGGACGAGGGCCTGCGGGTCGTCGACGCGTACGGCGCCGAGCACCTGGAGATCCAGACCGCCGACGCCGCCGCCGTCGCGGAACGCGTGAAGAACGCGGGCGCGATCTTCGTGGGCCCCTGGTCGCCGGTCTCCCTCGGCGACTACTGCGCGGGCTCCAACCACGTCCTGCCCACCGGCGGCTGCGCCTGCCACTCCTCCGGCCTGTCCGTGCAGTCCTTCCTGCGCGGCATCCACATCGTCGACTACACCCGCGAGGCCCTCGCCGACGTCGCCCACCACGTCGTGACGCTCGCCGAGGCCGAGGACCTGCCGGCGCACGGCGCGGCCATCAAGGCGAGGTTCGGATGGAAGGTGCCGGAGACCAAGTGACCAGGATCGACGACCTTCCCGTACGCGACGAGCTGCGCGGCAAGTCCCCGTACGGCGCGCCCCAGCTCGACGTACCCGTACGCCTGAACACCAACGAGAACCCCTACCCGCTGCCCGAGCCGCTCGTCGAGCGCATCGCCGAGCGGGTCCGCGAGGCCGCCCGCGACCTCAACCGCTACCCCGACAGGGACGCGGTCGAGCTGCGCACCGCCCTCGCGCGCTACCTCAGCGACACGGGGGGCCACGAGATCGCCCCCGAAGGCGTCTGGGCGGCCAACGGCTCGAACGAAGTCATCCAGCAGCTCCTCCAGACCTTCGGCGGGCCCGGCAGGACGGCCATCGGTTTCGAGCCCTCGTACTCGATGCACGGCCTCATCGCGCGCGGCACCGGCACCGGCTGGATCTCCGGACCGCGCAACGACGACTTCACCATCGACGTGGCGGCGGCCGAGCGCGCCATCGCCGGACACCGGCCCGATGTCGTCTTCATCACCACACCCAACAACCCCACGGGCACCGCGGTCCCCGCCGAGACGGTCATCGCGCTGTACGACGCCGCGCAGGCCGCGAAGCCGTCCCTGGTCGTGGTCGACGAGGCCTACGTGGAGTTCAGCCACGGCGCCTCGCTGCTCCCGCTGATCGAGGGGCGGCCGAACCTCGTCGTCTCGCGGACGATGTCCAAGGCCTTCGGCGCCGCCGGACTGCGCCTCGGCTATCTCGCCGCCGACCCGGCGGTCGTCGACGCCGTGCAGCTCGTGCGGCTGCCGTACCACCTCTCGGCCGTCACCCAGGCCACCGCGCTCGCCGCCCTGGAGCACACCGGCACGCTCCTGAAGTACGTGGAGCAGCTCAAGGCCGAGCGGGACCGCCTCGTCACCGAGCTGCGCGCGGCGGGGTACGAGGTGACCGAGTCCGACGCCAACTTCGTGCAGTTCGGGCGGTTCGAAGACGCCCACACCGTCTGGCAGCGGATCCTCGACCGGGGCGTCCTGGTCCGGGACAACGGCGTACCGGGGTGGCTGCGGGTCACCGCGGGAACCCCCGAAGAAAACGACGCGTTCCTCGATGCGGTACGCGAACTCAAGAAGGAGCGAGACGCATGAGCCGCGTAGGACGGGTCGAACGCACCACGAAGGAGACGTCGGTCGTCGTCGAGATCGACCTCGACGGCACCGGAAAGGTCGACGTGTCGACCGGCGTCGGCTTCTACGACCACATGCTCGACCAGCTCGGCCGCCACGGCCTCTTCGACCTCACGGTCAAGACCGAGGGCGACCTGCACATCGACTCCCACCACACGATCGAGGACACCGCGCTCGCCATCGGCGCCGCCTTCAAGCAGGCACTCGGCGACAAGGTGGGCATCTACCGCTTCGGCAACTGCACGGTCCCGCTCGACGAGTCGCTCGCCCAGGTCACGGTCGACCTCTCGGGCCGTCCGTACCTCGTGCACACCGAGCCGGAGAACATGGCGCCGATGATCGGCGCGTACGACACGACGATGACCCGGCACATCCTGGAGTCCTTCGTCGCGCAGGCGCAGATCGCCCTGCACGTCCACGTGCCCTACGGCCGCAACGCCCACCACATCGTGGAGTGCCAGTTCAAGGCCCTCGCCCGCGCGCTGCGTTACGCGTCCGAGCACGACCCGCGCGCCGCCGGGATCCTCCCCTCCACGAAGGGCGCGCTGTAAAGCCATGACCGGCCTCAACACCATCCTCATCGTCGTCGGACTCTTCCTGATCGGCGGCATCATCTCCTTCGTCAAGCAGGGGATGCCCAAGAGCCTGATCACGCTCCTGTCCATCGGCGCCGTGATGTGCCTGGCCGCGGGCATCCTGCGGCTCGACTACTGGAACTGACGGGGGCGTACGCGACATGAGCACTCCCAAGAAGGTCGTCGTCTTCGACTACGGCTTCGGCAACATCCGCTCCGCCGAGCGCGCCCTCTCGCGCGCGGGCGCGGACGTCGAGATCACGCGTGACTACGACACGGCCATGGCCGCCGACGGCCTCCTCGTGCCCGGCGTCGGCGCCTTCGCCGCCTGCATGCGCGGCCTGAAGGAGGCGCGCGGCGACTGGATCGTCGGGCGCCGCCTCGCCGGCGGCCGCCCCGTGATGGGCATCTGCGTGGGCATGCAGATCCTCTTCGCGCGCGGCATCGAGCACGGCGTGGAGACCGAGGGCCTCGACGAGTGGCCCGGCACGGTCGAGCCGCTGAAGGCCGACATCGTCCCGCACATGGGCTGGAACACGGTCCAGGCGTCCGCCGGATCGACCCTCTTCAAGGGCCTGGACGACGACGCCCGCTTCTACTTCGTGCACTCCTACGCGGTGCACGACTGGTCCCTCGAAGTCGCGAACCCGGCGATGCGCGCGCCGCACGTCACCTGGTCCACGCACGGCGAGCCCTTCGTGGCGGCCGTCGAGAACGGCGCCCTGTGCGCCACCCAGTTCCACCCCGAGAAGTCCGGCGACGCCGGTGCCCAGCTCCTCACCAACTGGATCGGAACACTGTGAGCTCCCTCGAACTCCTTCCCGCCGTCGACGTCCGCGACGGCCAGGCCGTACGCCTCGTCCACGGCGAGTCCGGCTCGGAGACCTCCTACGGCTCCCCGCTGGAGGCGGCACTCTCCTGGCAGCGGTCGGGCGCCGAGTGGCTGCACCTGGTCGACCTGGACGCGGCGTTCGGCACCGGCGACAACCGCGCGCTCATCGCGGAGGTCGCGGCAGCCATGGACATCAAGGTGGAACTCTCCGGCGGCATCCGCGACGACGACACGCTCGCCGCGGCCCTCGCCACCGGCTGCACCCGCGTCAACCTCGGCACCGCCGCCCTGGAGACCCCCGAGTGGGTCGCCAAGGTCATCGCCGAGCACGGCGACAAGATCGCGGTCGGCCTCGACGTACGCGGCACGACGCTGCGCGGCCGCGGCTGGACCCGCGACGGCGGCGACCTCTACGAAACGCTTGAGCGCCTCAACGCCGAGGGCTGCGCGCGCTACGTGGTCACCGACATCGCCAAGGACGGCACGCTCCAGGGCCCGAACCTGGAGCTCCTGCGCAACGTCTGCGCGGCGACGGACCGGCCCGTGGTCGCCTCCGGCGGCGTCTCGTCCCTGGACGACCTGCGCGCCATCTCCGAGCTGGTCCCGCTCGGCGTCGAGGGCGCCATCGTCGGCAAGGCGCTGTACGCCGAGGCGTTCACGCTGGAAGAGGCGCTCGCCGCGGTGGCCTCCTCATGAGCGACGCCGTACGCCGGGTGGGCTCGGGCGGCCCCTGGGAGGAGACCATCGGCTACTCCCGCGCCGTGGGGCTGCCGAACGGCCTGGTCCTGGTCTCCGGCTGCACGTCCGTGGTGAACGGCGTCATCGACGCCGGCACCCCCTACCAGCAGACCATCAACGCCTTCAACGCGGCCGTCGAGGCCTTGCGGGAGTTCGGCCTGGGCCGCGAGCACGTGGTCCGCACCCGCATGTACCTCACCCACGCGCGGGACGTCGACGACGTGGGCCGCGCCCACAAGGAGCTCTTCGACGAGATCCGCCCGGCCGCGTCGATGCTCATCGTCTCCGGCTTCATCGACTCCAGCCTGGTCGTCGAGGTCGAGGTGGAGGCGTACGGTCCCGGGGCAGGTGCGGCATGACTCTCTCCGTACGTGTCATCCCCTGCCTGGATGTGGACAACGGCCGCGTCGTCAAGGGCGTCAACTTCCAGAACCTGCGGGACGCGGGCGACCCCGTCGAGATGGCCAAGGTCTACGACGCCGAGGGCGCCGACGAGCTGACCTTCCTGGACATCACCGCGTCCTCCGGCAACCGCGAGACGACGTACGACGTGGTCCGCCGCACCGCCGAACAGGTCTTCATCCCGCTCACGGTCGGCGGCGGCGTGCGCACCGCCGAGGACGTCGACAAGCTGCTCCGGGCGGGCGCGGACAAGGTGGGCGTGAACACCGCGGCCATCGCGCGCCCCGACCTGATCCGCGAGATCGCGGAGCGGTTCGGCCGCCAGGTCCTGGTCCTCTCGGTGGACGCCCGCCGCACGGCTTCGGGCGCCTTCGAGGTGACGACCCACGGCGGCCGCAAGTCCGCCGGGATCGACGCCGTGGAGTGGGCCCACCAGGCCGCCGAGCTGGGCGCCGGCGAGATCCTCCTGAACTCGATGGACGCCGACGGCACCAAGGACGGCTACGACATCGAGATGATCTCCGCCGTACGCCGACATGTCACGGTCCCGGTCATCGCCTCCGGCGGAGCGGGCGCCCTGCCCCACTTCCCCCCGGCCATCGAAGCAGGCGCGGACGCGGTCCTCGCAGCCTCGGTCTTCCACTTCGGAGACCTACGAATCGGCGAGGTCAAGGCAACGCTACGGGGGGCGGGCCACCCGGTGCGCTAGCCCGTCCGGCGGGAAATTTACGCAAGGAAAGTTGTGCAATTTATGTTGTGCAACTTTCCTTGCGTATCTACGGTCGGGGCATGACCAAGCAGCAGCGCCGCCGCGTGACCGATCTCGGGACCCTGAAGGCGTTCGGGCACCCCCTGCGCCTGAGGCTCTACGGAGCCTTGAAGGTGGCCCGCACCGCCACCGCCTCGCAGCTCGCCGAAGAGGTCGACGAGGCCGTCTCGCTCGTCAGCTACCACCTGCGCAAGCTCGCCGAGCACGGACTCATCGAGGAAGCGCCGCAGGCACAGCGCGGGGACGGGCGGGAGCGGTGGTGGGCGCTCGCCCAGGAGGTGCTGGCCTTCCACACGGAGGACTTCCAGGACACCCCGGAGAAGGCCGCCGCTCTCGCGGCGGTGAACCGCACCCTCCACGCGCAGCGCGCCGATCTCTACGGCATCTGGCTCGACCAGCGCGCGGCATGGACCCCCGAGTGGCGTTCAGCCGCCGACGACTCCGATTTCCTCGCCCGCTTCACCCCGGCCGAACTCACCGCGCTCACCCAGGAACTGCACGCCGTGATCCGCGCGCACGAGCGGCGGGCCGAGGCGGCCGAGGAGGCGGGGGAGACCGAAGGGCGCGAGAAGGTGCTCATGTACCTGCAGTCGTTCCCGTTCCGGTCGCTGTGAGCCACGCGGACGCGTCCACCACCGGCTTATCCGCGGCCGCCGTCGCGGCACCGCCCGCCCACCGCGACGGCAACGTCCTGCGCTGGCTCGGCGCCTACACCGCGTCGATGATCGGCGACAGCGTCTACTTCGTGGCGCTCTCCTGGGCCGCGGCCCGCAGCGGCAGCCCCGCGCAGGCCGGGCTCGTCCTCGCCGTCGGGGCCGTACCGAGGGCCGCGCTCATGCTCGGCGGCGGCGTGATCGCCGACCGGTTCGGGCCGCGCCGCGTGGTCATCGGCAGCGACGCCGTGCGGTGCCTGGTGATCCTGGGGGTGGCCGCGCTGCTCCTCCTCTCCGCGCCCGGCATCTGGGCCCTCGCCGCGGTCGCCCTGGTCTTCGGAGCCGTGGACGCGCTGTTCCTGCCGAGCGTCGGAGCCCTGCCGCCGCGCATCACCACGCCGGGGCAGCTCGGCCGGGTGCAGGGGATGCGCGGTGTCGCCGCCCGTATCGCCACCGTCGCCGGCGGCCCCCTGGGCGGCATCGCGGTCGTGGCGGGCGGCTCGGCGGCGGCCTTCGGGGCGGCCGGAGTCCTCTTCGCCGCGTCCCTGGCGCTGCTGCTCGCCGTACGCGTACGAGAACTGCCCACCGAGGCGGCGGGGAAATCCGCGTCACCCTGGCGTGAACTCGCCGACGGGCTGCGGTACATCCGCGGCCACCGGGTGCTCGCCCCGCTGATGGCCGTGATCGCCGTAGGCGAGCTGGGCTTCGCAGGGCCCGCCAACATCGGTCTCGTACTGCTCGCGCAGGAGCGCGGCTGGGGCGCGGCCGGGCAGGGGTGGGTCATCGCCGGGTTCGGTGTGGGCGCCGGGCTGGCCTCGATGCTGCTCGCCGTGCGCGGGCGGATGCCGCACGCCGGGGCGGTGCTGTGCTGGGTGGCCTTCCCCGGGGCCGCCGCCACCGCAGCGCTCGGCCTCGTGCCCTCGGTGGCGGGGGCGGTCATGGCCGCCGTCCTCCTCGGGCTGCTGCTCGGGCTCTGCGGCGCCCTGTGCGGTGCGCTGCTCCAGACCGTCACCGACCCGGCCTACCTCGGCCGCGTCACCTCGGTGTCCAGCCTCTTCACGCTGGGCCTCTCACCGCTCAGCTACCCCGTGGTCGGCGCCGCGATCGGGGTGTGGGGCATCGCGCCGGTGTTCGTGGCGTGCGCGGCGCTGACCGCGTCGGCCGGTGTCATCGGCCTCTGCTCCCGCGCCCTGCGCCGCGCCGAACTGCCCCGCCGCTGACGGCCCCTACAGCCCCAGCTGCTTCGTCTCCTGGAGGGTGGTGATCGCGGTCTTGTCGCCGTCCAGGTCCACCTCGGCGGCGCTCTGCCTGCCGTATGCGAAGAGGAGGAGTTCGGAGGGCTCGCCCGTGGCTGTCACCACCGGGGTGCCTCGGTGGGCCACCGCCGTCTGGCCGTCGGTGCGGCGCAGGACCAGGCCCACCGGGGCCTTGCGGCCGATCAGGCGGGCCGTGCGTTCCAGGTTGGACCAGAGGGCGTCCGCGAAGACCGGGTCCAGCTCGCGCCGGACCCAGTCGGGACTCGCGCGGCGCACGTCCTCGGTGTGGATGTAGAACTCGACGGCGTTCGAGGCCTCGTCGATCTGCTTGAGGGAGAAGGGGGAGAAACGCGGCGGGCCGGTCCTGATCAGCTGGATCAGTTCCTCGTACGGCTTCGCGGCGAACTCGGCCTGCACCCGTTCCAGGCGCCCGGCGAGCTGCTTGATCAGAAGTCCGCCCGCGGCGTCCGCACGGCGCTCGCGCACCACCACATGGGCCGCGAGGTCCCGGGTCTTCCAGCCCTCACACAGAGTGGGGGCCTCCGGTCCCTCCGCCTCCAACAGGTCGGCGAGGAGAAGTCGTTCACGCTTCGCATGGGTCGACATACGCCCAAGCCTACGACCGCCCACCCGGTCCGGACAGTGGACGGGTGCCAGGCCCCCGCCCCACGCGCGGCACAATGGGCGCATGACCAGCGTGCCCCCGCCCAGCAGCGGCCTCGACCCGCGGATCGCCGCGCGACTCAAGCGCAGCGCCGACGGACTTCTCCCCGCCATCGCCCAGCAGTACGACACCGGCGAGGTGCTGATGCTCGGCTGGATGGACGACGAGGCGCTGCACCGCACCCTGACCACCGGACGGTGCACCTACTGGTCCCGCAGCCGCCAGGAGTACTGGGTCAAGGGCGACACCTCCGGGCACTTCCAGTACGTCAAGGAGGTCGCCCTGGACTGCGACGCGGACACCGTCCTCGTCCAGGTCGACCAGGTCGGCGCCGCCTGCCACACCGGCACGCGCACCTGCTTCGACTCCGACGTGCTGCCGCTGTCCGGCGTCCCCGGGCCGGACGCGTCCGGCGACACGGCCGCCGGTCAGTAGGGTCTGCTGCCATGGACCTCGAGACCTTCCGCAAGCTGGCGTCCGACCGCCGAGTGATCCCCGTCAGCCGCAAGCTCCTCGCGGACGGCGACACCCCCGTCGGCCTCTACCGCAAGCTCGCCGCCGAACGCCCCGGGACTTTTCTTCTCGAATCCGCGGAGAACGGGCGCTCCTGGTCCCGGTACTCCTTCGTCGGCGTCCGTAGCGCCGCCACCCTCACCGTCCGCGACGGCGAGGCCCACTGGGTCGGCACCCCGCCTGTCGGCGTCCCCACCGGCGGCGACCCGCTCGAAGCGCTGCGCGCCACCATCGCCATACTGCACACCCCGCGTGACGTGGTCAGCGCCGACGACCTGCCGCCCTTCACCGGCGGCATGGTCGGCTACCTCGGCTACGACATCGTGCGCCGCCTGGAGAAGATCGGCCCCGGCGAGCGGGACGACCTCCGGCTCCCCGAGCTGACCATGCTGCTCACCAGCGACCTCGCCGTACTCGACCACTGGGACGGCTCGGTCCTGCTGATCGCCAACGCGATCAACCACAACGACCTCGACTCTGGTGTCGACGAGGCGTACGCCGACGCCATCACCCGCCTCGACGCCATGGAGGCCGACCTCTCCCGGCCCGTCGTCCAGCCCCCGGCCGCGCTGCCGCCCTCCGAGCTGCCCGAGTACACCGCGCTGTGGGGCGGCGAGCAGTACCAGGAGGCCGTGGAGGACATCAAGGAGCGCATCCGCGCCGGCGAGGCCTTCCAGGTCGTCCCCTCGCAGCGCTTCGAGACCCCCTGCACGGCGAGCGCACTCGACGTCTACCGCGTGCTGCGGGCCACCAACCCGTCGCCGTACATGTACCTCTTCCGCCTCGACGGCTTCGACGTCGTCGGATCGAGCCCCGAGGCCCTCGTCAAGGTCGAGGACGGGCGCGCCATGGTCCACCCCATCGCCGGCACCCGCCACCGCGGCGCCACCCCGCGCGAGGACCAGGCGCTCGCCGACGAACTGCTCGCCGACCCCAAGGAGCGCGCCGAGCACCTGATGCTCGTCGACCTCGGCCGCAACGACCTCGGCCGGGTCTGCGAGCCGGGCTCCGTCGAGGTCGTCGACTTCATGTCCGTCGAGAAGTACTCCCACGTCATGCACATCGTCTCGACGGTCACCGGCCAGGTCGCCCAGGGCCGCACCGCCTTCGACGTGCTCACCGCCTGCTTCCCCGCGGGCACCCTCTCCGGCGCCCCCAAGCCCCGCGCCATGCAGATCATCGACGAGCTTGAGCCGTCCCGCCGCGGGCTCTACGGCGGCTGCGTCGGCTACCTCGACTTCGCGGGCGACTCCGACACCGCCATCGCCATCCGCACCGCCCTGCTCCGCGACGGCACGGCGTACGTGCAGGCCGGAGCCGGAGTCGTCGCCGACTCGGACCCCGTGGCCGAGGACAACGAGTGCCGCAACAAGGCCGCCGCGGTGCTGCGCGCCATCCACACGGCGAACCGCCTGCGCGCCGCGGGAAGCGGTGAGGGATAGTGGACGGGTGACTTCTGCAGTGCCATCGCCCCGTACCGACGCGCCGACCGCCGAGACCCCGGCCCAGCGCGGCAGCAGGCGCAGCATCGGCGCCGCGCTGCTGCTCGGCGCCGTCGGCGCGGCCCTCGCGCTCCTCGCCTCCCGCCAGGACTGGGCCCACGGGACCGCCTCGGTGGCGGGCGGCGCCCTGCCGCTGTCCGCCAGGGGCAGCGACGTCACGGGCGTCCCCGCGGCCCTCGCGATAGTGGGCCTCGCCGCCCTGGTAGCGATCTTCGCGGTCCGCCGCGCCGGACGTTTCCTGGTCTCCCTGCTGCTCACGCTGAGCGGCGCGGGGATCGTGGCCGCCGCCCTGCTCGGCGCCGACGACGACGCCGCGCTCGACGAGAAGGCCGCCACCGCCTCCGGCGACGCCGCCGCCACCATCCACGGCCTCTCCCACACCGGATGGCCGTACGCCGCCGCCGGGGCGGGCGTCCTGATCCTGCTCGCCGGGCTCCTCGCCCTCACCTACGGCCGTTCGTGGCCCGCGATGTCGGGGCGCTACGAACGCGACGGCTCGCCGAGCCCCCGCAAGGCGCGCCCGGCCCCGGATCCGGAGCGGCCCGAGGAACTGTGGAAGGCCCTGGACCGCGGCGAGGACCCGACGCGCGAAGCGTGACCCCGCGCTCACGGGATACGCACCGGTACGGGACAATGTCGGCGAGCGTCCGACTCGCGGTGGGCTTCCCACCCACCACCACGCATACAGCACATAGGAGTAAGTCATGGCGGGCAGCAGCCACGGACACACCCCGGCCGCCTGGACCGGTGTCATCATCGCCTTCGTCGGTTTCTGCGTCGCGGGTGCCTTCATGGTGATGGCCAACGTGCCCGGGTTCTGGGCCGGCATGGCCATCATCGTGATCGGCGGCCTGGTGGGCGTAGCCATGCGCGCCGCGGGCATGGGCCAGGAGAAGCGGCGCCCGCCGCGTCAGGCCGGGGGCTCCAAGGCCTGAGCGCGTCCGCACGCGTCCAGAGGCGGTCCGGCGGTCGCCGGGGGCCGCCTCTTCGTGTGTCAGGCACCGGGCGCCGGGGCCGTCCGCGAGGCAGAATGCCCGGGTGACCGCCGAAACCGACAGCGCCGAAGCCGACCGCGCGGGAACCGACCGCGCAGGAACCGGGCCCATGCGGGGAAACGAGGCTGCCGGAACCGGGCGCGGGCGCGGGCGCGGGCCCGGCGTCCTGGCCCGCCTGCTCGTGCCCGCCGCCCTGCTCGCCTCGGCCGCCGGGGCCTTCGCCTACGTCGGCGCCGTCGACCCGAACGAGCCCGGCCACTACCCCGCCTGCCCGCTCCTGCGCCTCACCGGCGTCTACTGCCCCGGCTGCGGCGGCCTGCGCAGCGCCCACGCCTTCGTCCACGGCGACCTCACCGCGGCCCTGGGCGCCAACGCCCTCGCCGTCGTCGGCTACGTCGTCCTCGCGGCGCTCTGGACCGTATGGGTGATCCGTACGGTGCGCGGGCGACCCCTGCGGATCGAGCTGGGCACGGCCGGGCTCTGGGGTCTCGGCGCGCTGATCGCGGTCTTCACCCTCGTACGCAATCTTCCGTTCGGATCGTGGCTGCACCCCTGAACGCGCAGGCCGCACGGGTGACGTATGTCCAGGTCGTGGGACGGGCGTCAACCGGATGCGAAGGCTTCGCCTTCCTGCGGATACCATCGCAGTGACCAGCTTCAACCGTCAGGGAAGGGGACCGCTCGCGTGAGTGTGCTCGACGAGATCATCGACGGAGTCCGTGCCGACCTCGCCGAGCGGCAGGCGCGAGTCAGCCTCGACGAGCTCAAGGAACGCGCGGCCAAGGCTCCCGCGGCCAAGGACGGCGCGGCCGCCCTGCGCGGCGACGGCGTCAAGGTCATCTGCGAGGTGAAGCGCTCCAGCCCCTCCAAGGGAGCGCTCGCCGCGATCGCCGACCCCGCCGGGCTCGCCGCGGACTACGAAGCGGGCGGCGCCGCCGTCATCTCCGTGCTCACCGAGGAGCGCCGCTTCGGCGGCTCGCTCGCCGACCTGGAGGCCGTCCGCGCCAAGGTCGACATCCCCGTCCTGCGCAAGGACTTCATCGTCACCTCCTACCAGCTGTGGGAGGCCAGGGCGTACGGCGCCGACATCGCGCTGCTCATCGTGGCGGCCCTTGACCAGCCCGCCCTGGAGTCCCTCATCGAGCGCGCCGAGTCGATCGGCCTCACGCCGATCGTCGAGGTGCACGACGAGGAGGAGGCCGAGCGCGCCGTGGACGCGGGTGCCCGGGTCATCGGCGTCAACAACCGCGACCTCAAGACCCTCAAGGTCGACCGCTCCACCTTCGAGCGCATCGCGCCCGAGCTGCCGGACAGCGTCGTCAAGATCGCCGAGTCCGGTGTCCGCGGACCGCACGACCTGATCGCCTTCGCCAACGCGGGCGCCGACGCGGTGCTCGTGGGCGAGTCCCTGGTCACCGGGCGCGACCCGAGGGCCGCGGTCTCCGACCTCGTCGCCGCCGGCGCCCACCCGGCGCTGCGCCACGGACGGAGCTGACCCACCCGATGCCGATCGCCGCCCGCCTGGCCCCCGGCTGCCGCCCACGCGGCTGCCGGGCCCCGGCGCGCCGCGTGCGGGGCAGGCGGGTGCGGTACCACATCGGTTCGGAACCGGGCCAGATCCCCGGGATGCGATGGCGACGCGGTGCCCCGAACGCCGCCGCGAGCTGAAGCGCCCCCGCAAGGGGCGCGGGGAACTGCGCGACTAGCCCACGACGGGCCGCAGTCGCCATCAATCCTGACCAGCAACGGCGCCAGGGCGCACGCGTGAAATACGTCAACGCCAGTCCTAGCGAGGATTCCGCCATGCCCAGCGAGTACTTCATCCCGGACCCCGAGGGTCACATCCCCACCGCCGACGGCTACTTCGGCGCGTTCGGCGGCAAATTCATCCCGGAGGCCCTCGTCGCCGCCGTGGACGAGGTCGCCGTCGAGTACGACAAGGCCAAGAGCGACCCCGAGTTCGCCCGCGAACTCGACGACCTCCTGGTCAACTACACCGGCCGCCCCAGCAGCCTCACCGAAGTGCCCCGCTTCGCCGAACACGCGGGCGGTGCCCGCGTGTTCCTCAAGCGCGAGGACCTCAACCACACCGGCTCACACAAGATCAACAACGTGCTCGGCCAGGCCCTGCTCACCAAGCGCATGGGCAAGACCCGCGTCATCGCCGAGACCGGCGCCGGCCAGCACGGCGTCGCCACCGCGACCGCCTGCGCGCTCTTCGGCCTCGAATGCACCATCTACATGGGCGAGATCGACACCGAGCGCCAGGCCCTGAACGTGGCCCGGATGCGCATGCTCGGCGCCGAGGTCATCGCCGTGAAGTCCGGCAGCCGCACCCTCAAGGACGCCATCAACGAGGCGTTCCGCGACTGGGTCGCCAACGTGGACCGCACCCACTACCTCTTCGGGACCGTGGCGGGACCGCACCCCTTCCCCGCCATGGTGCGCGACTTCCACCGCGTGATCGGCGTGGAGGCAAGGCGGCAGATCCTGGAGCGCGCCGGGCGGCTGCCCGACGCCGCCATCGCCTGCGTGGGCGGCGGCTCCAACGCCATCGGCCTCTTCCACGCCTTCATCCCGGACGCGGACGTCCGCCTCATCGGCTGCGAGCCCGCGGGGCACGGCGTCGAGACGGGCGAGCACGCGGCCACGCTGACCGCGGGCGAGCCGGGCATCCTGCACGGCTCCCGTTCGTACGTGCTCCAGGATGAGGAGGGCCAGATCACCGAGCCCTACTCGATCTCGGCCGGCCTTGACTACCCCGGCATCGGCCCCGAGCACGCCTACCTCAAGGACAGCGGGCGCGGCGAGTACCGGGCGGTCACCGACGGCGCCGCCATGGAGGCGCTGCGGCTGCTCTCCAGGACCGAGGGCATCATCCCGGCCATCGAGAGCGCCCACGCGCTCGCCGGCGCCATCGAGGTCGGCAAGGAGCTGGGCAAGGACGGGCTGATCGTCATCAACCTCTCCGGGCGCGGCGACAAGGACATGGACACGGCCGCGCGGTACTTCGGCCTGTACGACACGGACGCCGCCGTAGCGGCGGACGCCACGCCCGCCACCGGTGCGGAGATCGAGGGGGACGCCAAGTGAGCGGCAACAAGCAGCTGTTGGACGACACCCTCGCGGCAGCCGGGGCCGAGGGACGCTCCGCGCTCATCGCCTATCTGCCCGCGGGCTTCCCGACGGTCGACGGCGGCATCGCGGCGGTCAAGGCGGCCTTCGAGGGCGGCGCCGACGTCGTCGAGGTCGGCCTGCCGCACAGCGACCCGGTGCTCGACGGCCCGGTCATCCAGACCGCCGACGACATCGCCCTGCGTGGCGGCCTCAAGATCCGCGACGTGATGCGCACCGTCCGCGAGGCGTACGAGGCGACCGGCAAGCCGGTGCTGATCATGACGTACTGGAACCCCATCGACCGCTACGGCGTGGAGCGCTTCACCGCCGAGCTGGCCGAGGCGGGCGGCGCCGGGTGCATCCTGCCCGACCTGCCGGTCCAGGAGTCCGCGCTGTGGCGGGAGCACGCCGAGAAGCACGGCCTCGCGACCGTCTTCGTCGTCGCGCCCAGCAGCAGGGACGAGCGGCTCGCCACGATCACGGCGGCGGGCTCCGGCTTCGTGTACGCGGCGTCGCTGATGGGCGTCACGGGCACCCGCGAGTCCGTCGGTGAGCAGGCGCAGGAGCTGGTGCGGCGCACCAAGGCCACCACCGAACTGCCCGTCTGCGTCGGCCTCGGGGTCTCCAACGCGCGCCAGGCCGCCCAGGTCGCGGGCTTCGCCGACGGAGTGATCGTCGGCTCCGCCTTCGTGCAGCGGATGCTGGACGCGAAGGACGAGGCCGCGGGGCTCGCCGCCGTGCGGGCGCTCGCCGGTGAACTGGCCGACGGGGTCCGCGGCAAGGCGTAGGGACCCGTGCCGGAGGCCCCTGCGCGGGCCTCACTCGTACGGGTGGACCTGGACCGGGGAGGCACGCTCGTGCCTCCCCGGTTCGTTGGCGGGGTGTGAGTGAGAAGAACCGTGAGGGAAAGAGAACGGCCCGCGAGCGGGTCGCCGAGGAGCGGCAGCGGCAGCGGGCGCGCGACAAGCAGCGCCGGGCGCTGATCGTGGGCGCCGCGGTGGTCGGCGTGCTCGGTCTCGCCGCCGTGGTGGGCCTGCTCGCCGCCGGCTCCGACGACGACAAGAGCGACACATCGGGTCCGGTGAGCGTCCCCAAGGGCGCGACGGGCAAGGACTCGCTGACGCTCCCGCTGGGCGACAAGAACGCGAAGTCGACGCTCACCATCTGGGAGGACTTCCGCTGCCCGGCCTGCAAGGGCTTCGAGGACACGTACCGCTCGACGATCCACGAGCTCGCCGACAAGGGGCAGCTCAAGGTCGAGTATCACCTGGCCACGCTCATCGACGGGAACATGGGCGGCAGCGGCTCGCTCCGCGCGGCCAATGCCGCGGGCTGCGCCCAGGACGCCGGGAAGTTCCCCGAGTACCACGACGTGCTCTTCAAGAACCAGCCCGCCGAGCCCGACGACGCCTTCGGGAACAACGACAAGCTGATCGAGCTGGCCGGTGAGGTCGAAGGCCTCGACACCGACACGTTCAAGAAGTGCGTCAAGGACGGCACGCACGACAAGTGGGTCGCCAAGTCCCACAAGGCCTTCCAGGACGCGAAGCTTCAGGGCACCCCGACCGTGGAGCTCAACGGCAAGAACATCTTCGGCGACCAGCAGAATCCGCTCACCCCGGCGAAGCTGCGGCAGCTGGTGCAGGAGGCGAACGCGAGTTAGGGCCTCCGGGCGGGCGCCTGTTATGGACCCGTAGCCGGGCTGGTTCCCGTCAGGGCCGCCCGGCACGGTAGCGTCGGTCCTGCCATGGACCTTGCCTTTATCCCCAGTCCCTCGCGCGGTGTGGTCGAACTCGGCCCCATTCCGCTGCGTGGCTACGCGTTCTGCATCATCATCGGCGTCTTCGTGGCCGTCTGGCTCGGCAACAAGCGGTGGGTCGCCCGCGGAGGCCAGTCCGGCACCGTGGCCGACATCGCCGTGTGGGCCGTGCCGTTCGGCCTCGTCGGCGGGCGTCTCTACCACGTGATCACGGACTACCAGCTGTACTTCAGCGAGGGCCGTGACTGGGTGGACGCCTTCAAGATCTGGGAGGGCGGCCTCGGTATCTGGGGCGCGATCGCGCTCGGCGCGGTCGGCGCGTGGATCGGCTGTCGCAGACGGGGCATCCCGCTGCCGGCCTGGGCCGACGCGCTGGCCCCCGGCATCGCCCTCGCCCAGGCGATCGGCCGCTGGGGCAACTGGTTCAACCAGGAGCTGTACGGCAAGGCCACGGATGTGCCCTGGGCGCTGAAGATCACGTCCGCGGAGGACGGCCGGGTCCCGGGCACCTACCACCCGACGTTCCTGTACGAGTCGCTGTGGTGCATCGGCGTCGCCCTGCTCGTCATCTGGGCCGACCGCCGCTTCAAGCTCGGGCACGGGCGGGCGTTCGCGCTGTACGTGGCCTCGTACTGTGCCGGGCGCGGCTGGATCGAGTACATGCGGGTGGACGACGCCCACCACGTCCTCGGCCTGCGCCTGAACGTGTGGACCGCGATCGTGGTCTTCCTGCTCGCGGTGGTCTACCTGGTCCTTTCGGCGCGGATGCGCCCCGGGCGCGAGGAGATCGTCGAGCCTGCCGCCTCCGCCGAGGGGGACGGGGCCTCCGTGGCCTCCGTGGCCTCCGCGGGGGACTCGAAGCTTGCGAAGGCCGAGGTCGCCGCGAAGCCGGCCAAGGGCAAGGAGCCCGAGGCGGAGTCGGCCTCGGCCGCCAAGCCGAAGCCGGAGCCGGAGCCGGAGACCAAGCCGGAGTCGAAGCCCGAGTCGGCCGAGAAGAGCTGACGCCTGCTGGTCGTACGTCGACGGGGCCGCCGGATCGTTCGATCCGGCGGCCCCGTTCCGTCTCCCCGGGCGGAATCATGCGCGGGTGGCCAGGGTCAGGACCCTCTGGGCGCCCTCCACCACCGCCCTGTCCACGAAGCGGCCGCCCGGCAGGGCCTGGGCGCCCTCGTTCGTCGCCGCCGCTTCGATGATCTGTTCCGCCTGCTCGACCTCCGCGGGAGTCGGCAGATAGGCCCTCTCGATCACCGGGAGCTGGCGGGGGTGGATCGCCGCGCGGCCGAGGAAGCCGAGGGAGCGGCCCCGGGCGCAGGACGCGGCCAGGCCCGCCAGGTCGCGGATGTCCGGGTGGACCGACTGGGCGGGCGGCGCGAGGCCCGCCGCGCGCGCCGCCACCACCACGCGGGAGCGGGCCCAGTCCAGGCCCGCGTCCTCACGTACGCCCAGGTCCGCGTGGAGGTCGGCCTCGCCGAGGGAGATGCCGTGCAGGGCCGGGTGCGCGGAGGCGATGGCGAAGGCGTGTTCCAGGCCGAGCGCCGATTCGAGCAGGGCGTGCAGGATGGGCGCGCCGCCGTCGGACGGCACCGCACGGTCGGCGACCCGGACGACCTCGGCGCGGGAGGTGACCTTGGGCAGCCGCAGCCCCGCGAGCCCGGGAAGCGGGGCGATCGTGCGGAGATCGGCCTCGGCGAAGGGGCCGTCAAGGGCGTTCACCCGGACGTGGACGGGCACGGCGTGCGGCCGGGGTTCCGAGAGCAGCTCGGCGGTCGCCCCTCGCGCGTACTCCTTGCGGTCGGGGGCGACCGCGTCCTCCAGGTCGACGATCACCACGTCGGCGCCCGCGTGCAGGGCCTTGACCACCACCTCGGGCCGGTCTCCGGGGACGTACAGCCAGGTCAGCGGGGATGGTGCGGTCACAGGGCGCCCTCCTTGCGCAGGGTGGTGATCTCATCGGGCGACAGGCCGAGTTCGGCGAGGACGGAGTCGGTGTCCGCGCCGTGCGGACGGCCCGCCCAGCCGATGCCGCCGGGGGTCTCGGAGAGCCGGAAGAGGACGTTCTGCATGCGCAGCGGGCCCAGCTCCGGGTCGTCGACGGTGGTGATCGAGTCCAGGGCCGCGTACTGCGGGTCGGCCATGACGTCCGTCACGTCCTGTACGGGCGCGACCGCCGCCTCCGCCTTCTCGAAGGCGTCGATCACCTCGGCGCGGGTGTGCCGGGCGATCCAGGCGCCGACCGCCCCGTCGAGGACGTCCGCGTGCCGGGCCCGGTCCGCGCCCGTGCCGAACCACGGCTCGTCGATCAGTTCGGGGCGGCCGACCAGGCGCATCACGCGTTCGGCGATGGACTGCGCGGAGGTGGAGACGGCGACCCAGCCGCCGTCGGCGGTGCGGTAGGTGTTGCGCGGCGCGTTGTTCGTGGAGCGGTTGCCCGTGCGGGGCTGTACGTGGCCGAGCTGGTCGTACCAGAGCGGCTGCGGGCCGAGGACCGTGAGGATCGGCTCGATGATCGCCATGTCCACCACCTGGCCGCGCCCCGTGCGGTCGCGGGCGGCGAGCGCCGTCATCACCGCGTACGCGGTCGCGAGCCCCGCGATGGAGTCGGCGAGGCCGAAGGGCGGCAGCGTGGGCGGGCCCTGCGGGTCCCCGGTGATCGCGGCGAAGCCGCTCATCGCCTCGGCGAGGGTGCCGAAGCCGGGGCGGCGGGCGTAGGGGCCGAACTGGCCGAAGCCGGTGACGCGGGCGAGGACGAGCCGGGGGTTGGCGGCGCTCAGCTCCTTCCAGCCCAGGTCCCACTTCTCCAGGGTGCCGGGGCGGAAGTTCTCGACGATCACATCGGCGGTGGCGGCCAGGCGCAGGAGCGTCGCGCGGCCCCCGGGCGTCGACAGGTCGAGCGTCATCGTCCGCTTGTTGCGGCCGAGCAGCTTCCACCAGAGGCCGACGCCGTCCTTCGACGGGCCGTGGCCCCGGGAGGGGTCGGGGCGTGTGGGGTGCTCGACCTTGATGACCTCCGCGCCGAAGTCGCCGAGCATCGTCGCGGCGAGGGGCCCCGCGAACAGGGTCGCCAGGTCGAGGACGCGCAGCCCGGTGAGCGGCGGCGTCATGAGGGGATGCCGTCCGGCGCGGTGTCCGCGGTGTCCGCGGTGTCGCTCTGGGCGTCGATCTCTTTCCGGTACGGCATGGACGCCGACGCCCCCGGCCGCTTCACCGAGAGCGCCGCGGCCGCCGACGCCCAGCCGAGCGCGTCCACCATGGGCCGCCCCTCGGCGAGCGCCACGGCCAGGGCCCCCGCGAAGGTGTCGCCCGCGCCGGTGGTGTCGACCGCCGTGGTCCTCCTGGCGGGGACCGTGACCGGTTCGGCGCCCCGGGTCGCGTACAGGCTGCCGCGCGAGCCGAGCGTGACGACGACCTCGGGGACGTGCGAGAGCAGCGAGAGCGCGGCGGCCCGCGGGTCGTCGGGGATGCCGGTGAGCGTGCGGGCCTCGTGCTCGTTGGGCAGCAGCAGGTCGGTCGCCGCGAGGAGGGCGTCCGGCAGCGGCTGGGCGGGGGCCGGGGTGAGGATCGTGCGCACCCCGTGGCCGCGGGCGGTCCGCGCGGCGGCGAGCACGCTGTCGACCGGGACTTCGAGCTGGAGCAGCAGGGCGTCGGCGGCGGCGATCAGGGTCTCGTCGGCCGCGGAGAGGGTGTCGACGGTGCCGTTGGCGCCGGGGATGACGACGATGGCGTTGCCGCCCTCGTCGTCGACGACGATGTGCGCGGTGCCCGACTGGGTGTCGACGGTGCGCAGCAGGTCCGTGTCGACGCCGGACTGCGCGAGGGCGCACCGGAGCTGGGTGCCGTAGGAGTCGGTGCCGACCGCGCCGATCATCGAGACGGTGGCGCCCGCGCGGGCCGCCGCGACGGCCTGGTTGGCGCCCTTGCCGCCGGGGATCGTACGGAACTCACGGCCCGTCACGGTCTCGCCGCGCCGCGGGGCCCTGGCGACGTAGGTGACGAGGTCCATGTTGGCGCTGCCGAGGACGGCGATGTGGGGGGTGGGCGTCATGGGCGGGGTGCCTCCGGGGCGGTGGGTGCGGTGAGCGCGGCGGTGAGGTCCGCGAGAGTGTCGAAGCCGATGCCGTCGAAGTCGCCGACGGAGGTGGCGAGCCGGTTCTTCAGGGGCGCAGTCCAGTGCTCGGGGAGGGCGTCCGGGTGCCCGGCGAGCAGGCCCGCGACCGAGCCCGCGGTCGCGCCGTTGGAGTCGGTGTCCCAGCCGCCGGAGACCGCCCGGGTGATGGAGCCGCCGAAGTCCCCGTCGGCGTGGGTGAGGGCGGCGGCGACGAGCGCGGCGTTGGGGACGACGTGGACCCAGTGGTGGCCGTGTGCGGCGTGCAGGCGGTCCACCACGTCGTCGAAGTGCGGTGTGGCGGCGGCCAGTTCGACGGCGTCGCGCACGGCGCGGGCCAGGCGTGAGCGCGGCGGTACGGCGGCCAGGCCCGTCCGCAGGCACTGGTGGACGTCCGTGTGGCCGCCGGCCGCCGCGGCGATCGTGGCCGCGGCGAACACCGCGCCGTGCACGCCGTTCGCCGTGTGGCTCAACTCCGCGTCGCGCCGGGCCTGTTCGGCGGCGGCCCCGGGATCGCCGGGGTTCGTCCAGCCGTGTACGTCGGCGCGGATCAGGGCGCCGATCCACTCGCGGAACGGATTGCGGTGGACGGCGGTGTGCGGCGGTTCGATGCCCTGGAGGAGGTTGCGGTACGCGACGCGCTCGGCGGTGAAGGTGCGGCCCGCGGGCAGCTCGTCCAGCCAGAGCCGCGCCACGTCCGAGGTGGTGAAGTCCCTGCCGTGGCGCTGGAGCAGGAGGAGGTTGAGCAGGGGGTAGTTGAGGTCGTCGTCCTCGGGCGCCCCGTCGATGTTCTCGGCGAGGGAGTTGGCCGCCGAACGCCTGTTCCAGGGGTGCGCGGCCTTGAGCGCGGGCGGCAGGCCTCTCTCGGTGAACCAGCTGGTCAGGGGCCAGTTGCCGGTCGCCGCCGCGATCCTGCGGATGCCGTCGAGGGGCAGCTTCTCGACCGGCTTGCCGAGCACGCAGCCCGCGGCCCTGCCCAGCCAGGCGGCGTGCAGGCGGTCGCGCAGGCCGGGGGCGACGGCTGTTGCCGCTCCGGGGTCCCGCGGTCCTGCCGGCTGTTCCCCGGCCGGGCGGGGGAGCCGCGCCAGCTCATCGAGGAGCCGCTCGGCCAGGGCCCGCAGGTGCGGCGGGGCCGGCAGGGGGGAGGCGCCCGCGCGGGCCGGGGCCGGGTGGCCGCCCGCCGCGAGCCAGCGGGAGCGTACGGAGGAGGCGTCCCTGCCGTCCTCGTCCGCCTGGCGCAGCTCATGGCCGATCAGGTCCTCGGGCTGGACCCAGGTCACGCGGTTCACGGGGCGGCCACCGACGGGGAAGCGGCCGACGGGGAAGCCGCCGGCGCGGAGTCCACCGGAGCCGGGCCCGCCAGCGCGGTGAACGCCGCCTCGTGGGCGCGGCGACGGCGCACGTCACGGGCGAAGATCTCCCGGGCGACCTCCGTGAGGGCCGCGGCGGGGGAGCGCAGGTCGACGCGGCTCGCCGTGGACACCGTCGCGGCCCACTCCTCGGGGACGGCGGCCTCACCGTGCAGGGCGCCCACGAGCGCGCCGCTCATCGTCGCGATGGAGTCGCAGTCGCGGCCGTAGTTGACCGAGCCGAGGACCGTGCGGCGGTAGTCGGCCCCGCCGGTCACGAGCATGCCGAGGGCGATGGGCAGCTCCTCGATGGAGTGCAGCCGGGAGGGCCTGCGGGCGCCGAGGGACGGGGCGCGGTAGTCGGGGCCGACGGTGTCGAAGGGGGCGACGGCGGCGCGCAGGGGCCCGATGGCCGCCTCCACGTCACGGTGCCGCCCGGCCACGTCCACGACCGCCTCGATCGCGGCGCGCGTGCCGTCCCTCGCCAGGGTCAGGCACGCCTCGACCACCGAGGCCGCCGTGGCCCCCGGCGCGCAGGCCGCCGCGACCGCCGCCGCGAAGACGCCCGCCGCCTCGCGGCCGTACGAGGACTGGTGGGCGCCCGCGATGTCCAGGGCCTCGGCGTAGGCGCGTTCGGGATCGGCCGCGTTGACCAGGCCGACCGGCGCCATGTACATCGCGGCCCCGCAGTTGACGATGTTGCCGGAACCGGCCTCGCGCGGGTCGACGTGCCCGTAGTGGAGGCGGGCGACGAGCCACTTCTCGGCGATGAAGATCCGGTGCAGGGGGAGGGCGTCGGCCTCCAGTTCCGGGATCCAGCGCGGGATCGTCATCAGGTCGGGCACCAGGTGGTCGGCGACCGCGTACGCGTCGAGGTGGTCCCGGACGGTGCCGTAGACCCGGATGAGCGCGTGCGTCATCAGGGTGTCGTCGGTGATGTGCCCGTCACCCTTGTGGTACGGCGCGATGGGCCGGGCCGTGCGCCATCGGCCGCCGTGCCAGGGGCCGACGACGCCTTCGACGCGACCGCCGTGCCGCTCGGTGATCTGCTCGGGTGAGTACCCCTCGACGGGCCCGCCGAGCGCGTCACCGACCGCCGCGCCGAGAAGGCTGCCGGTGATGCGGTCGGCGAGGGTGCCGGGTGCGGGTGCGGGTGCGGGTGCGGGTGCGGGTGCGGGTGCGGGTGCGGGGTCGGGGGAGTCGGAGGGCGGGGCGTCGGCCGTCAGCTGGCTAGATCTGGGCGTCATGTCGGGATTGTCCACCTGGAACGGCCAGTTCCGTGGCTGCCAGGTGCCCGGCGAGTTCCACCAGGTCCGTCCCCGCGAGGCGGGGCAGCGCGCAGCCGGAGAGGGTCCGGCAGGCGTCGCGCCACGCCTCGGGGATCGCGGCCGCCGTGCCGAGCGCACCGGTCAGCGCCCCGGCCAGGGCGGGCGCCGAGTCGGCGACGCGGGACAGGCACGCGGCGGCGGGCACCGCCTCGCGGATGCGGCCGCGGGCGGCGGTGGTCAGGGCGAGGGCCACCGGGACCGTCTCGGCGGCGGCGATCCCGTAGCTGTACACGTGGTCGACGATCTGGTGTTCGAGCAGTGGTACGAGGTCGAAGGCGCAGTCGGCGTCGCGGGCGAGCTTCACCGCGTGCCGGGCGTTGCGGCCGATCTCCGTGTGCCCGGGGAGCCGGTCGAGCGCGGCGTCCACGGAGGTGTCGACGTCGGCGCCGCCGAGGGCCGCCGCGATCGCCGCGGCCATCGCGCGGGCGCCATGGGTGCCGTCGCCGTCCTGGGTGTAGCGGGCGTCGAACTCCGCCAGGGCGGCGGCCCGTTCGGGGTCGCCGGGGTGGACCAGGGCGAGCACGCAGGCCCGTACGCAGGCGGCGTCGTCGAAGAAGTGCGGATTGTCGTGGCCGGTGGCGGGCGGGCGCAGGCCCGTGGCGAGGTTGCCGAGACCCGCGCGCACGGAGATACGGGCGCGCAGCGGAAGCACCGCGGACTCCACCTCCGGGGCGCGGGCCGCGGCGGCGGCGACCTCGGCGGCCAGGGCCGACCACGCGAGGTCGAGCGCCGCGCGTACCCGGCGGTCCAGGGGCAGCGCCGGGTCCAGCGTGCCGTCCGCGGCGCGGAGCAGGGACTCGGCGGTGAACGCCGCCCATTCGGCGTCGTCCGAGGGGCCGAGCCGGAGCGGCTCGGGGGGCTGGTTCAGGGCGATCGGTACGGGCAGGGTGGTCGTGGCGTTCTGCTCCGCGAAGGTGTCCAGCTCGCGGGTGAGCCGCCGGGTCCACTCCGGCATCCGGCTGGCCCGGTGCCGGGCGGCGGGCCACCCGGCGGCATCCCCCGCGGCGAGGCCGAGGAGCAGCCCTTCGGCACGGGTGCCCGCGGCCTCGCCTTGACCAGTGCCGCTCGGTTCCGCTCCTGGCGCCGGAAGCCGCCTGCCCACGGCGGGAACGCCGGCCCAAGGCTCCCCGGCCGCGGGATGAACGGGCGGACGGACGGGGGAGATCCGCCGCGGCGCGGCGGGCTCGTCGGGGGTCATGCCGCCTCCCCCTCGGGCACGAGCAGATCGGCCACGTCCAGCACGTGATACCCCCGCATGGACGGCAGGCAGCTCCCCAGGGCCGCGCCGACCCCCGCGGCCCAGGCGCCGGGGATGGCCGAGACCCCGCACGTGGCCCCGGCCAGCGCCCCCGCCACGGCCCCGGTGGTGTCCGCGTCCCGCCCCATGTTCACCGCGGAGAGCACCGCGCACCGGAAGTCCCCGCGCCCCGCCGCGTACGCGCCGAAGGCGAGCCCCACCGCCTCGGGGGCGAGGTCGGTCCAGGGATACCCCCCGATGACCACCGCGGAGCGCACCGCACGCTCTCCGCGGTCGGCCACGGCCACCGCCCGCCGCAGCGACCGCGAGGTCCAGCTGTCCGAAGGGATGGCGGAGAGCGCCGCCGCCACGACGGCGTCGACGCGGGCCCCGGCCATGGCCGCCGCGACGCCCGCGGCGACCGCCTGGCCCCCGTAGATCCCCTCACCGTCATGGCTGACCGAGCCGTCGATGGCGATGAGCCGCGCCGCCTCGGCGGGGCGCCCCGCGGCGAAGACCCCGAAGGGGGCGGCCCGCATCGCGAGACCGTCGCTCCAGGCGTGCCGGTGCTGGGCGGAGATGGGCGCGGCGAGCCCCCGCCGCAGATTCTCCAGCGTGCCGCGCTCGGAGAAGCCCGCACCCCGGAAGGGGACGTCCAGGTCGGCGATCCACTGGTGCCAGGCGGTCTCGACGTGGGCGACGGTCAGCGCGGACCCGTGCCGGGCGAGCAGCAGTCCGGAGAAGATCGCGTACTCGGTGTCGTCGGTGCCCGCCGGGTGCTCGGCGACGTAACCGGTGATGCGGCCCCAGCGGGCGCGGATCTCGGACGGCTTCATGTTCTCCGCGGGCGCGCCCAGCGCGTCACCGACCGCCAGGCCGAGGAGTGCGCCCCGCGCCCGCTCGCGGAGCTCTTCGGCGCCGCCGGGCGCCGGGACCGACGTAACGCATGCGGTGGATGCCATGCCGTGCCTCCCTGTCACGAGGACAGATGGTCCTGTTCCTGCATCCCTGCCACGTGAGCCGCTCACACGAGCATGACTGGGCTCAGATCACCCCTTCGCCGAGCTTCGAGCCGCACTCCGAGCCACCCCGCTGAAGCGCGTTTTCGCAGGTAAGTACGGCCTTCCTTGCTGGCGGGGGACTTTTTTGGAGCGTACTTTCGACGTCGTCCAAACATTGAGGGGGTCCACACACCATGGCCATCATCGAGACCGAAGCGACGCTGCACGAGGCGCACCGCGACAACCACACGCACCGTGACGTGAACGGCGGCTGGCTGCGCCCCGCCGTCTTCGGGGCGATGGACGGACTTGTGTCCAACCTGGCGCTGATGACCGGTGTCGCGGGCGGTTCCGTCGCCCATCAGACCATCGTCATCACCGGCCTCGCCGGTCTCGCGGCCGGCGCCTTCTCCATGGCGGCGGGCGAGTACACCTCCGTCGCCTCCCAGCGCGAGCTGGTCGAGGCCGAGCTGGACATCGAGCGCATGGAGCTGCGCAAGCACCCCAAGGACGAGGAGAAGGAGCTCGCCGCGCTGTACGCGTCGCGCGGCGTCGAGCCGGAGCTGGCCCGCGAGGTCGCCCGGCAGCTCTCCGCGGACCCCGAGCAGGCCCTGGAGATACACGCCCGCGAAGAGCTCGGCATCGACCCCGGGGACCTGCCGTCGCCGGCCGTGGCCGCGGTGTCCTCCTTCGGCGCCTTCGCGCTGGGCGCGCTGCTCCCCGTACTGCCGTATCTGCTCGGTGCCACCGCGCTCTGGCCCGCCCTGCTGCTCGCCCTGATCGGGCTCTTCGCCTGCGGTGCCGTGGTCGCCAAGGTGACCGCGCGGTCCTGGTGGTTCAGCGGTCTGCGGCAGCTCGCGCTCGGCGGCGCGGCGGCCGGTGTGACGTACGTCCTGGGCACTCTGTTCGGTACGGCCGTAGGATGAGCGGTCGCAGGGCTATGCAGGTTGTTGCATAAGTAACCGTTGATCGGCGGTTTCGACTCTGTGACCAGCGGGCATGAGCCGTAAGCGCTGCGGGCAATGAGGCCTGTGTCGCTTTGGGCCGCCGGCCATCGATCTGTCCGCTGCGCCCCCTCCGTTCCGCCCCACCCGCGCGGGCGGTGTCCACATGGTGGAATGAAGTATCCGCTTTTCGAGAAGCGTTCCATCATGTAACCTGCACGAAATTTCGCCAGGGCCAAAGTCGTCCCTCGCCTCACGTACCCCCAGAGCCCGATAGGCCTGGGAGGTCCCCCAGCCTCGACGACGACGGGAGTGCCGATGCGTACCCACGCCTGGTCGCCCATGGATGGTCGCCCCGCCCCCCAGGGCATGTACGACCCCCGTAACGAGCACGACGCCTGCGGTGTCGGGTTCGTGGCCACCCTCACCGGTGTAGCCAGCCATGAGCTGGTCGAACAGGCGCTGACGGTACTGCGCAACCTCGAACACCGTGGCGCCACCGGGTCCGAGCCCGACTCCGGTGACGGCGCGGGCATCCTGCTCCAGGTCCCGGACGCCTTCCTGCGAGAAGTGGCCGGATTCGAACTTCCCGCGGCCGGTGCCTATGCGGTAGGCATCGCCTTCCTGCCCGTCGATACCGCGGGCACCACCGACGCCGCCGTCTCACAGATCGAGACGATCGCCTCGGAGGAGGGCCTCACCGTCCTCGGCTGGCGCGAGGTTCCCGTCGCCCCCGAGCTGCTCGGCGCCACCGCCCGCTCGACGATGCCCGTCTTCCGGCAGATCTTCGTGGCCGACGGCGAGAACAGCGGCCTGGCCCTGGACCGCAAGGCGTTCATGCTGCGCAAGCGCGCCGAGCGCGAGGCCGGGACCTACTTCCCCTCGCTCTCCGCCCGCACGATCGTCTACAAGGGCATGCTGACCACCGGCCAGCTGGAGCCGTTCTTCCCCGACCTGTCCGACCGCCGCTTCGCCACGGCCGTCGCGCTCGTCCACTCCCGCTTCTCGACGAACACGTTCCCGAGCTGGCCGCTCGCGCACCCGTACCGCTTCGTCGCGCACAACGGTGAGATCAACACCGTCAAGGGCAACCGCAACTGGATGCGGGCCCGCGAGTCGCAGCTCGCCTCCGACCTGTTCGGCGGCGACGGCAACGACAAGGACCTCGCGCGCGTCTTCCCGATCTGCACGCCCGACGCCTCCGACTCGGCGTCCTTCGACGAGGTGCTCGAACTCCTGCACCTCGGCGGACGCTCGCTCCCGCACTCCGTCCTGATGATGATCCCCGAGGCCTGGGAGAACCACGCCTCGATGGAGCCGGCACGGCGCGCCTTCTACCAGTTCCACTCCACGATGATGGAGCCCTGGGACGGCCCCGCCTGCGTCACCTTCACCGACGGCGTCCAGGTCGGCGCCGTGCTCGACCGCAACGGTCTGCGCCCCGGCCGCTACTGGGTCACCGACGACGGCCTCGTCGTCCTCGGCTCCGAGGTCGGCGTCCTCGACATCGACCCGGCGAAGGTCGTCCGCAAGGGCCGCCTCCAGCCCGGCCGCATGTTCCTCGTCGACACCGCCGAGCACCGCATCGTCGAGGACGACGAGATCAAGGCGGGCCTCGCCGCCGAGAAGCCGTACCAGGAGTGGCTGGAGGCCGGCGAGATCGAGCTCTCCGACCTGCCCGAGCGCGAGCACATCGTGCACACGCACGCCTCCGTCACGCGCCGCCAGCAGACCTTCGGCTACACCGAGGAAGAGCTGCGCATCATCCTCGCCCCGATGGCCAAGAACGGCGGCGAGCCGCTCGGCTCCATGGGCACGGACACCCCCATCGCGGCCCTCTCCGAGCGCCCGCGGCTGATCTTCGACTACTTCACGCAGCTCTTCGCGCAGGTCACCAACCCGCCGCTGGACGCCATCCGTGAAGAGCTCGTCACCTCGCTGCACAGCTCGCTCGGCCCGCAGGGCAACCTGCTCGAACCGACCGCCGCGTCGTGCCGCAGCGTCACGCTGCCCTTCCCGGTCATCGACAACGACGAGCTGGCCAAGCTCATACACATCAACGCCGACGGCGACATGCCCGGCATGACGGCCGTCACCCTCTCCGGCCTCTACCGCGTCGGCGACGGCGGCCAGGCACTCGCCGCCCGCATCGACGAGATCTGCTCCGAGGCCGACGCCGCCATCGAGGCCGGCGCCCGCCTGATCGTGCTCTCCGACCGGCACTCCGACGCCGAGCACGCGCCGATCCCCTCGCTGCTGCTCACCTCGGCCGTCCACCACCACCTCATCCGCACCAAGCAGCGCACCCAGGTGGGCCTGCTCGTGGAGGCGGGCGACGTCCGCGAGGTCCACCACGTGGCCCTCCTCATCGGCTACGGCGCCGCGGCCGTCAACCCGTACCTGGCGATGGAGTCCGTCGAGGACCTCGTCCGCGCGGGCACGTTCCTGCCGGGCATCGAGGCCGAGCAGGCCATCCGCAACCTGATCTACGCACTCGGCAAGGGCGTCCTGAAGGTCATGTCCAAGATGGGCATCTCCACCGTCGCCTCCTACCGCGGCGCCCAGGTCTTCGAGGCCGTCGGCCTTGAGCAGTCCTTCGTCGAGCGGTACTTCAGCGGTACGACGACGAAGATCGGCGGCGCCGGTCTCGACGTCATCGCCCAGGAGGTCGCCGCCCGGCACGCCAAGGCCTACCCGGCCTCCGGCGTCCCCTCGGCACACCGCGCCCTCGACATCGGCGGCGAGTACCAGTGGCGCCGCGAGGGCGAACCGCACCTGTTCGACCCCGAGACGGTCTTCCGCCTCCAGCACTCCACGCGCAACCGCCGCTACGACGTCTTCAAGCAGTACACGGACCGCGTCAACGAGCAGTCCGAGCGCCTGATGACGCTGCGCGGCCTGTTCAACTTCACGTCGGACCGCCCGTCGGTCCCCCTCGACGAGGTCGAGCCCGCCTCCGAGATCGTCAAGCGGTTCTCCACCGGCGCCATGTCGTACGGCTCGATCTCCAGCGAGGCGCACGAGACGCTCGCCATCGCCATGAACCAGCTCGGCGGCAAGTCCAACACCGGTGAGGGCGGCGAGGACGCGGACCGCCTGTACGACCCGGCGCGCCGCTCGTCCATCAAGCAGGTCGCCTCCGGCCGCTTCGGCGTGACCTCGGAGTACCTCGTCAACGCCGACGACATCCAGATCAAGATGGCGCAGGGCGCGAAGCCCGGCGAGGGCGGCCAGCTGCCAGGCCACAAGGTCTACCCGTGGGTCGCCAAGACGCGTCACTCGACGCCCGGCGTCGGCCTCATCTCGCCGCCGCCGCACCACGACATCTACTCCATCGAAGACCTCGCCCAGCTGATCCACGACCTCAAGAACGCCAACCCGCAGGCGCGCATCCACGTCAAGCTGGTCTCCGAGGTCGGCGTCGGCACGGTCGCCGCGGGCGTCTCCAAGGCCCACGCGGACGTCGTCCTCATCTCCGGCCACGACGGCGGCACCGGCGCCTCCCCGCTGACCTCGCTCAAGCACGCGGGCGGCCCCTGGGAGCTCGGCCTCGCCGAGACCCAGCAGACCCTGCTGCTCAACGGCCTGCGCGACCGCATCGTCGTACAGACCGACGGCCAGCTCAAGACCGGCCGCGACGTCATCATCGCCGCGCTGCTCGGCGCCGAGGAGTTCGGTTTCGCGACCGCGCCGCTCGTCGTCTCCGGCTGCGTCATGATGCGCGTCTGTCACCTGGACACCTGCCCGGTGGGCATCGCCACGCAGAACCCCGAGCTGCGGAGCCGCTTCTCCGGCAAGGCCGAGTACATCGTCAACTTCTTCGAGTTCATCGCCGAAGAGGTCCGCGAGCTCCTCGCCGAGCTGGGCTTCCGCTCCATCGAGGAGGCCGTCGGCCACGCCGAGTTCCTCGACACCGAGAAGGCCGTCACCCACTGGAAGGCGCAGGGCCTGGACCTGGCACCGCTCTTCCACGTGCCGGCCCTGCCCGCCGGTGCCGTGCGCCACCAGATCGCCGTCCAGGACCACGGCCTGGAGAAGGCGCTCGACAACGAGCTGATCAAGCTCTCCGCCGACGCGCTCTCGGCCTCCAGCGCCACCGACGCGCAGCCCGTCCGCGCCCAGGTCGCCATCCGCAACATCAACCGCACGGTCGGCACCATGCTCGGCCACGAGGTGACGAAGAAGTTCGGCGGCGCGGGCCTGCCCGACGACACCATCGACATCACCTTCACCGGCTCGGCGGGCCAGTCCTTCGGTGCCTTCATCCCGCGCGGTGTGACGCTGCGCCTGGAGGGCGACGCCAACGACTACGTCGGCAAGGGCCTCTCCGGCGGCCGTGTCATCGTCCGCCCGGACCGCGGCGCCGACCACCTCGCCGAGTACTCGACGATCGCCGGCAACACCATCGCGTACGGCGCGACCGGCGGCGAGCTCTTCCTGCGGGGCCGCACCGGCGAGCGCTTCTGCGTCCGCAACTCCGGCGCCACGGTCGTCTCGGAGGGCGTGGGCGACCACGGCTGCGAGTACATGACCGGCGGCCACGCGGTCGTCCTCGGCGAGACCGGACGCAACTTCGCGGCCGGCATGTCCGGCGGCATCGCGTACGTCATCGACCTCGACCGCGACAACGTCAACGCCGGCAACCTCGCGGCCGTCGAACCCCTCGACGAATCCGACAAGCAGTGGCTGCACGACGTCGTGCGCCGCCACGCCGAGGAGACCGGCTCGACCGTGGCCGAGAAGCTCCTCGCCGAGTGGGCCGTCTCCGTGGACCGCTTCAGCAGGATCATCCCCAGCACGTACAAGGCAGTGCTCGCCGCCAAGGACGCCGCCGAGCGAGCCGGTCTCTCCGAGACCGAGATCACCGAGAAGATGATGGAGGCGGCGACCAATGGCTGATCCCAAGGGCTTTCTCAACCACGGCCGCGAGGTCGCGCAGACCCGCCCGGTCGGCGAGCGCGTCCAGGACTGGAACGAGGTCTACGTACCCGGTTCGCTCCTCCCGATCATCTCCAAGCAGGCCTCGCGCTGCATGGACTGCGGCATCCCGTTCTGCCACAACGGCTGTCCGCTCGGGAACCTCATCCCGGAGTGGAACGACTACGCCTACCGCGAGGACTGGTCGGCCGCGCAGGAGCGCCTGCACGCCACGAACAACTTCCCGGAGTTCACGGGCCGCCTCTGCCCGGCCCCGTGCGAGTCGGCGTGCGTGCTCGGCATCAACCAGCCGCCCGTGACCATCAAGAACGTCGAGGTCTCGATCATCGACCAGGCGTGGGACCGCGGCGACGTCGCGGCCCAGGCCCCGGAGCGGCTCTCCGGCAAGACGGTCGCGGTCATCGGCTCGGGCCCCGCGGGCCTGGCCGCCGCCCAGCAGCTCACGCGGGCCGGCCACACCGTCGCCGTCTACGAGCGCGCCGACCGCATCGGCGGCCTGCTGCGCTACGGCATCCCCGAGTTCAAGATGGAGAAGCGGCACATCAACCGCCGCATCGAGCAGATGCGGGCGGAGGGCACCAAGTTCCGCACCGGCGTGGAGATCGGCCGCGACATCGACGCGGCGAAGCTGCGCAAGCGCTACGACGCCGTGGTCATCGCCGCGGGATCCACCATCTCCCGCGACCTCCCCGTGCCGGGCCGCGACCTGAACGGCATCCACTTCGCCATGGAGTACCTGCCGCTCGCCAACAAGGTCCAGGAGGGCGACTTCGTGGCGCCCCCCATCACCGCCGAGGGCAAGCACGTCGTCGTCATCGGCGGCGGCGACACCGGCGCGGACTGCGTGGGCACCGCCCACCGTCAGGGCGCGGCCTCCGTGACCCAGCTGGAGATCATGCCGAAGCCGGGCGAGGAGCGAGCCGCGCACCAGCCGTGGCCGACCTTCCCGATGCTGTACAAGGTCACCTCCGCGCACGAGGAGGGCGGCGAGCGGGTCTACGCCGTCAACACGACCCACTTCGAGGGCGACGAGGACGGCAACGTCCAGTTCCTGCACATGGTCGAGGTCGAGTTCATCGAGGGCAAGCTGACCCCGAAGCCGGGCACCGAGCGCAAGATCCCCGCCCAGCTCGTCACCCTCGCGATGGGCTTCACCGGCACGGACCGGGAGAACGGCCTGGTGGACCAGTTCGCCCTGGAGCTCGACGAGCGCGGCAACGTCGCACGCGACGCCGAGTTCCAGACGAACGTCCCCGGCGTCTTCGTCGCGGGCGACGCCGGCCGCGGCCAGTCGCTCATCGTCTGGGCCATCGCCGAGGGCCGTTCGGCGGCACGCGGCGTCGACCGCTTCCTCACCGGCGCGAGCGACCTGCCCGCCCCGATCCGCCCGACGGACCGGGCCCTGACGGCCTGACCCCACCCCCCCCCAGTACGTCCCGTACAACGGAGTACGGAACTGAAGCGGCGCCCGCCTCGTCCCCGACCGGACCTGGGCGGGCGCCGTGGCGTGTGCGGGGGCGATATCCCGCTGATTGCGCGAAAATCCCGCCGACACGCCGTATTTCGCGGGACTTTTCCGCGATGCCGCAGTTCAGTGGAGGCGTGGCCGCAACCCGGACGTCCAGCGGTTGCGGGGGGTGCAACACGCATTGCGCATTGCGCTGGCCGCAATGCGCATTACGGTTCGGCAGCAGCCCCCGATGGGTCTAGACCGGCTGGAGTCCGTGTGGCAACAATCACTCCACGACGGACAGCGCAGGAAACAGCACTACTCACTAGGGGGCCGGCATGAAGCGACGTGTCATCGCGGCTGGTTGTATCGCCATGAGTCTCGGACTGACCGCCACGGCGTGCGGCGGCGATGACGGCGACACGGGCGACAGCGCCACGGACGGCAAGGGCAAGACGCTGACCGTGTGGATCATGGAGGGGACCAACCCCGACGCCCGCCCGTTCTTCAAGGAGGCCGGAGACGCCTTCGAGAAGAAGACCGGCGCCAAGATCAAGGTCGAGTACCAGCAGTGGGCCACGGCCCAGAAGAAGTTCACGACCGCCATCGAGGGCGGCGCGGAGCAGGTGCCCGACGTGGCGGAGGTCGGCACCACCTGGGTGCCGCAGTTCGCCGAGATGGACGCGCTCGTCGACGTCACCGACGACGTGAAGAAGTCCGGCCTCGGTGACGACCTCGTCGAGGGCCTCAAGGACGCGGGCACGCTCGACGGCAAGCAGTACGGCATGCCGTGGTACGCGGGCGTGCGCTCCATCGTCTACCGCAAGGACATCTTCGAGAAGCACGACCTGAAGCCCCCGACCACCTGGAAGGAGCTCCGGTCGGCCGCCACGACGCTGAAGAAGAAGGAGCCGAAGCTGGTCTCCTTCCCCGTCGCGGGCGGCGCCGAGATGTTCGCGGCGCCCTTCGTCTGGGGCGCGGGCGGCGAGCTTGCCACCGAGTCCGGCGGCAAGTGGAAGTCGGGCATCAACTCGCCCGAGGCGGTCAAGGGCATCGAGTTCTACACGGGCCTCGCCACCAAGGACAAGGTCTCCCCGGCCAAGGTCAACACCTGGACCGAGAAGGAGGTCGGCGACGCCTGGAACAAGAGCGAGATCGCCATGGCCATCGGTGGCAACTGGACCCCGAAGGCCATCGTCGACGCCAACCCCGACCTCAAGGGCAAGCTCGGCGCGGTGCCGATCCCGGGCGAGAACGGCGGCATGAGCAAGTCCTTCCTCGGCGGCTCCTACCTGTCCACGTTCGACACGGACAAGAAGGCCCTCGCCTGGGAGTTCGTGAAGATGCTGACCACCGGCGAGTTCGCCGCCAAGTGGGCCGAGCAGACCAACTACTTCCCCGGCCAGAACTCCGAGCTGAAGAAGATCGCGGCGAAGAAGGACCCGCTGGTCGAGCCGTTCGCCAAGCAGATGCTCGAAGCGGGCGCCACGGTCCCCAAGACCAAGGCCTACGGTGAGATCCAGGCCTCCAAGGTCATCCCCCGCATGGTCCAGTCGATCCTGACCGGCAAGGCCTCCGTCCAGGAAGCCGCCGACAAGGCCGCCCAGGACATGGACGCGATCTTCGCCAAGGACAAGTGAGCGAGGACGAGTTCGGCACTGTGAAGGATGCGACAGTCGTGACAGACGTGCTCGTCGGCGACGGGCCGGAGGAGACTCCGGCCCGCCGCGGCCCCCTCCAGCGGGACACCGGCGGAGCCGAAGCGGCCCGCCGCCGCAAGAACCTGATCAACATCACCCGCCCCTGGCTCCTGCTCGCCCCCTCCCTGGTGGTCCTCGCCGGCCTGCTGCTCTGGCCGCTGATCCAGGTCGGCAAGCTCTCCCTCCAGGACTACGCCGTCAAGTTCGGCGGCGGCGTCGGCACCTACACCGGGTTCGACCACTACAGCGACCTGCTCTCCAGCAGCCTGCTGTGGAAGACGGTCCTGCCCAACACCGTCTTCTTCGCCATCGCCTGCGTCGGCCTCACCGTCGGCCTCGGCACGCTCGTGGCGCTGCTGCTCAACCGCCTCGGGGCCACCTGGCGGCTGATCTGCTCCATCGCGATCCTCGCCGCCTGGGCCATGCCCGCGGTGACGGGCACGTACGTCTGGATCTGGCTCTTCCAGCCGCAGGACGGCATGGTCAGCCAGATCGCGGGCTCCATCGGCCTGATCGACCCGGAGACCACCAACTGGTTCACCGAGCGCGGCCCGTTCTACGCCATCGCCACCCTGAACGTCATCCACCACGGCTTCCCGTTCGTCGCCATCACCGTCCTCGCGGGCCTGATGACGATCCCCAAGGAGCTGTACGAGGCCGGGGAACTGGACGGCGCCAACGCCTGGCAGCGGTTCTGGAACATCACCGTGCCGACGATCAAGCCGGTCTTCCTCGTGGTGACCATCCTCTCCACCATCTGGGACTTCAAGGTCTTCACCCAGATCTACCTTCAGCCCGGCGGCGACGGCTCCAACGAAGAGGTCTACAACCTCGGCGTCTTCTCCTACATCCAGGCCTTCGCCAAGAACGACTACGGCGCGGGCGCCGCGGCAGCCGTCCTGCTGACCGTGCTGCTCCTGCTCATCACGATCGTCTACATCCGCACGCTGTTCCGACAGGGGGAGGAGGACCTGTGACCACCGCCAAGCTCCCGGCCCGGCCGCCGGCCACGGGCAAGCCCCGCCGCCGCACCTCGCTCGGCTCGCGGATCGGACTGCCGGTCGCGGTCGCCGCGCTGCTCGTCTTCACGCTCTTCCCCGTGTACTGGATGATCTCCACGGCACTGGACCCCAAGGCGATCAGCCGGGGCTCGGACGTGCTGCCGAGCGGCCTGAGCCTCGAACACTTCACGTTCGTCTTCGAGAAGGGCAACTTCGGCACCTACCTGCTGAACTCCGCCCTCGTCGGCCTCGCCACGATCGCCGCGGCGGCGCTGCTCTCGCTCTTCGCGGCCATCGCGGTGGCACGGTTCAAGTTCCGCTTCCGCACCTCCGTACTGATCATGATCCTGATCGTGCAGATGGTGCCGCTCGAAGCGCTCGTCATCCCGCTCTTCATCCAGATGCGGGACTACGAAATGCTCAACTCCCTGCTGGGCCTGAGCATCGTCTACATCGCGCTCTCGCTCCCCTTCGCGATCTGGACGCTGCGCGGCTTCGTCGCCACCATCCCCAAGGAGATCGAGGAGGCCGCCTACATCGACGGCGCCTCCTGGTTCCGGATGTTCTGGTCGGTGCTGCTGCCGCTGGTCGCGCCGGGGCTCGTCGCCACGTCGATCTTCGCCTTCATCACGGCGTGGAACGAGTTCGTCTTCGCGTACACCTTCATGAAGGGCAGCGACAAGTACACCGCCGCCGTCGGCATCTACCAGTTCTTCGGGGAGAACTCGACGTCCTGGGGCCCGGTCATGGCCAGCTCCACGCTGGTCACCGTGCCGGTGATGATCTTCTTCGTGATCGTGCACCGTAAGCTGGGCTCGGGCCTGGCGGCGGGCGCCGTCAAGGGCTGACACCCGCGCGGGGGAGTGGAGCGGCACATGGGACCGGCGATCAGTCTGCACACGGTGGAGGAGTCCGCGCCCGCGCTGGTCAGCCTCTACAAGAGCGCCGGGGTCTCCCTGCGCAAGCACGGCCTCGACGGGGCACGGGCCGCGGTCTACCTCGTCATCGACTACTCCGGGTCCATGCGGCCCTACTACAAGGACGGCAGCGTCCAGGCCCTGGCCGACCGGGTCCTCGGCCTCTCCGCCCACCTCGACGACGACGGGTCCGTGCCCACCGTCTTCTTCTCCACGGAGGTCGACGCGGTGACCGACATCGCGCTCGACCGCCACCACGGCCGCGTCGACGAGATCGTCGCCGGGCTCGGACACATGGGCAAGACCAGCTACCACCTGGCCATGGACGCCGTCATCGACCACTACATGGACAGCGGCTCCACCGCCCCCGCCCTGGTGATCTTCCAGACGGACGGCGGCCCCATCAACAAGTTCGCCGCCGAGCAGTACCTGTGCAAGGCGGCGCGGCTCCCGCTGTTCTGGCAGTTCATAGGCTTCGGCGACCCGGAGAGCAAGCAGTTCGACTACCTCCGCAAGCTCGACGAACTCGCCGTCCCCGCCAAGCGCCCGGTCGACAACGCGGGCTTCTTCCACGCGGGCGACGACCCGCTGGCGCTGCCGGACGACCGGCTCTACGACCGGCTGGTGGGGGAGTTCCCCGCCTGGCTCGCGGCGGCGCGGGCGAGCGGGATCGTGGCGTAGGCACCGGCCTCGCCGAACCGGGCGCGCGGCGACCGATGAGTTCCCGGGGTGCCCGCGGTCAGACTCCATGCACGGCAAGCCATCGCAGCACCGGAACCAACCCCGAGGACCCCTGATGCGCACTCTGATCAGCACCGCCTTCGTCTCCCTCGACGGCGTCGTCGAGGCCCCGGGCGGCGAACCCGGCTACCGGAACTCCGGGTGGACCTTCAAGGACATGGAGTTCCTGCCCGAGGCGTTCGAGATCAAGGACAGGGAGCAGAAGGAAGCCGCCGCGATGCTGCTCGGCCGGGTCAGCTACGAGTCGTTCAGCGCCGTGTGGCCCGACATGGCGGAGTTCACCGACTACAAGACGCTGCCGAAGTACGTCGTGTCCAGCACGCTCACCGAGGGCGACCTGGTGACGAACTGGGGCGAGACCACGATCCTGCGTACGCTCGACGACGTCGCCGCGCTGAAGGAGACCGAGGGCGGCCCGATCATCGTCCACGGCAGCGCCACCCTGAACCACGGCCTCTCCGACGCCGGCCTGATCGACCGCTACCACCTGCTCGTCTTCCCGCTCCTGCTCGGCGCGGGCAAGCGGCTCTTCAGCGCGACGGACAAGGACACCCAGAAGCTGCGGCTCGTCGAGCACGAGGCGTACGCCAACGGTCTCCAGAAGAACGTCTTCGACGTCGTACGCTAGCCCGCGCCGGCCCCCCGCGGGCCCGCGCGGCCCGCGGACGCACGGCCGGGAACAACCGGCCGCCGAGGCGTGTTAAAGTTATGTGTTGCAGTTTTGGTACCCATGAACTTTATGTGCGCCTGACGGGAATGCTCCGAGGGCGCATATTTGTTTTTCCGGTTCTCTCCGGATGGGGTCATTGCAGCGCTGAAGGCTCACAATTCGGTGATTCTTCATACTCTGCCCCTGTTGAGGAGATTTGACATGGCAACCGGCACCGTAAAGTGGTTCAACTCGGAAAAGGGCTTCGGCTTCATCGAGCAGGACGGCGGCGGCCCCGACGTCTTCGCCCACTACTCCAACATCGCGTCCTCGGGCTTCCGTGAGCTCCTCGAGGGCCAGAAGGTTTCCTTCGACGTGACCCAGGGCCAGAAGGGCCTGCAGGCCGAGAACATCGTTCCTGCCTGATCGTCGCAGCGCGCGAACCTCACAGCCGAGGCCCGCACCTTCGGGTGCGGGCCTCGGCTTGCGCTGTCATCGGGCCCGACGGGCCCAGAGCCGCACCGGCTCAGAGGTCCGGAAAGTCCAGCATCAGGAAGGCACTACTGCATGAACCGCTCCGAAGGCCCGGCACGACCCGCACGCAAGCGACCCACGAACGCAGGCGGCAGGGGGCGGCCGAACGGCCAGGCGAAGGGCGCCGCGGCTTCCGCGAGGAAGCCCGCGGGACGTAAGCCCAAGCCCGCCCAGGGCGGCGAATTCGCGCTGCCCGAGAGCCTCACGCCCGCACTGCCGGCCGTCGAGGCCTTCGCCGACCTCGACATGCCCGAAGCCCTCCTGAAGACGCTGGCCGCCCAGGGTGTCACCGACCCCTTCCCGATCCAGGCCGCCACTCTTCCGAACTCCCTCGCGGGCCGCGACATCCTCGGCCGCGGGCGCACCGGATCCGGCAAGACCCTGGCCTTCGGCCTCGCCCTCCTGGCCCGTACGGCAGGACAGCGCGCCGAGCCGAAGTCCCCGCTCGCCATGGTCCTGGTCCCCACGCGTGAGCTGGCCCAGCAGGTGACGGACGCCCTCACCCCGTACGCGACCTCGGTCAACCTGCGCCTCGCCACCGTCGTCGGCGGCCTGTCGATCAGCAAGCAGTCGAACACGCTGCGTCGCGGCGCGGAGGTCCTCGTGGCCACGCCCGGCCGCCTCAAGGACCTGATCGAACGAGGCGACTGCGACCTGTCACGGGTGCGCACGACCGTCCTCGACGAAGCCGACCAGATGGCCGACATGGGCTTCATGCCGCAGGTCACGGCGCTGCTCAGGCAGGTCGAGCAGGGCGGCCAGACGATGCTGTTCTCGGCGACGCTCGACAAGAACATCGACCGGCTCGTCCGGATGTTCCTCACCGACCCCGTCGTGCACTCCGTCGACCCGTCCGCGGGCGCCGTCACGACGATGGAGCACCACGTGCTCTACGTCGCCGACGAGACGGACAAGAAGGCCGTCGCCATGCGCATCGCCGCCCGTGAGGGGCGCGTGATCATGTTCCTGGACACCAAGCGGGCCGTGGACCGCTTCACCAAGCGGCTTCTCGCCAACGGTGTACGCGCCTCCGGCCTGCACGGCGGCCGCTCGCAGCCGCAGCGCAACCGTACGCTCGACCAGTTCAAGACCGGGCAGGTCACCGCGCTGGTCGCCACGAACGTCGCGGCGCGCGGCATCCACGTCGACGACCTCGACCTCGTCGTGAACATCGATCCGCCCGCCGACCACAAGGACTACCTCCACCGGGGTGGGCGTACCGCCCGCGCGGGGGAGTCCGGCAGTGTCGTCACGCTCGTCCTCCCCGAGGAGAAGCGGGACATGACGCGGCTGATGTCCGACGCGGACATCCGTCCCCGTACGGCTCGGATCTCGTCCTCCGACGAGGAGCTCGTACGGATCACCGGGGCGCGCGAGCCCTCGGGGGTGCCGGTGGTCATCGAGGTCCCGCAGCCCACGCAGCCCTCCGGGCAGGGGACGCGGCGGCGTCGGCCGCGCGGTGGCGCCTCCGCCGGGCCCTCCGGGCAGGGCGGGCAGGGGCAGCGTCGGGTTCCCCGCCAGGGCGGGGGGCAGGCCCGTGGTTCGGCCGGTGCCAGTCCCCGCAGGGGCCGTCCGGCCGGGGGAGCGCAGGGAGGGCGTCGCAGCGCGGCGTGACGCTGCCGCTTTGCCTGAGTAATCGCCTTCCCCGCCGTGGTGGCTTTTCGCCGCTCCGCGGCGGGGTTTCCCACCCGTTTGCCCCGTGGCGGGGGCCTCTCCGTAGGGTGGGTTCGTTCACGTAGGAGCCCCCATGGCACAGGACCGCCGCCGCGAGACCGTCGCGTTGCCTCTCGTCGGAGACGACCGCGCGGCGCTCCGCGCCGACTGCGCCAACTGCTTCGGGCTCTGCTGCGTCGCGCTGACCCTCACCAAATCCGCGGACTTCCCCGTGAACAAGGCCGCGGGGCAGCCCTGCACCAACCTCGGTGAGGACTTCCGCTGCGGCATCCACCGCGACCTGCGGAAGAAGGGCTTCCAGGGCTGCACGGTCTACGACTGCTTCGGCGCGGGCCAGCACGTCTCGCAGCACACCTTCGACGGCACGGACTGGCGCGAGGACAAGGCCACCGCCCGCCGGATGTTCGAGGTCTTCCCGGTCGTGCGGCAGCTCCACGAACTCCTCTGGTACCTGACGGACGCGCTGAGCCGCCCCCGGGCCGCCCCGCTCACCGCGGAGCTGAAGAAGGCCCTCGCGGAGACGGAGCGACTGGCCGCCGGCACCCCCGAGGCCGTGGCGGACGTCGACGTGGCCGCGCACCGCCAGGACGTCAACGCCCTTCTCCTGCGCACCAGCGAACTCGTCCGCAAGGGCGCCACCGGCAAGAAGAAGCAGCGCCGGGGCGCCGACCTCATCGGGGCACGGCTCAAGGCCGCCGACCTCAGGGGCGCCGACCTCCGCGGTGCCTACCTGATCGGCGCCGACCTCCGCGACGCGGACCTGCGCGAGGCCGACCTGATCGGCGTGGACTTCCGCGACGCGGACCTGCGCGGCGCCGACCTCACCGGCGCGCTGTTCCTCACCCAGTCGCAGGTGAACGCGGCCAAGGGCGACGCCCGCACGAAGCTGCCGAGCACCTTGCACCGCCCGAGCCACTGGACACCGGCCGAAGCCTAGGCCCGCCCAGCGCCTACGTGTCGCACTCCAGCACCGCCCGGCACAACCCGCAGCGCGCCCGCACCCGCCCCTGGACCGGCACCCGTATCCGCTGCCGGCAGACCGGGCAGGGGAAGGCCACCCGCAGCGCACCGCGCCCGTCCCCGGAGAACGCGTACCCCTCGTCGGCTCCGCCGGCTCCGGTGACTCCCGGCGCCCCTGCGGCCCTGTGATCCACCGCGTACCGTCGGTCCTTCGCGTACCGCCGCTTCCCCACCCACCCGGCGGCCGTCAGCGGAGGCTGCTGTTCGTCACGGCGGGCCCGGGCGAGGCCCTTGGTGTACGCCGTGTAGGCCTGCGCGCTGGTGAACCACGTCTCCGGGGCCTCGCCGAACGCCAACGCCCGCTTGGCCAGGACGTATCCGTACTCCTCCGGCGTCAGATAGCCCAGCTTCTGCGAGGAGACACCGTCCTCGCGGTAGGCGTCGAGGAGGAGCCAGCCCGCGCCCAGGTACGCGGCGGCGGTATCGGTCAGGATCTCGTTGTCACGGGTGCCGGGGAACGTCAGGCCGAGGCGGTGCAGATACACGTGCATGACCTCGTGGGCGAGGGCCGCGCCGATGTCCCGCCGGTGGGTGCGGAAACGGTCGTTGAGCTCGACGAAGTACTCCGGCCCGGCGGCGAGTTCGACGGACGCCGCGTGCCGCATCTCCCGGAAGCCGACGATCACGCGGGCGTCGGGGAGGCGCAGGTGCCGCACCATCTCGCGGGCCACGCGCTGCGCGCCCAGATGCAGGTCGTCCTGGTCGCCGAAGGCCACGTCGACGGGGGCCACGCTGGTGTCGAAGGTGCGGACCGTGTCGTACGAGAGGCGTTTGTAGAGCGCGGTGATGGCGGCGCGGACGGTCTCCAGATGGGGATAGCCGTGCACGACAGGCCCACCGCCGTCCGCCACGCCCCCACCCCCTGACGCCACCACCGGCCATCACGTCTGCGGCCACTGTACGGCCGGCCACCGACACCGGACCGGGCGCACACGACAGGCCGTGGCTGGAAACCGCCCCTTGTCCTGAGCGGACATCGATCTCCATAATCCGCAGCAACGCTTTGGCGGGCTCATGCCACCCTCACGTACTCCCGTGCGGTCGGCAGGGGCCCGCTCAGGCGTGTATCCCCCCACGAACCCCCCACGAAGGGAAGACAATTGAAGACCAAGCTGCGTGGAGTGAAGAGAGCCGCCACCCTCGGCGCGATCGCTCTGGCCACCGTCAGCCTTCAGCCCCTGGCCGCTCAGGCGGCGCCGAACCCGGGCCCCCAGCCGGGTGAGCGCATAGTCGGCGGCACCCCCGCCGAACAGGGTGAGTTCCCGTTCATGGTCCGTCTGTCGATGGGCTGTGGCGGCGCGCTGTACGCCCAGGACGTCGTCCTGACCGCCGCTCACTGCGTGGACGGCTCCGGCGACAACACGAGCATCACCGCCACCGGCGGTGTCGTGGACCTGGAGAGCCCCGACGCGATCAGCGTCAAGTCCACCAAGGTCCTGCAAGCCCCCGGCTACGACGGCAAGGGCAAGGACTGGGCGCTCATCAAGCTCGCCAAGCCGATCGACCAGCCCACGCTGAAGATCGCCAAGGACACCACGTACAACGAGGGTGACTTCACCGTCGCGGGCTGGGGCGCCGACAAGGAGGGCGGCCAGCAGCAGCAGAACCTCCTCAAGGCGACCGTCCCGTTCGTCAGCGACGCCGACTGCGAGGCCGCGTACGGCGACGACCTGACGCCCGGTGAGGAGCTCTGCGCGGGCAAGCTCGCCGAGGGCGGCACGGACACCTGCCAGGGCGACTCCGGCGGCCCGATGTTCCGCAAGGACGAGGCCGGCGAGTACATCCAGGTCGGCATCGTGAGCTGGGGCAACGGCTGCGCGCGGCCGAAGTTCCCCGGCGTCTACACCGAGGTGTCGACCTTCGCTGCCGACATAGAGAAGGCGGCCGCGGGACTCTGAGTTCCGGCACGGCCCGACGCTCCACGCACGGGGCGCCCGCACCCGCGGGCGCCCCGTCGCGCTGCCCGGCCCGCCCCAGGCCCCCGTTAGTCCAACACCTGCCCCTCCTTTGTCCATGGGCGCCCCCGGCCGGACCCGCGCATCGTGAGCCGCACGAGTTCCGTCCACCGAGGGGTGCCGCATGCTGCCGTCAGACAGGTCCGGGCCGAGCCGCCGAGCCGTGGTCGCCACGGGCGCGATAGCCGGGGTGGGGGCCGCCCTGGGGGCGGCAGGGAGCGCGTTCGGCGCGCCCGGCGCGGCCAAGCGCCCCGCGGGCGAGGTGGTCCTGCGCTCGGCCGCCCTGGACGTCCGCGTCGCGGGCGACTTCCCCCGCGTCATCTCGTACACCGACCGCGCGAGCGGTGCCGTACTGCACGGCCGGGCGGAGCCGCTGGGCGCGGTGATCGTCGACGGGGCGGAGCGGACGCCGGAGGTCACCGCTTCGCCGGGCAGGGACCGCATCTCGTACGAAATGCTCTTCGACGGCGGCACCCGGATCGACGTGGAGATCGCGGTCGAGGGGCGGCAGGTCCACTGGCGGGTCACGAGGATCGCGGACACGGACACGCTGCGAGTCGGCACCCTGCGCATACCCGGGCTCGCCCTGCTCTCCGTACGCAGTGACCAGCCCGGCGCCGCCCTGCTCGCCGCCAAGGTGCAGCTGGACAAGGCCAAGAGCGGCGACACGCTCGTGCGGCCGCGGAAGGACACGCCCGCCGAGGCGGCCGTCGGATGCGCGTACGCCGTCGTCGCGCACGACGGGCTCGGCGGGGCGGTCGAGACGAACACCGTCTACGACAAACCCACCGGCGAGGCGGGCACCACCTGGGAGAACGGCCGACTGTGGCGCGAGACGGTGCGCAGCGGCGACCACGTGGAGGCCAGGCTGAGCCCGGGGCAGTGGACGCACCGCGCCGCGACCGCGCCCGTCGACGCCACCGAACCCCTCCCGTACGCCACCGTCGTGATCACCGGCGACCGCAACGGCGACGGCAAGGTCGACTGGCAGGACGCCGCGATCGCCTTCCGCGACATCATGGTCACCCCGCTCGGCGCCGACGAACAGCATCTGCGCGTCGTCCCGCACATCCCGTTCAACTTCGCCTCACAGGCCACCAACCCCTTTCTGGCCACCCTCGACAACGTCAAGCGCATCCACCTGGCGACCGACGGCCTCGGCCAGTACACGCTCCTGAAGGGCTACCAGTCCGAGGGGCACGACTCCGCCCACCCCGACTACGCCGGCAACTACAACGAGCGTGCGGGCGGCCTCAAGGACCTCAACACCCTGGTCCACGAGGGCAAGAAGTGGAACAGCACCTTCAGCGTGCACGTCAACGCCACCGAGTCCTACCCCGTCGCCCACGCCTTCTCCGAGAAGCTCGTCGACAGACGCGACGAGCAGTGGGACTGGCTCGACCAGAGCTACCGCATCGACCAGCGCCGCGACCTCGTCTCCGGCGACATCGTGCGCCGCTTCGCCGACCTGCGCGCCCAGACCGACGATGGCCTGAACGCCCTGTACATCGATGTGTTCCGCGAATCCGGCTGGACCTCCGACCGCCTCCAGCGCGCCCTGCGCGAACAGGGCTGGACGATCACCACCGAGTGGGGCCACGGCTTGGAACGCTCCGCGGTCTGGTCGCACTGGGCCACCGAGACCGACTACGGCGGCGACACCTCGCGCGGCCTCAACTCCCGCCTGATCCGCTTCGTCCGCAACCACCAGAAGGACGTCTTCGCCGACAAGTGGCCCACCCTCCTCGGCATCGCCCGCATGGGCAACTTCGAGGGCTGGATCGGCAAGACCGACTGGCACGCCTTCTACGAGCTGATCTGGACCCACTCGCTGCCCGCCAAGTACCTCCAGGCGTACCCCATCAAGACCTGGGACGAGCACGAGATCACCTTCTTCGGAGCGGCGGGCTCCAGGGCGAGCGGGACGACGGTCTCCGACGCCTCGGGCAAGCGCCGCATCACCACCGACGGAAACGTCGTCTACGAAGACGGCCGTTACCTGCTGCCCTGGGAGCCCCGCAAGGCCACCGCTCCCGCCAAGCTGTACCACTACAACCCCGCGGGCGGCAGCAGCGACTGGCGCCTCCCGCGCGCGTGGGCCAAGCGCTCCCGCGTCGCCCTGTACCGGCTCACCGACCAGGGCAGGGTCTTCGAGTCGTACGTCTCCGTAGTGGACGGCAAGGTCACCCTCAAGGCGGAGGCGAAGCAGCCCTACGTCCTCTACCGCGAGCGCGCCGCCGCCCTGCCCGACCCGAAGTGGGGGCAGGGCACTCCGCTGCGCGACCCGGGCTTCCACTCCGGCTCCCTCAAGGGGTGGAAGGTCAGCGGGCCCGCCGCCGTGGAACTCAGCGCGCTCGGCGACCACGAACTGGTCATCGGCGCGGGCGGCGCGGCATCCGTCGGACAACGGCTCGCCCGCCTCAAAGCCGGTACGTACGTCGCCTCCGTACAGGTCGAGGTCGGCGAGAAGGCGGGGGAGCGGCGCAAGGCGTCCCTGGAGGTGCGCACCGCCGACGGAGTCACCGCGGCCAACTTCACCGAGACGTCCACCGCCGGCAACCACGTCGCCGCCGACCGCAAACACGGCACCCGGTTCCAGCGCATGTTCACCCGCTTCACCGTCCCCCAGGGCGGCGGCACCGCGGAGCTGACGCTGCGGGCCGAGGCGGGCCACGCGCGCGTGCGCTTCGACAACGTACGCGTCGTCGCCGCCCACCACCCGAAGACGCCCCGCGGCACCCTCGTCCACGAGGACTTCGAACACGTCCCGCAGGGCTGGGGCCCGTTCGTCAAGGGCGACGCCGGCGGCGCCACCGACCCGCGCACCCACATCGCCCAGCGCCACGCCCCGTACACCCAGCGCGGCTGGAACGGCAAGGAGATCGACGACGTCATCGACGGCACCAACTCCCTGAAGTCACGCGGCGAGAACACCGGACTCGTCTACCGCACCGTCCCGCACACCGTCCGCTTCACACCCGGCAAGCGCTACCGCGTCTCCTTCCGCCACGAGAACGAGAAGGCCGGCCAGTACGCCTGGATCACCGCCGTCGACGCCCCCGCCGCCCGCGAACTCGACCGCAAGCACCTCCCCGCCGCCACATCGCCCACCACCCTCACCTACGAGTTCACCGCCCCCGCCGAGGGCGAGGCCTGGGTGGGCCTGCGCAAGACCGGCGACGACGGCACGGCGGAGTTCGTGCTCGACGCCTTCCAGGTGGCCGAGATCTGAGCGCCTGAGATCTGACCGCCTGAGATCTGAGCGCCTGAGCTCTGACCGCCGCCCCGGCCGCGCCCACCCAGCGGGTGCGCGCGGCCGGCACCGCCCTCACCGCAGAACGACCCGCTCCCCGCCCCCCTCCAGCTCAAGGACCCACACCTCGTTCTCGCCCTCCCGCAGCACAGGACCCGGCACATAGAGAGACCTCTGCGGGCCCACCGACCAGTAACGCCCCAGGTTGAAGCCGTTCACCCACACGAAGCCACGCGTGAAGCCCGGCAGCTCCAGCGCGGCATCGCCCGCGCCACGCACGGACAGCGAACCCCGGTACAGGCCGGGCCGCCCCCGCGCCGGACCGCCCGCGGGGACCTCCCGCACCGCCGACGCCACGTCGAACGCGTCGAGCCGCAGCCCCCGCGCCCGTACCCCGTGCAGATACTGCCGCTCGTGCAGGACACCCCCCTCGATGCCCTTCGGCTCACCCATGCGCGGCCCGTAGTTGACCCGCCCCAGGGACTCCACCCACAGCTCCACGCGCGCGTACCCCGCGACCGGCTCCGCCAGGACCGGCTCGTCCTCGGTCAGGACCCCGGCCCGCTCCCCGTCCACGTACACGACCGCCCGGTCACGCAGCCCCCGCACGGACAGCGGGTAGGGGCCGCGCGGACCCGGCACCGTCAGCGCGTACCGCACCACGCCGCGGTCCACGTCGAGCTCCTCGAAGGTGGGCGGGACGGCGTGCTCCGCCTCCGGCGTACCGAGCCGGTCAAGGACCGTGTCCAGGGCCGCCCAGTCCGTCAGCGCCGCCGACACCGGGGCGCCAAGCACCGGCAGCGGCTCGGGAACCTCCGGCAAGGGCCCCGGCGCGTACCGCGCGAAGACCTCCCTGAACGCCCGGAACTTCGCCGTGGGACGGCCGTACTCGTCGATCGGCGCGTCATAGTCGTACGAGGTGACGTCGGGCTCAAGCGCCCCGTCGTGCAGCGCGCCACCCCCGCGGTTGGCGCCCGCCCAGCCCGCGAAGTTCGTGCCGCCGTGCGCCATGTACAGGTTCACCGACGCCCCGCACTCCAGGATCTCCGCCAGCGCCGCCGTCGCGTCGTCCGCGTCCCGCACGACGTGCTCCGCGCCCCAGTGGTCGAACCAGCCGCACCAGAACTCCATGCACATCAACGGCCCCGAAGGTCGGTGCCCGCGCAGCACCGCGAACGCCGCCCGGGCACCCGAACCGAAGTTGGCCGTGGCAAGGACACCCGGAATCGAACCGCCGGTCAGCATGTGGTCCTCGGGGCCGTCCGAGGTGAAGAGCGGCACCCGCACACCCCGCGCCCGCAGCAGGTCCGCGAGATGGGCCAGATACACCTGGTCCGAGCCGTAACTGCCGTACTCGTTCTCGACCTGCACCATGATCACGGGCCCGCCGTCAGGACCGCCGTACTGCCGCGGCACGACCTCCCGCAGCAGCCGCCGGAACCAGCGCCCCACATGCCCCAGATACTCCTCGTCCCGCGTCCGCGCACGCACCCCCACCACCCCCGTCAGCCAGTGCGGAAGGCCACCGTTCTCCCACTCCGCGCAGATGTACGGGCCCGGCCGCACGATCGCCCACAGGCCCGCGTCCCGCGCCGCGTCCAGGAAACGGCCGAGCGCCTCGACGTCCCGGTAGGTGCCCGGGAACGGCTCGTGCAGGTTCCACGGGACATACGTCTCCACACAGTTCAGGCCCAGCGCCCGCAGCATCGCCAGACGGTGCCCCCACTGCCCCTCGTGCACCCGGAAGTAGTGCAGCGCGCCGGAGAGCAGCCGCACCGGCCGCCCGTCCAGCTCGAAATCGTCCTCGCCGACCCGGAATCCGTCCTCGCCGACCCGGAAATCGTCCTCGCCGACCCTGAAATCGTCCATCGTGTCCCTTCGCTCACAGCACGCTCGCCCACGATCACCTCTGGCGGGCGGCAGGGTCCATGGACAAAGATCGGTTCCGGTTGGACGCAGCGAGCGGGACACATGCCTGGCCCGCACCGGAAGGGGCACGCGGATGTACCACACATGGATGCGGTATTTCACTCCCAGCCCGGCCCACCACCGGCTCGGCCTGGCCTGCCTCGGCGTCGGCCTCCAGCACGGCCTCCTGCCGACCGTGGGCCCGCGCACCCTCGACCACCACGTCGCCGTCGTCATCAGCGCGGGCGGCGGCTGGTTCCGCGGCCCCGACGGACGCCGTACGAAAGTGACCGCGCCCGCCCTGATCTGGCTCACCCCCGGCGTACGCCACCACTACGGGCCCGACCCCGACACCGGCTGGGACGAGTGCTTCGTCGACTTCACGGGACCCGCCACCGCCACCTACACCGAACTCGGCTACATCGAACCCACCCGAGCCGTCGTCCCCCTCTCCGACGCGGCAGGCGCACGCGCCGCCGTCGGCCGCATCGCCCGCGCCGCCCGCCGCGGCAACCCGCTCCTGGAAGTCGAGACCGGAGCCGCCGTCCACGAACTCCTCGTCGCCCTGCGCCGCGCCCGCGCCGACATCGCCCCCGACGGCGACCCCGTGCTCCAGGCCCTCGCCCGCGACGCCTTCCAGCCCCTGTCCGTCGCCGAACACGCCGCACGGCACGGCATGACCCCCGCCGAACTGCGCACCGCCGTACGCCGCGGCGCCGGATGCAGCCCCAAGGACTACCTCCTCGGCATCCGCCTCGGCCGCGCCAAGGAACTCCTCGCCGCCACCGAACTGCCCGTCGCCGCGGTGGCCCGCCGCGTCGGCTACGACGACCCGGCGTACTTTTCACGCCTTTTCACCCGCCGGGTCGGCACCGCCCCCGTCCGCTTCCGGGAACAGCAGGGCAGGGCCGTACCCGGCGGCTGGTCCCAACAAGTACCCGACCCCGACCACCCGCCGATTCTGCGCTCTTCCGCCGCGGGCGGACCCACCCCGGCAACGTAGGCTCGTGACCCATGACCACCAGCCACACCAGTGACGCGAACAGCGCGGACGCCCCCGGGAGCAACGCCGCCGGCACCCCCGAGGACCAGGCCGTCCACGCCGAGCTGTCCCGCCTGCGCGACAGCATCGACAACATCGACGCCGCCGTCGTCCACATGCTCGCCGAACGCTTCAAGTGCACCCAGCAGGTCGGCCACCTCAAGGCCAACCACCACCTGCCGCCCGCCGACCCCGCCCGCGAGGGCCGCCAGATCGCCCGCCTGCGCGAACTCGCCGAGAACGCCAAACTCGACCCGGCGTTCGCCGAGAAACTCCTCAACTTCATCATCGCCGAGGTGATCCGCCACCACGAGACGATCGCCAAGTCCTCCTAGGGCCTGTCGTTTGGATCATCTCGGCGTCGCGGGGTCTGGCACGCACTCCCCCACGCCTGAACGTCGCGGGGGGACCCCCACCGGCGTTGTCGTCGGTTGCCAACTCCCCCAAGCTCTCGGCTCTGCTCGAGCAGGGGGCACCCCCATCGCGTTGTCGCCCTCCTCCGCCTTGCAGCTGCACGCACCAGACCCCGCTCGGGCCAAGCCGAAAGGCACCGCCCCTCCAGCCGACCTGATCCAAACGACAGACCCTGGCGCCCACCCCCACGCGCGGGCGCCGGGAACCGACTCCTACACCGATGCCGGTGACATCGGGCAGCATGGGGCCATGCCCGTACTGACGCGCGACGAAGCGCAGACCCGTGCCCAGCTCATCGATGTCCACCGGTACACGGTCGAACTCGATCTGACCCAGGCGGCCGACGCCACCGGCGACACCTTCGAGTCCCGCACCACCATCCGCTTCAGCGCCCGCGCGGACGGCGCCACCTTCGTCGAGCTCAAGCCCGCCGCCCTGCACTCCGTCACCCTCGACGGGCAGCCCGTCGACCCCGCAGGACTCGACGACAACCGCCTCACCCTGCACGGCCTCACCACCGGCGAACACGAACTGCGCGTACACGCCGCCATGCGCTACTCGCACACCGGCGAGGGCATGCACCGCTTCACCGACCCCACCGACGGCGAGACCTACCTCTACACCCAGCTCTTCATGGAAGACGTGCAGCGCGTCTTCGCCGCCTTCGACCAGCCCGACCTGAAGGCCGTCTTCGAGCTGACCGTCACCGCCCCCGAGAACTGGACCGTCCTCGCCAACGGCGTCACCCGCCACCTCGGCGACGGCACCTGGCAGGCAGCGCCCACCCCCCTCATCTCCACCTACCTCGTCGCCGTCGCCGCAGGACCCTGGCACTCGGTGCGCACCGAACACCGCGGCCTGCCCTTCGGCATCCACTGCCGCCGGTCACTCGCGCCCCACATGGACACCGACGCCGACGAGATCCTCGGCCTCACCCGCGCCCTCTACGACCGCTACCACGAGAAGTTCGAGGAGCCCTACCCCTTCGACTCCTACGACCAGGCGTTCGTCCCCGAATTCAACGCCGGCGCCATGGAGAACCCCGGCCTCGTCACCTTCCGCGACGAGTTCATCTACCGCTCCGCCGTCACCGACACCGAACGCCAGACCCGCGCCATGGTCATCGCACACGAGATGGCCCACATGTGGTTCGGCGACCTCGTCACCCTGCGCTGGTGGGACGACATCTGGCTCAACGAGTCCTTCGCCGAGTACATGGGCTTCCAGACCACCGCCGAAGCCACCCTTCCCCAAGCTCTCAACTCCGTTCGAGCAGGGGATACCCCATCCACCGACCCGTGGACCAACTTCGGTATCGCCCGCAAATCCTGGGGCTACGACGCCGACCAACGCCCCTCCACCCACCCCGTCGCCCCCGACCCCGCCGCCGTGCCCGACACCGCCTCCGCGATGCTCAACTTCGACGGCATCTCCTACGCCAAGGGCGCGAGCGCCCTGCGCCAGCTCGTCGCCTGGCTCGGCGAGAAGGACTTCCTCGCCGGCATCAACACGCACTTCACCCGGCACAAGTTCGGCAACGCCACCCTCGCCGACTTCATCGACTCCCTCGCCCACGCCACCGACCGCGACGTCCACTCCTGGGCCGAGGCATGGCTGCGCACCACCGGCGTCGACACCCTGACCTCGAAGGTCAACCACGAGGGACGCCGGTGGACCCTCGGCATCGACCGTGACGGGGGCCGCGGGGACGGCGGCGAGGCGGTCCACGGGGACGGCGGCACAGCGGGCCGCGAGAGTGGGCGTCCCCACCGCGTCACCGTCGGCGTGTACGACCGTGACCTCGCCGGCGGCCCCGCGCTCGTCCTGCGCGAACGCTTCGAGACCGACATCTCCGCCACCACCACCGTCGAACGCGACGGCGGCCGCCCCGCCCTCGTCGTCCCCAACGACCAGGACGTCACCTACGCCAAGATCCGCCTGGACACGGCCTCCCAGGAGACCGCCCTCGCGAGCCTCTCCCAGGTCCCCGACCCGCTCACCCGCGCCGTCCTGTGGAACAGCCTGCGCGACATGGTCCGCGACGGCGAACTCCCCCCGGCCGTCTACCTGCGCGCCGCCCTCACCCACCTCCCCGAGGAGAGCGACCTCGCCGTCGTCCAGGGCGTCCTCACCTTCGCCACCGCCCACATCGCGGGCCGCTACACCGGCCCCGACGAACGGCCCGCCGCCCTCGCCACCCTCGGCGAACTCTGCCGCGACCTGATCCGCCGCACCGAGGACGGCTCCAACCCCGGCCTCCGCCTCACCGCCGTCCGCAGCGCCATCGACGTCGCCACCCAGCCGGCACCCCTGGAGGCCTGGCTCACCGAGGGCACCGTGCCCGGCGGCCCCGAACTCGACCCCGAACTGCGCTGGCGCGTCCTCGCCCGCCTCGCCGTCCTCGACGCGACCGACGAAGCCGCCATCGCCGCCGAACTGGCACGGGACCCCAGCGCCACCGGCCAGGAAGGCGCGGCACGCTGCCGGGCCGCACTGCCCGACGCCGCCGCCAAACGAGCCGCGTGGGAGGCCATGTTCGCCACCGACGAGCTGTCCAACTACCTCCTCAAGGCCACCGCCCAGGGCTTCTGGCAGCCCGAACAGGCCGACCTCGTACGGGAATACGTGCCGCGCTACTACGAGGACGCCGTCACCGTGGCGGCCCGGCGCGGCCCCGCCATCGCCGACGTCGTGGGCGCCTGGGCCTTCCCCGCACCCTTCGTCGACGCCGAGACGCTCCACCTCGGCGAGCGCTGCCTGCGCGACGCCGACCCCATCCCCGCCCTGCGCCGCAAATTCGCCGACCAACTCGACGACCTGGCACGGGCATTGCGCGTACGGGAAGGAAACGGCGGAGCCTGACCCCGGGCCGCCGGGCCGCCGGGCCGCCGGACGTAGGACCCACGACCTACACCTCCTCGTCCCAACCGACGATCCCTCCCACGGCAGGCCCGGCCTAGGCTCGATCAAGAGCCGGGCCGGACCTGCCGCCCCGGCCACCCCACGCCGAAGGAGCCCCACGTGATCGTCGTGACCGGAGCCACCGGAAACGTAGGCCGCGCCCTCGTCGACCGGCTCGGCGCGGAAGGCACCCCCGTACGCGCCCTGACCCGCGACCCCGAACGCGCCCGGCTCCCCGCCGCCACCGAAGTCGCACGGCTCGACCTCTCCGGCGAGCACACCCCGTCCGACGACCTGACCGCCGTGTTCAAGGACGCCACCCGGCTCTTCCTCCACCTGCGGGCCGCCGGCGCACACACCGCCGCGCTCCTCGAAGCCGCCGCGGCGGCCGGAGTGAAGCACGTCACCGTCCTCTCGTCCGGCATCATCGAAGAAGGCGCCGACACCAGCCACCCCATCCACGTCATGCACGCCGAACTCGAAGCGCGCGTACGGGAGAGCGGCCTCGACCACACCTTCCTGCGGCCCAACGCCTTCGCCACCAACTCCCTGCAATGGGCGCCCCAGATACGCGTCGGCGACACCGTCCGCGGCCCCTTCGCCGCAGCCGCCACCGCCCCCATCCACGAGGCCGACATCGCGGACGTCGCCGCCCGCACCCTCCTCGACGACGGCCACCAGGGCGCCGTCCACCGCCTCACCGGACCCCACGCCGTCACCACCGAACAGCAGATCCACGCCATCGGCGCCGCACTCGGCCGGACCCTGCGCTTCATCGACGTACCCGCCGAGGACGTCGGCCCCGAGATGTTCCCGCACGTGCCGCCGCAGATGCTGCCCGACCTCCTCGCCTCCTTCGCCGAGGCCGTCGGCACCGAACCGGAGATCACCACCACCGTCGAAGCCGTCACCGGACAGCCGGCCCGCACCTTCGACCAGTGGGCCCACGACCACAAGGCCGACTTCCGCACCTCCTAGCCACCGCCGGGCACGCCGGGCACGCCGGGCCGCCGGGCACCAACGGGCTGCCGGGCGCTGCCGGGCTGCCGGGCGCTGCCGGGCCGCCGGGCACCAACGGGCCGCCGGGCGCTGCCGGGCTGCCGGGCTGCCGGGCACCGCCGGGCCCCCGCGCCTAGCACCCCACCGCACACCGACACCTGCCTCCAGTACGCAAGTACCACTTTCGGGTTCGGTTCCCCGAAGTACTCGGGCAACCGGTGCGTGCGTTGTACAGGCTGGTCCTCCCGCACGCGCGCATCCGGAGGACAAGCCCATGAGCACCCCGCCGCCCCTCGCCGGAGGCGCCCACGGCCCCGATGCCCTCCAGCCGCTGCTCGCCACCACACTCCGAGCCCTCCGCGAGGGCGCGACAGCCCGCCGGGGCCCCCTGCCCGCAGGGGGCCCCGAAGCCGTCGCCGACCGCGTACGCGCCGCCGCCCTGCCCCTCCTGCCCGAACAGGGCGAAGGCCCAGAAGCGGCCCTGCGCAGCCTCGTCCACGCGCTCGCCGAAGGCGCCGCCGACCCCGCGGACCCGCTCTGCGCCGCACATCTGCACTGCCCGCCGCTCGCCGTGGCCGCCGCCGCCGACCTCGCCGCGTCCGCGCTCAACCCCTCCATGGACTCCTGGGACCAGGCGCCCGCGGCCTCCACACTCGAAGCACTCGTCACGCGCACGCTCACCGCCGAGATCTACGCGAACGGCGACAGCCTCAGCGGGCCGGGCGATGCCCTCGCAGGCGGGCCGGGCGAGGCTCTCAGCGGTGGGCCGGGCGACGCCCTCAGCGGTGGGCCGGGCAGCGCCCTGGCCGGTGGGCCGGGTGATGCCCTCAGCGGTGGGCCGGGCGATGCCCTCGCCGGTGGGCCGGGCGGCGCCCTCGCCGGCGGGTCGGGCGGCGCCCTCAGCGGTGGGTCGGGCGATGCCCTCGCAGGTGGGCCGGGCGGCGCTCTCAGCGGTGGGTCAGGCGACGCCCTCGCCGGTGGGCCGGGCGACGACCTCGCCGGCGGGCCGGGCGACGCCCTCGTCACCACCGGTGGTACCGAAGCCAATCAGCTCGCCCTGCTCCTCGCCCGTGAGAACCCCGCCACCCAAGGACCCCTGCGCCTGTTCGTCGGAGCCAACGCCCACCACAGCCTCGCCCGCGCCGCCTGGCTCCTCGGCCTGCCCGCCCCCACCGTCATCCCCACCCCTACGGGCACCCTCGACCCCACAGCACTCGACCAGGCCCTCACCGCAACCGCGGGCCGCCCAGGCACCCTCATGGTCGCCGCCACCGCGGGCACCACCGACGCCGGACTCATCGACCCCCTCGACGACATCGCCGACCTGTGCGCCGCCCACTCCGCCCGCCTCCACATCGACGCCGCCTACGGCGCGGGCCTCGTCTTCAGTGACGTACGCAAACACCTCCTGCACGGCATCCACCGCGCCCACACCGTCACCCTCGACCTCCACAAACTCGGCTGGCAGCCCGCCGCCGCCGGACTACTCGCCGTACGCCACCCCACCGATCTCACCGCACTCACCCACAGCGCCGACTACCTCAACGCCGACGACGACACCCACGCGGGCCTCCCCGACCTCCTCGGCCGCTCCCTGCGCACCACCCGCCGCCCCGACATCCTCAAGATCGCCGTCACCCTCAAAGCCCTCGGCCGCCAAGGACTCGGCGCCCTCGTCGACCAAGTCTGCGACCAGGCCCAGGAGTTCGCCGCCCTCATCGACAAACACCCCCGCTTCGAACTCCACTCCACCCCCACCATCAGCACCGTCCTCTTCAGACCCACCGACGCCGACGACCACCACATCGCCCACGTACGCAGACAACTCCTCACCGAAGGCACCGCCGTCCTCGGCCGCGCCGACCTCGCAGGACGCCGCTGGCTCAAAGCGACACTGCTCAACCCCCACACCCGGCCCGAACACCTCAACCGGCTCCTCGCACTGGTCGAAGCAATGGTCGAAGCACTGGTCGAACACCACCACCCGGCCCGCACCGACCCCCACCCCACGGAAGGAACCACCCCCCGATGACCGGCACGCCCGACCAGCCAGGACCCAAGCCGCTCACCACCCGCCAAACCCCCCGCGACCTGGTCGGCATCGGCATCGGCCCCTTCAACCTCTCCCTCGCCGCCCTCGCCCACCCCCTCGGCGAACTCGACACCGCCTTCTACGACCAGCGGCCCGCCTTCCACTGGCACCCCGGACTCCTCATCGAAGGCGCCACCCTCCAAGTCCCCTTCCTCGCCGACCTCGTGACCCTCGCCGACCCCACCAGCCCCTGGTCCTTCCTCAGCTACCTCAAGACCCGCGAGCGCCTCTTCCCCTTCTACTTCGCCGAGCGCTTCCACATCCAGCGCGCCGAATACGACGCATACTGCCGCTGGGTCAGCGAGAACCTCACCGGACTCCACTTCGGCCACCAGGTCGACGCCGTCCGCTGGAACCCCGAACGCGCCCTCTTCGAAGTCGACTACACCCAACTAGACGCCGACGGAGAAGCCGAAGCCCTCTGCCGCACCCACACCAAGAACATCGCCCTCGGCGTCGGCACCGCCCCCCACATCCCCGAACCCCTCAAACCCCTCGCCGAAGCCCCCGGCACCCCCGTCATCCACTCCGCGGACTACCTCCACCACCGCGACACCCTCCTCGAAGCCGAACACATCACCGTCATCGGCTCCGGCCAGTCGGGCGCCGAGATCTTCCTCGACCTGCTCCGCGCCCGCCCCGAGGGACACGAGAAACTCCACTGGCTCGCCCGCACCGAAGCGTTCGCACCCATGGAGTACTCAAAGCTCGGCCTCGAACACTTCACCCCCGACTACACCCGCTACTTCCACGCCCTCCCCGAAGCCGTACGCGACGGCCTCGTCCCCCACCAGTGGCAACTCCACAAAGGCATCGACGCCGACACCATCGCCGCCATCCACGACCAGCTCTACCAACGCACCCTCCACGGCGGCTGGCCCGACGCCGTCCTCACCCCCGGCGTCCGCGTACGCACCGCGGGACGCGTCGGCGCCACCCGCGTCGAACTCCACCTGGAGCACCTCCAGCAAGGCACCCGCTCCCGCCTCACCACCGACGCCGTCGTCCTCGCCACCGGCTACCGCGAACGCCCCCTCGACCAGCTCCTCGCCGGCCTCGACCCCCACATCCGCAAGGACTCCTCCGCCCGCCCCCGCATCGACGAGCAGTACCGCCTCGACCTCGACCCCACCATCACCCGCACCGGCAGCAACATCTACGTACAGAACGCCGAACGCCACAGCCACGGCGTCGGCGCCCCCGACCTCGGCCTCGCCGCCTGGCGCAGCGCCACCATCCTCAACGCCCTCACCGGCAGAAACCCCTACCCCCTGCCCACCCGCACCGCGTTCACCACCTTCGGCCTCCAGCCCCACGAAGCACCCGGCGCCCGCACCGCCGGACACACGGGGGAACACCAAGGGAAACTCGTACGGCTCAGGAGCTGAGGCCGCCCCCAGGAGCTGAGGCCGCCCACAGCAGCTGAGGCCGCCCAGCACACCCACACCACCGAATATTCCCGGCCAGAAACAACCCCGGCACGAAATACCGCGCACAGCAAGCCTGTTCAGCCCAGCATGACCACCGACACCACCGGCACCACCACCCCGGCCCCCGCCCCGGCCACCACCTGGACCGCCGCCTTCCGCTCCGCCGTCGTCAGCCCGTACGAAACCATCGAGCTGTTCGAGACCCGCCGCTTCTCCGACCAGACCCTCCGCCAAGTCATCCGCCTCGACGGCGCCGGCACCGCACTCCGCATCCACCTCAGCAACCGCTACGGCAGACAACCCCTCCACATCGGCGGCGCCCACCTCGCCAAACGCACCGAAGGCAGCGCCACCGACCCCCACAGCGACACGACCCTGCACGTCGACGGCGCCCACGACTTCACCATCCCCGCCGGTGAGGAAGTCACCACCGACACCATCCACCAGACCGTCTCCGCCGGCGACGAATGGGCCCTCACCCTCTGGCTCCCGCAGGACACCGGACCCGCCACCTACTCCGCCGTCCCCCTGCGCACCGGCTACGCCGTACCCGGCAACGCCCTCACCGCCCCCACCCTCGACGGCACCGAAGGCCTCGAAGAACTCGCCACCCGCCACTTCATCAGCGGCGCCGACGTCCTCGCCCCCACCGGCACACCCGTCACCGTGGCCTTCGGCGACTCCTGGTTCGAAGGCACAGGCACCACCAACGACACCGACAACCGCTTCCCCGACCTGCTCAACAACCGCCTACGGGCAGCAGGACACACCGGCTGGACCGTCAACACAGGCCTCTCAGCCAACCGCCTGCTCACCGACGAAATCGGCGAACACGCCCTCGCCCGCCTCCAGCGCGACGCCCTCGACATCCCCGGCGCCACCCACATACTGATCCACTTCGGCCTCAACGACCTCGGCATCCCCGGCCAGGAGGCCTACCCCGACCCCGCCCCCATCCCCACCGCCGCCGACCTCATCACCGGCCTGACCACCCTCGCCGAACGCATCCACGCCGCAGGCCTCACCGCCATCGCCACCACCGTCGGCCCCTACAAAGACACCATCTACGAGGGCTACTCCACCCCCGAAGGCGTTGCCGTCGCCCGCGAGGTCAACGCCTGGATACGCGGCACCGACAGCCCCTTCGACGCCTACGCCGACTTCGCCGCCGCCGTCGCGGACCCCGCCGACCCCGACCGCATCCACGACGACTACGACAGCGGCGACGGCCTCCACGTCAACGACGCCGGCGCCCAAGCACTCGCCGACGCCGTCGACCTCGCCACCCTCAAGAACTGAGCGGCGCCCGAACTGAACACCGTCTAGAACACCGGCGTACCGTCCCGGGTCAGCTTCCAGCCCACCGACGCGAACTGACCCGGGTCGACCGTCCCCTTCGCCTTCACCCACCCGATGATCGTGTTCCGGATCTCCTCCGAATTCGCCCACAACTGCTTGGCACCCGCGATGTGCGGGAAATTGCCGCCGCCACTCGCCCGATAATTGTTCACCGCGAGCACGAACTCCGCCTTCGGATCGATCTCCTTGCCCTCGAAGGACAGCTTCACGATCCGCGAACCCACCGGCTTCGCGACATCGATCTCATACGTCACACCGGACACCGCGTCATAGTTGTAATCCGGGATGCCCTCCGCATTCGTCAACTTCGCCGGATCCACCGGCACATCCGCCGCCGTCCGCACGTAATACCGCGCCGAGAACTCCAGATACTCCCTGAGCTGCGCCCCCGTCACGAGCCGCGCCTCCAGAGTGTTCTCGAAGGGGTAGAGACCCGCCGCGTCCCTGATCGTCACATCACCCGCCGGAATCTGCGCCGTACGCGAGAAACACGACGCCTGCGAAAGCACCGGCAACGCCGCGTACGCCCCACCCTTCAGCGCCTCCGCCACCGTCTCCCGCTGCACCTCATTGATCAGATCAATGATCGGGACATCCTTGTACGGACCCTCCGCCGTGCTCATCGCCGCCATCGACGTACCGATGACCTGGTTCACGTACGCCACGACCTTCTCGTGCTCATCGGCGAGCAGCCGCGTGATCTTCCGATCCTCCGCCGCGGCATTGGAGTTCAGGACCCGCGCCCCGACCTTCTCCACCGTCCAGCACCCCTTCTCCCACACCAGATCGAAGTCGAACAGCGTCAGCCGCTGCCCCCACTTCAACGGCTCCGACAGAACCACCTTCTTGCCCGTCGCCTTGTTCTCCACGAAATACTCGGGAATCTCCGTGTGCGCGTGACCGACCAGAATCGCGTCGATCCCCGGCACCTGCTCGGCCACAAGACCCGCCGCGTTCTCCACATAAGGCAACTGATCCCCGTACGACGACGTACCACTCGACCCGGAGTGCGCCGACACGATCACCACGTCCGCACCCATCGACCGCAGCCTCGGCACCCACTTCGCCGCCTGCTCCTCAAGACCCGGGAACGTCATCTTCCCCTGCACATTCGCCTTGTCCCAGATCGCGATGCCCGGATTCGTGAGACCCAGCACCGCCACCCGCACATCCCGGCCGTGCGGAGTACGCAGCCGCTTCATGAAGTACGGCGGGAAAGCAGGACGCTGCGTCCTCGCATCCAGCGCATTGGCCCCCAGCAGCGGGAAGTCACACTGCTCCTCGAACTTGCGCAGCACCGGAATCCCGTAATTGAACTCGTGATTCCCCAACGCCGCCGCGTCATAACCGATCGCGTTCATCGCCTGCGCCATCGGATGCACCGGACCGTGCTTCGCCGTGATCGGATCGACCTTCGCGTAGTAATACGAGAGCTGCGTGCCCTGGATCGTGTCACCCGCGTCGATCAGCAGGGTGTTGCGGCGCCCCTTCTCCTCACGTACCTCATTCACCATCGTCGAGATCTTCGCAAGCCCCACATCATTGTGGTCCTTGTCGTCGAACTCCTTGTCAGTGAAATAATCCCAGTTGAAGACATTGCCATGCAGGTCCGTCGTGCCCAGAACGGTGAACGAGTACCGCTTCTCCCGCCGGCCGTGCCCACCGCGCCCGCCCCGCGCCTCCGCCACGGACGGCGCCACCGCCGCCCCCGCGACAGCCAGACCCACGCCGGACGCGGCAGACGTGCCCAAGAACTTCCTGCGGTTCAGCGGCATCTCAGTACTCCTCGATCAGACCTCGGTAACGCGCGTAGATAACGCGCGTAGATTCTGGCCCGCACCCACCCGACCGCAACAGACCCCACAGGTTTCGATCCGGTGACTGTCAGATGAGCCCCAGCCCCGCCAAGCGATGCGACAGTGACCCCATGGACACCAACCCCGCCCCCTACGGCACCCCCGAAGCCCCACGCCTCGCCGTCCGCGGCGAAGCCCACCTCGAAGTCGACCCCGAAATCGCCCGCATCAGCGTCACCGTCCACGCCCGCGGCACCGACCGCCGCGACGCCCTCAACGACCTCACCCGCCGCAACACAGGCATCCTCGACCTCATCAAGACCTACGGCGACGCCGTCGAGAAAATCGAGACCGGCACCTTCTCCATCAGCCCCGAACTCACCAAACACGGCCGCGGCGAACGCATCCGCGCCTACCACGGCCGCGTCCACACCACCGCCGAACTCACCGACTTCACCGCACTCGGCGAACTCACCACCCGCCTCGCCGACCTCGACCTCACCCACGTCGAAGGCCCCTGGTGGGCCCTGCGCCCCGACTCACCCACCCACCGCCAAGCACGCCAACAAGCCGTACGCGAAGCCGTCCAACGCGCCCGCGAATACGCCGACGCCCTCGGCACCGGACTCGCCGCCCTCACCGAACTCGCCGACATCGGCGCCGAGAACACCCCCGCCTACGGCGGCTACGCAAGCCCCGCCGGCGGCATGCGCGCCGCCTACGCCGGAGCCGCCGACCACACCACCGAAGCCGCACCCCTCGACCTCGAACCACAACGCCAGCACGTCTACGCCACCGTCAACGCCCGCTTCACCATGACCCCGCCCGACCTCTGAGGAATGCTCATCGGAGCAGCACCCCGCACACTTCAACACCTGACAACAACCCTTCACACAAAGGTTGTTGAGGAGTCATGTCCAACCAATTCCCTACCAGCGGGTAAGCCCTAGGCTCGAACCATGCGCCGAGCAAAAATCGTCAGCACCCTGGGACCCGCCACCGACTCGTACGACCAGATCAAGGCACTGGTCACAGCCGGAATGGACGTAGCCCGCTTCAACCTCAGCCACGGCACCCACGCCGAACACGAGGAGCGCTACCAGCGCGTGCGCAAGGCCTCAGAAGAAGGCGGCCGCAGCGTCGGCATCCTCGCCGACCTTCAAGGCCCGAAGATCCGCCTCGGCCGCTTCCACGAAGGCCCCGTACTCCTTGAACGCGGCGACGAATTCACCATCACCGTCGAACACGAAGCCCAAGGCGACCGCCACCAGTGCGGCACCACCTACAGCGGCCTCGCCGACGACGTCACCACCGGCGAACGCATCCTCGTCGACGACGGCAAAGTCACCCTCGAAGTCACCGCCGTCAACGGCCCCCGCGTCACCACCACCGTCATCGAAGGCGGCATGGTCTCCGACCACAAGGGCCTCAACCTCCCCGGCGTCGCCGTCTCCGTCCCCGCACTCTCCGACAAGGACGAAGAAGACCTCCGCTGGGCCCTGCGCATCGGCTGCGACATCATCGCCCTCTCCTTCGTCCGCAGCGGCCGCGACATCGAAGACGTCCACCGCATCATGGACGAAGAAGGCCGCCGCCTCCCCGTCATCGCCAAAGTCGAAAAACCCCAGGCAGTCGACAACATCGAAGACATCGTCGCCGCCTTCGACGGCATCATGGTCGCCCGCGGCGACCTCGGCGTCGAAATGCCCCTCGAACAAGTCCCGATCGTCCAAAAACGCGCCATCAAGCTCGCCAAACGCAACGCCAAACCGGTCATCGTCGCCACCCAGATGCTCGACTCGATGATCGACAACTCCCGCCCCACCCGCGCCGAAGCCTCCGACGTCGCCAACGCCGTCATCGACGGCACCGACGCCGTCATGCTCTCCGGCGAGACCAGCGTCGGCAAATACCCCATCGAAACGGTCCGCACCATGGCCCGCATCGTCGAAGCAGCCGAAGAGGACATCCTCGCCAAGGGCCTCCCGCCCCTCACCGAACGCAGCAAACCCCGCACCCAGGGCGGCGCCGTCGCCCGCGCCGCCGCCGAAATGGGCGACTTCCTCGGCGCCAAGTTCCTCGTCGCCTTCACCCAGTCCGGCGACACCGTCCGCCGCCTCAGCCGCTACCGCTCACCCATCCCGCTCCTCGCCTTCACCCCCGACGCGGCGACCCGCGCCCAGCTCACCCTCACGTGGGGCGTCGACACCTTCCTCGGCCCGCACGTCGAATCCACCGACGCGATGGTCGACCAGGTCGATGAACTCCTCCTGAAGATCGGCCGCTGCGAGCGGGGCGACGTCGTCGTCATCACGGCCGGCTCCCCACCGGGGGTCGCGGGCTCCACGAACCTGGTGCGGGTACACCACATCGGCGAGGACGACAGCCCCCGGTAGCTTTCAGTACGTAGCTTTCAGTACTTGGGGCCGATGTGGGTGTCCATGAGGGCTACGGAGGCTTTGCGGGCGATCGAGATGTTGAACGGGTTGCCGCCTCGGGTGCAGTGCGTCCACGCGACTCCGAGGGTGTCGAGAGTGTCAGTGAAGAGCTGCCGGATGTCGTCGGAGACGTTGCTGAAGAAGTAGCGCGGATACTCGTAGCGCTTGCGTTCACCGGCGATGACGCGGGTCGTCCAGTTCGTGATGCGGCACCCGTCGGAGTGGATGAGCCCTCGCACGAAGTCCCACGGGTGAGCGTCCACGATCTCCTGCTGCCAGGGCTCCAGGGCGATCTTGCGGTGGTGCTTCTTGCCGGGACCGTGCTGGGGCAAGAGGCAGGGCCAGTGCTTGCTGTAACAGGTGACGTTCTGGCAGCCCTGTCGCTGAACGCGGAAGACTCGGTTGTCCGGGCGGACGATCTGTATGGCCTCGGCGCATGCATCGATAAGCCCGGGCCAGGCGTCGGCGCATGTGACACGGAGGAAGTACACGCCGCGGCAGTGGTAGCTGATGCAACCGTCACCGAGATACAGGCCCAGTAGGTAGGCGTAAACCGCAGGGCTTGAGGGGAGCTCGGGTTCGATCAGGCATCGTGGGCATGGCGTGGCGCGTGAGAGCGGTTCGACGCGCGTCTGCCAGGCCCGCATTGCCGCCCGCGAGACGCCAGTCTCTTTGCTTACGGAGTTGAGGCTGCGGCCTTGCCCGATCAGAGCCAGTACTCGCCTGCGGGTGCCCATGTCGTACATGGGGTCGAGGCTGCTCGCATAGGGCGTCCCGGCGAGGGATAAGTCAGATTGCGTACACGATCAAGTGAAGCTCAGCGAAGTTCACGTGACCTTGGAAATGAAGGAAAAGTGCCCCGAGTCGGACTCGAACCGACACTGTATGGGTTTTGAATCCATTGCCTGCTGCCAATTGGGCTACCGGGGCCCAGTGAATCGAAGGTTTACCTCGACCCGCTGCCCAACCACCATACCGTAGCTAGGTAGGCTTCTGGGAGCTGTACCCCTGCCCTGATCGAGGAGCCCCCGTGACCGCCCCCGAGTCGCCCCAGCCCGCAGACGACGTGTCCGACGACGACCAGTCGCACGTGCCGCCGCTGACGACCCGCGTCGTCATCGCCGAGGACGAGGCCCTGATCCGGCTCGACCTCAAAGAGATGCTCGAGGAAGAGGGCTACAGCGTCGTAGGCGAGGCCGGTGACGGCGAGAAGGCCGTCGAGCTGGCCCGTGAGCACAGGCCGGACCTCGTGATCCTGGACGTGAAGATGCCCGTCATGGACGGCATCTCCGCGGCGGAGAAGATCGCCGAGGAGTCCATCGCCCCGGTGCTGATGCTGACCGCGTTCTCGCAGCGCGACCTCGTGGAGCGGGCGAGGGACGCCGGCGCGATGGCGTACCTCGTGAAGCCGTTCAGCAAGAGTGACGTCGTTCCGGCGATCGAGATGGCCGTCTCGCGGTTCACGGAGCTGAAGACGCTGGAGAGGGAGGTCGCGGACCTCTCGCAGCGGCTGGAGACGCGGAAGCTGGTGGACCGGGCGAAGTCGATTCTCCAGACGGAGTACGGCCTGACGGAGCCTGCCGCGTTCCGGTGGATCCAGAAGACGTCGATGGACCGGCGGCTCTCGATGCAGCAGGTGGCGGAGGCGGTCATCGAGGACGCCGAGGAGAAGAAGGCGGCCAAGGGCTAGCCCGGAGATCAGCAGTACGTACGAAGAGGCCCGCGTCCCCAGGCCAGGGGATGCGGGCCTCTTCGTATGCGCGGGCGCGAGGCGGGGTCAGTCCTCGCCCAGGTAGGCCTTCCGTACGGATTCGTCGTGCAGGAGGTCGCCTCCGGTGCCGGAGAGGACGATCTTGCCGACTTCCATGACGTGGCCGTGGTCGGCGAGGGAGAGCGCGGCCTGGGCGTTCTGTTCGACGAGCAGGATCGTGGTGCCGTTGGCCTTGAGCTCGGCGATGGTGGCCATGATTTTCTGCATCATGATCGGTGAGAGGCCCATGGAGGGTTCGTCGAGCATGAGGAGTTTGGGCTGGGACATGAGTGCGCGGCCCATGGCGAGCATTTGTTGTTCGCCGCCGGAGAGTGTGCCTGCTGCTTGCCTTCGGCGTTCTCCGAGGATGGGGAAGAGGTCGTAGGCGCGCTGGATGTCCTTTTCGATGCCGCCTTTGTCGGTGCGGAGGTAGGCGCCGAGGCGGAGGTTGTTCTCGATGGTCATGCGGGGGAAGATGTGGCGGCCTTCGGGGGAGTGGGCGAGGCCGAGTGCGACGATTTGGTCGGCGCGGTATTTGCGGAGGGTCTTCCCGTTGAATTTTATCGATCCGCCGACGGGCTTCAGGAGGCCGGAGAGGGTGCGGAGTGTCGTCGTCTTTCCTGCGCCGTTGGTGCCGATGAGGGTGACTACCTGGCCGGCGTCGACGGTGAAGGAGATGCCTTTGACGGCTTCGATCTTGCCGTAGGCGACGCGGAGGTCCTCGACCTCGAGGAGTGCGGTCATGAGTTGTTCTCCTCGAAGGGCTCGCCGAGGTAGGCGGCGATGACGCGGTCGTCCTGCTGGACTGTCTCGCTGGTTCCTTCGACGAGTTTTTCGCCTTGGACGAGGACGGTCACGCGGTCGCAGAGGTTGAAGATGAAGCGCATGTCGTGCTCGATGACGAGGACGGCGATGCCCATGTCGCGGATGGCGAAGACGAGTTCTTCGGTGGTGCGGGTTTCTTGGGGGTTCATGCCGGCGGTGGGTTCGTCCAGGAGGAGGAGTCCTGGTTCGCTGGCGAGTGCTCGGGCGATTTCGAGCTTGCGCTGTTCTCCGTAGGGGAGGTTGCGGGAGAGGTGTTCGGCTTTTTCGGCGAGTCCTACGAATTCGAGGAGTTCCATGGCGCGTGCCTTGGATGCTGCTTCTGCCCTGTGGAAGCCGGGGCCGCGGAGGAGGGCTGACCAGAGGCCTTCCTTGGTGCGGGTGTGGCGGCCGACGAGGACGTTTTCGAGGACGGTCATGTTGGCGAAGAGCCGGATGTTCTGGAAGGTTCGGGCGATTCCGGCCGCGGTGACTTTGAAGGATTTCGCGGGGAGGATGGTGCCTTTGTAGCGGACTTCGCCTTCGGTGGGGGTGTAGAGCCCGGTGAGGCAGTTGAAGAAGGTGGTTTTTCCGGCGCCGTTGGGGCCGATGAGTCCGACGATTTCGCCGCTGTTGACGGTGAGGTCGACGGAGCGTACGGCGGTGAGGCCGCCGAAGCGCATGGTGACGCCGCGGGCGTCGAGGACGGGTTCTCCGGCGGGGGTGGTGGGGGCGGGGCCCTTTTTGGTGGTGTCTGTGGTCATGGGTCAGGCCCCTGTCTTGCTGAGGACTGCGGGTGGTGGTGTTTCGCCGGGGGCGAGTTCGGCTTCGTGGAATTCGAGTTGGCGGCGCCGGTTGGGGATGAGGCCTTCGGGGCGGAAGCGCATGAGGAGTGCGAGGGCGAGTCCGAAGGCGAAGAGTTGGTAGTCGCCGAGGAAGGCGAGTTTGTTGGGGATGAGGTAGAGGAGTGCGGCGCCGACGAGGGGTCCGCTGATGGTTCCCATGCCGCCGAGGACGACTGCGGCGAGGAGGAATGCGGAGTTGGGGGGGACGGTGTTGGCGAATTGGTATTGCTCGGGGGTGACTGTGTAGGTCACGTGGGCTTGGACGGTTCCTGCGAGTCCGGCGAGTGAGGCGCCGAGGGCGAAGGCGATGAGTTTGACGCGGAAGCCGTTGATGCCCATGGCGAGTGCGGCGGTTTCGTCTTCGCGGATGGCTACCCAGGCGCGTCCTATGCGGGAGTCTCCGCTGCGGCGGAATACGAGGACGACGACGAGGGTGATGAGCAGCATCAGGAAGAAGTAGTTGGCGAACCGGCCGATGGTGAAGCCGGCGATGGTGTGTTCGATGCCGAAGTCGAAGCCGAGGATTTTGAGGTTGGGGATGGAGGAGATGCCGTTGGATCCGTTGGTGATGTCGGGTCCTGAGGCGCCGTCGGAGTTCATGGCGACGATGCGGAAGATTTCGCCGAAGCCGAGGGTGACGATGGCGAGGTAGTCGCCGCGTAGGCGGAGGGTGGGGGCTCCGATGAGGACGCCGAAGATGAGGGATGCGGCGGCGCCGACGAGGATGGCGCCCCAGAAGGGGAGGTGGATGTCGAAGGGGGAGCTGGGGGATCCGGAGACCATGGAGGCGGCGTAGGCGCCGACGCCGAGGAAGGCGACGTATCCGAGGTCGAGGAGGCCGGCGAGTCCGACGACGATGTTCAGGCCGAGGGCGACGGTGGCGAAGATGAGGATGTAGACGCCGATGGTGGCGTATTGGTCGTCGCTCTGGGTGAAGGGGAATGCGGCTGCGGCGAGGAATGCGCCGGTGAGGGTGATGTTGCGGTGGCGTGCGGTGTAGACGGAGATTTGGGCGACGAGGCCGGCTTTGGCGAGGGCGGCGAAGCCGAGGCCGACGGAGATGAGGAAGCCGATGAAGAGTTCGTCGTATTCGGTGCCGATGCCGTAGGTGAAGACGAGGAGGCCGGTGGCGAGGGCGGCGATGATGACGAGTATTTCGAGGTATGAGTTGAGTTTGCGGGGTGTGGGGGGTGTGTCGGCGGCGAAGGCGCCCTTGAGGACGGTCATGCCGTTGCGCAGGCGGTGTTTGAACTGTTCCCAGTTGGTGTCTTCGGGGTCGACCGGGTAGGTGTCGGGTCGCCGGAAGGGGAGGGCGAGGGCGCCGGTGAGGGCGCTGAGGGTGGCGATGGCGGTGATCCAGCCGCCGGGTTCGAGGTTGGCGAGTCCGCCGAGTTTGGTGCTGATGGCGAGGATCGTGTACCAGGCGGTGGCGAAGGCTGCGAGGGCCGCGTATTTGAGGCCGGCGTCGGCGTTGCCTGGTGCGATGGCTCGGATGCCTTTGATGTTGTAGGAGGCGAGTCCGAGGAGGGTGGTGAGGGCGCCGGTGATGAGGACGAGCCATTGGAGGCCGCCGGGGTAGCCGTAGACGGTGAGGTCGCCGGGGAATGCGGCGGTCCAGGTCCAGGCGAGGAAGGCGGAGATGATGGTGAGTGCGCCGCCGCCGGTGGCCAGGGCTCGTGCGGTGGGGGTGGGTATGGGGATGAGGCCGGTGGGCGGTTTTTCGTCGTGGGGCTGGGCGTTGTCGGCCGTGGTGGTGTGTGTGTTCATGGTTGTCACGCCCTGTCCGCGACGCGCTCGCCGAGCAGGCCTTGGGGCCTGACGAGGAGGACGACGATGAGGAGTACGAACGCCCAGACGTCGGCCCAGGACTGGCCGCCGAGCTTGTCCATGCCGGGGATGTTGTTCATGTAGGCGGTGGCGAGGGCTTCGGCGACGCCGAGGACGAGTCCTCCGATCATGGCGCCGTAGATGTTGCCGATGCCGCCGAGGACGGCGGCGGTGAAGGCTTTGAGGCCCCAGAGGAAGCCCATGCGGAAGTTGATTTCGCCGTAGCGGAAGCCGTAGGCGACGGCTGCGATGCCGGCGAAGGCGGCGCCGAGGGCGAAGGCGACGACGATGACGCGGTCGGTGTTGACGCCCATGAGTTTGGCGGTGTCGGGGTCTTGTGCGGTGGCTTGCATGCCGCGGCCGACGCGGGTTTTCATGACGAACCAGCCGAGGGCGAACATGCAGATCGGTGCGGCGGCGACGAGGAAGAGGTCGCCGGGCTGGATGGTGACGCTGCCGATGTGGATGGAGTCGCCGGGGATCTCGGGGAAGGTGCGGGATGACTTGGCGTTGGGGTACCAGGCCCAGACGGCTTGCTGGAGGGCGAGGGAGAGGCCGATGGCGGTGATGAGGGGTGCCAGTCGGGGGGCGCCGCGCAGGGGCCGGTAGGCGAAGCGTTCGGCTCCGACGGCGACGGTGGTGGAGACGATGACGGCGCCTATGAGCATGAGGGGTATGGCTACCCACATGGTGGTGCCGCCGGGGAGCCAGAGCCAGATGGTGAGGGCGCCGAAGCCGCCGACCATGAAGATTTCGCCGTGGGCGAAGTTGATGAGCTGGACGATGCCGTAGACCATTGTGTAGCCGATGGCGATCAGGCCGTACATGGATCCCAGTAGCAGGCCGTTGACCAGCTGTTGCGGCAGTTCGTGCACCGCAGGTCCTCCGAGTCTTTCGAATGCGACGGGTGTCGACACGCGTCGGATGTGACGCCGCGCGGGGCGCTGTCGGGCAGCGCCCCGCGCGGTGTGTCGTGACTGCGGGTGGTGGGTCAGCCGGTGAAGGTGCCGGACTTGACGGGCTTCCAGCCCTTGGTCGGGTCGGCGGTGTCCTTGACCTGGTACACGGTGAGTTGCTTGTTGGTGGCGTCGCCGTATTCGTCGAAGGAGACCTTGCCGGTCACGCCGTCGAAGGAGACGTCCTGCATGGCGTCGACGATCTTGGCGCGGGCGTCGGAGGGCAGTTTGCCGTCGTTGTCGTCGACGACCTTCTTGACGGCTTCGATGATGGCCCAGGCGGAGTCGTAGGAGTAGCCGCCGTAGGCTTCGTACGCCTCTTTGTAGCCGGCCTTCTCGTAGTTCGCGATGAACTCCTTGGCGGAGGGGAGTTCTTCGACGGGCTGGCCGACGGAGGTGGCGTAGTCGCCCTTGCCGTCCTTGCCGGAGAGCTTGATGTAGTCGGCGCTGTAGATGCCGTCTCCGCCGACGAGGGGGATCTTGGCTCCGGCCTTCTTCATCTGCTTGCTGAGGGGGCCGGCTGCGGGGTATTCGCCGCCGTAGTAGACGACGTCGGCGTCGGAGTTGCGGATCTTGGTGGCGACGGCGCCGAAGTCCTTGGTGTCGGGGTTGACGTGTTCGGTGCCCGCGACCTTGCCGCCGAGCTTGGTGAACTCGTCCTTGAAGGTGGCGGCCAGTCCGGCGCCGTAGGTCTTCTTGTCGTCGATGACGAAGACCTTCTTCTTCTTGGCGTCGTTGTACAGGTACTGCGCGGCGAACGGGCCTTGGATGGCGTCCGTGGTGGCCGTGCGGAAGTAGGCCTTGTACGGGCGTACCTTCTTGCCGCCGTTCCAGTCCTGGCCCTGGGTCATGGCCGGGTTGGTGTTGGCGGGGGAGACCTGGACGAGTTTGGCGTCGTCGAAGACCTTCTGCATGGACTCGCCGACGGAGGAGTTCAGCGGGCCGACGGCGCCGAGGATGTCCTTGTTGGCGACGAACTTGGTGGCGTTCGTCTGGCCGGAGGAGGGCTGGCCCTGGTCGTCGGCGGACTCCATCTTGAAGGTGATGCCGTCGACGTAGTTCTTCTTGTTGGCTTGTTTGACGGCGAGGTCGACGGAGTTGCGGATGCCGAGGCCGAGAGCGGAGAGGTCACCGGTCAGTGGCGCGTCGACGCCGATGACGACTGTGGTGCCGCCGCCCCCGGCGTCGTCCTTGTCCTTGCTGTCGTCGCGCGAGCCACAGGCGGTGAGGCTGAGAGCCCCCGCGGTGAGTGCGGCGGTAATGGCTATGAGCGAACGTTGACGCACGATCAGTCCTTTCCCCTGGCACGGCTGTCCCTTGTTGGGAAGCCGAGTCGAGCGCGGAACCGAACTGACAGGAATCCGGTGGGCGCGGTGACTGGCCGTGACTCTAAGGGCGGCTTTGTGCCAGGTGGAGTGGTCGGACCAAGGCTGTGACGCTCTTGTTATGCCACGGAGTATTCCGGGCTGGAACGCGAGGGGTGGTTGAGGCTGAATAAAGCCTGGTTAGGCCGGTCTCGACGTATCCGCATGGTGAGAACTTCCAGCACAACTGGCAGGAGTGTCGGGGAGTTTGACTCATGACACCCGTGTTCGTGGGCATGCGGCGGTCAACGCTCCGGAAAGATCATTCGCGTATTCCGGACCCAGGATGTAACTGTGCTTCTCGATTGCGCGCACATTACGCAGTGTTACTTCCAGGAAAGGGAGTCCGGCATTCCGTGGCACTTCTCCGCATTCGCGAATGTGCATCGTGATGATCAACTTCCGGGGTTCTCCTGTTTTCACCGCGAATGGGGTGGGCGGTGATGTGGCCACCGAGAGGGCTGCCGAGGGCTGGGTGAGACGGCGGACGGTCGTGGGGGGTCCCGACTCCTGGGTAAAGGTGACGGCGAAGGTGAAGTTCCGGTCCCCGGCGCGGGGCCGTGACATCTCGCCGGTGTACGCCACCGACACGCTCTGCGACGGCCAGGGCGGTGGCGGCTGGGGCGGCGGCTCCGGACGCGTCAGGTACAGGGTCAGCCCGGCGGCGCCGAGACCCAGGGCGGTGGCCGCGGAGAGGGTGGTGCGACGGTGGCGGGCCCGGCGCGGGGAGGGCCGCCGCGCAGGGGCCGCGGGGGAGCTCTCGTGGTCGTAGGTGTCCTCGCCCGGCTCCACGGGGCCGATGGCGTTCACACCCACGGCCCGCCGCTCGGTCCGCCGCCGCGGTGGCGCTCGGCGCAGCGTTCTCGCGTCTGCCGGGTGATCAACGCGCGCCCCGACGCGTCCGATCCGCGTCCGCGCTCGGCACGGGCGGCGTCCAGGATCTCGCGCAGGATCGTGTACTGCCCGTTCGACAGGCCCATCGACTGGTAGTCGCCGTAGGCCGAGTCGCGTGCGTCGTAGAGCTGCCGGGCCCACTTGGTGATGATCGCGGTGCACAGCTCGGCGGGGGAGGTGGTGCGGGCGGAGGACGCGGTGGCGTCCTCACGGCCGGGGCCGGGGCCGGCGCAGGCGGCCGTGGTGAGGGTGAACGTGACGGTGAGGGCGAGCGCACAGAGCCGTGTCCGCTGCGTCATGCACCGACGCTAGACCGCAGCCGAGCGCTCCGCCAGAGACTGCGCGGGGGCCTCGCGGTGCCCTGGGGCCGGGCGGCGTGGGTGGGCCCCAGGGCGGAAGGGCTAGTTGGCGGCGGTGGACCCGTTGGGGGCGTCGCGGAGCAGGCAGGTCAGGCGGGCGGTGCAGACCCGCTTGTCCTGCTCGTCGGTGATCACGATCTCGTACGTCGCCGTGGAGCGGCCCCGGTGTACGGGGGTGGCCACGCCCGTGACGAGGCCGGAGCGGGCGCCGCGGTGGTGGGTGCAGTTCAGGTCGACGCCCACGGCGAGCTTCGTGATGCCGCCGTGCAGCATGGCGCCGACCGAGCCGAGGGTCTCGGCGAGCACCGCGGAGGCGCCGCCGTGCAGCAGGCCGTAGGGCTGGGTGTTGCCCTCGACGGGCATGGTGCCCACGACGCGCTCGGCGGAGGCCTCCAGGACCTGGACGCCCATGCGGGTGCCGAGGTGGCCCGCCGAGAACAGGGAGGGCAGGTCCACGCCGAGCGCGGCGTACTCGTCGATGACCTGCTGCGGGAACTTCACGCTGTTCTGCTCGCCCATGGGCCCGGCTCCGTCCGTTCGTCGTCGCACTGTCGCCGAGCAAGCGCTCAGCCATCACTGAGCGAACGCTCAGTCGATCGCCGATTGTTCCAGGCGTACGACGACGGACTTGCTGGCAGGGGTGTTGCTGGTGTCCGCGGTGGCGTCCAGCGGCACCAGGACGTTGGTCTCGGGGTAGTACGCGGCGGCGCAGCCCCTGGCCGTCGGGTAGTGCACGACGCGGAAGCCGGGGGCGCGGCGCTCCACGCCGTCCCGCCACTCGCTGACCAGGTCGGCGTAGGTGCCGTCGGCGAAGCCGAGGCCGCGGGCGTCCTCGGGGTTGACGAGGACCACTCGGCGGCCGTTCTTGATGCCGCGGTAGCGGTCGTCGAGGCCGTAGATGGTGGTGTTGTACTGGTCGTGCGAGCGCAGTGTCTGAAGCAGCAGCCGCCCTTCGGGCACGGCCGGGTACTCGACGGGGGCGGCCGTGAAGTTGGCCTTGCCGGTGGCGGTGGGGAAGCGGCGCTCGTCGCGCGGGGCGTGCGGCAGGGCGAAGCCGCCGGGGGCCGCGACCTTCGTGTTGAAGTCCTCGAAGCCGGGGATCACGCGCGCGATGCGGTCGCGCACGGTGGCGTAGTCCTTCTCGAACTCCTCCCAGGGGGTGCGGGAGCCGCTGCCGAGGACGCGGCGGGCCAGGCGGCACACGATGGCGGGCTCGGAGAGGAGCTGGGCGCTCGCGGGCTCCAGGCGGCCGCGGGAGGCGTGCACCATGCCCATGGAGTCCTCGACGGTCACGAACTGTTCGCCGCCGCCCTGGACGTCGCGCTCGGTGCGGCCGAGGGTGGGCAGGATCAGGGCGCGGGCGCCGGTGACGGCGTGGGAGCGGTTCAGCTTCGTGGAGACGTGGACGGTGAGGCGGGCCTTGCGCATGGCGGCTTCGGTGACCTCGGTGTCGGGGGAGGCCGCCACGAAGTTGCCGCCCATGGCGAAGAAGACCTTCGCCTCGCCGTCGCGGAGCGCGCGGATGGCGCGGACGACGTCGAGGCCGTGGTGGCGGGGCGGGGCGAAGCCGAACTCCTTCTCCAGGGCGTCGAGGAAGGCGGGCGCGGGCCGCTCGAAGATGCCCATGGTGCGGTCGCCCTGCACGTTCGAGTGGCCGCGGACGGGGCAGACGCCGGCGCCGGGGCGGCCGATGTTGCCGCGCAGCAGAAGGAAGTTGACGACTTCGCGGATGGTGGGCACGGAGTGCTTGTGCTGGGTCAGGCCCATCGCCCAGCACACGACGGTGCGCTCGGAGGCGAGGACCATGCGCAGGGCTTCCTCGATGCGGGCGCGCTCCAGGCCGGTGGCCTTCAGGGTGTCGTCCCAGTCGGCGTCCCGCGCGGCGGCGGCGAACTCCTCGTACCCATGGGTGTGGGCGTCGATGAACTCCTTGTCGACCGCGCCCTCCGTCTGGAGGATGAGTTTGTTGAGGAGGCGGAAGAGGGCCTGGTCGCCGCCGAGGCGGACCTGGAGGAAGAGGTCGGTCAGGGCGGTGCCCTTGAGCATGCCCTGCGGGGTCTGGGGGTTCTTGAAGCGCTCCATGCCCGCCTCGGGCAGCGGATTGACCGTGATGATCTTCGCGCCGTTGTTCTTCGCCTTCTCCAGGGCGGAGAGCATGCGCGGGTGGTTCGTGCCGGGGTTCTGCCCGGCGACGATGATCAGGTCCGATTCATAGAGGTCCTCCAGGAGGACGCTGCCCTTGCCGACGCCGAGCGTCTCGGTCAGGGCGGAGCCGGACGACTCGTGGCACATGTTCGAACAGTCGGGGAGGTTGTTCGTGCCGAGCTCGCGGGCGAAGAGCTGGTAGAGGAACGCCGCTTCGTTGCTGGTGCGGCCCGAGGTGTAGAAGACGGATTCGTCCGGGCTGTCCAGCGCGGCGAGCTCCTCGGCGACGATGTCGAAGGCGCGCTCCCAGGACACCGGTTCGTACCTCTCGGCGCCCTCCGCCAGGTACATCGGGTGGGTGAGCCGGCCCTGCTGGCCCAGCCAGTAACCACTGCGGGTCGCCAGGTCCGCCACCGGGTGCGCGGCGAAGAAGTCGGGGGTGACGCGCCGCAGCGTGGCCTCTTCCGCGACCGCCTTCGCGCCGTTCTCACAGAACTCCGCCTTGTGGCGGTGGTCCGGCTCGGGCCAGGCGCAGCCGGGGCAGTCGAAGCCGTCCTTCTGGTTGACGCGGAGCAGGGTCAGCGCGGTGCGGCGCACGCCCATCTGCTGCTGCGCGATCTTCAGGGTGTGGCCGATGGCGGGAAGGCCGGCCGCGGCGTGCTGCGCCGGTGCGACCTGCGGCGCGTCCTGGACCGGATCGCCCTTGGGCGGCTTGCTTGCCATGGTCGGCTCCCCTTCGAGCACGTGCGTGAGCTACGTCTCCGATCCTCCCACGCGACACCGACAAGGCGGGGGTCCGGGTGCCGCGGAGGACGGGACTGTCAGTGGGGCGTGGCAGGATCGGGGACGTGGCAGAAACAGCAGCGCAGAAGAAGTCCGAGACCGCGGCGACGAAGGCTGGGAAGGCGGGCGCGGGGCAGCGCCCGCGCCTGCTCCTCATGGACGGGCACTCCCTGGCCTACCGGGCGTTCTTCGCGCTGCCCGCGGAGAATTTCACGACCGCGACGGGCCAGCCGACGAACGCGATCTACGGCTTCGCGTCGATGCTGGCGAACACGCTGCGCGACGAGGCGCCCACGCACTTCGCGGTGGCGTTCGACGTCTCGCGCAAGACGTGGCGCTCCGAGGAGTTCTCCGAGTACAAGGCGAACCGCTCCAAGACCCCCGACGAGTTCAAGGGGCAGGTCGAGCTGATCGGCGAGTTGCTCGACGCGATGCACGCGGTGCGCTTCGCCGTCGACGGCTTTGAGGCGGACGACGTCATCGCCACGCTCGCCACGCAGGCGGAGGCGGCCGGCTTCGAGGTTCTGATCGTTACGGGCGACCGCGACTCCTTCCAGCTCATCACCGACCACGTCACGGTGCTGTATCCCACGAAGGGCGTCTCGGAGCTGACCCGCTTCACCCCCGAGAAGGTCCAGGAGAAGTACGGACTCACTCCCAGCCAGTATCCCGACTTCGCGGCGCTGCGCGGCGACCCCTCGGACAACCTTCCCGGCATCCCCGGTGTCGGCGAGAAGACCGCCGCGAAGTGGATCAACCAGTTCGGTTCCTTCGCCGACCTGGTCGAGCGCGCCGAAGAGGTCAAGGGCAAGGCCGGACAGAACTTCCGCGACCACTTGGAGGCGGTGAAGCTCAACCGCCGCCTGACCGAGATGGTGCGCGACGTCGAACTGCCCAGGACGGTCACCGACTTGGAGCGCGTCGCGTACGACAGGACGGCGCTCGCCATGGTCCTGGACACCCTGGAGATCCGTAATCCCTCGCTGCGGGAGCGGCTCCTGGCCGTGGATCCGGGCGCCGAGGAGGCCGAGCAGACCCCGGCGGAGCCCGGCGTGGAGCTGGACGGCGCGGTGCTCGGCGCGGGCGAGCTCGCCCCGTGGCTGGCCGAGCACGGCAATGCGGTCCTCGGCATCGCCACGGTCGACACCTGGCAGCTCGGTTCGGGCACGGTCACCGAGGTGGCGCTCGCCGCAGCCGGGGGAGCGGCCGCCTGGTTCGACCCGGCCGCCCTGGACGAGGCGGACGAGAACGCCTTCGCGGCGTGGATCTCCGACCCCGCCAAGCCCAAGGTCATGCACAACGCCAAGTCGGTGATGCGGGTCTTCCCCGAGCACGGCTGGACCGTGGACGGCGTCACCATGGACACCGCTCTCGCCGCGTATCTGGTCAAGCCGGGCCGCCGCTCCTTCGCCCTGGACGCGCTCTCCCTGGAGTACCTGGGCCGTGAGCTCGCCCCGGCCTCCGCAGCGGACGGGCAGCTCGCCTTCGGTACGGAGGAGGACGACCGGGCCGAGGCCGACTCGCTGATGTCGCAGGCACGCACCGTGCTGGACCTGGGCACCGCCTTCGGCGAGAAGCTGCGGGAGGTCCGCGCGAGCGAGCTGCTCGCCGACATCGAGCTGCCGACGTCCGCGCTCCTGGCCCGCCTGGAGCGGCACGGCATCGCGGCCGGCCGCGCGCACCTGGAGTCGATGGAGCAGCAGTTCGCCGGGGCCGTGCAGCAGGCGGTGAAGGAGGCGCATGCCGCCGCGGGCCGCGAGTTCAACCTCGGCTCGCCCAAGCAGCTCCAGGAAGTCCTCTTCGGCGAGCTGAACCTGCCGAAGACGAAGAAGACCAAGACCGGGTACACCACGGACGCCGACGCGCTTGCCTGGCTCGCCGCCCAGACGGAGAACGACCTGCCGGTCGTCATGCTCCGCCACCGCGAGCAGGCGAAGCTGCGGGTCACCGTCGAGGGCCTGATCAAGTCGATCGCCGCGGACGGCCGCATCCACACCACGTTCAACCAGACGGTGGCCGCGACGGGCCGCCTCTCCTCCACGGAACCGAACCTCCAGAACATCCCGGTCCGCACGGACGAGGGCCGGGCGATCCGCCGTGGCTTCGTGGTCGGCGAGGGCTTCGAGTCGCTGATGACCGCGGACTACAGCCAGATCGAGCTGCGCGTGATGGCGCACCTCTCCGAGGACGCGGGCCTCCTTGAGGCGTTCACCTCCGGCGAGGACCTGCACACCACGGTGGCCTCGCAGGTCTTCTCCGTGGAGCGCGACGCCGTCGACGCCGAGATGCGGCGCAAGATCAAGGCCATGTCGTACGGCTTGGCGTACGGCCTCTCCGCGTTCGGCCTCTCCCAGCAGCTGAACATCGACGCGGGCGAGGCGCGGGGCCTGATGGACACCTACTTCGAGCGGTTCGGCGGGGTGCGGGACTATCTGCGCCGCGCGGTCGACGAAGCCCGCGCCACGGGGTATACGGAGACGATGCTCGGCCGCCGCCGCTATCTCCCCGACCTCAACAGCGACAACCGCCAGCGGCGCGAGATGGCCGAGCGGATGGCTCTGAACGCCCCCATCCAGGGCACGGCCGCGGACATCGTCAAGATCGCCATGCTGAACGTCCACCGCGCCCTCACCGAAGCGAAGCTCGCTTCCCGGATGCTCCTCCAGGTCCACGACGAAATCGTCCTGGAGATCGCCCCGGGCGAGCGGGCCCAGGTGGAGGACATCGTCCGCAGGGAGATGGCGGGAGCGGTGACCCTGCGGGCCCCGCTGGACGTCTCGGTGGGCGTGGGCCCGGACTGGGAATCCGCAGCGCACTAGCCCTCCCGGGCCGGGAAACGGCCCCCCTCGCGAACCCCTCCGGGGCGGGCCGCCGACGGCGCACCCGCAGCCGCGCCCAGAGGGGCCACGGGACGCCAGCGCCCCGTAAGGGGCGCGAGGAACTGCGCGGCCAGCCACGGCGCGCCCGCAGTAGGGACCGGCGGCGCCCGCGCCCAGAGGGGCAGAGCGGCACCACGGGACGAGCGCCCGTCAGGGGCGCGGGGAACTGCGCGGCCAGCCAGGGCGCGCCCGCAGTAGGGACCGGCGGCGCCCGCGCCCGGAGAGGCCGAGCGGGCACCACGGGATGCCAGCGCCCCGTAGGGGGCGCGGGGAACTGCGCGGCCAGCCACGGCGTGCCCGCAGGGGCGATACACAGGAGCCCCCCGGCCGTGGCTCCCGCGAGGGCCGGCGTCTGCGCTCAGCCGCGGGCGCGTCCGGGCCGAGCGCGCAGTTCCCGCGCCCCTAGCCGGGGCTGCGATTCCCGGCGGCAGCCCAGCCCCGCGCCCCTACCGGGAGCTGCAACTCCCGGCGGCAGCCCAGCGCGGTAGCCAAAGCCCCGCGCAGCGGCCGCGCGGGCCGGAAGCGCTCAAGCCCCGCGCAGCGGTTCTCACTCGCGTGGACGCTGCCCCCGGGCCCCCGGAACCCGTTGCCCCGAGGATGACCGCATGACCCCTCGCAGGCCGAAGCGCCGCCGCTCCGTGCTCGCCGCGGCACTCGCCACGGCCCTCCTGACGCCGGTACCGGCGGCCGCCGCCGACGCCGGCCGCCTACAGGGCACGGGCGCGAGCACGGGCGCGCGCACAGGCAGAGCCCTGTGCTCCGCCGACCGGGACCGCACCCTCGCCGCCCGTATGAGCCAGGACATCAGAGCGGCACTGGCCAACAGGGCGGGCACCGTCTCGATCGCCGTGTACGACACCCGCACGGGCGTCGTCTGCCGGCTGGCGAACCACCGCCGCTACGACGCGGCCAGCGTCGCCAAGGTCCTGATGATGGAGGCCGCGCTGCGCCGGGCGCAGAGCTGGCGGCGCGGCCTCACCGCCTGGGAGCGGGCGAAGATCCGCCCCATGATCACCCGCTCGGACAACGAGGCGGCCCGGCGGCTCTGGGCCGACCTCGGCCGCCCGTGCCTCAACCGGTTCCTGCGCCGCGCGGGAACGACCCGCACCACCCCGGGCTCACGCGGCTACTGGGGGCTGACCGCCACGACGGCCGCCGACCAGTTGCGCATGCTCGGCGCGCTCGCCGACGACCGGAGGGGGGTGCTCGCGCCACGCTCGCGCGCCTACGGGCTGCGGCAGATGGCCGCCGTCCGGCGCGACCAGCGCTGGGGCGTCCCCGCGGGTATGCCGCGCGGCATCCGCGCCCACCTCAAGAACGGCTGGCTGCCCCGGGCCACGCACGGCTGGCGCGTGCACAGCATCGGCACGTTCACCGGTGACGGCCGCTCGTACCGCATGGCGATCCTCACCCACGACAACCCCTCCATGGCCTACGGAGTGCGTACCGTGGAACGCGTCGCGCAGGCGGTGCACCGCAATCTCAACAAGGGCCGCGCCATCGGCCAGGACTTCACCCCGGAGAGCGAGATCAGCGAGGTTCCGGACGGTTCCGCTCCGGCGGAGGGGCAGAGCGAGGACCCCGCCGCGTAACAGCCCTGTCGCGCCCACCAGGCCAACCGGTGAAAACCGGGCACGAACGGGTGCCTGGGGGCGGGAAGTTGTCGTAGTGTCGCCAGAGTCACCCCGCCGGGGAGCACGCGTACGAAGGCAAGCGTGTACGGAGGCGGGGTCGGCGCGCAACGGTCGGTATAGGGGAGGGGTGGCTCTGTCATGGCGCCGGTATTCGGCAGGCGGCTGCGGAGGGGAGCGGTGACCAGCGCGGTCGCCGCGGCGGCGGTGGCGGCACTCGCCGCGTCGCAGGCCCCGGGCATGACGGACGTCCCGCGCGACGGGACGGCGGCGGGGGCGGCGGATTCCCCCTCGCCCTCGGGAGACTCCGCGACCGGCGACTCGCCCTACTACACCGATCTGCCGCCTCTCCAGAGCCCCGTGCCGTCGACCGGTGCCCCGCCGAACGGCGGTGACAAGGAGACAGAGGCGGGCCTTCCGGCCACGGTCCTCGACGCGTACAAGAAGGCCGAGTCGGCCCTCGCCGAGTCCAAGCCCGGCTGCAACCTGCCCTGGCAGTTGCTCGCCGCGATAGGCAAGGTCGAGTCGGGCCAGGCCCGCGGCGGTCGCGTCGACGCCGACGGCACGACGCTCAAGAAGATCCTCGGCCCGCCCCTCAACGGCAACGGCTTCGCGAAGATCACCGACACCGACAACGGCGCGTACGACGGGGACACGACGCACGACCGCGCGGTCGGGCCCATGCAGTTCATCCCGTCGACGTGGGCGTTCGCGGGCCGCGACGGCAACAACGACGGCGAGAAGGACCCCAACAACATCTACGACGCGGCGCTCGCGGCGGGCCACTACCTGTGCGCCAACGACCGTGACCTGGCCGTCGAGGACGACCTGCACAAGGCGATCCTGAGCTACAACCGTTCCACGGAGTACCTCAACACCGTCCTGTCGTGGCTGGACTACTACCGCAAGGGCACCCACGAGGTCCCGGACGGCAAGGGCGTCCTGCCGGGCGACCGCAGCGACGAGAGCATCCCCGGCGCGAGCCCGACGCCGGGCCCGTCCATCTCTCCGCGGCCGGGCGGTACGCACGGGCCGAAGGACCCCGCCAAGCCCAAGGACCCCGCCAAGCCCGACAAGCCGAAGGACCCGACCGGGCCGGGCACCGGTGGCAGCACCGGTCCCACCAAGCCCCCGTCCGGCGACGGCTCCCAGACCCCCGACCCCACCCCCTCGCCCACCGAGCGGGTCGCCCGCCTGGAGAACGCGGGCACCGGCAAGCTCGCCGCGACCGCGGGCGACGCCTTCGCCGGGCGCGTCCAGGTGCGCGCGGAGGCCAAGTCGGGCGCGTCCGTGGGCAAGGTCAAGGTGAAGTTCCGGGTCGTCGGCGACACGGACACCCGCTTCGAGGGCGGTGCGCGCAGCGTCTACGTCACCACCAACGCCGCGGGCAAGGCCACCGCTCCCGCGCTGAAGGCGGGGGAGCAGGCGGGCGAGTTCACCGTGCGCGCCACGGTCGTGGGCCGGAAGCTGCCGGGTCTCGACTTCGCAGGCGAGGTCACCGCGCGCCGGGCGGACGCCGTCGCGAGGACCAGCGACAAGGCCCTGACCTGCGAGCCGGGCAAGGAGTTCGCGGACCGGGTCGAGGTCAAGGCCACGTACAAGGGCAAGGCGGCCGATGGCGTCGCGGCCACCGCCACGCTCGTCAAGTCCAAGACGGACGCGTCCGTCAACGACAAGGGCCCCTACTTCAAGGACGCGGACGGCAACAAGGTGCGCGGCCTGAAGAGCCTGAAGACCGATGGCGACGGCCTGCTGAAGCTGCCGAAGCTGTACGCGGACGACGCGGAGGGGACGTACGTGCTCCGCATCGTCACCGAGGGCGGCGCCACGCTCACCGTCGAACTGAAGGTAGCGGCCACGGACGCCACGCCCGCCCCCGACGCCACGCCCACCCCGGACGCCACGACCGAGCCCGCCGCCTGACCCGTCCCCTTCGAGGAGCCGCAGCGCTCCGTAAGAAAGTTCCACGGAGGACCGCCCCCGCGCCGACCACGGCACGGGGGCGGCCTTGTATGCGGTGCCATATGCGGTGCCGTATGCGGCCCTCTGTATGCGTGCGACGTGTTCTCATCTCGCCGCCGCGTTGCTACGGTGCCCGACCTGACGCCCTATCAGTTTCGGCCGGACGCCGGCCAGGGAGGTCCCGCATGCGTGCCCTCATCGCCGCCGCCATCGGTCTCGCGGCCGCGTTCGCCCTGGTCCTGACGGTCACGGCGCTCGGCGCCCCGCCGGGCGAGACCTCACCCGAGCCACTGCTCACGACGGTGCCCGAGCACCCGTAGCCACAGCCCCGCACCCGCAGACGCACCCGCAGACGCAGATATAGACGTAGACGTAGACGTAGGGAGGGTCGCCGCGATGCGCCGCAAGGCCGGACTCGTTCTGCTCGCCTTCGCCGTGTTCTTCACGGCCATGTCCCCGCTCATGCGCTGGTACGCCTTCCCGCGCCTCGCGAAGATCCCGCCGAGCCAGTACCAGGACGCGGTCCTTGAGGCGAAGAACCCGACCCTGATCGACTACGGCTCGATGACGGCCAAGAAGGTCGACAAGGTCACCATCGTGCAGACCCTCAAGGGCAACGTGGAGGCCTCGGAGAAGATCGAGAAGAGCGCCGACCGCGATGTCGTGGTCTGGGACACCCTCAGCTACATCGAGGACGACGACGGCAAGATGGTCTCCAAGATCCCCGAGCGCTACATCTTCGACGCGCACAGCCAGGAGCCCGTGCACGCCACCGGGGAGTCCGTCGACGGGGACCCGGTCAAGCGCCAGGGCATCGAGTTCAAGTGGCCGTTCCTGACCGAGAAGCGGGACTACGAGTACTTCGACGCGCAGGCCCGCGTCACCAAGCCCATCCACTACAAGGGGACACGGAACTTCCGGGGCGTGGAGGTCTACTACTTCGAGCAGACCATCCCCTGGACGAAGGTCCCCTTCCCCAAGACGATGCCGGTCAAGGGCATCACCCCGGAGTCGCTCACCAAGACCGGCACGACGCGCTGGTACACCACCGTCCGCAAGTTCTGGGTCGAGCCGACCACCGGAGCGCCCGTCTACGGCGAGGAGATCCAGAAGAACGAGCTGCGCGGCGGCACGCTCCTGGGCGACCGCGACAAGGTCACGGTCTTCGAGGGGCACGTGAAGATGCGCGAGGACTACATCGAGCACACGGTCGACCTGGTCACGTCCCAGCGCGTCCTGGTGCTCCTGCTGACCTCGTACCTGCCCTGGGGCTTCCTCGGCCTCGGGCTGCTCCTGTTCGCGCTCTCGCTCTGGCTGGAGGCGCGCGGCCGCAGGCGGGGCGGCCCCGAGCCGACGGCTTCCAGCGACCCCGAGCCGGAACCGGTCAACGCCTAGGGGACTCCTGCGGGTTCCCGCCGGCGTCACGTCGCGCCTGGCGGGCCTTGGTGTAGCGGGTCGGCTCGGCGGCGGCGGGATCCTCGGGCCAGGGATGCTTCGGATACCGGCCGCGCAGCTCGGCGCGGACCGCGCGGTAGCCCTCGCGCCAGAACGAGGCGAGGTCGGCGGTGACGGCCGCAGGGCGCCCCGCGGGGGAGAGCAGGTGGACCTGGACGGGAACGGTTCCGTCCGCGATCCGCGGGGTCGTCGCGAGGCCGAACATCTCCTGGAGCTTCACCGCGAGGACGGGCCGCTCGGGATCGGCGTAGTCGAGCCGCACCCGCGACCCGCTCGGCACCTCCAGCCGCTCGGGGGCCAGCTCGTCCAGGCGCGCGGCCTGGCCGCCGGCCCACGGCAGCAGCCGGGCGAGGCCCTGCCCCGCGTCGATCCGGCCGAGGTCGGAACGGCGCCGCGCCCGTGACAGCTCGGGCTCCAGCCACTCGTCCACGCGCGCGTGGAGGGCGTCCTCCGACACGTCGGGCCAGGGCGCGCCGAGGTGCCGGTGCAGGAACGCCAGCCGCTCCCGCAGCTCGCGCGCGCCGCGGGACCACTTCAGCAGCTCGGTGCCTTCGTCCCGCAGGCCGCTCAACAGACCTTTTCGTACGAGATGGGGGTCCGGGTCACGGATCGGGCGGGCGCTCAGCTCCACCGCCCCGAGGTACTCGACATGCCGCGCCACCAGATCGCCACCGGACCAGGCCACCTCGTCCCCCTCCCGGCCCAACGCCGCCGCGGCGCTCCGAGCAACCCCCTCGTCGATGGCCGCGCCCAGAAGCACGCGCGCGTGGCCGGCGCCGACGGGGCGGTCCGCGGCGGCCACGGCCAGCCAGGGGGCGCCGGTCAGCGCCGATCCTGGCCGCAGCTCGGCGCGGGTTCCGTTGACCATGAGATAGGCCCCGCCCCCGACGTGCCGAGCCACCCGCTCCGGAAAGGCCAGCGCCGCCACGACACCGCCGGCTCCCGCCTCGCCACCCGAGTCCCCCGAGGCCACCGGGCCGGCGGTCACCGAGCCGGCGGCCGGAGTGCGGGCGAGCCCCGAAGCGGAAGCCGCCGCCGAGGCCAGCCGCCCCGTCTCCCTGCGCCAGCGCCCCGCGTACCCGTCCCCGCCCCGCCGGGCCGCCCGCCACGCCGCGCCGAGGTCGTCCCCGTACTCCCGCGGCGGTTCCTCGCTCAGCAGGGCGACGACCTCCGCGGCCCTGCGCGTGCCCACGAGGGGCGCCGCGTCGAGGAGGGCGCGGGCCAGGCGCGGGTGCAGGCCCACCCGGGCCAGCCGGCCGCCCCGTTCCGTGACCCGTCCCGTCTCCGCGTCCACCGCCCCGACCGCGGCGAGCACGCCCCGCGCCGCCGCCATCGCGCCGCCGGGCGGGGGGTCGAGCAGGGCGAGCCCGGAGGCGTCAGGATCGCCCCAGCACGCCGCCTGGAGGGCGAACGCGGCGAGGTCGGCCACCTTGATCTCCGGCGCGGGAAAGCGCGGCAGACGCTCGTCCTCGGCCTCCGCCCAGCAGCGGTACACGGCTCCCGGCGCCTCACGGCCCGCCCGGCCCGCGCGCTGCCGCCCGGCCGCCTGCGAGGCACGCACCGTCGCGAGCGCGCTCAGCCCGCGCGCGTGGTCGACGCGCGGCTCGCGCGCGAGGCCGCAGTCCACGACCACACGGACCCCGGGCACCGTCAACGACGACTCGGCCACGGACGTGGCGAGCACGACCCGGCGGCCCGCCGACCCGGCGAGGACGGCGTCCTGCACGGCGGCGGGAGCCCGCCCGTGCACCTGGAGCACCTCCACGCCCGCGAGGCCGCCCAGCTGTCCGGCCACCCGCGCGATCTCGCCGACCCCGGGCAGGAAGCACAGGACGTCCCCGTCCCGCTCGGCGAGGGCCCGCCGCACCACCGACGCCACATGCGTGAGCAGCGCGGGGTCGACCCGCATGCCGTGCGGCGGCCGTACGGGAGCCGCGGGCGGCGCCCAGACCACCTCCACGGGGTGGGTGATGCCCTGCGCCTCCACCACGGGCGCGTCCCCCAGGACCCGCGCCCAGCCCGCCGCGTCGGTCGTCGCGGACGCGGCCACCAGGCGCAGCTCGGGCCGGAGCGCGGCCCGTACGTCGACGAGGAAGGCCGCCACCGTGTCGGCGTCCAGATGCCGCTCATGGCACTCGTCGATGATCACGACGTCCACGCCGGCCAGCTCCTGGTCCCGCTGGAGCCGCTGGAGCAGGACGCCGGTCGTGACGACCTCCACGCGCGTGCGGGGGCCCACCACGCGCTCACCGCGCACGGTGTAGCCGACGCGGTCGCCCACCTTCTCGCCCAGCAGCCACGCCATCCGCCGCGCGGCGGCCCGTGCGGCGATCCGCCGTGGCTCGGCGACGACGACACGGCGTACGCCGGTGAAGGCGCCCGGCAGATCGAGCAGGCCCGCGAGCGCGAGAGGCACCAGCGTCGTCTTGCCGGTGCCGGGCGGCGCGCAGAGCACCGCGCTGCCGGGACCCTCCAGAGCGGCACGGAGGGCGGGCAGCGCTTCGCGTACGGGCAGGTTCAGGGCGGCGGCGTCAGGGATCACCCGGTCAGTCTCGTACGCATACGTAGATGGCCGTACCCGGGATCAGGTTGCCGCGCAGCGGGGACCAGCCGCCCCACTCCTGCGTGTTCCAGGCGGGCCACTCCGGCTCCACGATGTCGACGAGGCGGAAGCCGCCCGCCACGATGTCCCTGACCCGGTCGCCGATGGTCCTGTGGTGCTCCACGTAGACGGCGTTCCCTTCCTCGTCCTGCTCCACATAAGGAGTGCGGTCGAAGTAGGAGGCCCCTACGGAGAGGCCCTCGGGGCCCGGCTCGTCGGGGAAGGCCCAGCGCATGGGGTGGGTGGCGGAGAAGACGAACCGGCCGCCGGGCCGCAGCACACGGTGCACGTCCTTGAGGACGAGGACCGGGTCGGCGACGAAGGGCAGCGCGCCGTAGGCGGAGCAGGCCAGGTCGAAGGCGCCGTCCTTGAAGGGCAGCACCCCCGCGTCGGCCTGGACCAGCGGCACGGAGCCGCCGATCCGCAGCGCGTGCTGGAGCTGGCGGTGCGAGAGGTCGAGGGCGACGGGCCTGGCACCCTGGGAGAGCAGCCATCGCGAGCACTGGGCGGCGCCGGCGCCGATCTCCAGGACGTCCTTGTCCTTCAGCTCCTCCGGCGGACCGAGAAGCTCCGCCTCTACCTCGTCGAGCCCCTCGGGGCCCCACACGAAGCGGTCGTCGCCGAGGAACGTGCCGTGCTCGACCTGGTAGTCGTCGGCGTTCCGGTCCCACCAGCCGCGGTTGGCGCGGCTGCTCTCGGTGACGTCGGCGTCACGGCGGGTTGCTTCCGGCTCGAGTGGTTCGGACTCTTGGATGATCGGCTCCATCGTCGTAATCTTTCGTGTCTTCCGTCGGGCCCGGGTCGCGAAGGGGGCGCGGTGCGGCCCGTGTGGCCTCAGGCGACAGGTTTTGTGCCGGGTATGCGGCGATCCGCCCCGGGTGTGCGCCTTCGCGCATTGACCCTGTCCGGCTGCCCCCGTATGCTACAAGTTGCGCTGCGAGCCTGCTGTCCTCAGACATAGCAGGATGCGCTCGCATCTGTTGCATGTCCCCTCGGTTGTCGAGGTGCCTTCCGTTTCTTCGGAAACTCAGGAATCGGTGCTTCCAGGCTGTCCGGCTTCTTCAGAGCGAAATCGGCTCCGGCGCTAGCAGTACCTACGACTCACTGTCCGTACCGGAGCCCTTACCCACATGACGAGCAGCACCGAGACCACCGCTTCCACCACCCCGCAGGTAGCGGTCAACGACATCGGTAACGAGGAAGCCTTCCTCGCCGCGATCGACGAGACGATCAAGTACTTCAACGACGGCGACATCGTCGACGGCGTCATCGTGAAGGTCGACCGGGACGAGGTCCTGCTCGACATCGGTTACAAGACCGAAGGCGTCATCCCGAGCCGCGAGCTCTCGATCAAGCACGACGTCGACCCGAACGAGGTCGTCAAGGTCGGCGACGAGATCGAGGCCCTGGTTCTCCAGAAGGAGGACAAGGAAGGCCGTCTGATCCTGTCCAAGAAGCGTGCTCAGTACGAGCGCGCCTGGGGCACGATCGAGAAGATCAAGGAAGAAGACGGCATCGTCACCGGTACGGTCATCGAGGTCGTCAAGGGTGGTCTCATCCTCGACATCGGCCTCCGTGGCTTCCTGCCGGCTTCCCTCGTCGAGATGCGCCGCGTCCGCGACCTCCAGCCCTACGTGGGCAAGGAGCTCGAGGCCAAGATCATCGAGCTGGACAAGAACCGCAACAACGTGGTCCTGTCCCGCCGTGCCTGGCTCGAGCAGACTCAGAGCGAGGTCCGTCAGACCTTCCTCACGACCCTGCAGAAGGGTCAGGTCCGCTCCGGCGTCGTTTCCTCGATCGTCAACTTCGGTGCGTTCGTGGACCTCGGCGGCGTCGACGGTCTCGTGCACGTCTCCGAGCTCTCCTGGAAGCACATCGACCACCCCTCCGAGGTTGTCGAGGTCGGCCAGGAAGTCACCGTCGAGGTTCTCGACGTGGACATGGACCGCGAGCGTGTCTCCCTGTCGCTCAAGGCGACGCAGGAAGACCCGTGGCAGCAGTTCGCCCGCACGCACCAGATCGGGCAGGTTGTTCCCGGTAAGGTCACCAAGCTCGTTCCGTTCGGTGCGTTCGTGCGCGTCGACGAGGGCATCGAGGGCCTGGTCCACATCTCCGAGCTGGCCGAGCGCCACGTGGAGATCCCGGAGCAGGTCGTCCAGGTCAACGACGAGATCTTCGTCAAGGTCATCGACATCGACCTCGAGCGTCGCCGGATCTCGCTGTCGCTGAAGCAGGCCAACGAGTCCTTCGGCGCCGACCCGTCGGCCGTCGAGTTCGACCCGACCCTGTACGGCATGGCCGCGTCCTACGACGACCAGGGCAACTACATCTACCCCGAGGGCTTCGACCCCGAGACCAACGACTGGCTCGAGGGCTACGAGACCCAGCGCGAGGCCTGGGAGACCCAGTACGCCGAGGCGCAGTCGCGCTTCGAGCAGCACCAGGCTCAGGTCATCAAGTCCCGCGAGGCCGACGCTCAGGCTGAGGCCGAGGGTGTCGCGGCTCCCGGTGGCGCGGCTCCGGCCGCCGGCACCAGCGGTGGCGGTGGCGGCGGCGGTTCGTACTCCTCGGAGTCGGACGACAACTCCGGCGCCCTGGCTTCGGACGAGGCGCTTGCCGCGCTTCGCGAGAAGCTCGCGGGTGGCCAGAGCTGAGGCTCGCCCCTAGGCGGTTGTAGCTGAACGCTGCGGGCCCGCATCCCTTCGGGGGTGCGGGCCCGCAGTGCGTCTCGGTTCGGGACGTTCCCCCTACGGGGTCACCTCGATGTTCGTCAGGCCCCTGCCGCCGGTCACCGTGTTGCTCGCGTAGACCGTCGTCCCGCAGCCGCCGCTCTGGTTCGTCACGTTGATGGCGAGCCGCTTGTCGCCCGTCGCGCCCGTCAGCGTGGACCTGTTGCCGCGGAAGACCGTGCCGCAGCCCCAGCCGGACTGCTGGGAGTGGGTCTCGTAGCCGTTGTTCGTGGTGTTCTTGCCGGTGTTGTTCTCGATGACGTAGTCGTTGCCCTTCACGTCGACCCACGAGTCGTCGTAGTGGACACCGGTCAGACCCTTGCCGTCGAAGGTGTTGCCCGAGACCCTGCCGCCGGTGGTGCCCTCCTTGATGTCGACCGCCTCACCGCCGACGTCGGGGCCGATCGTGTTGCCGAGGATCTGGACGTTGTCGCTCTTGTCGGAGAGCGTGTTGGCGGTGCCTACGTAGATGCCCTCTCCCATGCCGCGGCCGTCGTTGCCCGTGTCGTGGACGCGGGAATTCCTGATCACTCCGTCGCGGCTCGACTTGCGGAAGTGGACGCCCTCCATGTCCAGGCCGTGCACCGTGACGGTGTCCACGACGACGCCGCGGGCCGAGTCGATCATGATGCCCTTCTGGCCGCCGGTGACGGTGATGCCCTTCACCGTCCAGTACGCGGCTCCGTTCAGGTGCAGTCCGTAGCCGCCGCCCGCCCTGAGCACCGCCTTCGAGGAACCGGTCAGCGTAATGCGTGAGCCGGCGCTCGCGGCCACCGAGGTCTTGAAGTTCCCGGAGTAGCTTCCGTCGGCCAGGTGGACCGTGTCGCCGGGGGAGGCGTCGGTGAGCGCCGCCTTGAGCTGGGCGGCGCTGGACACCTCGATGGTCCGCGCGGGCACCGCGCCGGGTGCGGCGGCAGCGCTCGCGGCCAGGCCCGCGGTGACGGCCGTCGCGGTCAGCAGGGCGGTGAGCAGTGTTCGTCGGGTGCGCATGGGGGTGGCCTTCCCGTCCGGTGAGGGCGTCCCCGTACGGTTCTTCTACGGTTCTTGTACGTGAACGCCGGGTGTGCACATGAACGTAGAGGTGGGGCATGTCCGCGTCAAGGTCTGGACCAGGGGGCGACCAGAGGCGTGTGTCAGCGGTCCGTGGCTGAACTGCGCACCCCTGTAAGGGCATTCACAGAGACGAATCGGGCGACCGGCGGGAATGCCCGTGCCGTTCCGCGTGTTCTTCTCCACGAACACGAGGAGGAGCGGTCACAGTGCTTGATCCGCAGGGTTTGTACGCATGGGAGCCGAAGGGCCTGGCCGTCGTCGACATGGCGCTGGCCCAGGAATCGGCCGGTCTTGTCATGCTCTACCACTTCGACGGCTACATCGATGCGGGCGAAACCGGCGACCAGATCGTCGAGCGCCTGACCGACAGCCTTCCCGGGCAGGTGGTGGCGCGATTCGACCACGACCGGCTCGTCGACTACCGCGCCCGCCGTCCGCTGCTCACCTTCCGGCGCGACCGCTGGACCGACTACGAGGTCCCGACGCTCGAAGTCCGCCTGTTGCAGGACGCCACGGGTGCGCCCTTCCTGCTCCTCTCCGGGCCCGAGCCCGACATCGAGTGGGAGCGGTTCGCCGCGGCCGTCAAGGAGGTCGTGGAGCGGCTCGGCGTGCGCCTCGCGGTGAACTTCCACGGCATCCCCATGGGCGTGCCGCACACCCGCCCCGTGGGCCTCACCCCCCACGGCAACCGCACCGACCTGGTGCCCGGCCACCGGAGCCCCTTCGAAGAGGCGCAGGTGCCGGGGAGCGCGGCCTCCCTGGTGGAGTACCGCCTCCTGGAGGCGGGACACGACGTGCTCGGCCTCGCCGCCCATGTCCCGCACTACATCGCCCGCTCCGCGTACCCGGACGCGGCCCTCACCGTCCTTGAGACGATCACCGCCGCGACCGGCCTGGTGCTGCCCGGCGCCGCGCACGGACTGCGCACCGAGGCGCACCGCACCCAGACCGAGATCGACCGGCAGATCCAGGAGGGTGACGAGGAGCTGGTCGCGCTGATCCAGGGCCTTGAGCACCAGTACGACGCCGCCGCGGGAGCCCAGGACCGGGGCAACATGCTGGCCGAACCGGCCGACATTCCCTCCGCCGACGAGATCGGCCGCGAATTCGAACGCTTCCTCGCCGAGCGGGAGGGCGAAGCGTGACGTCAGGGCCCTGGAGCCGATGCCGGTCCCGGGGCCCTGGGGCCGGTGTCGGACCCAGGCCCTAAGCTGCCGGTCATGCTGAAGGTGGGCCTGACCGGCGGGATCGGCGCCGGCAAGAGTGAAGTCTCGCGGCTGTTCGTCGCGTCCGGAGCCGTCCTGATCGACGCCGACAAGATCGCGCGCGAGGTGGTGGAGCCGGGAACTCCGGGGCTGGCGGCCGTCGTCGAAGCCTTCGGGGAGGAGATCCTCGCCCCCGACGGCTCCCTGGACCGGCCGAGGCTCGGCTCCGTCGTCTTCGCCGACGCCGGGAAACTCGCCCTGCTCAACTCGATCGTGCACCCGCTCGTCGGCGCCCGCTCCGCCGAACTCGAACGCTCCGCCGCCGAGGACGCGGTCGTCGTCCACGACGTGCCGCTGCTCACCGAGAACGGCCTCGCGCCCCTCTATGACCTGGTGGTCGTCGTCGACGCGCGCCCGGAGACCCAGTTCGACCGTCTGGTGCGGCTGCGCGGCATGAGCGAGGAGGACGCCCGCGCACGGATGGCCGCACAGGCCACGCGCGAGAAGCGCCTGGAGATCGCGGACATCGTCATCGACAACGACGGGCCGCTGGCGGGCCTCGCTGAGCGGGTGGCCGAGGTGTGGGCGGATCTCGTACGCAGAGCGCGTCCATGAGGTCGCGTCTATGACGTCGCGTCCATGAGAGCGGGTCCATGAGGTCGCGGACGGTGCTCGCGGAATAGACGCCGCCGTGCGGAATAGTGCCGCTGTGACGGGCGTTGGCGCGGGGGAGCGAGGGAAGGAGTCCGGCGTGCCCGACATCACCCCGGAAACGTATGTCATCGACTACCGCGCGGCGGAGCAGCTCCTTGCCGCGCGAGATCCGCGCGGTGCGGTGAAGCTCCTCGACACGGTCGTCGCCGCCCACCCCGAGAACACCGCGGCCAGGCTGCTGAGGGCGCGCGCCTTCTTCGCCTCCGCGCAACTGCGCGCCGCCGAGCTGGAGTTCAACACCGTCCTGGAGCGCGAGCCGGACAACGCCTTCGCGCACTTCGCGCTCGCCCGCACCTACGAACGCGGCGCGCAGCCCGACCGCGCCCGGCGCCACTTCCGCCTCGCGGCCGCGCTCGACCCTCAGCCGGAGTACGTGGCGGCGGCCCACTTCGACGATGAGAGCTGACGACGGGAGCTGACGACGAGAGCTAAGGCGGGCCCGACGGCGGGTACGGCGGGATGTCGCGGCCCGGCTGGAAGTGCGGGCCCTGGCGCATCCGGTGCACCACCCACGCCAGGTCGGCCAGGACGATGAGCAGCAGCACCCCGCACGCCACCGCCCAGCCCGTGCGTCCGGTGAGCGCGAAGGCCGCGGTTCCGAAGGCGGTCCAGAGCAGGCCCCATACGCTGAACCACAGGCGCATACGGAGCGGACTCCGCGCGGTCAGCGGCTCACTGCCGGTACGGGGCGGGTGCGGATGGCGGTTCGCATGCGTCATAAGCGGTCGTCTCCTCCATTCCAGGGTAAAGCGGGTGAGAACATGCTGAAAGCGCTCAGGTCGGACGTGGGGCTCGCCGCCTGGCTCGACGAGCTGGAGGGCGCCGGGCCGCCGCGGGCGGAGGCTGAGCTTCCCGGCGCCGACGAGCTCCCCGAGGTGCTGCTCGACCTCGCCGTGCCGCACGAGGACATCAACGCCCTCGTGGCACTGCGCGGCCGGCTGACGGCCGACCCGGAGACGCGGTGGCTGCTCGACCGCTGCGTGGACGCCCTCGTACGCGACATGGGCACGGTCGGCAGGGACGGCCTGGCCCCGGAGCTGCCCGCGGAGTGGGGAGAGCTGGGCCGCTGCTTCTTCGTGTTCGTGTACGTGGCGGCGCTGCCGCACGTGAGGGCCTACCACCGTGCCCGCGGCATCCCCGACGACGTCTCGCGCCGCACCCTCGCCGACCTGGGGCGGCACCTGGCGGTGCACCGCAGGGCGCGCGGCGGGCGCGGCCTGATCGTGCCGGGCTGGCCCGGCCTGCACTTCCGCGGAGAGCTGTACCAGCTCGGCAGGCTGCAGTTCCAGCGCGCGGTCCTCGGCGAGCGGATGGGCGGCGCGACGGCCGCCGCCGGGCACGGCGCCGGCCCCGGGGACCCCTGCCTCAACCTGCACATCACCGACTTCCGAGGGGCGCTGTCCCCGGAGGCCTGCGACCGGTCGCTGGCCATGGCACGGCAGTTCTTCGCGCGCCACTTCCCCGAGGAACGGTATGAGACAGCTGTCTGCCACTCCTGGCTGCTCGACCCACAGCTGAAGGAATACCTGCCCGCGGATTCGAACATCGTCCGCTTCCAGGAGCGTTTCCGCCTCGCGGACGGGTACGGGCGGGAGCCGCAGGACGGCGACCCCATCGCCTTCGTCTTCGGCGACCGGGACCTCCCCGTGGCCCAACTGCCCAGGCGCACCAGCGTGGAGCGGGCCGTGGGCGACCATCTGCGGGCGGGCGGTCACTGGTACGGAGGGCATGGCTGGTTTCCGCTGTAGCCGCGCGGCGGCCGAGGCGACGGGGAACGGGCCCGCCGCGCGCTTCGTTGGCGGGTCATGAGCGTCGAGATGCGTGAGGGATACGAGGGGACGGGCCCCGGCGCGATCACGCCGGACGGCTGCGCGGTCGAGCTGTACGCGCGCCTGGCCGCCGGGGCCGAGCCCGGGGTCGTCGCGGCGGCGGCGCCGCCCGGTGCGCACATCCTGGAGCTGGGCAGCGGGGCGGGCCGGGTGACGCGGCCGCTCCTGGAGCGGGGCTTCCGGGTGACGGCGGTGGACGAGTCCGCCGAGATGCTGGAGAAGGTCGCCGCGCTGGGCGGGGCCGTGCGGACGGTGCGGAGCGCCATCGAGCGGCTCGATCTGGACGAGAAGTTCCCCGTGGTGCTGCTCGCGTCGTTCCTCGTGCACTCCGGTGACGAGAGCGTGCGGCGGGGGATACTGCGCGCCTGCCGCACCCATGTCACGGACGGCGGGCGGGTCCTGATCCAGCGTGAGGCGGCGGATTACCACACCGGCCTGCCGAGGGAGCGTGTCGACCCGGGCGGCTGCACCATCCGTATCGTGTCGGCGAAGCCGGTTGGCGACGGCGTGAACGAGGTCAGAGCGGAGTACGTCTTCCCGGACGCCGTCTGGACCCAGACGTTCCGCTCCCGCCCGCTCACCGAGGAGCAGTTCGAGCAGGCGCTCCTGGAGGCGGGACTGAAGGTCGACACCTACCTGACGGACGACCGCACGTGGGTGGCGGCGGTGCCGATGGCCTGACGGGCGCGCGGAAAGCCGAGCCCCGCGAGGAAGTTGCCGTGGCAGCGATGAGTTCGGCGGGGCGGCTCCGTCTATCCAGGTGACAGCAGAACAGCACGGCAGGGCGGCAGCCCGGGAGGGCAGCGGTGCGCCGGGCACACCGCTCACCAGGGAGACCACGATGACCGCCACCACTGCCGCTACCACTACTGCCACTGCCACTACTGCCACCGCTACCGACACCGCCGTCGGCCCGACGTCCACCGCCCCGCGCAGCCGCGGTGCCCGCGTCGCCCTGCGCACCCTTCAGGTGCTGCTCGGCGTCTTCTTCGCCGCCGCCAGCGGCGTGCCGAAGGTGATCGCGCACCCGACCGCCGTGGAGGCCTTCGACGAGCTCGGCTGGGGCGCGGCCGGGATGTACACCATCGGGGCGCTGGAAGTGCTCGGCGGCATCGCGCTGCTGCTCCCGCTGCTCTCCTCCGTCGCGGCGACGGCGTTGATCGGGCTGATGGTCGGCGCGTTCATCGTGACCGTCACGGCGATGGGCGGGGAGAACGCGGCCACCCCGCTGATCCTCATCCTCCCCCTGGCCTGGATCGCATGGTCCCGCCGCGAGGAAACGACAAAGCTGCTGACCCGCCTCCGCCCCCCACGAGCCTGACGCGGAACCCCGGCCCGAGCGCCGATCCCCGTACGCATCGCTGAAAAGTCCCGGGGGGGGGGGGGGGGGGGGGGGGGGGGGGGGGGGGGTTTTGGGAGCGGGGACCGGAACAGGCTCGCCGCCCTCGGG